>NZ_JBFAHF010000001.1:0-569550 GCF_040654015.1 Nocardia sp. NPDC050799
ATTATTCGGCTTGGGAATATCACCGCAATCCGGATGGGACGGGCGAGTGGCGGCAGACCGATCAGGGGACAGTGGGGGAGTGATCGGGGCGCCGGCCGCGCGGCGACCTCCCCGCCCCGGTTGAAGATGTGGTCGTAGACCGAATCGCAGGTTCGTCGATGAGTGCCGGTATCTCCGGGGCGGTGGGGATCCCTCGGCGCCACAGTCATTGGACAGGACCTCCAGGTGTGGCCGGCAGAGGGCGCGGAAGGTTTTTGTCCAAGCCGGCCTTGCCGGTGCGGCGTCGAGCGAGCGTCCGGGGAAGTAGACGTGGGATTCGTCCTGTACCGCAGAGCCCCGTAGGTGAGGGTTCGCGGCCCGGTGCGCACCATTGGACGCACCGGGGCCGGGAGGTTTCTGGGAGCGCTCAGCCCTCGCCGTCGAGGGTCAGCACGACCAGCGGTATGGGCCGGTCGATCTTGGACTGGAAGTCCGCCAGCAGGGGGTTGTTGGCCAGCACCCAGGCCGCGAACTCGTCGTAGTCGGCGCCTTCGAGCACCTTGCCGGTCGCCTGGTGGGTCGTGTCCCGGAGCTCGATAATGACCTGCGGATTGGCCTTGATGTTGTACCACCAGGCCGGGTACTTGTCCTCGATGAATGAGCTCACGAACATGGTGTCGCCCCGGTACAGGGGCCCCAGCGGAATCGTGTGCCGCTTGCCGCTCTTGGCTCCCGTGGTGGTGAGCAGGATGAGGTCCCCACCCGCGTAGGCACCGCCCACTTTCCCCGAGTTCTCCCGGAACTCCTTGATCACATCATCGTTCCAGTTGGCGATGCCGCCCTCCTGGTCCCAATCCTGGTTCCACGGCGCGTTCGGATCGTTGTAGTCGGTGATGTCGGCCTGCTCCGGCTGTCCTGCGATCGAGTCGGTTTCGCTCATGATTCGAGTATGTCGAGGAATCAGGACAGTTATTGTCCTAAATCAAACTGTGCCTTCGGAGCGCGCGGCGTGCCCGCCGGGTGTGCTCTGCGGCGAAAGTCGGACCGAGCGCCACGGCTTCGTGCGAACCCGTCCGTTTCCGTCCCATTTGAACTCGATGGCCCAACCGGCCTCGTCCGGCGGCCGTCCGGAAACGGCCGGCATCGGCGCCGGCACCACGGCCACTGCGTCAGCGCATGCACAGGAACCGGTAAAAGGGGCAGATCAAAAAAGGATCAATGATCGACCGGGACGAGTGCGGTCAGCGGCGCGCTGAACGGGTACCGCCCGGGTGCATCGGCCTGGATGGACTCCACGACAGCGCGGTCACCGTCGACCTCGAGCACTTCGAACACCGACTGACCGCCGGCCACAAGTAGTACGCGATCGCCTACCTTCACGACACTGGACCCCTATCCATTAACAAACCGATCGGTCCATGATGTTATCGCAAGTGTGTTCGAAATTGGGCAGGCGACTTCGCGCCGGCTTCGGCGCGTCGGCGACCCCCGAGGCCTGTGCTTGTCGAACTGAGCGCGTCTACGCCCGTCCGCACGCCACGGGCATCGTCTCGCTACGGGGTGACCGCCGACTCCCGGGTACCGCTCGGGGCACTGTGCCGCGCGAACTGCTCACCCGTCGCCGGGACACGGGCTTGGTGGGAGCCGCGCCCGCCGTCACCTGCTCGCACTCTGACCGGAGGACGGCGGCCTGTAGCAGGCGCCGGGCCGCACCGACGCCTGTGCAGCAGGCGCCGGGCCGCATCGATGCAGTGTCCTGGGCCCGGTGAGAGTCATCGTGGCGCCCCGCGGCCGGTCGATCTGTGCCGCGCCGGGGTCAGAACCTCACCCGAGAGACGCGACGCGACGGTATGCCTCCCGGGCACACAGAATCTCCACAATTGACGCCTGTTCTCTCCACACGGGGTGGCTAGGCTTCCCGACCATGGAACAGAACGCACCGGCAGGGGGAGCGGTGGCGCGGCGGATCCTGGTGGTGGACGACGAACTCACCATCGCGGAATCGGTGGCGGCGCGATTGCGGGCCGAGGAGTTCATGGTGGAGGTGGCTCACGACGGACCCGCCGCGGTAGCCGCCGCGAGCACTTTCGAACCCGATCTCGTCGTCCTCGACGTCATGCTGCCCGGCTTCGACGGACTGGAGGTTTGCCGGCGGATCCAGGCCGAACACTCGGTGCCGGTACTGATGCTCACCGCGCGAACCGATGAGACCGATCAGCTCATCGGTCTCGGCGTCGGCGCCGATGACTACCTCACCAAACCGTTCTCCCTGCGGGTCCTCACCGCCCGGGTGCACGCGTTACTGCGCCGGGTCGAGCGCGCCGCAGCGCTGCCCGGCACGATCACCGTGGTCGGCGATCTGCGAATCGACGCCGATCAGCGCCGGGTCTGGCGCGGCGGGGTCGAAGCACAATTGACGCCGCTGGAATTCGATCTGCTGGCCCGGCTGGCGCAGCGGCCCCGCGCGGTGCTGGCCCGCGAACGGCTCCTCGAGGAGGTATGGGACTGGGCCGATGCCGCGGGCACCCGGGCGGTCGACAGCCATATCAAGGCATTACGCCGCAAACTCGGCGCCGACCTGATCCGGACCGTCCATGGTGTCGGGTATGCGCTGGAGAGCAGATGAGCGGGCACACGGTCACCGGCGCCGCCGCCCGGGGCGGGGTCGTGGGCGGGTTGCGGCGGGCATTCGACCGGGTGGCGGCGGTATTGCCGCGGCCGCTGGATCGGGTCCGCTCCATCAAACTCAAATTGGCCGTCCTGATGACCTTCGCGGGTGGACTCGCCTTCGGCTATTTCCGCCTGCAGATCGGCTGGCTGCCACCGATGACCACGCTGGCCGCGATGGTGATCGCGCTGGTGTCCTCTCAATTCCTGGCGCACGGCATCACCATGCCGCTGCGGGAGATGACCGCCGCCGCGCAGCGGATGGCGCGCGGGGACTACACGAGCCGGGTGCGCGCCTCCTCCCACGACGAAGTGGGCCAGCTGGCCGAAGCGTTCAACCGGATGGCGGACGACCTCGCCGCCGCCGACCGGCAGCGCCGTGACCTGATAGCCAATGTCTCGCACGAATTGCGCACCCCCGTCACCGCGCTGGGCGCCATCCTGGAGAACCTGGTGGACGGGGTATCGAAGCCCGATCCGAAAACACTGGAAACGGCTCTCGCGCAGACCGAACGGCTCGGGCGGCTCGTCTCCGAACTGCTCGATATCTCGAGTATCGAGGCGGGCGCCGTCCCGCTCGACCGCGGCGAATTCGCCATCGCACCGCTATTCGCGGAAGTGGTGGCCGAGGTGGAGGTCATGACGGCCGCATCGGGTCGCGGGATCCGCTTCCGCAGCGAGGTCCAGCCGGTGACCGCGACCGTGTACGCCGACCGCGCCCGCCTCCACCAGGTTGTGCTGAACCTGCTGGACAACGCCGCCCGGCACGGTCCGGCCGGCGGTGAGGTCCGGCTCCGCGCCCACACCGTGGGCGAGGACCTTGTCATCGATGTCGAGGACGACGGTCCCGGCATACCGCCTGACCAGCGCGAACGCATCTTCGACCGTTTCACCCGCGGTGGCCGCACCGACGGCGGCGGCACCGGGCTCGGACTCGCCATCGCGCGCTGGGTGGTCGATCTGCACCGCGGCGCCATCGCTGTCACCGACCCCGGCTCCCGGATCCGCGTGATCCTGCCGGCCACCGAGCCGCCCGACCACTGACCTTTCCCGCTGCACAGCCCGGCCGCCGATCGGCCCCGGGGCGATAACGCACACCCTCAGAAGGAGCCGCATGCCCAGGCGAACCACACCGAACGATGACAACACCGAACGGACGACCCCGGTGAAATCGATGGAATCCGCCACGGATTCGACGTCCGATGCCGCGCTCCCGGAGCCCGGCGGCCGGATACAAGTGCAGCCACCGAGCGCTCGAGCTGCACCGGAATCCCCGAACCCGCCGGCCGTTCCACCCCACCGGCACCTGGTCGCCTACCCGGCGGGTGTGCTGCCCGCGGCGGGAATCGCGGGTCTGGTCGCGGCGGCGACCGTCCCGCTCGACCGGCCCGGAATCGGCTGGTTGCTCGCGGGTGCCGCGGCTGCGGCCGCGGTCGGTGCAGTCCATCACCGGGCACGTCGTACCGCGGGGCCGGAGCATGGACAGACCCGGCACCGGGAACGCCTGTGGTGGGCGATCACGGCGCTGGTGTTGCTGGCGGTCGGCACTTTCCGGGCCGCGGGGTGGTTGTTCGTTCTGTGCGTGGTGGCGGCGGCCGTGGCCGGGTCGCTGGCGGTGGTGGGCCGGCGTTCCGCGCGCGGGACATTCCGGGATGCGCTGGCTGTTCCGCTGGCGTCGGCCGGCGCCGTCGCCTGGGTGTATACCGCATTGGGAAAGCGCCCCGACGGTGCCGGGACGCGTAATCGCCGGCTCGGGGTATCCGTCGCCGTCACGGTGGCGCTACTGGCGGTGTTCGTACCACTACTGGCCGGCGCCGACGCCACGTTCGCCGCGCTCATCGACGGTCTGGTGCCGCGAATGGACGGTGACACGCTGACCCGCTGGGTCGTGGTGTTCGTAGCAGCGGGTATCGGAACCCTGGGCGCCCTGTACCTGCTCGCCGGACCCCCGCTCCCAGCCGACGGGGAGCCGAAATTCGCGAATCGTACGCTGGCGCGGCTGGAATGGGGTCTGCCGGTCGGTGCCCTGACAGCGGTGTTCGCGCTGTTCCTCGGGGCACAGTTGGTGGCCCTGTTCGGTGGGGACGATTATGTCCAGCGCACCGCCGGCCTGACCTACGCCGAGTACGCCCGGGGCGGTTTCTGGCAGCTCTCCGCGGTCACCGTGCTGACGCTCGCGGTCATCCTGCCGGTCCTGCACCGGGCCGCCCGGGACACCGCCGTGGACCGGATGTGGTTGCGCGGCCTGTTGTGCGCGTCCAGCGGGCTCACGCTGGTGATGATCGCCTCCGCGCTCGGACGTATGTGGATCTACCAGCAGGCGTACGGATTCACCGTGCTGCGGTTGCTGGTCGGCACGTGCGAACTCTGGCTCGGCATCGTCTACGTGCTGGTGATCATCGCCGTTCTGCGCCTGGAAACGGCGTGGCTGCCGCGCAGTGCGATCGCGACGGGGACGGCCGCCCTACTGGCCCTTGCCGCACTGAATCCCGAGGGCCTGGTCGCCGCCGAGAACATCGACCGCTGGGAGCGCGGCGAAGATCTCGACGTCGACTACCTGGCCGGTCTGTCCGCCGATATCGTCCCCGTCCTCGACCGCCTGCCCGCCCAGATCCGCGACGGCCTGCTCGAACGGCTCGAGAACCAGCTCGACGACGACACCTGGAACAGCTGGAATCTGGCCCGCGCCCGGGCGCGCTGAGCTGTGAAGCCATCGCTCCGGTCGCAACTTCACGCACTACGTGAGGGGTTTCGTAGCCATTTGTTGTGTTCAGCGCATTGCCGGGCGGTGGCGAGGACGCTTGCAATGGCGGGCGAGGGATCGTTCGTGGGCCACAGCACCGAGAGTTTCGCCAGGATCGGCGGATCGACGACGTCACGAACGATGATGCCGGCCCCGGCCTTCGCGGTGTGTTCGGCGAACGATGCGGGGGCCAAGCCGACCTCGCGTCCGCCGGCGAGCCGGGCAAGCATGGCGTTCACCGGCGGTTCCTCGAATGCGCAGATCACGGGTGCGAAGCCCGCTTCGTGGCACGCGGCGACGATGCCGTCGTAGTACGCCGGGGCGAGATGGCGAGGGAACAGCAGCAGCGTCTCGTCGCGGAGGGCCGTCACCGGGATCCTCGGTGTGTCAGCGAGGCGGTGGCGAGTGCTGAGGAGGGCGGACACGGGCTCTTCGCGGAGGAGTTCGCCGCCTACCCCGTCGAGGGGCTGCGGGGAAAGGGCGAGGCCGATGTCCAGGTCACCGGCGCGGAGGCGTTCGGGTATCTCGGCGCTGAAGAACTCTCGAGCGTCGACCATCAGGTCGGGGTGATCTTCCCGGAGAGCATCCAGCAGCGCCGTGAGCGTGTCGAACCCGGTGACCGGGGTATAGCCCAGCCGGATCGTCCTCGCGATCCCCGCCCCGGCCAGCCGGGTGAGCTGCACGGCGTGTTCCAGCGCAGCCAGCGCTATCGGCGCCTCGCGAGCCAGCGTCCGGCCTGCGGCGGTGAGCTGCACCTGACGGCTGGAACGCACGAACAGTGGGGTCCCGAGAGCCTCTTCGAGCTTGCGGATCTGATGACTCAGGGACGGCTGGGCGATGTAGAGACGCGTGGCTGCGCGGCCGAAGTGGAGTTCCTCGGCTACGGCCATGAAGTAGCGGAGGACGCGCGGGCTGATATCGATAGACGAATCCTATCGTTTCGCGTCCGAACAAGTCTTGGACGCCTGCCGGATGGCCACCGTACGGTCGTTGTCAGGCCACGGGAGACGTTCTGACCTGCCCGTCGAACCTGGTCGAAAGCCGGTCTCGGTTCGCGGGACCGGCCTCCGTCGCGTAGCGGTCCGGCAAGGAGAGGAACGGGGGAATCACCGTGATCGGACGAGGCAACATCGGCGGCGGGCCGGCCGGTCTGTGGGAACGTGCCGGGTGACGCGGCTGGGGCGGGTGGCGGCGATGTCGGCGCCACGGAGCCGATCCTGCTCGCCGTCCCGGCACACGGACACAACGAAAACCTCGAAGGAATAGCACATGATGGATGCTTCGCAGATCGAGTTCGGGATCGACAGCTTCGGCGACCGGCCCCGCAACGACCGGGGTGAGATCGTCTCGCACGCCCAGGCGATCCGCGCCGCGGTGGCCGAGGCGGTGCTGGCCGATCAGGCCGGCATCGACGTGATCGCGCTGGGTGAGCACCACCGGCCGGAGTACGCGATCTCCAGCCCGGAGACGGTGCTGGCGGGGATCGCGACCGCCACGAAGCGCATCCGGCTCGCCTCGGGGGTGACGGTGCTGTCCTCGGACGACCCGGTCCGGGTGTTCCAACGTTTTGCCACCGTCGACGCGCTTTCCAGCGGCCGCGCCGAAGTGATCCTCGGACGGGGTTCGTTCACCGAGTCGTTCCCGCTGTTCGGGTACGACCTGACGGATTACGAGGTGCTGTTCGAGGAAAAGATCGATCTGTTCCATCGGCTCCTGGACGAGACGCCGGTCACCTGGGAGGGCACCACTCGGGCCGCCCTGCGCGATGCGGATGTGTACCCGAAGACCGAATCGGGACGTCTCGCTACCTGGGTCGGGGTCGGCGGTACACCTGAGTCCGTGCTCCGCACGGCCCGCTACGGGTTCCGGCTCATGCTTGCCGTCATCGGCGGCGCCCCCGGTCGCTTCGCCCCCTATGTGGATCTGTACCGGCGGGCGAATCAGGAGCTCGGCACGCCCGCGCCCCCGGTCGGGATGCACTCGCCCGGCTTCGTCGCCGCCACCGACGAGGAGGCCAAAGAGCTGTTCTACCCCGGGTACCGGGAGATCCGTGACCGCATCGGTGCGTTGCGCGGCTGGCCACCGCTCCGCCGGGAAGAATTCGACGCCGAGGTGGAACACGGGTCGCTGTACGTCGGTTCGGTCGAGACGGTCGCCAACAAAATCGCCCAGGCGATCCGGGTGCTGGATGTGGGCCGATTCGACATGGTCTACTCCGCCGCCGGCACCGTTTCCGCCACCGCCCGGCTACGTTCGGTCGAACTGTACGGCACCGCGGTCATCCCTCGGGTCCGCGAGATTCTGGCCGAACAGCCCACTGTGACGGTGGGGACGACACGATGATTACTCCCACCGCCACTATAGAAGCCCCGGGGGCCGGAAAAGTCGGCGAGGACTTCGTGCGCCCGGCAGTCGCCGCCGAACAGCTGATGCACACCGTTGCCCTCGCCGCGACGCCGTCTCACGAAAGGACACCCGGATGGCCGAGGGATTGATCGACAACACCGGTGCAACCGTGACGGTCGAGCTCGATAGCGCCGGCCCGATCGGCTCGTACACCGTGAAGCTCGCCGACGGATCGCCCGTCGGCAGGGCCGACTTCGTCGACTCCGGAGTTGACGCCGAGCGGATCTTTTTCCACACCGAGGTAGATCAGGAGTTCGGTGGACGCGGTCTGGCCGGGCTGCTGGTGCGTGCGGCGCTCGCAGACAGCATTCGCAAGAACCTCACCGTCGTGCCGGTGTGCCCGCTGTTCGCTCGCCATCTGAGGATGCACGGCGAGGAGTTCGTCGCGAACGGCGGTACGTTTCGCCGTCCGACACCTACCGACATCGCACTGGTCACGCGCGCTGAACGGAGCGGGACATGAGCTCCGCTCGCGTACGCATCGACGTCGTGATTCGGTGAAGCGTCGCCGGACGCCGCTCGACGGGAACACCGAGCACGCCACCGAAACCCCTTCGTTCACGGATCCGACGCCGGCGTCGAGATGAACGTACTCGAGAGCGGAAGACGGATGTGCGCTGTCGCCGCGGAAATGGAGACACGATGCGTCCATCCTTGGACAAGGTGATGCCCGAGGCATGGAAGGCCGCGGGAGCGTTCTCGTCGGCGATTCGAGCGGCGGCGTTGCAGCGCGGACTCTCGGTCCAGGAGTCAGAGTTCATCAAGCTCCGTGCGTCGCAGATCAACGCGTGCGTGTTCTGCGTGGATCTGCATTCGCGCGAGGCGAGACGAGCCGGGATAGCGCAGCAGAAGCTGGACTTGCTGCCGGCATGGCGGGAGACCGGATTGTTCGACGATCGGCAAAGAGCGGTCCTCGCAGTGGCTGAAGCCGCCACATCGCTCCCCACCACCGTAGAGACGGATGGCGATCTCGCAGGCGCCCGGTCGGTTCTCGGCGAGGAGGCATTCGTTGCGGCCGAGTGGGTGGCGGTCACGATCAACGCGTTCAACCGAATCTCGATCCTCAGCCGGCATTCGGTGCGTCCCCGCGATACCGAAGGGAAGATCATTCGATGACCGACCTCGAGACACACCCCGATCTGAAAGTCCTGGATCATGGGCAGCCGTGCACGGCGATAGAGATCCTCGAGCCGCGCCTCGTGCCCCTCGGCGGCGTGCGGGGAATGACCGTCTACCGGACCCTCCCGCAGCGGCAGAGATCGCTGGTGGGGGCGTGGTGCTTTCTGGATCACTACGGTCCCGATGATGTCTCGGTGACCGGTGGCATGCAGGCGCCGCGGCATCCGCACACCGGGCTCGCGACGGTGTCCTGGCTGTTCACCGGGCGTATCGAGCATCTCGACTCCGGTGGCAACGCGGCCTCGATCGTGCCGGGAGAACTCAACCTGATGATCGCGGGCCGTGGCATCACCCATCAGGAGATCAGCGCCCCCGAGACGAGCATCCTGCACGGAGTGCAGCTCTGGTACGCGCTGCCCGACCAGACGCGTAGGAGCGAGAACGCGTTCGCGCACTACGCGCCCGAGCCGGTGACACTCCCCGGCGTCACGGCGCGCGTGTTCATCGGAGCGCTCCTCGGATCGGTCTCCCCGATCGACACCCGGACACCCGACCTGCTCGGTGCGGAACTGATACTCGAGCCCGGCACCTCGGCACGGCTCACCGTGCGGGCCGACTTCGAGCACGCCGTGCTCGCCGAGAGCGGCGAGGTCACCGTGAACTCGGCCGCCGTCGACCATCGATCGCTGGCCTACATACCTCCCGGATCCGAGACGTTGGTCATCACCGCGGGCGACACCGAAGCCCGCGTCATCCTCCTGGGAGGCGTCCCGTTGCGGGAACAAATCGTGATGTGGTGGAACTTCGTCGGACGCCACCACGATGAGATCGTCGAGTACCGGCGCCGCTACCAGGCCGAGCTCGGTTTCGAGCCCGCCGATCCGCGGGACGCCGGCAAGCGTGCCCTGTTCGGCGAGTTCCCGCCCGGCCGGCAGCCGCCCCTTCCGGCGCCGACGCTGCCGAACTCCAGGCTGCTCCCGCGCGAGTAGCGCGCGGGCGATCCGACATCTGTGCCGAACACCTGCTCTGGCCGGGCCTGTGCGCCCGTGCCCGGACCAGGGCATCGCGTTGCGCGACGCGAGCTCGGGGGTGTTCGCCCTGGGCTCTCGGGCGTTCGAGCCGGCTGGTGAACCGGGCTCGTCAGTCCCTACTCGACGAGTCGGGCATGCCGATGCTGCGGCCGCCGAGATAGCGGGCGAAATGCCGCTCGATCGCGCGGTACAGCATGATCCGGTTCTCCGGATTTTCGAAGCCGTGGCCTTCGTCCTCGGCGACCAGATACTCGACCGACACACCGCGCTCGCGGAGCCGGGCGACGATATTGTCGGATTCGGCCTTGACGACGCGGACATCGTTGGCGCCTTGGGCAACCAGTAGCGGGGTGCGGATCTTGTCGACCATGGTGATCGGGGAGCGGGTCAGCATATCGGCCTCCTGCTCGGGAATTTCGGGGTCGCCGACGTAGCGGTACCAGTTGTTGACGTTGAAGGCCCGGGTGAACGGTGGCAGGGTGCGCAGGAAGTTGGCGAGATCGGAGATGCCGACGTAGTCGACGGCGGCGGCGAAACGGTCCGGAGTGACAGTGATACCGACGAGTGCGGCGTACCCGCCGTAGGAGCCACCGTAGATGCCGAGGCGATCGGGGTCGGCGTAACCTTCGGTGACGGCCCAGTCGACGGCATCGATCAGATCGTCGTGCATCGCCATGGCGAACTCGCCGATCGCGGTGGTGACGTGCCGTTTCCCATAACCGAGTGAGCCGCGGAAGTTGACCTGCAGTACCGCGTAGCCGCGGTTGGCGAGGAACTGCGCGTCGTCGCTGTAGCCCCACGAGTCGTGGTACCAGGGCCCGCCGTGCACCACCAGCACCAGCGGGAGGTTCCGCGGCTCCACGCCGACCGGCAGGGTGAGGTAGGCGTGCAGAGGCAGCCCGTCGCGGGCGGGGAACCCGACAGGCTGCATGGGGGCCATGGTGTTCGGGTCCCGGTCCGGGTAGGACCGGAACAGCAGGCGGGCATCGCCGGTGGTGTGGTCATAGAACCAGGTGACGCCGGGATCGCGGTCGTGGACGAAGGTGGCGACCCAGCGCTGCCCGGAGTCGTCGCAGGACAGGGTGCCGAGCACGCCGTCGGACAGCTTCTGCAGCCGGGCGTGGATTTCGGCGAAGTGCGGGTCGAGAACCTCGATATGCGGGCGATCGCCCACGAAGCGCGCGGCGAGGATCTCGCCGGTGCTCCGATGGGTGTAGACCGGGGGCGGGAGCACACCGGGCAGCAGCATACCGCTGATGTCCAGGTCGCGACCGTCGACAGCGGCGACGACGGTCTCCGCGCCGGTCTCGTGGTCGATGCGGACCAGCCGCAGGTCGTCGCCGTCCTGGTAGGACCCGACGAGCAGCCCTTTCCCGTCGGCAGTGACCTGCTGGGGCTGAACGCTCATCGGGTACTCGGCTCCGCCGAGGCGGCGCAGTGACCGCATTCCCCCGGTGGCGGGGTCGATCGCGGAGATCTCGACGGTGCCGTCCTGGGCCAGGGCGGTGCGGAAGGCGGGTTCGCCGCGGCGGTCGAGCAGGACGACGGACGTCGGATCGTCGTGTTCGAGGTGCAGGGTCGTCTCGCCGGTCGCGACGGCGATCCGGAAGGTATCGAAGAACAGCGGGCGCCGGTTCATCGCGACGAGCACACTGCCGGAGACCGACGGCAGCGGCTCCACACCCGCCACACGCGACCCCGGGTCCATCGGCGTGAGGTCGACAGCGGGTGCGCCGGGGTCGTCGAGGTCGACACGGTACAGGTGCCAGTCCTCGTTACCGTCGGTGTCCTGGAGGTAGAGCAACCAGCGAGGGTCGTCGGTCCAGTAGTAGGTGGTGATCCCGCGGCGGGTGTCGTGAGTGACGGGAACAGCGTCGTCGTGGGTTGCGTCGATACCGCGGACCCAGACGTTGCGGCGGCCTCGGTGCGGGGCGAGGTAGGCGATACGGGTGCCGTCGGGAGAGATCGACGGAATCGCGAACTGCGGGTCGGCGAAGAACGCCTCGATATCGATCAACTCGGGGCGCTGGTCGGTCTGCTCTCCGGTCATGGTCTGTCTCCACTTCGCTCGGCTCCGGCTCACACTTGCGTCTCTGATCGAACACTGTGCCGTAGCGGCATACTCAAGCCCCGTCCGGCGGAGTTCGCGGACGTGTGCGATCACTACGACGCCGGCTCCGAGGCTGCCGAGCACGACGAGGCTGCCGATCACCGTCTCGACCCGGCCACCGACCCGCTGAGATGATCGTTGGTCCTCGCAGCTGTGCAGCGAGCATGCGGGACCGGGCCCCGCAACGACGCCCACGAACTCGTCGGTAGCTATATGTGCGCAAGCGGGTGCGGTGCTGACTCGGCCAAAGATGTTGGCCTGAAACAAGTCCCGGTAGTATGCCCCAGCATGTCCACACAACCGATGCCAGGCCGTTCCGCAACAGGCCTACCGGGGCACAACGCGGCATCGCGCGGGGGAGTCACGCGTTGAGCAATGCAGATCCGGGTTCGCACAGGGAATTCTTGATCACGCACGGGTCCCCGGTAACCGCCGGCTCACCTGTTCGGCTGGACACCCCCTCGTTCGCGGCCGATCCGCACCGCGCCTACGCAGACATGCGACGTCACGGCCCGTTGGTGCCGATCGAGCTTTCTCCGGGTGTGCCGGCGACGCTCGTGATCGGTTACCAGGTGGCCATGCAGATCCTGAACGACGAGGCCCATTTCCCCGCGGACCCACGCCGATGGGAGAAGCACGCCCCCGCCGATTCCCCGATGCTGCCGATGTTGGGCTATCGCCAGAATGCGCTGCGGACCGCGGGTCTGGAACACGAGCGCTACCGGCGCACCATCATCGCGGCGTTGGACACCGTCGACATGCACAAGGTGCACGGCGCGGTTGCTCGGGCCGCCGAGGTGCTGATCAACGACTTCTGCGAGCGCGGTACCGCCGACCTGCGAACGGACTACGCGTATCCGCTGACCTTCCGGGTCCTGAGCGAACTGATGGGCTTTCCCGAAGACGCCGCGGCCGCGGCTTACCACGGGATGGCCGCGATGCTGGAGGGCGTGGGCGCCGCAGAAGGGCAGCAGCGTTTCGTCGAGGCCCTGATCGGGGTTGTCGAGCAGAAGCGGGCCGAGCCGGGCGACGATCTGACCTCGGAGCTGTTGCAGCACCCGGACGGGCTCGATGCCATGGAGATGGTGAATCAAGCCGCGCTCCTGTTCTCGATGGGTACGGAGCCGACCTGCAATCTCATTCTCAATGCGTTGCTGCTGTTGATGACCGACGAGCAATACGGGGGCGAGGTCCTCAGCGGTGCCATGGACACCCGGGACGCTATCGATGCGGTGCTGTTCGAGGATCCACCGCTGGCGAATTGGAGCGTGAGCTACCCCAGGCAGCCGCAACTCGTCGGCGATGTGTGGCTGCCGGCCGATCAGCCGGTGGTCATCAGCTTGGCCGCGTGCAACAACGATCCCAGCGTCGGGGGTGGTGACCGCAGGGGCAACCGGTCGCACCTCGCATGGGGAGGTGGCCCGCACGGCTGCCCGGCCCAGAGCCTCGCCCAGACCATCGCCTCGCAGGGCATCGACCTGCTGCTCGACGCCCTGCCGGATATCCGGCCTGAAGTACCTGCGCAGCAACTACCTTGGCGGCAGGGGCAGTTCCACCGCGCCTTGGCAGCACTACCGGTCGAGTTCCCGGCGTGCCCGCCGATGCGTCTCGCCTGGTAGAGGTCACGTCGACCGACACCACGCCATTGGTCCCCCGGGGTGGCGGGCGCCGCTCGGCGCCCGCCACGGGTAGTGCCTCGGTCACTGCGTCAGGATGAAACCGTCGTAGTCGTCGGCAGCGACCTGGTCGCACTTCTCGCGATATGCTCCGACGCCGCCGATATATGCGTACATCACCCTCGGCTTGCCGGGCACATTCGATCCCACGTACCAGGAGTCCACCTTCGGATAGAGCGTCATATCGCCGACTTCGCCGACGTGCCGCGTCCATTCCTGCTCCGCTTCGGTCTGGGCCTCCATGGTCGTAACGCCCCTGGACCGCATCGCTTCGATCGCGTCCGCCACCCAGTCGACGTGCTGCTCGATGGACACCATCATGTTCGACAGGACCGACGGGCTGCCCGGGCCAGTGATTGTGAAGAGGTTCGGAAAGCCCGCCACGGTGAGACCGAGGTAGGTGACGGGCCCGTCGGTCCACTTCGCCCGCAGCGACGCACCACCCCGGCCGCGAATGTCGATCGCGTCCAGTGCACCGGTCATCGCGTCGTACCCGGTGGCATAGATGATGTCATCGAACTCGAAACTCTCCCGCGTCGTCTCGAGTCCGGACGCGGTGACCTCGGTCAGCGGGGTCGCGCGAACGTCTACGAGCCGGACATCGGGACGATTGAAGGTCTCGTAGTAGTCCGTCCCCAGGACCGGGCGTTTGACGCCGAAGAGCCCGGCGGGCTGAAGAAGCCGGGCGACAGCCGGATCCGTCACGATCTCGCCGATCCGGTCGCGGATGAATTGGGCGGCGGTCTCGTTGGCGGCTTCGTCGGCGAGTAGGTCCGTAAATCCGACGAGCATGCTGACCAGTTCGCTGTTCTTGTCCGACCACACCCTGCGGTAGAAGGCATTTCGCTCGTCTTCGCTCACCTCGAGTGCCCCCTTGGTGGCTTCGGGTTGCGCGATGCCGAACGACGATTCCCGGTTGGCCTTGCGCACCTCGCGGTAGCGAGACTTGATTCCGTGCTGGAATGCGGGATCGAGCGCGTGATTGCCGGCGGGAAGAACATAGTTCGCGGTCCGCTGGAACACGGTGAGCTGCTCGGCCGCTCGGGCGATGAGTGGAATGACCTGCACCCCGGAGGAACCGGTACCGATCACCGCGACCCGTCTGCCGGTGAAGTCCACCTCCTGCTCGGGCCAATTGCCGGTGTGGAAGCTGCGGCCCCGGAACGTCTCGATGCCCGCAACCTCCACCATCTTCGGCGCCGACAGACAGCCTGTCGCCATGATCGCGAACCGCGCCGAGACGACCTCGCCCTGATCGGTCGTGATCCGCCACCGCGCGGCGGCCTCGTCGTAGACCGCGGCGGTGACCCGGGTCCGCAACTGCACGTCCTTACGCAGATCGAAACGATCCGCGACGTGGTTTATGTAGCGAAGCAACTCCGGCTGCGGCGGCAGTTTCTCCGTCCACTCCCACTCCTGCTCGAGCTCCGGGTCGAAGGAGTAGTTGTAGTACACGCTTTTCACATCGACGCGTGCGCCCGGATAACGGTTCCAGTACCACGTGCCGCCGAGTCCGCCGCCCGCTTCGTACACCTGCACCGAAAGGCCGAGTTCGCGCAACTTGTACAGCATGTGGAGGCCGGCGAATCCGGCTCCGACGACGACTGCGTCGATCTCGCGAGCCCTTTGCCCGGTCGAGAATACGGAATGCTCGGAGGTCGTTGTCATCGTGGGACCTGCCTTTCGATGAGTCGCCGTGGGGGACACAGCTGTTCGGTTCAACTACGTGGCGAGCCGGCAGTTACCTGGTCGAGGAAAGAACTGGCGTGATGGGGTGGTCGGACGGTGGAGACGATGGCGCCGCAGAAGTTCTTGCTCCTCCCTCGTGTCGCTGCAGCCCGGTTGATGTCACGAGCTGATCGGTGCGCGGACAAGACTGGCCGCGCTTCAGTTTTACAGACCGGAACAGGTGACAGATCAGCGGGACTCGGTTGCGCGCCTTGATGTTTCCGCACAGCGCTCCCTTTGCCGGACAGCACAAACGCGAGCAGGTGGCGCTTGCCCGGCGGTTCACCGGATAGCCGCCTTTCGGCGGTCCCGGGCCCGTTCGACGATCACCGGCCGCAGGCCGGCTTGCCGCAGCCCGATGGCCGCGGCCGTGCCGGTGATTCCCGAGCCCGACGACCAGTGCGCGTTTGCCTAAGTTGTCGACTTCCTCTCTGCTCGAGTCGATCCCGGTCGGTCCGGGACGACGACGGCCCGGGTTCGCCCCTGATGCGCCCAGGCTTCGCCGACGCGGCCGAGCGGGTACACGGTGTACGGCGCGTCGAAGGTGCCGTCGGCGAACCGGGCGAGGATGCCGGGGAGCTCGGTGATCATCTGCTCCTTCGAGACCGAGCCCTTGCCACTACCGCTGACCCGGATCCGTCGGCTGCGCAGTAGTGCCGCGGGCAGCACCGCCTCGGCTCCGGCGAGCGAGCCGATCTGCACGTAGTCGACCGCTACGCTGTCGTCGGCAGGGCCGGACCTTCCCAATGCCGCGAAAGCGGCCTCGGCGACGGGCCCCACACGTAGTCGAGGACGAGGGTGGGCTGTGTCTCGGCGACGGCCGCGGCGAGGGCGGCCGCCCAGGCGTCGGGTGCGTCGGGGCGCCCGGCCGGGCCGCTGTTCGGGATCCGGGAAGTCCGCGCAGACGGGGGTTGTGTCAAGGGTTTTGACGACTGCAGCACGCATTGCGTACTACTTAACTAAGTTAATCTCTGATGCCGACCACTGTCCCTGAACTTTGTTAGGGTGTCAACCGTGGCCAAGGGAATCACCCGGGAGCAGATCGTGGCGGCAGCACTCGAACTGCTCAACGAGCACGGCATGGACGCCCTCACCGTCCGTGCGCTCGCATCCCGGCTCGACGTGAAGGCCCCCGCCCTGTACTGGCACGTCCGCAACAAACAGGAACTGCTCGACGAAATGGCCACCTTCGTCATGCGCCGCGTCACCGACGCCCTCGCGGCGATCCCGCGCGGCGGCGACTGGCGTGACGCCGTAGCCGCCTACGCTCGCGTCCTGCGGTCGGAGTATCTACTGCACCGGGACGGAGCGCGCATCTTCAGCGGCACGCGTATCGCCGACCCCGCGGTCGTGAAAGCGAAAGAACCCTGGCTCGAGCGCTTGACCGCGACCGGGTTCTCACTGGCCGAAGCAGACGACACCCTCGATCTGGTCACCGCCTTCGTAGTCGGCTTCGTCATCGAGGAGCAGGAGCGCAGCCGGTCGACCGGCAGCGACCCCGCGCGATACTCGCGCGCCGGACGCGACGCGTGGCTCGGCGAGGGCGCCGAACTCGTCAAAGCCGCCGGACATCTCCGCGACGACGGCGACCGGAGGTTCGAACGGCAGCTCGGCGTTCTCCTCGACGGGCTCGCGGCCCGGCTGGGCTGACGACTCGGGCAGTTCACCGGCCCGTGGCGATAGGCGCGCCCGGGGCTTCCGGTCTGATCGTCGCCTCGGCGGTGATGAACACGATGCGGCCGCTGTCGCCGGGACGGTTCACGCTCCGGTGTGGAGGTGAGTGGCCCACAGCGATGGGGTGGCCGGAAAGGTGTCGCGCGCCGCACGGACAGCGTGGTGCAGTGCGTGGGGCGCGCGGCCGATATCGATCACTGTCGTATCGGGAGCGGTACGCAAGTCCCTGTAGAAGGCCTCAGGGGACGATCGAAAGGGGCCGTCCAGCGGGCACGTGCGGGTGCGCGATCATCGGCAATCGATCGAGCTGTACAGTGGCCGCCGCGATCTCGCGCACTGCCACTCCGGGCACCGGCTCCAGCCGGACTCGTGCGACCACTGTCGCCAGAATTGCCGTCGCCTCCAGCCAGGCGAAAGGCTCGCCGATGCAATTGCGATTGCCGATGCCGAAAGGCTGGAACGCCCCGCTGCGGGTCACCTTCTTGCGGTATTCCGGGGTCCACCGATCCGGGTCGAAGGTCGCCGGGTCCGCGAAATGGTTCGGGTCGTTGTGCAGCGCGTAGTTGGAGTAGATGATCGTGGCGCCCTCGGGGATGGTAACGCCGCCGAGTTCGATTTCCGCCGTTGTCTCCCGCATGCCGAGCCAGGGCGGACAGTAGCGGCGCAGCGTTTCGGTGACGACCTTCTCGGTGAAGACGAGATCGCGGACATTGTCCGCGCGCACCGGTCCGGCACCGAGGACCTCTGTCACTTCACGTTCCAGCCGGTCGAGGATGTCCCGACGTCGCCCGAGCTCGTAAAACGCGAAAGCCAAAGTGTTCGACACGGTTTCGTAACCTGCCGCGAACATCGTCATGACTTCGTCCCGGATCTCCTGGTCGCTGAGCCCGGTGCCGTCGTCGAAACGGGCCGCGAGGAGCATCGAGACGAGATCGTGGTGATCCTCCTGGCGGGCCCGGTACTCCGCGATGATGCGATCGACGACGGTGAGCAGTCGCCGCACCGCGGCGTCGAAAGCGCGGTTACGCAGCGGCAGCCGGGCCAGCCAGGGCATCATCGTCCGTTTCGGCAGTTCGGCGACGATGACCGGGAATGCCCGCAGTGACTCGCTCACCAGGTCTTCGGCGATATCACTGGAGAACAGGGCCCGCGCCACGATCCGCATGGCCAGCCCGCCCAGTTCTCGGTCCAGTTCGATTCGTTGCCCGGCGTGCCAGGCATCGACCATGCTCGAAGTACTGTCGGCCATGATGTCGACGTATCCGGCGACTCGCTCGCGATGGAAACCCGGTGCCATCAACCGGCGATGACGCATATGTTTCGGTTCGGCCGAGATGACGATTCCGTCACCGAGCACCACTCGCATGGCATCGAAGAACGCGCCCTTCTCCACACACTGTGAGATCTTGCCGCGCAGTAATGAATCGAGCAACTCAGGGGCTGTCACCACATAGGCCTCGTCGCGACCCAGCCGGATGCGAACAATCGGTTCGGGCAGCGCGTGCAACTCGGCCAGGAATTCCAACGGCCGTCGCTGCAGCTGCAGACCGTGACCTATGAGTGGCCACGCTCGTCGCGGCGATTTTCCGGGCACAATGGCAGCAGTCATCACGACTCCTCGATCGGTGAATTCGGTATTCTACGAGCAAAATCAACTCTGCATATTCTCACCGGTCCGAGAATTCGCCGAGACAGAACTCCCGACGCCGATCGGAGCAGTAGGTACCATTCCAGGATTTTTCTTCACCCAGATATCAGTGACCCGTGTCGAGAACATCTACCGGCGCTCCCATGGAACCTGGAAGACTTTTCTGTCCCGACCGCACTCAACGCAACTCCCGAAGTAGTGACTCCCTTGCCGATATTCAAGCCGACAGCGCAGGATGCGGGCAAGTAGGGGAAACCCTATACACCGAAGAGAGTTGCAATCATTCGCCGGCGGCCGAGCCGGGCTCGAACAGCGGTACGCGTCCTCGGGTGGACGCTCCGGCTGTCGCGTTGCAGTCGATACGTGACGGCCTCTCGCAGCATCGGCGAACCGTTGCCCGAGCCGTGCTTCCGGAATGTGCACGAATGTCCACCTACTCGTGTCGTGATCCTCGGGAGCTGCAACGACTGCGACGACGTGGGGAGGTCCCGCGGAGGGCCGACGTCGTCCGCGGAATCGGCGTTTCTATGCCGAGCCGGTGCTCGCCGGCATTACCCTGAGGCGATGCGTCCACGGCTCCGTCGGTACTGGGTAGCTTCGCTCACGGTTCTCGTCTCGACCGTCTTGTTCTGTGCGCACGCCGCCGCGGCGCCGCAACCCGCGGCCGGGCTACCACGATTGGACGGCGGGTTCCTGTGGGGTGTGGCATCCTCAGGGTTCCAGGCGGAAGGTCGTGCGCCCGACAGCAACTGGACTCGGTATATCGCGGCGAACCCCACCTATGACCGCCTCGGGAACTCGGTGGATTTCTACGACCGCTTCGAATCCGATATCCGCCTCGCCGCGGACCTGGGCGTCCGGGTGTTCCGGATCGGGGTCGAATGGGCACGCCTGCAGCCGGCACCGGGGGTCTGGGACGAGCAGGCTTTCCGCTTCTACGACTCGGTGATCGCGAGCATTGCCCGGGCCGGTATGCGACCCATGATCACCCTCGACCACTGGGTGTATCCGGGTTGGATCGCCGATCGGGGCGGCTGGCGCAGCCCGACCATCGTCGAGGACTGGCTGGCGAATATGCGTGCCGTTGTGGACCGTTACGCCGCCCAGGACCCGCTGTGGGTCACCGTGAACGAACCCGTCGCCTATATCGCCCACGAGACCGGTCGCGGCAACGCCGACGCCCCGCAGATGCTGGATCGGATCGCGCAGGCGCACAACAGTATCTACGACCATATCCATCACGTCCGGCCGAATGCTCAGGTGACCAGCAATGTCGGTTACGTCGCCGGCGCGGAGGACCGGATCAACGGCGCCCTCGTCGACCGTATCGCCGCCCGCCTCGACTACGTCGGAATCGACTACTACTGGGGCTACGACGCGGCGCGGACGATCATCGAGTACCTGGGCGGTGCCGTCGGATCCGCGGTCCCGCCCGGACCGTCGATCTGGGAGCTTCCGATCCGTCCGGAAGGGATCTACTTCGCCCTCCGGCACTATGCCGACCGCTTCCCGGGTAAACCTCTCTACATCGTCGAAAACGGTATGGCCACCGACAACGGACATCCACGCGCCGACGGCTTCACTCGCAGTGCCCATCTGCAGGACACCGTCTACTGGATTCAGCGCGCCGAGGCCGACGGTATCAACGTGATGGGCTACAACTACTGGAGTCTCACCGACAATTACGAATGGGGGAGCTTCCGTCCCCGGTTCGGCCTCTACACCGTCGACGCCACCACCGACCCGAGCCTCACTCGCCGGCCGACCGACGCTGTCGGCACGTACACCCGGACCATCGCGGAAGGTGGCGTGCCCGGCGACTATCGACCCACCCGGGGTGTGGCACCCTGCTTTCTCATCGACCCCCCGGACAGCTGCCTACGCCCCGTTGCCGCCGTACCCTGATGGCATCCGGGCCGCGCGCAGGCGACTCGGTGAGATCGGCTTCGACATAGGTGGCGGTGACACCAGAGGCGGCGCCACCGCCCCGGTCTGCCGACGATCTGGCCGGCGCGTAGCTGGACCAGGCCGATTTGGTCCAGGGGATCGCCCCATTGCCGGCGGCCTTCAACAGCGCCGCGCCGATCTCGTCGAGTTCGGGACCAGTTGCTGGGGGTTGGGCAGCCGGGAGCCGCTGCGCTGCGGAAATACCCGCGGACGAGAACCAAACCGCGCATTGCAGATCGGATACGAAGTGGTCGATGCCGGGCGGTCGGTATTGATCAGGCCTCTTTCTCGAGTAGTCTCGCCTCGGGTGTTCCGGTGGCGTCGGCAGAAGTGCTTCCGGACGCCCCATCCGCCTGTACATATGGAGTGACATAGTTGTTTCCGCAGCCGCCCGACGCTCAGTCGACCGTACTTCCGCTCATCCACGGATCACCACAGAGCACCGACGGGCCACGGGTTCCGTTCTACGCCGATGAAATCGCCCAGGCACCGCACCGCGCCTATCGCGAAATGCGCCGCCGATACGGCGCGTTGGTGCCGGTCGAGTTGGCTCCCGGCGTCCCGGCGACACTCGTCGTCGGCTATCACACCGCGGTGCGCATCCTCAACGATCCCGAGCACTTCCCGGCGGATTCCCGGATATGGCAGAAAGATATCCCGCGCGACTGCCCCGTCCTCCCCCTACTGGAGTGGCGTCCGTCGGCTGTCCGGAACTCGGGCCCCGTGCACGCCCGTTACCGGCAGGCAACCGTCGCCGGGGTGAACGGGGTCGATCTGTACTCGCTGCACAGCCGAGTGGAACGGATCGCCGTGCCGCTCATCAACGCGTTCTGCACCACCGGTTCGGCGGAACTCATCGAGCAGTACGCGTTCCCGCTGACCTTCGCCCTCCTCAACGACATCCTGGGCTGTCCGGCCGAGATCAGTCGACGCGCGGCGGCAGGAATGGCCACAATGATCGAAGGATCGACAGCGGCCGCCGCCGAAGGCAACGCCATGCTGGAACAGGCCATGGCCGATCTGGTCAGCCTGAAAAAGACCGAACCCGGTCAGGACATCGTTACCCGGATGGTGCACGACCCGGCGAACCTCGACGACGAGGAGATGCTGCACAACGTGTACAGCTTCTTCGGAGCAGGGATCGAACCGCTGCAGAACCTGATCGTCAATTCGCTCCGGCTGATACTCACCGACGAGCGTTTCGCGGGCGGCATCCTCGGCGGGAGCCTGTCGACCCGAGATGCCGTGGACGAGGTGCTGTTCACCGACCCGCCGGTGGCGAACTACGCGATCTCCTTTCCCCGCCAGCCGGTGCTGATCGACGGTGTCTGGCTACCCGCCCATCAGCCGGTGATGATCAGCCTCGCCGCGTGCAACAACGACCCTGCCATCGATACCGGGGTGTACACCGACAACCGCGCCCACCTCGCATGGAGCATCGGCGCGCATATGTGCCCGGCGAAAGAGGTGGCCTACCTGGTGGCGCAGGAGGCGATCGACCAGCTGCTCGACGCACTGCCCGAACTGCGTCTCGCCGTACCGGCCGATGAGCTTTCCTGGCGCCCCGGGCCTTTCCAACGTGCGCTGACCGCACTGCCGGTGAAGTTTCCCGAATCCGCGCCGCTCACAATTTAGCCCGACGAGCCCGATGCACTGTTCCGGGCGCTCGGCTGTCGGCTCCGGTTCCGTGTCCGCGGTACCCGGGACAGCCGCCGCCGAATCGAAGCACGTCACCGTGTCGCTCACTGCTCCACGGCTGCACTCGCATGAGTAGCCGGGTGCTTCCCACGTGTCGGGACTCGCGGCCGCGTGCACGCTCCGGTCTGCAGCAGGGCGCGTATGCCGAGCCGGTGCATGCGTGTGGTGTCGTCGGCTCATGTAGTCGATGGTGTGCGTCAGAGCACCGGCCGTTTTCGAATCCGTGACGATGCGGCAGCACTTGTTCGAGGTCGGGTGCGGGGCCGGCGGCCGTTGTTTCGCCTGCCCGTGATCACGGACGGCCGGTGGCGAACGCCTGTACGGCGTCGAGGAACTCCGGGCCGCCCGTGACGTATCCGCCGACTGTTCCACCGATCAGCACACCCACGGGAATGCTGATCCCCCAGATCAGGAACAGACATGCCCCGAGGAGGCCGCCCACGATGGGACCGCCGACGACGCCGGGCCGGTTCTTGTCGACCTGCTCCGCGAGTCGGCTGTAGGAGCTGAGGTCCTTCGCTTGCGCACTGTTTTCTGCTGTCGTGGCCGGTGTCAGCGTCAGGGTGTGGCCGTCCGCGCCGATGTGCTGCGCGATCGTGATCGAACGGCCGCCGGCGGCATACCACTTCGCCCGGGAGGCCGGTTCGTTCCGCCAGCACCGGGGTCAGTGCCACAACCACTCACATGACTTCGATCACGACTTTGCCGAGCGCATGTCCGGCTCCGACGTATGCGAGCGCTTCGGGGACCTCGTCGAGCGCGAAACGGCGGTCGATATGAATCCGGGTTTCCCCGGCCGCACACAGGTCGGCGAGTGGGGTGAAATGCGCCGGCCCCGATTTCACCGCCAGGACCCCCATGCGCCGACCCGTCAGCCCGCCCACGACGGTTCCGGCAGTCACCAGCCTCAGGAGAGTCCTTGTGGATCCGCCGACGCAGCGGTACCGGCCGCCCCGGGCGAGCGCCCGGTGGTACGCGAACACAGAGCGCTGCGCGACGAGGTCGAGCACCAGATCGTAGGTGCCGGCTCGGGTGAAATCCTGTTCGCGGTAGTCGATCACCTCGTCGGCACCGACAGACCGCATGAAGTCGAGCTTCTCGCCGTTGTCGACCCCGGTCACGTGCGCGCCGAGCCGTTTGGCGAGTTGGATCGCGAAAGACCCCGAACCTCCACCCGCACCGTTGATCAGCACCGAATCTCCGGAACCGGTACCGGCGATGCCCTGCAGCGCGATTGCTCCCGCCTGCGGCAGTGTCGAGGCTTGGGCGAAGGTCAGCGAGTCGGGCTTGTGGGCCAAGGCCGACTCCGGTGCCACGGCGTACTCCGCGAAACCGCCTTTGCGGCCGAGATTGTCGCCGTACACCGCATCGCCGGGCCGGAACCGGGTCACGCCGGCGCCGACGGCCTCGACGACTCCCGCGATATCGGACCCGAGCACTCGTCGTGCGGGCCTGCGCAGCCCGCCGATTCTTGCGTACAACGGTGTGCCCTGTAAGCACTCCCAGTCGGACAGATTGATCGATACGGCATGGACCCGGACGAGCACTTGATCGTCCCCGGGGTCCGGTATCGCGGTCTCCTCTGCCGACAGCGCTTCAGGCCCGCCGTAGCGGTGGTAGACGACGGCTCTCATTTCGTTCCCTTGTCCAGCACTATCCGACCATTCGGCCTTCGCTCAACATAGTGCTTTTCAGTCGCCTTTCGCTCGGCGAGCATTCGCCGGGGACCTCACCTGTTTCCGGTCCAGGAAGCGGAACAGAGTGGGCGGTCCGGCACAGCCCGCAGGCGCCTGGTCGGGCAGCTTCACCGGCAAGGACGCCGTTCGCCGCGACCTGCTCGGTCCGCTGGGCGCACAGTTCGCCGACGCATACACCGGGCACCGCAAGCCGGCTCGTGGCCGAGGACGGCATCGTTGTCGTCGAGGCGCAGGGCCGTGTGACAGCGACGACCGACCCACGCTACGACAACAAGGACTGCGGCTGCCGTTGCCAGATGCCGGTGGACGTTTGCGCAGGTCGTCGATTGCCTGAGCGCGAGCACGGGCTTACCGGCCTTCAGGGGTCGATCCTTGCGGATCGAGGCGGGTACCACCTTTATCTCGCTGATCCGCCGGCGTCCGCACTGCGTGTCCGGTGCCCGGTGACCGGCTTGCCAGGTGTCGGCGTCCGCTCGGCCGGACGGGCATGCGCAGCCTGCTGATGCGAAGGGTCTCGCGGGAGCAACTGGAAACTAGCGCTGCTAGACAGGACAGCGATGGAATGGTATCTTTGCTCCGATTTCTAGCGATGCTAGTAATTCGAGATCGGACCGAGGAGTAATCGACATGTCCTTCACCAGCAATGAACAGCAGTTCCTCGCGGAGGCCGGGATCGGACGCCTGGCCACGGTATCGCCCGACGGCGTTGTGCAGAACAACCCGACCGGCTATCGGGTGAACGCCGACGGCACGATCGACATCGGGGGCATGCGGATGCGGGCCAGTCGAAAGTTCCGCAATATCGAGGCGGGTAGCCGGGTGTCGTTCGTCATCGACCAACAAGTTTCTCTGGAGCCGTATGTGATTCGCGGCATCGAGGTGCGCGGCACGGCCGAAGCGCTCGATGACGAAGAGCCACCGTTCCCAACCCAGGAACGTGCGGTCATCCGAATTCACCCCGAACGGGTCATCTCCTGGGGCATCGACGGTGGATCCTTCGACTTCACCAGTCGCGGCGCCGAGTAGCCGGACATCGTGGGCGATCCCCCGAGAAAGGCCGTCACCGAAGGTCTGTGTAGATCCCGAGCACCTGCCGGCATCACCTCGATGGGAAGCATCGAGTGCCGAGGTCATCGGCTATGCGGGCGGATTCGTCCGGAATGTCGACCGGTATGCCGCGGGAGTGGTGCCGACGTGCCGGACGAAGTGGTATCGGAAGGTCTCGATCGAGCCGAATCCTGCCGTTCTGGCGATGCTCTCGATGGGGAGGGTGGTCGTCTCGAGTAGTTCCCGTGCCCGGTGGAGACGGCGGTCGAGCAGCCATTGCGCAGGCGTCGTACCGGTATGGGCGCGGAATCGCCGTGACAGGCTACGGGTGCTCATCGAGGCCTTGGTGGCGATATCGGCCAGGGACATCGATGTGGCGAGGTTGTCCTGTATCCACTGCAATGTCGGGCCGAGGTCATCGGATGGCGCGGCGGGCGCCGGCCGCTCGATGAATTGCGCTTGCCCGCCTGACCGCTGGGGTGGCATCACGATCTGCCGTGCCGTGTCGGCCGCCACCGCCGCGCCCCGGTCGCGGCGCACCAGATGCAGGCACAGATCCAGGCCCGCCGCGACGCCCGCGGAGGTCAGGATCATTTCGTCGTCGATGAACAGGACCGACGGGTCCACCGTCACGGACGGGTACCGGTCCGCGAGGTGGTCGGCGAGCAGCCAGTGCGTTGTCGCCTTCCGGCCGTCCAGTAGTCCCGCGGCCGCAAGTACGAAGGCTCCGGTGCAGATCGAGGCCACTCGGGCGCCCCGGTCTGCCGCCGCCCGCACCGTCCGCAGGACGCGCGGATCGGGAACCGCGTCGGGGTCGGCGCCCGGGACGATCACCGTCTGGGCGTCGAGCGCATCGTCGAGGCCGTAGCGCGAGGAGAAGGCGAACACTTCCTCCCCGGCGGCCGTCGCGATCATGTTCTTCTTCCGTTGGGCACACACCCGGACGCGGTAGCCGGGGGCGAGGGAGAAGACCTGGCACGGAATGGCCAGTTCGAAACCCACGACTCCGTCGACAGCCAGGACGGCGACAGAATGCATGGCCAGATCTTACGCAACTGTGGCGATCAAGCCACTGTTCGCCCGGTCCGATCACCGAGATACTGAGGGTGTAAACGCAACTCCCACCGGAGGATTCGATGACTTATCGTGTACACACAGTGCTCTACGACGGGGTGGAAGATCAGGATTTCATCGGCCCGATCACTGCGCTGGGCGTCGTCGACGATGTACAGCACAGCTTCGTCACCGTCGACGGTCCCGGCACTGTCACCACCACGGCGGGTCTCGAGATCACCGTCCGCACCCCGTGGTCCCCGGACCGCGCCGACCTGATCGTGGTGCCCGGCGGTGGTTACGGTGAAGGGTCTCCCGTCCAAGAGCAGATCCGCCGTGGCACGGTGCCCCGCGCGTTGACCGCGGCCCGGCGTCCGGGACTGATCCTCGCGGCCACCTGCACCGGAACGCTGCTGCTGGCGGCGGCCGGGATCACCACCGGGCGACCGTGCACAACACATCACATCGCCGAGAACGATCTCCGGGAGCAAGGGGCGATCGTGGTCGGCGCGCGCGTCGTCGACGACGGCGACCTGGTCACCTCGGCCGGGGTCACCTCCGGTATCGACCTCGGACTGTGGCTTGTCGAGCGGCTCTTCGGCCCCGAGACCGCCGCGTTCGCCGAGGAGGTTCTCGAGCACGAACGCCGCAGCGATGTCTGGGAGGTGAACCGTGACGGTGATCGAGGACGAACGACCCGGTACGACCCGGTCGCAGAGGTTCCGCCTGTCCATGACGGAGACGAACCTTCCACGACCGAGGGCGTCACATTCGTCAATGCCATCGAACTCCCCGCGGAGCGAATCGACGAATTCGTCCAACAGTGGCGTGCCCGTGCCGCGCTCATGCGCACAGCGCCCGGATTCCGCGATGTCCGCCTGCACCGGGCGATACTTCCGGACGCGCGGTTCCAACTCGTCAACATCGCGCATTGGGACAGCGCCGAAGCGTGTGAGGCCGCCGGTCTGCATCCCACGGTCGTCGCTTCGGTCGACGAAGCGAGAACGATCGCCACCGCCCACCCGGCACTGTATCGAGTCGCCGCCGAGTACTTCTGATCTACACCGATCAGCAGTGTGTGGATGTTGTCCACCGGTGTCATGCCTGGGGGAGACTTCGGGCCGGGCGGCATCGAGGTCGCAGCGGGCACGCGTGGTCGCCGCGCCGATCCCTCCCGCGTCATCACCCGCAGCGCCGCGGCGAGAGCCGTTCACGGCGCTCGCCGGCGCCGCATACGCCCGGAGTGATCGGCCGCGTGACTCGGCCGGTCGGCCGAGGCGGTCAGGCCGCGGCTCCTACGCTGTGTCGAGGAGATCTCGATGGTTCGTCTCGGCGGGCTCCGGTGGGTGGATCGGTCCGGCGCTGCGTCCGAGCCGCCGGCCGCTGCCGCCGCGGCGCAGGGCGATGACCTCGGCGAGGATGGAGACGGCGGTCTCCTCCGGTGTCGCGGCGCCCAGATCGAGACCGATCGGCGAGGACAGCCGACGCAGCTCGGCGTCGGTCACCCCGGCGGCGCGGAGACGTTCCATTCGGTCGGTGTGTGTCCGCCTGCTGCCCATGGCGCCCACGTAGCCCGCGTCGGACCGCAGGGCGATCTCGAGGGCCGGAACATCGAAGCGCGGATCGTGGGTGAGAACGCAGATGGCGGTGGACGGCGTGATCGCCGCCTGCTTCAAGTAGTCCTGGGGCCACATCACGACGACCTCGTCGGCTTCCGGGAAGCGTTCGGGAGTCGCGAAAACCGGCCGGGCGTCGCACAGTGTCACCGAGTATCCCAGGAGTTTCGCCGCCCGGACGAGCGCGTGGGCGAAGTCGACCGCGCCGAACACCAGCATGCTCGGCGGCCGGGCGATGGACGAGATCAATACCGACACTGCCGTTCCGGCGCAGTCTCCGGTCTCGCCCAGCTGTACGGTCGTCACCGTGCCGGCCTCGAGGTGCCGGGCGGCCCGGGCGGCGACTGCCGCATCCAGGAGCGGATCGCCGCAGGTGCCCGCCCATGCGGTGCCGGTCGTGACAATCGACCTGCCCAGGTGGGCGCCCTCGGAGACGACGGTCGCCGTCGCGACCGGCCGGCCCGCCGCGACGCTGTCCACGACCAGTGCGAGGCCGGGGATATCCGTCGGCCCCGCGCGTTGGACCAGGACATCCATCGAGCCGCCACACATCATCGCGACGGATCCGGCGCCGGTATCGTCGACCGCGTACCGGCGGACGGTCGCCTTCCCGGTGGTCATCACGTCGGTGGCGAGATGGAAGACATCGCTCTCGATGCAGCCGCCCGAAATGCTGCCGACGACGGTCCCGTCTCGGGCGACGGCCATGACGGTGCCGACGGGCCGCGGAATCGAGCCCGCCGATCGGACGATTGTGACCAGGGCGCAGTCGATTCCGGCTGCGTGCCATCGGGTCACTGTGTTCAGCACCTCGTGCATCCGGGCTACCCTCTGCCTTGTCGTGCCGGTCCGCGTACCGTCGGCCGATACGCGGTTCGCGGCCGGTGGTCGCTGTCGGCGTTCGCGTCGACTCGGTGATCGAGCTGTCCCGGCGAGACGATCGCCGGGGTTCCGCGCTGGTGGGATGATAGAAAAGATCGTACAGTACCTTTGCGCAAAGGTAAGCCGGTCGGGCGACGAGGGATGGGTTGTGGCAGAGGCAGTGACGAAAGACTCGGACGGTGTCGGCGAGATCATCCGGCAATGGGCCCAGTCGCGGCCCGAACTCGATGTCTCCGCGCTGGAGATCTTCGGGCGCATGCATCGGAGCTTCCTGCTCTATCGGTCTCGGATCAACGGTGTGTTCGAGCAGTTCGGCACCAATGAGGCGGGGTTCGATGTCCTCGCGTGCCTGCGGCGCGCGGAGCCGGAGTTCCGGCGTACGGCGGGTGAGCTGGCGAAGCAGACGCTGGTCACGACGGGCGGTCTGACTCTGCGGGTCAACCGGCTGGAGGAGGCCGGGCTGGTGCTGCGGGAGCGCGACCCCGAGGATGCCCGGGTGGTCTATGTGACCCTGTCCGACGCGGGGCGCGATCTCGTGGACCGGGTCGCCGATGCGCACTTCGCCGAACTCGCGCACATGCTGGTGGGCCTGGACTCCGACCAGAAGGCTCGGCTGGCGGGGTTGCTCACGGTGCTGGAGGGGTCGCTGCGGATGTCCGCGCTGCCGGCGGGGGAGGGTGCCGCGGTCGATCGCACTGCCTGAGCGTCCGCTCGGCACGCTCCCGGATCTCACGATCTGGGAGCGTTCGTCGTTTTCGGGGTCGTCGTCGCGAAACCTTTCCGGCATTTTCTGTGGGGGCCGTCACATCCGAATTCGCGGTGTGACCTGCATCTCTCCGTTCGGGACGGCAGATTCCGATGGGGTTAACCGCCTGTTAATCATCGAATTCCCGCCCCTCCGGCGTTGACCTCTTAGCGGTAAGGAAGTACAAATCTCTTGCAGCCAAGATGTTCGGCAACCGCGGTGAAATCAGCCCGGTCGCCACCATCGTCCCGACAGGAGACGTTCATGACGACAATCCGCCTCGCGGCCGCGGCCCTGCTGGCCGGCTCGGCCTTGGTTCTGAGCTCGTGCAGCGGTTCGGGCGAGCACACCGCCGCGGCCACCGACGGCACTCTCGAGCAGACCGAGGTCTCGGTGGGTGTGCTGCCGCTGGCCGACTATGCGGCGGTGTACTGGGCGGACGAGAAGGGTTACTTCGAGAAGGCGGGGCTCACGGTAACGCTCGAGCCGATCCAGGGTGGGCCCATCGGTATCCAGAAGGTCGCCTCGGGGGAACTCGACTTCAGCATCGCCAACTCGATCTCCGCGGCGATCGCGCAGTCCCGCAAGACGCCGATCACCACCGTCGCGCATACGGCCTCCCTCGGTGACGGCAGCGGAATCCTGTATGTGAAGCCGGAGTCGCCGATCCGATCGCTGGCCGATATCAACGGTAAGACCGTCGGCGTGAACACCACCAACAACATCGGCGACGTCACCATCGGCAACCTCGCGGCCGACCAGAGCGTCGATATCGAACCGCGATACGTCGAGGTGCCGTTCCCCGAGATGCTGCCCGGGGTGCAGGCCGGCTCGATCGACGTCGGGTACGCCCCCGAGCCGTTCTCCTCGGCCGCGCGCGGCGCCGGGATGCGAGAGATCGCGGACCTCACGACGGACACCAACAACGCGCTGCCGGCGTCGATCTTCGTCGCGGGTGACGATTTCGTGGACGCGAACCCGGACACCACCGCGGCGTTCGCTCGCGCGATCTACGCCGCCGGCGCCGATATATCCGCTCATGAGGCCGATTTCCGCAGCTGGCTACCCGGTGTCGCGAAGGTCCCCGCGGAGGTGGCCCAGTCGATGTCGCTACCGATCTTCGCGTCGAGTATGGATCCGGCGAAGATGCAGTCCGTCGCCGAGATGCTCGCCGCCCAGGGGCGGATCCCCGAGGGCTTCGACGTCACCCCGCACCTCATCACGCTCGAGGACTGAGATGAATCTCCTCAGTGAGCCGCTCGGCCGGAAGCAGCAGGTCGTCTATGGAATCGTGGGCGTGCTCGGGACGGCCGCGCTGACCGAAGTGGTCATCCGGACCGGAGTGATCTCCACACCCGGGCTGCCCGTTCCGAGCCGGGTGCTGGCGGAGACCGGTGCACTGTTCGGAGATCAGATCTTTTGGCAGGAGGTCGGTTTCACCCTCCGCGAATGGATGCTCGGCCTGCTGATCGCGACCGTGGCCGGGATGGTGCTCGGCGGCCTGATGGGCGCCTTCGCGAAGGTGTTCCTCGCCTTCGAACTCCCGGTCGAGGTTTTCCGGGTTCTGCCGTCGGTCGCGTTGGGTCCGGTGCTGGTGTTGCTGCTGGGTTCGGGGATGTTGCCGCTCTCGATCACGGTGGCGCTCGCCTGTATGTGGCCGATCCTGCTGAACACCCTGTACGGCGTTCGCGCCACCGACGCCACCGCTGTGCAGACGGCCCGGACCTTCGGCCTCTCGGGGATCGCGATCCTGCGCCGGATCAAGATCCCCAGCGCGCTTCCCTTCGCGTTCACCGGGATCCGGATCGCCGCGTCGATCGGGCTCATCGTCGCCGTCAGCGCGGAACTGCTGATCGGCAATGGGCAGGGGATCGGCGGTTACATCCTGCTCAACAGCGCCAACGCCACCAACCTCGACACCGTATACGCCGCGACGCTGGTGGCCGGGGTCCTCGGCCTGGCGGTGAGCACCGTCTTCACCGCCCTCGACAACAAGGTGTTCGCATGGAAGAAGGGGCTGGCCCAGTGATGGTCGCATCGACCGACGACACGGGACTCGCCGCGCCGGCCGTGCGGCCGGGTCCGACGTCTGCCGCGCTCGCCTCGGCCCCGCGCACACGCGGCTTCCTGCCGGAGCTGCTGGGCAACACGGGCATCCGGTTGCTGGTTCCGGTACTGATTCTCGCCGCGTGGTGGGGCCTGTCGCAGTCGGAGGTCGGCTCACTGATCGTGGCGCCGCCGTTCGAGGCTTTCGAGCGGGTCTTCACCGACTTCTTCAGCGCCGACGCCGGCCGGCTCTTCCTCGGCGACGCGACCTTCGACCATTTCTTCCCCAGCGTCTACCGTGCGATGGCGGGACTACTGCTGGCCGTCGTGATCGGGGTGGCGCTCGGGGTCGCGCTGGGTATCGTTCCCGTGCTCACGGCCCTGTTCCAGCCGCTCATCCATCTCGGGCGGTCGCTGCCCAGCCCGGCCCTGCTGGGGGTGTTCTTCTTCCTGTTCGGAACGGGGGACAGTCCGAAGGTCTTCCTCATCGCGTTCTCCGTGGTCTGGCCCATCCTGTTCAACACGATCGACGGTGTGCAGAGCGTGGGAACCGGCCGGATGCAGGCGGCCGCGGTGTTCAAGATCTCGCGCTGGAATGTGCTGACGCAGATCATCCTGCCCGGCGCGGGGCCCAAGATATTCGCCGGTATGCGGACCGCGATGTCGCTGTCGCTCATCATCATGATCATCTCCGAACTGCAGAAGGCCGAGAACGGTCTCGGATATCTCCTGATCCGGTCACAGCGCGACTTCGACTACACCGGATTCTGGTCGGTCCTGATCGTGCTGGCCGCCCTGGGCGTCGCACTCAACTTCATCTTCGTGTTCGCCGAACGGCGGGCGTTGGCCTGGCACCGAGGAGTGACTCAGCAAAATGACTAGTACAGATGTGACGACCACGTCCGCCGAGCTGGTCCTCACCGGCATTTCGAAGTCCTACGGAACCAACCTCGCGGTCCGCGATATCACCGCCGACGCCCCGGCCGGAAAGGTCAGCGTGATCGTCGGGCCCTCCGGCTGCGGCAAGTCGACCCTGCTGCGGATCATCAGCGGACTCGATGTACCGACGACCGGTGCGGTCACCTTCGACGGGCGGGCGGTGTCCGGGGTCCCCGACGGCCTGGCCATGGTGTTCCAGGACTACGCGCGCTCGCTGTTCCCGTGGATGCGGGTGGACAAGAACATCGCCTTCCCCCTCGATCATCTGTCGCGGCCGGCGCGGGCCGTCCGGGTCCAGGAAGCCATCGACGCGGTCGGCCTGTCGGGCAAGGAGAAGCTCTACCCGTGGCAGATGTCGGGCGGTATGCAGCAGCGCGTCGCCATCGCCCGGGCGCTGGCCAGCCATCCCAAGCTGCTGCTCATGGACGAGCCGTATGCCTCGGTCGACGCGCAGACCCGCGCCGAACTCGAGGATCTGCTCCTGACGATCCAGGCCAGGCTCGGCATTACCGTCCTGGTGGTCACCCACGATATCGACGAGAGCGTGTACCTCGCCGATCACATCATCGTGCTGTCGAAACCGCCGAGCGTCGTGGCCGAGACGATCGAGGTCGATCTGCCGCGGCCGCGCGATCACATCACCACCAAAACGGATCCACGATTCGTCGAGATCCGTTCGCACGTGACAAGGCTGCTGCGCGGTGAGGGCGTGGCAGCCGACGGCCCGCGCGATTCGGTTGTGAGCAAGGCGCACTGATGCGGGCCACGGTCGACGGATCCGGAATCATCGCACAGAGTCAATCGGCTCTCGCGCCGTTCCGGTTGTACCGCCCGGAATCGGTCGCCGAGGTGAAGGCGGTGCTCGCCGCCGACCCGGAGGCCGTGCTCGCCGCCGGATGCAGCGATCTCGTCGCCAGGATCCGGGAGGGCTGCACGCCCGCGGCGCTGGTATCACTGCGGAAAGTGACCGGCCTGAAGACGATTACGCACCACGACGGTGTCCTGCACCTGGGGTCGATGGTCACCCATCACGAGGGCGCGACCAGTGCGATTGTGATCGCGGCGATCCCCGGACTGGCGACGGCCTGGTCGCGGATCGCCACCGTCCGGATCCGGTACACCGGCACGGTCGGCGGGAATCTGATGGCCCGGCGCCATCGCTACGAGATGCCGTTGCTGCTGGGTGCCCTCGACGCCCGGTTGCCGATGTCGGACGGCCGCACTCTCGCCCCCGGCGAACTGTGGACCGACGACACCACCGCGCTGCTCGCCGGTATCGAGGTGGCCACCGCGGATCTGGTGTGGTTCGGGTACGAGCGTTCGATGCGCCCCACCACGACGGTCGCGCTCGCGATCCGGCGGGGTGCCGACGCCACCCTGGCCGTCCACGCCACCGCGGGGTCGGAGTACCGCCGCGGTATCTCGCTGCGTGTCGACACCGAGGCCACGTCGGCGGCCGGTATCGACGCGATGCCGACCGCCGCGGCCCTCGCCGCGCAACTCCCGGACGATATCGGCGATTACACCGGGTCCGCCGAGTACCGCAGGCACCTCGTCGCCGTGCTGACCCGCAGGCTGCTCCGCGAGGCAGCCACTGCCACTCCCCAGCGTGAGGACCAATCGCATGTGTGATTCCGATGCCGAGACGAGACCGGCCGGCGCGGACGTTCCGCCGAGCGCGCTCGACACCTCGATAGATTTCAGCCTGAACGGCGAGAAACAGAACTGCAGAATCGATTCCAGCGCGGTCCTGCTCGATGTGTTGCGCGACGACTTCGGCTGCCGGGGCGTGCGGCGTTCGTGTGAGCGCGGTGTCTGCGGAGCCTGCACGGTACTCGTCGACGATGTTCCGGTCGCCTCCTGCTCGACATTCGCGTTCGCGGTCGACGGCGCCACCGTCGAGACCGTCGAGGGACTGGCGGCCGCGGACGGAACCCTCTCGCCGCAGCAGCGGGCGTTCGCGGAATGCGGCGGTTACCAGTGTGGTTTCTGCACCTCCGGGATGCTGATGCTGACGACCGGTCTGCTGCGCCGGGAGCCCACGCCGGACCGCGGCACCATCCGCGAATGGATCAGTTCGAACACCTGTCGCTGCACCGGCTACGAAATGATCATGGAATCCGTCGAACGCGCGGCGGAACTGACGGCCGCGCAGGACGGGGATTGCGAATGACGGCGGTATCGGGTCGGTCCGCGGTCCCCGGTCCGGTGGTCGAGGCGCGCACCCATCTGGTCGACGCGGGGAAAAGCCTCGGCGGGTACCGGATCCGGAAGTTGCCGACCGCGCCCCCGGAACACCGAGTGGTCGGCCGGGACGGCCCGCGGGCGGACGCGACGGCGAAGGTGACCGGACGGGCCGTGTACGGGGCCGATATCGTGCGCCCGGGCATGCTGCACGCGAAGGTGCTGCGCAGTCCGCACGCGCACGCCCGCATCGTCTCCATCGACACCGCGGCCGCACGGGCGCTGCCGGGTGTCACCGCGATCGTGACCCAGGACGAGATCGACGGTTTGCAGTGCTACGGGACCATGGTCAAGGACCAGCCGGTGGTCGCGACCGGTGTCGTCCGATACGTCGGTGACGTGGTGGCCGCGGTCGCCGCCGTCGACGAGCGCACCGCGCTCGCGGCGCTGGACCTGATCCGGGTCGAGTACGAGGTGCTGCCGGCGGTGTTCACCGTCGCCGCGGCGCTCGCGGAATCGGCGCCGGTCATCCATCCGGACGAGCCGTTCGGGGTGATCCCGAAGTACGGCCGGGGCGCGTCGGCGTCGCTGCGCAGCGAACCGAACGTGAGCTACGAGTTCCGGTACCGCACCGGCTCGCCCGACGTGTGGGACACGTGTGACCACATTTTCGAGGACACCTTCGAGTTCTCGCGGATGAACCATATGCATCTCGAACCGTTCGTGACCGTCGCCGAGGCGAGCGCCGACGAGATCGAGGTGTGGACCTCGACGCAGGCGCCGTTCAACCTGCGCAAGGAACTGGCGCGCGTGTTCGGGCTGCCGGAGAACCGGATCCGCGTCCACGTCCCGTTGATCGGTGGCGGTTTCGGCGCGAAGAACGGGCCCAAGGCCGACCCGATCGCGATCCGGCTCTCCCAGCTCAGCGGCGGGCGGCCGGTCCGGTTCGGTATGACCACCGAGGAGGTGTTCCTGACGGTCTCGCAGCACGCGGCGACGCTCAACGTGAAATCGGGTGTCCGAGCCGACGGGACCTTCGTCGCACGGCAGTCGACGGTGCTGCTCAACGGCGGCGCCTATGCCGAGCACAGTCCGGCCGTCGCGGAGAAGGCCGGCTACCGGATGCCCGGTGCATACCGCTGGCAGTACATCGATTCGGTGTGCAAGGTCGTCACCACCAACACCGTGCCGGCCGGGGCCTACCGCGGGTTCGGTGGCACCCAGGCGACATGGGCCAGTGAGCGCCAGGTGGATCTGATCGCGGATCGCCTCGGACTGGATCCGTACGAACTGCGGGTGCGCAATCTCAAGGCGCTCGGTGAGGAGTTCGTGCCGGGGGAGTCCGGGATCGACTCCGACCTGGCGGCGGGGATGCGGCTGGTGGCCGGCGCGATCGGTTACCACGAGCGCGCCCGCACCGGGAACCGGGGGATGGGCGTGTCGGTCGGCGTCAAGGACGGCGGCGGTATCAACAAACCGGCGATGGCCAGGGTGAAGGTCACCACGCGGGGTGACGTCCTGCTCAACTGCGCGCTCACCGAGATGGGGCAGGGTGGGCACTCCGCGATGGCGCAACTGGTCGCCGAGGTGCTGCGCTGCGATCCCGCGCGGGTGGCCTACGCGCGTATCGACACCGACAACACTCCGTTCGATCAGGGGACCAATGCGTCCTCTGGAGTCGCGGTGATGGGTCAGGCGGTGCGGACGGCCGCCGAGAAGCTCCGGGATGAGGTACTCGACTGGGCCGGTACGCAACTCGCCGTCGATCCCGCCGGACTCGATCTCGTGGACTGGCAGGTGCGCACTCCCGACGGGACCGTGCACGACCTGTTCCCGATGATCATGGACGTCTTCGGGAACACCGGATTCGAGTTCTCCGCCGACGGTTTCTACAAGGCGCGTAATGATCACCGTGCGCCGCTCGAGGCCCCGTGTGTGTTCTGGGAGATCGGCTGGGCGGCCGCCGAAGTGGAGGTCGACCCCGAGACGGGCCGGATCACCGTGCTGCAACTGGCGGTCAGCGGTGACGCAGGCAAAGTGATCAACAAGATCGCGTGCCGCGGTCAGGACGAAGGGGCCGCGGTATTCGGACTGGGACAGGCGTTGTTCGAAGAACTCCGGTACGACCCGGACGGTGAACTCCTCAACGCCGAGGCGCTGCTCTACCGGGTGCCGCTCGCCGAGGACATCCCCGAGCGGTTCGTCTCCATCACGCAGGAGCAGGGCCACGGTGCGGGACCGTTCGGCAGCAAAGGTATGGGGGAGGGCGGGATGCTACCTGTCGCCAGTGCCATCGCCCAGGCCGTCGCCGACGCGGTGGGCGTACAGCTCACCGAACTCCCCCTGTCACCGCAACGGGTCTACGAGGCGATTGCCGCGCGCGGGGCGGAGGGGGCGCGATGAGGCGATACCTCCGCCTGCGCTACGGCCTCCGCCGACCGCAGGTAACCGTTTTCATGGGGGTGCGATGAGGCGATATCTCCGCCTGTGCTGCGGTCTCTGCCGACCGCGGGTAACTCTTTTCCAGGGGGCACCATGATTTCGGAGTACCACAGCACGCGCCCGGCCGCCGTGGTGCGCGGAGGCCGGGAACCGGCGCGGGTGTGCGTGCTCGGTTACGGGAGTATCGGCGCGGTCGTGGCCGATCGGCTCGTCCGCGGCGATGTGCCCGGCGCCGAGCTCGTCGGGATCGTCAATCGGTCCCCGGTCGAGCATCTCCCCGCGCCCGCGCTCTCGCTCGCGGACGCGCTCGAGATCGCGGATGTGGTGGTCGAATGCGCCTCGCAGGAGGCGGTCTGGGAGGTCGGCCGGCAAGTGGTCGACGCCGGGTGCGACCTTCTGGTGTCGTCGGTCGGGGCGCTGTCGGATCCGGCGTTCGCGCAGCGGATCGCGGGTAGTGGACCGGGGCGGGTCGTGTGTACACACGGTGCGGTCGGTGGTCTCGACCTGCTCGCGGCCGCACGCGACGCGGCGCCGTTCGACCGCGTGCTCGTCCGGTCGACGAAATCGCCGGGGTCGCTGGTGCAACCGTGGATGGACGCGGCGCAGCAGCACCGGATCAGTACCACCGCGACGCGGCTGCGCGTCTTCGCGGGCAGCTCGGCCGAAGCGGCGCGGCTGTTCCCGAAATCGCTCAATGTCGCCGCCGCGGTGAGTTTCGCGGTGAGCGATTGGGAGACGGTATCGGTCGAGTTGTACGCCGATCCGGACGCCGAGCTGACCTGTCACGAGATAGAGGCATCGGGGCCGATCGGCAGGTACTCGATCAAGATCGAGAATCTGCCGAGCGCGGACAATCCGCGTACCAGCGCGGTGGTGCCGTACTCGATCCTACGGACGCTGGCGCACCTGACCGGCTCCCCGAATCTCATCGCCTGACCGGACCGTTCGCCACGACAACGAGCGCTCGAAGCGGACCGGACCGGGCGGTTACGACAAATTCACGCAGACATCTTGACGGTAAGTATCTTTTAGCTCAGACTCTTTTACCGGAGGGATTCGGAGCTCCGAGTGTTCCGGACAAGTGCTGCGACAGAGGAACGGATGAAGACTCCGATGGACTTACAGAGCAGCACGAGCACTCGTTCGCCGCAGGCGGCGAGCGGGACCTCCGCCTGCGGGCCGGAAGTCCCGGCCGTGCCCGCCGCCACCGCGGACCTCGACCGTTCGTGGGCGGCCGCACCGGTCCCCGACACGACCGACGAGATCTTCGTGGCCGGCCGGTGGGTGCGTGGCTCGGGCAAGGTCATCGAATCGGCCGATCCGGCCACCGGCCGGGTCTTCGCCCGCCTGCACGGCGCCGTGGCAGATGATGTCGACCTGGCCGTCGACGGCGGTCTGCGGGCCGTCGCGAGTTCCGGCTGGGCCGAACTGCTACCGCATGAGCGCGCGGCCGTCCTGTACCGCATCGGCACCGCGATCGAGGCCAACGCCGACCGCATCGCCGCCCTGCAAACCGTCGACACCGGAAAGACGCTGGCCGAGACCGGCGCACTCGCACGCAGCGCCGCCGGCACCTTCCGGTTCATGGCATCGGCGCTCGAGACGATGGAGGAGGCGATCACGCCCCGGCGGGGTCCGTTCCTCACCTTCGCCACCCACGAACCGATGGGCGTCGTCGGCACCATCACGCCATGGAACTCGCCGATCGCCTCGGACGCGCAGAAGATCGCCCCGGCCCTCGCCGCGGGCAACGCGGTGGTCGCCAAACCGCCGGTATGGGCACCGTGGGTGACCCTGTTGCTGGCCCGGCTGGCGGAAGAGGCAGGTCTGCCGCCCGGTCTGCTGTCGGTGCTGCCCGGCCCGGGCCGGACCGTCGGCGACGCGCTCGCCCGGCATCCGGGCATCGGCAAGATCTCGTTCACCGGTGGCACCGCGACCGGCCGCGCGCTGGCACATATCGCCGCCGAGAAGTTGATGCCGATCACGCTCGAACTCGGCGGGAAATCGCCCACCATCGTCTACGCCGACGCCGATCTCGAGCAGGCGCTCGCCGGGGTCCTGTACGGCATCTTCTCCTCGTCGGGTCAGAGCTGTATCGCCGGTTCCCGGGTCTTCGTCCAGCGCGCGGTGTACGACGAGTTCGTGGACCGGCTCGTCGCGGCGACCACGGCACTGCGGGTGGGACGGGGTACCGATCCGCGCACCCAGGTGGCCCCCATGGTCTCCCACGAGCACCGCGACGGGGTCGCGGCGATGGTCGACGACGCGGTGCGCGCGGGGGCGAGGGTGCTGTGCGGCGGCGCCGCCCCCGCGGACCCCGCACTCGCCGACGGCGCGTACTACCTGCCCACCGTGCTCACCGGCGTCCCGAACAGCGCGACGATCTGCCAGGAGGAGATCTTCGGGCCCGTCGCCGTCGTACTCCCGTTCGAGGACGAGGCCGATGTCGTCGCCCAGGCCGATGACACGGTGTTCGGCCTGGCCTGCGGGATCTGGACCTCGGACTACCGGCGCGCCTGGCGCACGGCCCGCGCTGTCCAGGCCGGAACGGTGTGGATCAACACCTACAAGCAGTTCAGCATCTCGACCCCCTTCAGCGGGCTGAAGGACAGCGGTATCGGGACCGAGAAGGGCCGCGACGGAATCCGGTCCTACATGAATCAGAAAAGCATCTACCTCGACGTGTCCGGGCAGCCGCTGCCCTGGGCAGGTCTGTGAGAAGGGAGCACCATGAGCGCTCATCCCTACAGCCCGGCCTTCGGTATCGCCGGCTTCGGATTCGTTTCCGGCGCACTGTCGGTCGACGAGGACGGCGTCGCGGTCCCCGGCCGCCGGGCGGCCCTCGAAGCCGCGATGGCCCGGCTGAGGGAGCGGCTCTCGACCATCGATATGACGCTCGAGAACGTCGTGAAGACCACCTATTTCGTCACCGACGTCGCCCTGCGTGACGAGGCGAACCGGCACTACGAGTCGGTGTTCGCCGAACCGCGTCCGGCGCGGTCGTTCGTCGAGGTCGCCGCGCTGCCCTACGGCGCGACGGTCGAGATCGAGGCCATCGCCCACCGCGGGTGACGCACCCGCGTCCCACGGATCACCCCCAGAGGAAGGCACACATCATGTCCAGCACCGAAAAGACCGGCGTCGATCTCGACGCCCTGATCGACTCCTGCATCGCCGCCGCCGACACCCGCTACGAGGACTGGGACACGCTCGGGTTCCAGGCGGCCAAGGGCGGCGACCGTTTCAAGCGGGCGCAGATCCGCTACATCGGCTCGGGTGCCACCGGCAACCACGACACCGACAACAACATCATCAAGGCCGACCACTTCACCTTCTCCAATATGCGCCTGCCCGCGGGCGCGGTCGGCCCCGAGCACACCCATCACGACGTCGAAGAGGTCTTCTACGTGCTCGAGGGCGAGATCGAGGTCGCTGTGCACGATGTCGAGGACGGGACGAAGAAGGCGGTGCGCACGCTCGGCTACCGCGACCTGATCCGCGTCCCCGCCGGGGTGCCGCGCAGCCTCGCGAACGTCTCCGATGCCGACGCCCTGTTCTGCGTCATCATCGGCACCCCCAAGCCGCAGCTGCCCACCTACCCGCCCAGCTCCGAAATGTTCGGCGTCACCCGCTGATCCGAGCCGGAAGAAGTACGAGGAGAGCCCGATGGACGAGCCGATGAGGCGGACGCTGCGCGTCCAGCAGAAGACCTGGGAAGCCGACGGCGTCGTCAGCATTACCTTTGTCGACCCGTCCGGTGCGGAGTTGCCCGCCTGGGAACCCGGCGCGCATCTCGCGCTGTATCTGCCGAACGGGCTCGTCCGGGAGTATTCGCTCTGCTCGGACCCGTCGGACCGGTCGCGCTGGACGGTGGCGGTGCTGCGCACACCGGATTCGCGGGGCGGCAGCACCCATATCCACGACCTCCTGCCGGTCGGTGGGCTGCTCGAGGTCGAGGGGCCGCGCCAGAATTTCGCGCTCGACACCGCGGCCCGCCACATCCTGGTCGCGGGCGGGATCGGCATCACCCCGATCCTCTCGATGGTGCGCACCCTGCACCGCGACGGCGCGAACTGGACGCTGCTCTACACCGGACGATCCCGGTCGACGATGGCGTTTCTCGACGAGCTCGGCTCCCTGCCCGTCGACCGCGTGACGATCCACGCGGACGACGAGGCAGCGGGTCGATTCCCCGACCTCGCCGGGCTGCTCGGGGATGTCGAAGCCGATACCGTCGCCTACTGTTGCGGTCCCGAGTCGTTGATGTCCGCCTGCCGGGAGGCGCTCCCGGACCCCGGGCAGTTGCGTATCGAGCGATTCAAGGCACCCGAACCGGTCGCCGCCGGGGAGGACACGGCATTCGACGTGGTCCTCGCGGGCAGCGGGCGCCGGATCCCGGTCGGCCCGGAGGTCTCGGTGCTGAGCGCACTGCAGAACGCCGGTGTGCCGGTGGCGAGTTCGTGCACCGAAGGTATCTGCGGGACCTGCGAGGTCGGCGTCGTCAAGGGCGATGTCGAACACCGCGATTTCCTGCTCTCGCCCGATGAACAGCAGACCGGCGGCACCATGTTCGTCTGCGTGTCCCGGTGCCGCTCCGCCGAGCTCGTCCTCGACCTGTAACCGGCCACCCTCGACAGAAAGGTCGATCATGCGATTCTCCGGAACACCGGTCTGTACTCTGCGCGCGTTACGGTCGGTATCGGTCACGGTGCCCGATCCGGTCCGCTCGCGCGACTTCTATCACGAGGCATGGGGGTTGAGCACCGTCGACGAAGACGGTGACACCGTCTGGCTGCGTGCCACGGGCAGCGAGCACCACGTGCTGCAGCTGCGCGCCGGCACCGGTAACGCGCTGGACCGGATCTCGTTCGCGCTCGGGACTCCGCGCGAGGTCGACGAGGCGGCCCGCGCGCTCCAGAAGCTGGGTATCCCGCTCCTGCGCGAACCCGGTCCGCTCGACGACGCGGGCGGTGGCTACGGTCTGCAACTCATCGACCCGGAGGGCCGCTGCCTGGAACTGTCCGCCGATACGTTCGCCGTCTCGGCGCAGGAACCGGCCGGCCGCCGGGCGATCCCCCGCAAGCTCGCGCATGTCGTGCTCAACACCAGCGATATCGATCGCACCGCCGACTTCTACACCCAGGTGCTCGGTATGCGGATCTCGGACTGGTCCGAACACCAGATGACCTTCCTGCGCTGTAATTCCGACCACCATGTCATCGCCCTGAACCAGGCCGGCTTCCCGTCGATCAACCACGTGGCCTACGAGATGGAGAGTCTCGACCATTTCATGCGGGGGCTCGGCAGTCTCAAACGCAGCGGCATCGCCCCGCAGTGGGGTCCCGGCCGGCACGGCCCGGGCGACAACACCTTCTCGTATTTCACCGACCCGGCCGGGCTGGTGTGCGAATACACCTCCGAGGTGGCCCAGATCGACGAGGACCGCTGGCTGTGCCGGACCTGGAAGCGTACGCCCGAACTCTCCGACCAGTGGGGGACGGCGGGGCCGCCGACGACCACGGTCCGCGCGGCGATGGCCGGAGTACCCGATCTCGGGCATCGCGACCTGGTCACCCCGGGTATCGACGACTACTTCTACGGGGGACAGTGATGCGGCGGGTCCAGCCGTGACCGGCACGGCCTCGCCGGCCCGGGCGACCCGATGGGTTTCGGCGCGGGGCATCTCGCTCGAGGTCCGCGGCGCGGGCGATCCGGTGCTGCTCCTGCACGGTATCGGCGGAAGTGCGGCGGCCTGCGGTGCGCTGGCCGGGGTACTGAGCGCGCACGGCTACCGCACGTACTGCTGGGACGCGCCGGGATACGGGCGGTCGGACGATCCGGCGCCGAGCGCGAGCGGATCCACCGAAGGCTACGACCACGCGCTGGTGGTCGCGGAACTGATCGCCGAGCTCGGTGGCGGGCCGCTACATCTGCTCGGGACGTCGTGGGGCGGGGTGATCGCGACCGCGGTCGCCGCCGCGCATCCGGCGTCGGTCCGTTCACTCGTCCTGGCCGACAGCACCCGCGGCTCGGGTGTGCACCCGGCGCGGGTGCAGGCGATGCGGGCACGAATCGGTGAGTTGCGTGAACTCGGCGGCCCGGCCTTCGCGGCGGACCGCGCGTCACGACTGGTCTCGCCCGCCTGCGGCGACGAGATCGCGCACGCGGTGGAATCCGATATGGCACGAGTCCGGCTGCCCGGTTACACCGCCGCCGCCGAGTTCATGGCCCGCACCGATACCGGGCCGAGCCTGGCCACCCTGGCGGCACCCACGCTGGTGCTGGTCGGGGCGGACGACATCGTCACCGGTGTCGACGAATCCCGGTTGCTGGCCGACGCGATTCCCGGGGCCCGCTTCGGGCTGATCCTGGGCGCCGGACATGCGGCAGTGCAGGAGAAGCCGGTCGAGACGGCCGCGCACATCCTGCGGTTCTGGAAGGAACTGGACGAATGAGCAGACTTGTCGTGGTCACCGGGGCGGGCCGGGGACTGGGTTTCGCGATCGCCGAGCGGCTGGCCGCCGGGGGTGACCGGGTTGTCCTCGCGGAGATGCGCGCCGAGTCGGCCGAAGGCGCCGAGAAAACGCTGCGGGACAAGGGGTACGACGTCACCGCGGTGGTCACCGATATCGCCGACCGTGATTCGGTGGTGGCCCTCGCGCGCCGGATGGAGGCGCTGGGTGGCGCGGACGCGCTGGTCAACAATGCGGCGCTCGCGGACGGTGTCGGCGGTGATGCGTTCTGGGAACTCGATGAGGGGTTCTTCCAGAAGGTGATGACCGTCAACGCGTTCGGGACCTGGCTGGTCAGCAAACATCTCTTCGCCCAGCTGGCGCGTGGGGGCCACGGCGCCATCGTGAACATCGCCTCCGACGCCGCCCTGTACGGCTCGCCACGCCTGGTGCACTATGTCGGCTCCAAGGGCGCGGTCATGGCGATGACCCGCACGATGGCCCGCGACGGCGGCCCGCACGGGCTGCGGGTCAACGCCGTCGCACCCGGCCTGACCCGGGTCGAGGCGACGGCCACGGTGCCGGCGTCGCGGTATCGGCTCTACGCCGACAACCAGGTGCTGGACCGCGAACAGACACCCGATGACGTCGCGGGCACGGTGCAGTTCCTGCTCTCGGACGCGGCGAGCTACCTGACCGGCCAGACCCTGGTGGTCGACGGCGGATTCGTCATGAACTGACCGTCCGCCCCGGCTTTCCGAAACTCATCCCGCACAGAGAGACCGACCCTCGATGGATCTGCAACTCACCGGCCGCACTGTGGTCGTCACCGGCGCGAGCTCCGGGGTGGGACTGGCGACGACCCGGATGCTCCTCGCCGAGGGCGCCCGGATCGCCGCCTGCGCCCGCGATCTGGACCGGTTGCGTGCCGCGATCGATTCGATCGGCGATATCGATCCCGCCGCGGTCCACCTCGCGGCCTGCGATGTCACCGACCGCGCCGAGGCCGAAGCCTTCATCGGCGCCGCCGCCGACCGTTTCGGCGGTATCGACGGGCTGGTGTGCAATGCCGGTCGCTCCCTGATGGCGCCGCTGGCGGAGACCACCGACGCGCAGATCCGCGCGGAATTCGACCTGAAGATCTTCGGCTCCTGGAATCTGGTGCGTGCGGCCCGCAGTGCGCTGGCCGCCGCGGACCGCGGCGCCGTTGTCAATGTCAACGCGATCCTGTCCCGGCAGCCGGAGTCCCGGCTGGCCGTCACCTCGGCCGCGCGGGCCGCGCTGCTCAACCTCACCCACTCCATGGCCGAGGATCTCGCCGCGGACGGCACCCGGGTGAACTCGGTGCTGCTCGGGCTCGTCGACACCGGCCAGTGGCGTCGCCGGTTCGAGACCTCGGGGACCGCACTCGACTACGACGCGTGGAGTGCCGAGATCGCCGCCGACCGCGGTATCGCGCTGGGCCGGTTCGGCACCGCCGAGGAGGTCGCGTTCCCTATCGTCACCCTGCTCTCGCCGCTGAGCGGCTACACGACCGGCACCGGCATCGATGTCGGTGGTGGCGTCGGCCGCTACATCTGACCATCAGCCCGGCCCGGCGGATCCGCCGTTCCCAGATCTCTCCGGAGGACACACCCATGACGACCACCGACAGCCCCGCCGCGAAGGGGCCCACCGGCGGCGATGTGCTCGTCGCCGTGATGCGCAGGCACGGCATCGATACCGCGTTCGGCGTGATCAGCATTCACAACCTGCCCCTCGTCGAAGCGGTGGCGCGGGAGCTGAACTTCGTGGAGGTGCGGCACGAGGCGGCGGCGGTCAACGCCGCCGACGGGTACGCGCGCGCGACCGGAAAGATCGGTGTCGCGATTACCAGCACCGGAACCGGCGCCGGCAATGCCGCGGGTTCGATGCTCGAAGCGCTGACCGCGGGGAGCCGGGTACTGCACGTGACCGGCCAGATCGAGAGCGAGTACCTCGGTTCCGGCGGGTCGACCCGGGGCGTTATCCACGAGGTGCCCAAACAGCTACAGATGCTCGACGCTGTCTCCCGCTATGCGGCGACCATCGAAGCTGCGGAGGATGTCGAAGCGGATCTGGAAACCGCCATCGCCCATATCCTGGCCGCGCCGCAGGGCCCGGCCAGTGTGGAATGGCCCTCGGATCTGCAATATCTGGCGCGCCCGGCCGATCAGCGCGAATCCGAGCCGCCGGTCTTCGACGTGCCGGTCCCGGAGCGCGATGCGATCGCCGAGGCCGTCGCGTTGCTGGCGGCGGCCGAGCGACCCCTGCTCTGGGTGGGCGGGGGAGCGGCCGGCGCCGGATCCGAACTGGCCACACTGCTGCACGCCCTCGAGGCGGGGCTGCTGACCAGCAACTCGGGACGCGCGATCGTGCCCGAGGACGACCCGCTGGTGATCGGGAATTTCGCGACGGCACCGGAGGTCGCGCCCCTGCTCGCGGACGCCGACCTGCTGCTGTCGATCGGCACCCACTTCCGCTCCAACGAGACCAAGAGCTACCACCTGCGGTTACCGGTTACGCAGATTCAGATCGATGTGGACCCGGCGGCCATCGGCCGTGTCTATCCGGCGAAGGTCGGCCTTGTGGGTGATGCCGCGGCGACCCTCGCCGCGATCAACGACGGCCTGACGAGCACATCGGTGGACCCGGGATGGTCCGGCCGGGTCACCGGCACCAGGGTGGCGGTCCGCGCGGCGCTCACGGCCTATATCGGCGGGTACGCGGAGATCTGTGAAGGGATGCGGTCGATACTGCCGCGCGAGTCCGTGGTCGCGCGCGATGTGACCATCCCCTCCAGCCAGTGGGGTAACCGATTGCTGCCCTTCTACGAACGCGAGACCAATATCTTCCCCCTCGGCGGTGGTATCGGGCAGGGGCTGGCCATGGGGATCGGCGCCGCGCTCGGCCGGCCCGAAGTGCCGACCGCCGTGATCGCCGGGGACGGCGGTCTCGCCGTGCACCTCGGCGAACTCGCCTCGCTCGCCGGCAGCGGCGCCTGGTGCGTCGTGGTGATCTTCAACGACGGCGGTTACGGTGTGCTGCGGAACATGCAGGCGGCCAACGGTTTCGACCGTTCCGGTGTCGACCTGTTCACCCCCCGGTTCGATCTGCTCGCGGCCGCACTCGATATGCCCTACACCCTGGTCCAGGGCCCGGGGCGGTTCGCGAAAGCGTTCGCGGACGCGGTAGCGACCCGCGGTCCGGCGATCGTCGAGGTCGACGTGGCCGCGGTCGAACCACCGCCCGGCCCGTTCACCCCACCGGTGCACATCCCGGTCCGGGAGGGTTGAGCCGATGACCGGCAACGAATGGGCGGATGACACCCCGGCGTGCGCGCTGGTGTGTCTGCACGCCGGGCCGGATCCGGCCCGCTGGTTCGCCGACCAGGTCGAAACACTCGGCGCGATCGCGCACCGGTCCCGGGAGCTGGACGCGGCCGACCCGGAGTCCGTCGACGCCTGGGTACACGAGGTCGCCTCCGGCGTGACCGCCCTCGGCCACCACCGCGTGCACCTGCTGGCGACGGGCGCCACCGCATATGGCGCCATCGCCCTCGCCGCCCGGAACCCGGCACTCGTCACCAGCCTCGTGCTCGGTGACCCGGAGGTCGACCCGGACGCTCCCGGGTACGGCGAACTGCTGGCGCGGGTGGCCGCCCCGACCCTGGTGATCGCCTCGGTCCCCGACGAGCGCGTGGATATCGCGCAGGCACAGAGCATCGCCGGTGGCATCGACAACGGAGTGTTCGTCGTCATCGACGGCGGCCCGATCCCGGCCCACCGCGAACGCGCCGCCTCGTTCAACGAATGGCTCACCGCGTTCACCGTCATCGCCGAAGGTCTCGATGCCATGGCATCGCAGCAACAGGAGAAAACCAATGACTGACACCACCGAGCACTACCTCGAGCCCAATCAGACACACCCCGAACCGATCAGCCCCTACGAAACCAAGCTGTCCGGTTCGATCATGGAGGTTTTCGGCCGGGGCACCCACGATCTGCCCGGGCTGATCGCGGGACTGAACGAGCTGGGCTTGCATGCGCCCGACGGACAGGCCTGGACCGAGGACAATTTCCGCGCCGAGATGCGACGACTGGGAGACTGAGATGACCACCGCGACCACATCCGCCCCGACCGCGACCGGCGGTCCGAAGAAGCGCGCGGCCGGTGTCCGCAAGGAGATGACCGCCGCGGATATCGCCGCCGCCGGGCTGCGCGACCGGTGGTATCCGATCCTGCCCTCGCGCATGGTGAGGCCCGGGGAGTCCAAGAAGGTCACCCGGCTGTCCGTCGACTGGGTGCTGTTCCGGGATCCGCAAGGGACCGTCCATATGCTCGAGGACCGCTGCCCGCATCGCAGCGCGCCGCTGTCGGTGGGTCAGCACCTCGGCGACCGGCTCGCCTGCAAGTACCACGGTGTCCAGGTGGACGGCACCGGCACCGTCGTCTCCGTGCCCGGTATGCCCGGCTGTGCGCTCGAAGGTAAGCGGGCGACGGTGTCGTTGCGGGTGGTCGAGGCCGCCGACACCATCTTCGCGTTCGTGCCGCTGACCCAGGAGTCCGGGCCCACGCCGTTCGTCCTGCCCGACCGGCTCACCGACGAGGCGGTGTCCTGGTTCCCGAACTTCGCGGAATGGGCGGGGCCCTGGCGTTTCTATATGGACAACGTCCTCGATCCGATGCACGGTGCGTTCCTGCACCGCGATTCGCATTCGATGTTCGGCGGCGACACCTCGGCGCGTTTCCGCATCCGGGAGACCGACCGCGGCTTCTTCTTCGAGAAGACCGATCAGGTCGGCGTGAACTTCGACTGGGTCGAGTACGTGCGCGGATCCATGGACTACGTCGACCTGGAGATCCCGTACGCGCCGAATGCCGGTCCCGGCGGCGTCTTCGGCATCGTCGGTATGGCCACGCCGATCGACGCGGACAACTCCGCGATCTTCCACTGGCGCACCCGGCGTGTCGACGGCTGGCAGCGCGAGGTGTGGCGCTTTCTCTACCGCACCCGGCTCGAGGCCCGGCACTGGGAGGTGCTCGAACAGGACCGCGAGGTGCTCGAGGCACTGGCCGCCGACGCCGATCACGAAGAGCACTTGTACCAGCACGATCTCGGTGTCTCGCGGATTCGCCGCATCTACCGGGCGGACGCGAGGAAACAGGCGGCGATTTTGGCGGGCGAAACGGTATGAGCGCGCCGCGAGCGGATGCCGCCGACACCATGATGCTGACAGTGTTCCTGCGACACGACCAGTCGCAGAATCTGGAGCAGATCCAGGGCCGGCTCGACGAGGCCGGCTGGTGGCAGCATTTTCCGCCCGCGGGCTGCGAGGTCGTCTCCTGGGTGGTCGCGATGGGCGTGGGACAGATCGTGACATTGCGACTACCGGTGGCGCGGCTCGCCGCCGTCAATGTGGAGCTGGAACGGCGGGCGTGGGGTGTGTTCCACACCGACTTCTACCCGACCTACGATTTCGTGCCGGTACGTGAGCGGCTGACCCGCGAATCCGGCGAGCGGCGCGGCGTATGACCCGGGTCGCGGCGGAAACAGTCGCGGAAGCGCCGCGGCCGGGGATGTTCAGCAATGCCAGGGTGCACGGCGATCAGTTCTTCCTGTCCGGTATGCATGCCGGCGGGCCGGGCGGGATCGTCGGTGGCGCCGACACCTACCTGCAGGCCCAGGAGGCGTTCCGGCGGGTCCGGGCGCTCACCCAGGCGTGCGGGGCCGTCGTGGACGACATCCTCGTAGTGCGTGTCTATCTGACCGATATCGCCGACCGGGCAGTGGTCGGCCGGGCGCGCTCCGAGGTGTTCTCCGGCGACTTCCCGTGCTCGACGCTCGTCGAGGTATCGGCGCTCGTCGAGCCCGGCCTGAAGGTGGAGATCGAGGCCCAGGGAGTCATCGGGTCACACAGCGGCACCTGATCCGCCGCCGGTTCGGATCACACGCACACTCTCGAAAGTTGAGGAAAAATATGAGCAAGGCACCGAGTGTGGCCGTCTGCGGGGCGGGAATCGGCGGTCTCACCGCGGCCCTCGCGCTCCGGAAGATCGGCATCGACGCGCAGGTCTTCGAGCGGACGAGCCGATTCGCCCGGGTCGGCGCGGATATCAATCTCACGCCGAATGCCGTCCGCGCGCTCGACGGTCTCGGCCTGGGTGCGGCGCTGCGGGATTCGGCGGCCCGGCCGCAGTTCCGGATCAGCCGGACCTGGGATACGGGCGCGGAGACCTCACGGCTCGAGATGGGCTCGTCGGCGGAGAAACGTTACGGATCACCGCAGCTCACCCTGCACCGCGGTGACCTCATGTCCGCCCTCGAGTCGGCGCTGCCGAGCGACAGCGTATCGCTGGGCCGACAGGTCGTCGATGTCCGCGACGGGTCCGTCCATTTCGCCGACGGCGGTGTGCACCGAGCCGACGTGATCATCGGCGCGGACGGTATCCATTCCGCGGTCCGCACCGCGTTGTTCGGCCCGGAGCACCCCACCTTCACCGGTGTCGTGGCGTTCCGCGCGGTCGTCCCGGCGGCGGCGGTCGCCGCGGTGCCGAATCTGGACTCCTTCACCAAATGGTGGGGACCGGACGCCGCGACGCAGATCGTGACGTTCCCGCTGAGCCAGGGCAAGGACATCTTCATCTTCGCCACCTGCGCGCAGGACGAGTGGACCGAGGAGTCGTGGACGACTCCCGGCAGCGCCGACGAACTGCGCGACCTGTACCGGGACTTCCACCCGGAGGCGCGCGCCCTGCTCGACGCCTGCGACGACGTCCTGAAATCCGCGCTGTACGTCCGTGATCCGCTGCCGACGTGGACCGCGGGCACGGTCACACTGCTCGGCGACGCGTGCCATCCCATGATGCCGTTCATGGCGCAGGGGGCGGGGCAGGCGATCGAGGACGCGGTGGTGCTGGCGCGCTGCCTCGGGTCGGACGGCTACACCGGCGTGGCCGATGCCCTGGCCGGGTACGAGAACACCCGGATGGAGCGGACCGCACGGATCCAGCGCGGCTCCCGGTCCAACGAATGGCTGAAAACGGCGGGCAACGGTGACTGGGTGTACGAGTACGACGCCTGGAGCGCGCAACTGTTCGGCGCATAGGATCGATGGCCCCCTTGTGCCCTCTGCGGAGGCGCGTAACTCGCCCGCGCCTGCTCAGCGCGTCGATACTCGCCCTGAGGGGCTCCCGGCGGGTCATCTCGGAACGGTAGGCGTTCGTAATATGGGGCACTAGCGAAAAACGTCTCTTATGTAGCAGACTGGGCGGAGGCAGGACGGACCGCGGTGCGGTACCGGTGGCCGAACCCGAGGAGATGGCGAGTCGATGAGCGACGACGGAAGTGAGCTATCGGCGGTCCCGGGCGTCGCCGCCGGTGTCGATGTCGAGCGGGTCACCGCCTGGTTCGCCGAGCACGTCCCCGCGGTCGCGCCGCCCCTGCGGTTCGAGCTGATCACCGGCGGCCGGTCCAATCTCACCTACCGTGTCCGCGACGAATCCGGCGGCTGCTGGGTGCTGCGCCGGCCGCCCACCGGACACGTCCTGGCCTCGGCACACGATGTCGTCCGTGAGTTCCGGATCCTCGATCTGCTCGCCGGCAGTCCGGTTCCCGTTCCGCCGGTGCTGGGCTGCTGCACCGACCACGCCGTGACCGGCGCCGATTTCTACGTGATGGAGAACGTGGACGGCGTCGTTCCCGACGACGCGGTCTCCGCCGCCGCGATCCCGCGGGAGAGTCGCGCCGCCGCTTCCCGCGATATCGTCGATACGCTCGCCGCCGTGCATGCCGTCGACACCACCACCGGGCCGCTGGCCGAGCTGCGCAGACCCGGTAGCTATCTGGAACGCCAGCTGCGTCGCTGGCACCGTCAGCTCACCGCCGGCGGCATCGGGCGCGGACCTCTTGGGGAGGTCCACGACCTCCTCGCCCGGCGGATGCCGGACGAGCGCTGGACCGGGATCACCCACGGCGACTTCCGTCCGGGCAACCTGCTGATCGGGCCCGACGGCACCGTCCGGGCCGTGCTGGACTGGGAGCTGTGGACCGTGGGCGACATGATGGCCGATATCGGCTGGCTCGCCGCGGCCTGGACCTCGGCCGAACCGTTCGGCTGGGCTCCCGACCCCGCCGAGGGCTACCTCGATATCGACACGGTGCTGTCCCGCTACGCCGACGCCACCGGCCGGGCCCTCGACGACCTCGCCTACTACCAGGCGTTCGCGCTGTGGCGGTTGGCGGCCATCGCGGAGGGAGTGGCCGCGCGTTTTCGCGCCGGAGTGATGGGCGAACAGGATATCGATGTGGCGGAGCTGTCCGAGCGGCCCGCCCGGCTGGCCGAATCTGCGCGCGCGGCACTTATCGGCCGAACGATCGGCGCCGGCGAATTTCCGCACCGGGGTCACCCCACCGGGGCGTAGACGGCCAGATGCAGATCCGGTTGGTCGGCGGGCGCCAGGCGATGGTGCTCGTAGCGCAGCAGCCCGCGGCCGGATGCCGGAAGACCCGCGTGCGCGAGGCGAAGCCCTCGATGTGGTGGCTGCGCCAGCTCTCACGGAAGTGCAGGTCGTCGGATCCCAGTAGCTCCTGGATCATCGGCGAACGGGCCGGATCCCCTAGCAGGCTGCGGTCCTGGGCCGGCTGCCCTGTCTCGTTCAGTCCACGAGGGACGGTAGGACCAGATCTCGGAAGCGCTGCTTCATCGTCTCGATCACTTCGTGGCCGTCGGCCGCCCATAGTGCGGCATTGAAGATTTCGACCTCGACGTCGCCGCGGTACCCGGCGTCGCGAACCCACCGCCCGATGGTCGCGAAATCGATGACGCCGTCGCCCATCATGCCGCGCGACAGCAGCGGATCGGCGGTCATCGGGTTCAGCCAGTCACACACCTGATACGAGCTGATCCGTCCGGCGGCACCGGCCTGCGCGATCTGCTCTTCCACGGTCGGATCCCACCAGATATGGAAGGTGTCGACCACGACGCCCACGGTTTCCGCCGGATACGGCTGCGCCATCGACAATGCCTGCGCCAGGGTGGAGATCACCGCACGGTCGGCACAGAACATCGGGTGCAGCGGTTCCAGGGCGAGGCGGACACCGCGCTCGGCCGCATACGGGACCAGCTGGGCGAGCCGCTCGTCCACTCGCGCCCGCGCGGCGACGAGGTCCCGGTCCGGTATGCCGCCGACCACCATCACTAGTTCCCGCGTGGCCAGTGTCGCCGCGTCGTCGATGGCGCGGCGGTTGTCGTCGAGTGCCGCCTGCCCGGCACCGGGCTCGGTCAGGAAGCCGCCGCGGCACAGGCTGGAGACACGCAACCCCGCATCGGCGACGGTCTTCGCCGCGGCGGCGGCGCCGATTTCGTCGACCCGGTCGCGCCACAGCCCGACCGCGCCGAGCCCCGCCCGGGCAGCACCGTCCACCGCCTCGGTGAGGGTCCACCGTTTCGTCGTCGCCGTATTCAGCGACAGCGACCGGTACGGATCCGCAAGATCGAATGGTGTGTGCCGTGCCGCAACCGATGTCATGAGATCGATCCGTTCAGTTCGAGGTAGACCCGCATCCGATGCGCGGCCAGTTCCGGGTCCGAGAGCAGTCCGGCCTTGTCCGCGAGCCGGAACAATTCGGCCATATGAGGTAGGGATCGGCCCGTGGACAATCCCGCCACCATCGAGAAACCAGGTTGCTTGCCGTTGAGCCACGACAAGAACGCGATACCCGTCTTGTAGTAATAGGTCGGTGCGGCGAAAATATGCCGTCCGAGTGCCTGGGTGGTGCCGAGGATCTCCGACGCACGCGCCACATTGCCGTTGTCGAGTTCCTGTAGTGCGGTGGATGCGGCCGGGTAGATGGCCGCGAAGATACCCAGCAGTGCATCCGAATGCCCTTGGGCGTCGCCGATGATCAGTTCGGGATAGTTGAAATCGTCGCCCGTGTACAGCCGTACCCCGTCGGGCAGCGCGCGTCGCAGTGCGACCTCGTGTGCCGCGTCGAGCAGCGAGACCTTGACTCCGTCGATCTTCGATCGGTTGTTCTCGACGAGCGTGCGGAAGGTCTCGGTGGCGGTATCGATATCGGCGCTGCCCCAATATCCGTGCAGCGCGGGATCGAACATGGTGCCGAGCCAATGCAGGATCACCGGCCGATCCACACCGGCCAGCAATTTCTCGTAGACGGCGAGGTAGTCCGCGGCCGAACGGGCGACCTGTGCGAGTGCCCGCGAGGCCATCAGGATCACCTGGGCTCCGGCGTCGGTCACCACGTCGATCTGCTCGCGATAGGCGTCGACGATCCTGGCGAGACCGGCCGATCCGGAGGAAAGTCCGGCGAGGTCGAGCTGATCGGTTCCGGCGCCGCAGGCGAGCCTGCCACCGACCGCGGCCGCCTCGGCGCCGGAGCGCCGGATCAGTTCCGCGCTGGCCGGCCAGTCGAGGCCCATTCCGCGCTGTGCGGTGTCCATGGCATCGGCGACACCGAACCCGTAGGACCACAATTCGCGCCGGTAGGCCAGCGTCGCGTCCCAGTCGAGGGCCGCGGGCGCGCCCGGGGTGTTGTCGCCGGTCACCCGCGGGATCACATGCGCGGCAGCGAAGGCCACGCGCGAGGTGATCGGTCCCGCCGGCCGTGTCCAGGCGCCCGGTGCACCGAGAACATACGGCTCGAGCCGGCCGTCCGTGGGCAGTACGACCGACACACCCGTGGATGTCGCGGTCACAGCGTGACCTCCGGGATTTCGATCCGGCGGCCTTCGGCGGAGCTGCGCAGCCCCAGTTCGGCCAGCTGAACACCGCGTGCGGCGGAGAGCAACCCGTAGCGGTGCGGTCGTCGGTTCACCACGTCGGTGAGGAACTCCTCCCACTGCAACTTGAACCCGTTGTCCAGATCGGCGTTCGCGGGGACTTCCAGCCATTGATCACGGAACGGCTCGGTAACCGGGAGGTCCGGATTCCAGACCGGCTTGGGCGTGTGCGAGCGATGCTGGGCGACGCATTTGCGCAGGCCGGCGACGGCAGAGCCGTGCGTGCCGTCGATCTGGAACTCGACGAGCTCATCGCGGTACACGCGCACCGCCCAGGACGAGTTGATCTGCGCGACGACGCCGTTCTCCATCTCGAAGATTCCGTAGGCGGCATCGTCGGCGGTGGCGGGGTACGGCTTCCCCTGTTCGTCCCATCGGGTGGGGATATGGGTTGTCGCCTTCGCGGTGACCGCCTCGACCTTGCCGAGCAGGCCCCCGAGCACGTAGTTCCAGTGGCAGAACATATCCACGACGATGCCGCCGCCGTCTTCGGCCCGGTAGTTCCAGCTGGGTCGCTGGGCGGGTTGGCCGTCGCCTTCGAAGACCCAGTACCCGAATTCGCCGCGCAGCGACAGGATCCGGCCGAAGAAGCCTTCGTCGACGAGCCTGCGCAATTTCACCAGACCGGGCAGGTAGAGCTTGTCGTGCACGACTCCCGCGGTGACGCCGGCGTTCGCCGCCGCCCGGGCGAGTTCGACGGCCTCGGTCAGCGTTTCCGCGGTCGGCTTCTCGGTGAAAACGTGTTTGCCCGCCTTCATCGCCGCCGCGAGCGCCGCCGCGCGACGGGAGGTGACCTGCGCGTCGAAGTAGATATCGATGGACGGATCGGCGATAACGGCGGCGGCGTCGGTGCTCCATTCGGCGATGCCGTGCTGTTCGGCAAGCTCGGCGAGTTTGGCGGCATTGCGGCCGACCAGGACCGGCTCCACCAGGACGCGGGTGCCGTCCGGGAGCAGCAGCCCGCCGCCGTCGCGGATCGGCAGGATCGAACGCATCAGGTGCTGGCGGTAGCCCATGCGACCGGTGACGCCGTTCATGGCGATGCGGAGCGTGCGCGGGGCAGTGGAATCGGGCATTGGTCTGTGCCTCTTCTGATTTGCGTGGCTGACGACCGCAGAATGGGTCGTGGACGGTGCGGGTGAACCCGCATACGTCGAGTGGACGAGTCAGCGTCGGAATGCGCTTTCCAAGCTATGCTAGTCCCGAAGTCCGGTCAACCCCCACGCTCCACGACAGAACGAGGCACCTGGCCATGGCGGCTGTGAGATTGCAAGATGTCGCGACCCGGGCGGGCGTCTCCCTGGCGACCGCCTCTCGGGTGCTCAACGGTTCGGCGCGGGTGCCCGGCGAAGGCGTCGCCGACCGGGTGCGCACCGCCGCCACCGAACTGGGATATGTGGCAAATGCCCAGGCACAGGCCCTGGCGCGGGCTTCGACCGGACTCATCGGACTCGTCGTGCACGATATCGCCGATCCCTACTTCTCCTCGATCGTGCAGGGTGTCCAGGCGGCCGCGCGCCGGGCGGGCAAACTCGTCCTGCTGGCCAGTACGCAACGCGATTTCGATATCGAACGCGAATCCGTGAGCACCTTCATCTCGCACCGTGCCGACGCGATCATCCTGGCGGGCTCACGCCAGAGCGGGGATCTCGACCGTGATCTCGAAAAGGAATGCGCGCGGTATCTGGACAACAGCGGCAAGGTTGTGGTGATAGGACAGCCGCTGTCCTTCGGTGCCGCCGTGGAGCCCGAAAATCACACGGCATCAGCGGAATTGGCGTTCGCCCTACTCGATCAGGGGCACCGGGATTTCGCCGTCATCGGCGGGCCGGGCAATATCAGAACCGCGGTCGACCGGCGCAACGGGTTCGTCGAGGCGCTCGCGACGCGGGGTGTGACACCGCTGGTGGAGATCGCGGGGGATTTTTCCCGGGACGGCGGTGCCGGCGCCGCCCGTCGCCTTTCCGCCGCGTTGGACCTGCACCCGGGGCGGCCCGGCCACGTCGCGCCCTGCGTTTTCGCGGTGAGCGACGTGATGGCGATCGGGGCGATCGCGGCGTGGCGTGAGCTGGGCCTCGCGGTCCCCGACGATGTCTGCGTCGCCGGGTTCGACGATATCCCGACGCTGCGTGACCATGTGCCCGGTCTGTCGACGGTGGCGCTACCGCTGGTGGAGATCGGCGAGCGTGCCGTCCGGCTCGCGCTCGACGCCTCCGCGACGGCCGCGCAAGTCCACGAATTCGTGCCCGGATGCGTGGTCCTGCGCGAAAGCAGCGTGCCACGACCCGCCTGAACTGGGAAAATTACTAACCCTTGACACTGTGGGTCCGGTCACACTAGCCTCGGTGACAGCTTCGGAAAGCGCATTCCCGGCGGGTGTAGTGCGAACCCCGCTCCACTACTAGCTTTAGGACTCCAGATGGCGGTAGTCACGTCCGTCGAGGCCGGTTCCTCCCCACCGCAAGCCGCGCAACCCGTCCGTACGCGGCGCCGGAAGCTCCCCTCCCCATCCACGCTGTGGTCAACCGTGTGGCGGCCGCTCGCCCTGGTGGCGGTGCTCGTCGTCGCCTGGTGGGCCGTTACCGAGTTCGAGCTCGTCGAGCCCTATATTCTGCCGTCGCCGGCGGATACCTGGCGCACCGCCGCCGACAACTCGGCATACCTGCTCCAGAACACCTGGGTGACGACCTACGAGACAGTGGTCGGTTTCGTTATCGCCGCGCTGATCGGCGAAGCCGTCGCACTGGTGATGATCTACTCGCGCGGTGTCGAGCGAACGATGTACCCGCTCATCCTCTTCGCGCAGGTCATCCCCAAGATCGCGATCGCCCCGCTGTTCATCGTATGGCTCGGGTTCGGCACCAGCCCCAAGATCCTCGTCGCCGTACTGATGGCATTCTTCCCGATCGTCATCGCCGGGATGGCGGGGCTGCGCTCGGTGGACCCCGAAATCCTCGAGCTCACCTCCACCATGGGCGCGAGTAATTGGAAGACGTTCGTGAAGGTTCGTTTTCCGGCGTCGCTGCCACAGTTGATGTCCGGCCTCAAGATCGCCGCCACCCTCGCGGTCACCGGCGCCGTCGTCGGCGAATTCGTCGGCGCGAACGAGGGGCTCGGCTACGTGATCCTGCAGGCCAACGGGAATATCGACACAGCGATGCTGTTCGCCGCCCTCATCATCATGTCCGTACTGGGCATCATCCTGTTCGCGATCATCGAAATCGCCGAGCAGTTCCTCATTCCATGGCACGCCTCCCGTCGATCCACGGCCTCGGCCGTCGGCGCGGCATGAGCACGCCGAACCACCGCATTCGCGCCACAGCTGGAGAACCTCGCATGAAATTCGGAATTCGCACACTCACGACGATCGGCGCCGCCGCGGTGGCATCGGTCCTGGTATTGACCGGCTGCGGAAGCGGCGGCAGCGAGGCGAAGGATCCCGGCACCGACGGGAAGACCACCGCGGTATCGCTGATGCTCAACTGGTACCCCTATGGTGAACACGCCCCGTTCTACTACGGGGTGCAAGAAGGGATCTTCGCGAAGCACGGCATCGATCTGCAGATTTCGGCCGGCCAGGGCTCGACGAAAACCGCGCAGGCCACCGGTTCGAAGCAGACCGACTTCGGCTGGGCCGATACCCCCGCCGTTCTCAGCAATATCGATAAGGGCGTCAAGGTCAAGAGCGTCGGCGTCTACCTCCAGACCACGCCGTCGGCAGTGCAGGTATTCGCCGATTCGAATATCCGGACACCGGCCGATCTGGCGGGTAAGACCATTGCCGTCTCCGCGGGTGACGCGCCGACCACGACTTTCCCGGTCTATCTCGACAAGGCGGGCGTTCCGGCGGATCAGGTGACCCAGCAGAGCCTCGACTCGGCGGGCAAGATGTCGGCGATGCTCTCGGGTCGCGTCGACGGGCTCATCGGATTCGCGCACGACCAGGGCCCCACCATCGCGAACAAGAGCGGTAGGGAGGTCCGCTATCTGCGGTATTCGGACCAGGGCCTGAACTTCTTCAGTAACGGGTTGATCGCGAACGAGGCCACCATCGAATCCTCGCCCGAGCTGGTACAGGCCATGGTGGACGCGACGAGCGAGGCCTTCGCCGCCGCCGTCGCGAATCCGGATGCCGCGGTCGCCGCGATGGAAGGTAAGGATCCGCAACTGCCGCCGCGGCAGGTACTGCTCCAGCAGTGGCAGCAGACCATCCCGCTGCTCAGCACCCCGGAAACCGCCGGTAAGGCGCCGGGAACCAATTCCGAAGCGAACTGGCGCGCCACCATCGATGTCCTCAGCAGTGCGAAGCTCCTCGACAAAGCCGAGGACCCGGCCAAGTACTGGGACGCGAAGTTCACCCCCACCAGTAAGCCGTGACCGGAGCAGGTGACGATATGAGCACACCCACCGAAACCCTCGCGGGCATCGATACCGCGGTCGCGGTAGCCGACCTGACCGTACGGTTCTCGTCCAAACGCGGCGAAGTCACCGCGCTGCACGATGTCGACCTGCAGGTCCGCCGGGGCGAATTCGTCTCGATCGTCGGTCCGTCCGGCTGCGGCAAATCGACGCTGCTGAAAGTCGTCGCCGGTCTCACCGATCCGAGCGGGGGCAGTGTCGAACTCGGCGGCGCCCCCGTGCGTGGGCCGCAGCGCAATATCGGCTACGTATTCCAGCGCGCCGCACTGCTGGAATGGCGGACCGTACGCAAGAACATCCTGCTCCAGGCCGAGATGCGCGGTATGAACAACCGGGCGGCCGCGGCCGAATGCGCGCGTCTCATCGAGATGACCGGGCTCAGCGGATTCGAGGACGCCCTGCCGCACGAACTCTCCGGCGGTATGCAGCAGCGGGTTTCGCTGTGCCGGGCCCTGCTGCACGAACCGGAAGTGCTGCTGATGGACGAGCCGTTCGGCGCTCTGGACGCGCTCACCAGGGAGCGGATGAACGTCGAGCTGCATCGGATCTGGCGGGAAACGGGCACCACGGTACTGCTGGTCACCCATTCGGTGGCCGAGGCCGTATACCTCGCCAACCGGGTGGTCGTGATGAGCCCGCGGCCGGGCCGGATCATCGAACTGCTCGACGTCGATCTGCCCGCGCACCGGAATTACGCCACGACGATGGAGACGCCGGAATTCATCACGGTCGCCAACCGGGTCCGGGATCTGCTCGGCGCGGTGGCGCACGCGGACTGATATTCGATCCCCGCCGACTCACCGACAGGAAGGCGACCGCGTGAGGGTTCTGGTTGCCCCGGACAAGTTCAAAGGAAGCCTTTCCGCCGCCGAGGTGGCCGACCGGCTGGCGGAGGGCTTGGCGGCGGCGGGGATCGACAGTGACAGATTGCCGCTTGCCGACGGCGGTGACGGCAGCGTCGACGCCGCGGTAGCGGCCGGTTTCGCGCCGCATCCGGTGACGGTGGCCGGTGCGGCGGGAACACCGAGATACGGGCGGATCGCCGTCGGCGACGGTACCGCCGTGGTGGAGGTCGCCAATACCTGCGGCCTCACCACCCTGCCGAACGGCCGCACACTGCCACTGGATGCGAGCAGTCTCGGTGTGGGGCAGGCCATCGCGCAAGCGTTGCGGTTCCGGCCGCACCGGGTGGTCCTCGCCCTCGGTGGCAGTGCCGGCACCGACGGCGGAATGGGCCTGCTCGCAGCGCTCGGTTTCACCTTCGCCGACGCGCAGGGAATACGACTGCGAGCGTGCGGACGAAGTCTGGGGCGCGTCCATACCGTCGACTCGTCGCGGGCGGCGCGGCTGACCGGGATCGAGATCGTGGTTGCCGGTGATGTCACCAATCCCTTGCGCGGCCCGGACGGCGCGGCGGCGGTGTACGGACCGCAGAAGGGCGCCACCGACGCCGAGGTGCGATTTCTCGACGCCGGACTGAACAACCTCGTCCGCGCGTTCGCCCGCAGTGGCTACCCGGACGCGATGGCCTTCGCGGAGGCGGCCGGAGCGGGCAGCGCGGGCGGAATCGGCTTCGCCGCGTTACTGCTCGGCGGCACGATCGTGTCAGGCGCCGAGTATTTCCTCGACTTGCTCGAGTTCGACCGGCGCCTGCCCCATGTCGACCTGGTCGTCACCGGGGAGGGAAGTATCGATGAGCAGACCGCGAACGGCAAACTGCCCGCGGTACTGGCCCGTCGCGCCCACCCCGTTCCGGTCGTCGCGGTCGCCGGCCGGAACACGCTGTCCCCGGACCGATGGGGCGCGGCAGGGTTCACGACCATCTACTCCCTCGGCGACTACACCGACCGGGATACCGCCGGTGACCCCGATCTGACCCGGCAATTGCTGACCCGCATCGGCCGGGAGATCGGCCGCCTCCCGGCCGTGACGCCGAGACACGCCCACCCGTAACCCGAACCGGATGAACCAACTCGTCGACCGGACCCGCCGGTAATCGTCGGTCTTCGGCTCTATGGGCGGTTCCGAGGAGGTTCGAGGAACCCGAATGAGGGAGGGGCGCCCGGTAACTGTGTGGAGCCGCCACCGCCGGAGGCCGATGATCCCTCCGAAGATCCGTTGCAGGCCGAAGTCGACCGGGCGCGGATCGAACTCGGCGGGCGGTATTCGCCCAGGGAGTCGCCGGCCCCGGCGCCGCGGTCCGGGAACTGTGCCAGGTGGTGGCCCTCCTCATCGCGACCCGCGCGATCCGGCTGCCGTGGGGTGCTGAGGCAGAATCGAGGGATGACAAAGGCAGTCGTGAACGGCGTCGTCATCGCGTCCAGCGACGACACCGTCATCGTCGAAGGTAATCATTACTTCCCGCCGGGCTCGATACGGAAGGAGTTCTTCGAGCCCACCGACACGCATACGTTCTGTCCGTGGAAGGGCCGGGCCGGCTACTACACCGTGGCCGTCGGCAACGCCGAGCCACTGACCGACGCAGCCTGGTATTACCCCGAACCCAAGACCAAAGCAGCCGAGATCGAGAACTACGTCGCCTTCTACAAGAATCAGGTCGAGATTCTCGACGACTGACCCACTGGCCGCCCTGTGCCCGGGTGACATCGGTGCCCCGCCCGACCCGAGATCGATCGATGAACATCGAGCGCGCACGGGTCAGGTAGTTTCCCGCGCCGAGCCATTGAGTTCGGTATCCGGGGTGGTCGCGAGGGTGAGATCGAGGAGGCGGTCCACGAGGTCGACCGCGGTCTGTGCGGTGTAGTGGCCGGGCAGCATTCCCTGAGCGATTCCTGCGCCGGCCGCGAGGATGAGCTCGGCGTCCAGCTCGGTGCGCCCGGGAGTCTCGTCGGCGCGTCCGGCCCGGCCGAGTTGGTCGGCGAGGACGGCGGCCAGTGCGCGAGGTGCTGTCAGCGTTTCGTCGGTGGTGATGCCTTGTCCGGCGATGGCCGCGGTGTTGAAGGCGCCCAGGACGATGGCCTCCTGTCGGCGTTGTTCGTCCAGGGGGAGCAGCTCGACCAGCACCATGCGGAGGATCTGGCGGGGTGAGGTGTCGCCGGAGTGGGTCGACATTCGCTGGGCGAAGCGGGTGCCGGCGTCGTGCATCACCGACTGGTGGGTTGCCAGAAGGAATTCCTTTTTGGTGCCGAAGTAGTACTGCACCAGCCGGACGGAGATGCCGGCTTCGGCGGCGACTGTCTGGAAAGTGACCGCGGCCAGGCCGCCGGACACGATCACGCGGCGGACCGCATCGGTGATTTCGCGCCGGCGCGCTCCGTGGTCGACCAATCGTGGCACGAGTACTCGCCTTCCCTCCGGGTCGGTTGTCCTAACACTTTTGATGGTATACCCATAACATTTATGTGGTATGTTCATATCAAAAATGTGGAGAGGGGAGACCATGCCGAAGATCGGGCGATTCACCAGCGAGGAAGCGAAAGCCGCCTTCCTGCGCGCCTACGACGCCGTGGCCGCGAAGTGGCCGGTGCCGTCGGCGAATATCGATGTCGAGACAGCTTTCGGGACCACGCGGGTCCGCAAGTCCGGTGACGGGGACGGGGCACCGATCGTGCTGCTGCCGGGTATCGGGGGAAACGGCCAGGTGTGGTTCCGGTTCGTCGAGGACCTGGCGCGCGATCGGGTCGTGTACACGCCGGACGTTATCGGCTGGGCCGGGCACTGCGTGCAGACCGCACCACTGCGCGGCACCGGCGATATCGCGCAGTGGATGGTCGACGTGCTCGACGGGCTCGGCGTCGAACGCGTCCATCTGGCCGGAAACTCCCTGGGAGCCTGGCTGGTCGGCGCGATCGCGACGCACCGCTGCGATCGTCTGGCGAGCCTGACCATGTTCGAGCCGAGCGCTGCGACCTTTGCCAAGCCGCGCCCGGGACTGCTGTTCAAGTTCGTCATGGCGGGGGCGCGGCCGACGCCCGAGCGGATGCGCAAGTTCAACCGGTGGCTGATGCCGGGCTACGAGATGACCGATGAGGAATTCGAACTCGCCACCGCGATCCGGAGATTCCGGGCAGCGATGCCGTGGGACCGCCCCTTCACCGACGAAGAACTCGCCGCGATCACCGCCCCGGCCCTGGTGCTCTTCGGCGCCGAAACGGTCGTCAGCGACCCCGAACGGGGCGCGGCCCGCGCCCGCGCACACATACCGTCGGCCGAAACCGAGATCTATCCCGGAGTGGGACACGATCTGCTGTGGGCGAATCCGGAACAGATACTTCCGCGTTTCCTCACCTTCGTCGCCGACCACGACCAAGTCCGTACCTGAACCACGCGCAGCGGACCGGGAGCCCACGAAGCGGTCCATCCTTCGCTGCCGGCCGACCCGCAAAGCGGGTGAACGCGTCACTACTTTCGCCATCTGCGGCACCGGCCTGAAAACCGGCGCGGAACACGCGGCCCGCGGGTTTCGACGAAGTACCGGGCCCGGCAGCTCAGGCCTTCGGTGTTCGAGGGGTCGGCGGTATGTGCGCGGCGGCTTTCATGGCTGGTTGCTGTTGCGCGTGGCGTGCAACAGTGTTTCGGCGATCTCGCGTACCCGGTCTCGGGTGATTCCGGTGCGTTGTTCGATGGCGAGGGGGTGGTCGGTGGGTTCGAGCTCGACGAAGGGGCGCTCGCCGACCGGGCGGGTGTGAACTCGGGTCTTCAGGTTGAGAGTCGTGGGCGAGTAGACCGAGAGATCGGTGGTGAGCCAGCCGAAGTAGGGCTTCTCCGTTTCCCGGCCGACGGTGTCCCACAGGTCCGCCGCGCGGGAGAAGTTATCGCTGCTGAGCGAGACCCAGACAGCCCAGGAGAACACCTCGTCGCTACCGATGACCGGAATTTCGATGAGACCTTTGACGAAGTAGTGCTGCGCCCGGATTACGCACTGGTCCGAGGAGAGCAGGCAGTCGTCGGCGTCGGTGAAGGCCGGCTCTCATACGGCGGGGGCTTCGGTCGTGTAATTCATGGGCAACGCGGGGTGGTGCGCTCCGCGCGGTCGACCGGCCGCGGGGCTTCCCCCGGTGGTCGGAGAACCCGCGCATCGACGACGTGCCGGAGTTGCTCTTCGGTCCGGGTCCGAATCCAGGTAGTGGCGATGTCGTAGCCGGTGTCGAACAGCTCCTCGGAGGTTCGTGTCGGTGCACTGAGCGCCGCACCGTAGCGCTGTTGGGCGAAGATGGTCGACGCGCGGAGGGCCTGGTCGCGGAACGGTCGCGGGCGGTGCGCAATGGTGGGTAGCGACGGGTGGAGCAGCGGAAAGATCAGTCCGCCCCGGCTGTCGTACGGTTCTGGTCCGTAGAGGTCCAGAACGAGGGCGGGGTGTTGCGCGAAGATATCGTGCGGGACCCGGTACTGGCAGCCGCCGTCGAAGACGTCGTCGAGTCCGGCGGCCGCGGGCAGGGCCCCGGGTATCCGGGTGGCGGCGACGACTGCGTCCGCGACAGGCAGATCGACCAGGCCCAGCTTCGGCAGATCCCGTGGTAGCAGCAGGGTGCCGTGGCCGGCCGCGTAAACGGGGACCAGCAGCGACGAGTCCGCGCGGTGCGGTTCGGAACCCGGTGGCCCGAGGGCGAAGTCGGCAAAGGTGCGATCTCCGGCGAAGGCGTGGGCGAGTTCGCGAATTCGTGCCTGCGGGTAAAGGGCTCGCCGTGTCATCAGCCCGCGGAGACTTCTCGCGCCGAGGATTTCGTGCTCGGGGTGATCGATCGCGATCCTCCGGGCGCGGTCACGTGTCATGCCCAGCGCTATCGCGGTCGCCGCGAGCGCGCCACCACTGACGCCCACGACGACCGGTTGCAGGGCTGGATCGGATTGCCCGATGTACTGGGCTCGCCGGGCGGTCAGGGCATCCACCGACCCGATGGCCATTCCCACCATCATCGCGAGGCTGCGGCCGGCGACCCCGGCGAGGATCCGGACGATCGGGCGTTCAACTGTCGCCGATCGATCTGTCACTGTTGTCCTCGCTCGCCCGTGAATGCCGCTGGCCGGCGCCGGAGCTCGCGGCCGGACCCGGGAGCTCTCCCGCGTTTCGAGACCGTCGCTGCCAACGCGGTGCGGAGGCCGTGCCGTGCACCGGTGACGGAGTCGACGGGGTGCCGGCGATCCGCGTGCCCCGGTACCGACCACCGCACCACAGCATCCCGCGCGACGCCGTTTCGAGACCGCGCTGAAAGGCGATGACCCGCCGACCCTATCTCCTCCACAAAAAACTCCAGCGAATATTCTTGAAATGCGCACAAGTGCGTGGACGTAATCAACCGGTCGATTCCCGCACCGGCGCAATCCCTCCTACGGCATTTCGCAGATAGCCGACCGGCCCGGCGGCCACGATGCCCACCGGCGCCGTACAACGTGTCGTTGCAGACCCGGAGGACTCTACTGAGACGATTTATCGAGAACAATGAAACCGCCTCGCATATAGGAAAGTTTGTCAAGCGTGCACATTCGGTGGCGTGTCTTTGTCCCCCCCGCACAACACACTCGACTCGATGACGCCCCTCGTGCGCGTCCGTCCGGCCGCAACGACGCCCGCGCCCGGTGTCGGCGCCGAGGCGGGTTCCGCTCATCCGGGCGGTACCGGATCGTCGCGGCCCGTGACACCCGGTGGTGTGGCCCCGCCAGGTTTCGGTTGGAGCAGGGGTACACCCGAATGCGATGGTGGTGGGCCGTACAGAGAGTGCGACCGTCGAGCACCTTCGGCCCCCACCCGACAGCGTCAGGAGGACGGGCGCAGCACACTCCGACCCAGGAAGCGGCAGATACGAAGAGCCAGTGCGATATCCAGCTTCTCGTGACCGGCCCCACTGTTCCGGGTGGCGTCGACCGCCTTGGTGATGCGGTATTTGACGGTATTGCGGTGCAGGGTCATCTGCTGTGCGGTGTGCAGGTGGCTTTCGCCGGTTTCGTAGAAGGTGCTCAGGGTGTCTCGTAGTGTTGCTGCCTGCTCGGTGTCGTCGGCGAGGGTGCCGAGCACCTCACGCACCCACTCCCTGGTCGCGTCGAGGTCTTTGGCCAGCAGCGATACCACCGCCACGCCCGGGTCGCCGAACCCGATCGACCGGCGGCCGGGCGGTGTCCCCGGCAGGGTGGCGACGAAATAGGCGGCGGCGGCCTGTTGGTGGGAGCGGCGGAAACCGTCGCACCCCCGGCCGGGCAGTCCGACCGCCAGCCGTACCTGCGCGGGGAGGTCGGCCTCCAACCGCAACCCGTCGACGGCGGGCCGTCGGCCGAACGGGAACCACGCCCACATCGTCCGCCGGTCGATGGCCGTCACCAGTGGCGGGCCGTCGGCCTGCAATGCGTGTGTCATCGCCCGGGCGCCGGAATCCAGCAGGGCCATGGTGGCGACCTCGTCGCTGCCCGTGGACCACAGGATCGCCGCCAGGTGTGTCCGGTCGAGACCGTAACCGGTCTCGGCCTCGAACGCTGCCGGATCCGGTGTGCGCGTCGACAGCAGTGTGTGCACCGTGGAGGAGTGCACGGTGCCGCGGGCGTTGGCCCACCGCATGCGTTCGGTCTCGTAGGTCGCGGAGACGTACTCGATGATCCAGTCGGTGTAGGCGTAGACGCTCTCGGTGAGGCGTTGGAGTACGGCCAGTCCCAGCGCTGTCGGCAGGCTCCGCTGTGCGACCTCGTCGTAGCAGATGCGCATCATGGTGTTCTGGCCCATGTGGTAGGCCCGCACCAGGAAATTGGACGGGATATCGCGCTGCGCCATCCGCCGCGCGTATTCGACAGCTGCCATCGGCGGTTGCAGGTGATCGACCGGGATATTGTTGGCCAGGATCTCGACCATGGTGGTCACATTGGCCTGGATGCTGGCGGTCCGCAGATCCGAAAGCCGTGGATCGGCCCGGGTGTAGTCGATCGCGTGGAGTATCCGTCGAGTCATCCCCGCGGCGATCTCCGATTCCCGAGCGCGCAGCCCCACCCCGATCTCGAGAACGAGGCCGGATACCCGGCTCGGCGTAGGCTCCGGCGGCGGCTCGGGCCGGTGCCGCGGTGGGTGGGCAGAAGCGGTCATCGTGCATGGTCTTTCACGGAGAGGCGAACGAATGGGTCGATGGTGCCGGGAACCGTAGCGTATGTGCCCCGGTCGCCCGGGTCCTTCCCGATGACGGTGACCGCGAAACCGCCGATCGCGCAATACGGATCCCGACTTCGTCCTTGCTAGTTTGTCTGTGTAATGAACCCGAACCGCTGCCGCGGGCCGAATCCACGAGGACAGAAGAGGTCGATGCCGGAAACGAACTATGCGACCGACCGCCATCTGGTCGGGCGCGCCATTGCCGACATCACCGGAGAACCGGCCGAGGCCGGCATGCTCGGCTACGGCAAGGCCGACCAGAAGACCACCGGAATCCACCTTCGTCTGCGCTCCCGCGCCTTCGTCTTCGTGGACCCGCTCGTCGACCGGCGGGTGCTGTTGATCGTGAACGATCTGCCGTTGATCTTCTCCAGCATCACTCAGGAGGTGCTGCGCCGGCTGGCCCAGCGCTTCGGCGACACCTACAACCAGTCCAACGTGATGCTCACCGCGACCCACACCCACTGCGGACCCGGCGGCTATTCGCACCACCGGTTGTACAACGGCTCGGCCGGGTTCCGTCCTAAAACCTTTGCGGCGATCGTCGACGGCATCATCGAAGCGGTCGAACGAGCACACGAGGATCTCGCCCCGGCGACCCTGCGCCTGGTACACGGCGAGCTGCGCGAGGCCAGCGTCAATCGCTCGCGTGCGGCATTCGACCGGAACCCGGAGGAGGAGAAGGAATTCTTCCCCGATGCCATCGATCCGCAGACGACCCTGCTGCGCATTGATCGCGAGGGCGAACCGGTCGGCGCCATCAACTGGTTCGCCACGCACGGCACCTCGATGAGCAACCGGAACACGCTGATCAGCGGCGACAACAAGGGGTACGCGGCCTACCACTGGGAGCATGTGGTCGAGGGTGTGAACTATCTTGCGGACCCGGATCCCGACTTCGTCGCGGCCTTCGCGCAGACCAACGCCGGTGATATGTCGCCCAATCTGGACGGTAGGCCCGGTGACGCCGGCACCGAGTTCGAGAACACCCGGACCCTCGGTCTGCGCCAGTACGAGGCCGCGGCGAAACTCGCCGCGGGATACGTGCCGCGCATGGCCGGCAGCATCGATCACCGCGTCGTGCACGTCGATCTGTCCGCGGTAACCGTCTCCGCGGAATTCACCGGAGATGAGCGCGAGCACCGCACCGGGCGGCCCGCCGGTGGTGCGGCCGCCTTCGCCGGCGCGGGATACGACGGGCCCACCCACTGGAAGACCTTTCGCGAAGGACGCAATCCGGGCTGGGATCTGCTGTCGCGGTTGGCATACCGGTTCGCACCGTCGCTGCGGGATGCGCAGGCGCCCAAGGCGATCGTGGCTCCGGGTGGGCTGCTCAATCGGCTCGGGCCCTATGTGCAGGAGATCGTTCCGGTCCAACTCCTCCAGATCGGCGAGCTGTATCTGATCGGTATCCCGGGCGAGGTGACCATCGCCGCCGGACTGCGGTTGCGGCGCACGGTGGCGGCCATCCTCGGCGCCGAACCGGCCAACGTCCTGGTCGCCGGATACAGCAACGCCTATATCCACTACGTCACCACCCCTGAGGAGTACGACGCGCAGCACTACGAGGGCGCGAGCACTTTGTTCGGTCGCTGGGAGTTGCCGGCCCTGCAGCAGATCGCGGCGCAGCTCGCGACCGCAATGCACGACGGCAGCCCGGTACCGTCCGGTACCGAGGCACCCGATCTGTCGGAGGTGCAGCGGCCCGCGAAGGCAACCCCGCCCGTGGACTTCCCGCCGGTGGGGCACGACTTCGGCGACGTGCTCAGCGAGCCCGCGCCGGCCTATCGCGCGGGGGAGCAGGTGAGCGTCGAATTCGCCGGCGCGTACCCCAACCATGACCTACATCGCGGCAGCACTTATCTCATGGTGCAGCGGCGCGACGGGGAGCGCTGGCGACTGGTCGCCGACGACGGCGACTGGACGACCACCTTCAGCTGGTCGCGTGGCGCCGCCTCGAGCTCGCGGGTCACCATCACCTGGCACAGCCCGGCCGACGCAACACCCGGCAGCTACCGGATTCGATATTTCGGCGACGCGGTGAAGTCCGGCAGCGACCGCGTCCCCATCAGCGGTACCTCGCCCGAGTTCCGGATCCACGATGAGGAGCCGGGCGAATGACCACGCCCGATTCGGTGCGGCGCCGGCGACGACCGGCGGTGCACCGAGCCCGAGAGCGCAGCGGAGCACGGTTACAGCAGACCCAGTAAGTGCAGGTCGGTGGTGTACTTGACGATGATCTCCGGGGTCACGTGCGGAATATCCCGGTCGGAGCCGATTTCCGCGTGCCGCACCGCCGCGCGGAACCGTTCGGTGGGCGCGATCGAACCGCGGACCGCTCGCTGCGGTTTCCGGTAGCTGTCCAGCAGCGGTAGCAGCGAGTACCGCCGCTGCCGTTCCGGCAAAGCGCGTACCGCGGTCTCGAACCGCCGCAACCAGCTGTCGTAATCGGGTATCCGCTGGATGGGATGGCCGGCCTCGATCAGCCAGTCGACGTAGGTGTCCAGCGAGATCCCATCGTCGTACGGGTTCATCACGTGGTAGGTGCGGAACCCGGTCCCCGCGCGGGCGCCGAGCGAGACGATCGCCTCGGCGATGAAACCGACCGGAAGCCCGTCGTAGTGGGCGCGCTGCGGCCGGCCGTCCGGATCGAGTTCGTAGAAGGAGCGGGGGGCCGTACCCGTGGCCTCCAGACTCAGCATCAACCGGGTGAACATATCGGGGACATTGAGCTGGCCCGCGTACCCGGTATCGGCGAGGATCATATCGCAGCGGAATACCGCCACCGGCAGACCGCACAGGTCGGCGGCCTCCCGCAGCAGCACCTCGCCCGCCCATTTGCTGTTCCCGTAGCCGTTGGCGTACCGGTCGTCGATGCTGCGGTGCGGGCTGGTCACGCGGATATCGGCATCCTCGGTGAAATCCGCGGGGTCGACCTGATCGCCCACCGCGATGGTCGAGGTGTAGGTGTAGGGCTTCTGCTTCGTGGTGAGCGCGAGGCGGATCAGTTCGGCGGTACCCACGACATTGGGGCCGAACAATTCGGTGTAGGGCAGGAGGTGATTGACGAGCGCGGCGGGATCGACGATCACGTCGACGGTATCGGCCAGCCGCTGCCAGGTGTCGTGGTCCAGCCCGAGATCGGCGCGGCCCTTGTCACCCACGATCACCTCGAGATGGCCGGCGGCCAGCTCCCGGTAGCGGGCGGTGAGCCCCGGGTCGCCGGAGTCGAAGGTTTCGTCGAGCCGGGACCGAGCCGCGGTATCGTCCGTGGCGCGGACCAGGCAGATCAGTGTTCCGCCGGCGTGCGCCATCCGTTCCAGCCATTCCAGCGCCAGGTACCGCCCGAGGAAGCCGGTCGCGCCGGTCAGCAGGACGGTCCGTACTGTCGCGCTCGGACCCGGCAGGTGGGGTGCCTGTGCGAGCGTGCGTTCGTCGAGGAACTTGTCGAGTGTCAGATCACCGGCGTGCACCTCGGTCGCTCCCGCACCGTGCACCGCGGCGAAGGTGGGACGCCGGGCGCCGGCTCGTTGTTCGTCGATGTAGTGGGCCACCGCCCGGAGGTCGGCGGTGGGGCCGATGAGGAAACCCACCGGGACCTCGACCGCGAAGATCTCTCGCAACAGCTGTCCGAAGGTGAGTGCCGACAGCGAATCGCCGCCCAGGTCGGTGAAATGCGCGTCTGGGCCTACCTCGCCGGTAGCGGCGCCCAGCAGGGCCGCGGCCGCGCGGACGACCGTCTCCACTGTCGGCCGGTCGCCGGCGCCGTGGCGCACGGTGCGTAGCTCCTCGGCTTCGGCTGCTGCCAGCTCGGTGTACAGCTGCTCCAATCGCGGGCCGTAGTGCTCCTTGAGGGCGGGCCTGGCCAGTTTGCGGATACCGGTGAGCAGGCCGTTCTCCGGTGTGAACCGCTGGTATTCGAGGAGGAAGTCACGCGGTATCTCATAGGACTGCAAGCCGGCCGATTTCGCGACCTGCTGTAAGGATTCGCTGATCAACTGTTTCAGCGCGCGGCTGTCGCCCCCGGCTCGTTCCCGCGCGGCAGCCGTCGGTACCACCACCGCCAGAAGGTAGGACCGCGTGCTGTTGCCGTAGACATAGATCTGGCGGACCAGCGGGCTCTCGGCGAACACGGCCTCCACCTTCGACACCGTCACGAACTCACCCTGCGAAAGCTTCAGTACGAAGCTGCGGCGATCGAGGTACACGAGTTGATCGGGGCCGAACTCGGCGAAAATATCTCCGGTGTGGTAGGCGCCGTCGGCGTCGAACACTTCGGCGGTCACGTCGGGACGCTTGTAGTACCCGCGGGCCAGCGTGTCCGAGCGAACCACCAACTCCCCCCGAGGGTACGGGCGGTCTGTGCGGAAGTAGCCCAACTCCGGGACATCCACGAGTTCGTAGTGGGATACCGGCGGTCGGCGCACCCGGCCGTCGACGGCGATACTCCCGGTTTCGGTGGCACCGTAGCCGTCCACCACATGCAGGTCGAGGAAGGACTCGACCCACGCCCGCATCTCGGCCGAGATCGGCGCCGAACCCGTCGTCGCCGCGAGATACCGGCCGCCGAGCAGATTCCGGCGCAGATCCGCCGCCACCTCGGCTTCGAGTGTCGTGTGGTCGGCTCCGTCGCCGCCGCGACGAGCCACTTCGCCCTGGAAGCGGTGAAAGAGCATCTCCCAGATCCGGGGCACGAAGGAGAGCTGGGTGGGCCGGACCAGGGCCAGATCGTCCAGCAGGGTCGACAGGTCGCTCGTGGCGGCGAAGAAGACGGTGCCGCCGCGGCCCAGCGTCATGTAGAGGATGGCGCGCCCCATGATGTGGCTCATCGGCATGAAGGCGAGCCCTATCGCCGGTTCGGTCCCGCGCTGGCCCCATTTCTCACTGCTCGCGGCCCGCCAGTGGTCGGCCACCAGGCGCTCGGTGAGCATGGCGCCCTTGGGTGCGCCGGTGCTTCCGGAGGTGTAGATCAGCAGTGCCAGCGGATCCACCTCGGCGGCCTCCGGCGTCGGCACAGGCGGCAGCGTCGACCCGCGGGCGACGACTTCGGCCAGGGTCTCCGCGACCACCGCGATGCCTGCCTGCGCCAGCCGTGCCCGCGCCGCCGCCAAGGTCGCGCTTTCGTCGTCGTCGCGCGCGTGGTAGTCGAAAACGATCAGCCGGGCCGGGGTGTGGCCGGTCAGCGCGAGTTCTACGGCATCCGCGAGCCGGCCGATACTCGCCGCGATCACCACCGGCTCGGTTTCGGCGACTATGGGCAGCAACCGGGACGCGGCCGAACTGGTCGGCAGGGGGACGGCCACCGCGGACATCCGGGTCAGCGCCACATCGACCACGGTGTAGTCGACACTGGTGAACCCCAGCATGCAGACGCGATCGCCGGGGCGCACGGCGTCCGCCAATGCGGCGGCGATGGCGCCGGCTCGGTCCCACACCTCGCGATAGGTGACGGTTTCGAATTCGGGCCGCAGTTTCGCCGTGGTGCGCCCGGTCCGCTCGTCGGTGACGTATTCGATCGCGCGCCGGCCGAGCGCGGGCCGGTGCGCGTAGCCTTCCATCACGGTCCGCGCGACCTCGACGGGGCGTAGATCCGGTTTCCCGGCTCTCGCGGTGACCGCCGGGTCGGGCCGGGCAGCGGTGAACTGCTCGTCGGTGCGATACAACTCCGCGATGCGATGTTCGAGCCGGGTTTCGCGGGTTTCGTTCGACATCGGGCTCACCTTCGAAAACTCGTAGTTTCGAAATGCTCCGGTGGCACTCGCGAGTGTCGTGTGGCACTTCCAAGTCTCGAAGCGTCCCTGTGGTGCGTCAAGGGCCTGGGAAAAAGTGACCGGGGCTACCGATCGGCCAACTCGGCCGTTACATCGCGGGGTGTGGTCGAGGCACCGCCCCACCAGGTTGTCCGCGCCGGTGATATCCGGTCCGGGCCCACGACACGGCGTGAAGGCCGGCACTGAGTCGCCCGCAGCGATCCGCCGATCGACTGCGGGCGACTCGGGCCGTACACAGATGTTTCGTCAGCAGGCGACGGGCGCGGGTTCGCCGCGCACCCGGCCCTCGAGCCACGCCACCATGGCGGGCGCGCCGGCCGCCGCCGCGGACAGATGCTCGAACGAGGGGACCAGCAACGTCTGCAATCGCACCCCGGCCGCACACCACCGGCGGTTGGTGTTGTCGATGGCGTTGATCGGCACCAGCGGGTCGGTCGGCGAATGCCATTCGAATATCGGTATCTGTGGAACAGGATCGTAGAGTTCCACGCTGTTCTCCCGCACCACGGCCCAGGCATCGGGCTGCTCGAAGACAGCGGGCCCCGTAGCGAACTCGTGTGCGCTGCCACCGGCCCCGAGGGCGAGGATGTCATTGGTGCAGAGGTTGGCCATTGCGTCACGCATGGCGAGACCACGGGGATTGAGATTCCCGCTCACGTGTACCCGGTCGGGGTATTCCCGCTCGAGGCCGATGGCCGCCGCCATCGCCAGCCCGAAGGCCGGGTGCGGGTTGTAGCCCAGCCCCTCCGCCATCGAGACCAGGTTCATCGGGGCTCCGCCGATGGCCGCGCCCGCGAGCCGTAGCTCGGGTGCGTAGGACGGTTGCAGCGCCGCCGCCCACGCCGTGGCGAGCCCGCCACCGGAGTAGCCGGCCAATACCGCCGGGCTGTTCGCGACGCCGAGTTCGGGCATCCGCTGCACCGCCCGGACGCCGTCCAATGTGATCTGGCCGCCCAGGCGCCCGGCTCCGAGGGCGAACTCCGGTCCGAGATGATCCGGCAGCGCCACGCTCCAGCCTCGCGCCAACATCGCGCCCAACGCCGGCATGATCACCGACAGGTTCAGGTCGGCGCCGTAGAGCCGGTGCGATACCGCGCAGTCGGTGCCGAGCGAATTGATGAAATGTTGATACGACAGCAGCGGCGCGCCGGGTTGATGTCCCGCGGGAGTGGCGATCGTGGTGGTCGCCGCGATCGGTGCGCCCCGCGAATCGGTGGAACGGAACTTGACCAGCCGGACCGTGGCGCCGGGGAAGACGGCCACCGGCGGCAGGACCCGCACGTCGAGCACGTCGCCCGGCCGGTGCGCCGCCAGATCGGCAGGGGCGGCATAGAACCGATCGGGATCCGGAGCCGGGTAGATGGGTGCGGCGGTGGCCGGTGTCGCCACCAGCAGGGCGCATGCCATACCACCGAGCACACCCAAAAAACGAACAAAGGGACGAGTCACGATCTCAACCTCCAGGAGGGGGGAATAGTTCGCCGCAATTGCTGATTCGCAGCTGGAACAGATCGCTTCGGTGAGCAAGCTATCACGACATTCCGAGACAGGACCGCATTGAACGAAAGGCGCGTTCACCTGCGAAAAGGTGCGGCAGTCCCGAGCCCGGTACCGACCGGTCGCCGAGCGGCGGCGCGGCCGATTTCGGCCCTCGGCGCCGAGACCGTGCCGCACCGATCCGTCGTCGGGTAGCACCGGGCGCGGCGCCCCGGAGGCCCGCCGGGCCGGTCGGCGAGTATGTCGAACCCGCGGCACGCCGGGGCACTGGTAGAGGCCGGGGGCGCTCTGCCCGCAGGCCGGCCACCCCCTGGGTCGGCGCGCGGACCACCGATCGGCTACTCGGTGACCCGGTCGTCCGGAGCTTCCAGCGTGTGCAGCAGAGTTCGCAGGAGGTCTTCGAGTGCGGCTTGCCCGGTGTCGGGGAGTGCGGAAAGTAGTCGCGTGACGTTGGCGGTGTGCGCGGTCATCGCCTCGTCCACCGTGGTGTAGCCCTTCTCGGTCAACCGGATGTGGAAACTGCGTCGGTCGTTGGGGTCGAGTGTGCGTTCGACGAGGCCGGAGGCCACCAGCCGGTCGATCCGGTTGGTCATCCCCGCTCGCGTGAGCAACAGCGCGGCCGAGAGCTGTGAGGGGATGAGGGTGTACGGCTCGCCCGCCCGGCGCAGGGTCGCGAGGACATCGAATTCGCCCGGCTGGAGTCCGAACTCGGTGAATACCCGCTCCTGGGCGGGGCGGAGGAGAAGGGCCGCCCGGCCGAGGCGGCCGACGATGCCGATCGCGGTCAGTTCGAGATCCGGGCGTTCCCGAGCCCACGCGGCCACCACGGCGTCGATGGAGTCGGGTTCGGGGGTGTGCTCACTCATGTCTCCATTCTATTCGAGATTTGATAGTTAGACATCTAACTATCAGATATGTGATGATCTTCGCAGACCGCCCCCATCGAAACTCACGGAGGAAACCATGAACGACGAAGTCACCCGATACATCGACGAGTTGCAGCCCTGGCAGGCCGACGTGTGCCGGCAGTTGCGCGGCATGATCCACACGACGATCCCCGCCGTCGAAGAGCAGATCCAGTACGGCAAACCGCACTTCTCGAAGAACGGTAGCCACGCCGCGGTGATCCACGTGGCGAAGAGCAAGGTGTCGTTCATGGTGTTCAACGCCTCCGGGATCGAGGCGGTCAAGGGAGTACTCAGGTCGATGGGCAACGGTGAACGCAAGGTCGCCGATATCCCCGAGGGGCACGATGTCGACTACGCCCTGCTCGCCGGAGTGCTGGCCGAGGCGAGCGCCGGTCTCTGAGCGGGCCGCCGTGCCTCTGCTGCTCTTCGGGGCCGCCGATCGCGATGGCGCTGTGCGATAGTTCTCGGGAGTCGCAGCGAGAGGATGATTCGACGGGATGCCGACTGCTCAGCCGACCAAGCGGGATCAGATCGTCGACGAGTTACGTCGGATGATTCTGACGGGCGCGTTGAGTCGCGGGGAAAAGCTTCCTCAGGACGATCTGGCGCGGCGATTCCATGCCTCGATCACCCCGGTGCGGGAGGCGATGCGCTTGCTGGAGGCCGAGGGGCTGCTGGTGGCCGAGCCGCACCGCGGGGTGCGGGTGGCGGGCGTGGATCTGGAACGGGTCAAGGGCAGCTACGTTGTGCGCCGGCTCGCCGAGAGCTATGCCATGAAGCGAGCGGTGGACCGGATGGCCCCGCGCGATATCGCCGCCGCCGAGAACCTGATCGTGCGAATGAGAGACCATGCGGTCCAGGGTGATTCGGTATCGGTGCGCGAGCTCAACCGGCAGTTCCACTTCTATTTCTACGAGCGGTGTGGTCTGCCCGCGTTGTGCGACGAGATCGCGGCGATGTGGCGGTCGTTCCCGTGGGATCTCATGCTGAGCACGAAGGCGCGGCTGGAGGAGTCACAGCGCGAGCACCAGGCGATCGTGGATGCGGTGCGCGCCGGCGATCACGAGCAGGCCGCCGCTCTGACCGAGGTGCACATCCGGAACGGCTACCTCGCGATCGCCGGCCATATCGCGGGGGAGTCGGCCGCCGACCCGTTCGACCTGCACGTCGACTGAGCCGGTAGCGGTGCCCGCTCGGCATGCCGGATCGGGTTTGCCCGCGATTCCGGGCGAGGAACGCGCCGGCGCGGTCATCGCGCACGCCACCAGCACCAGGGGCCCGGCCGTGGCGGGCTGCCGTCGGCGCCGGAGAACAGCGCGCCGGACTCTTTCGCCGGGATGCACGACCTTGCACGGATAATGCATGATCGGAACAATTTGTGCATTTAAATGGTGATGATGCACGATGATGTCGCGGCAGGACCTATGCCATACGGATGTGGGCTGGTTACGCCATGAGCCGAACCGACGTAGGAGCACGTCATGAGCGATCAGGATCTGGGTGGACAGGTCGCGATGGCGACCGGCGGGCAGGTGGCATCGGGCGCACGACAGTCGAACGCCTCGCCGCAGCCGGTGCCGCGGTCGTCCTCGCGGGCCTCCACCCGGCAGGAGCGCGGGCGCCGACCGGCAAGATCCTCGCGCACGGCGGCCGCGCACGGCGCCGGTGCCGACATCACGCGAGCCGAGCAGCCCGACGCCATGACGCAGGAGAAATGATGCAGCGACGACGTGCGGTGCTGGTGGCACCCGCCTCCGATGAACGCAAAGCCCGCAAGGCGCTGGCTTCCGGCGCCGACGAGGTGGTACTCGATCTCGAGGACGCGGTGACCCCGGATCGCAAGGACGCGGCCCGGGCGACCGCCACCGCGCTCGTCGCCGAATTCGGTGGTGAGCGGGCGGTCTCGATCCGGATCAATGCGCTCACCACCGCATGGGCGGGCGACGATCTCGCCGCCTGTGCCGCGACCGGTTCCGCACTGGGCTCGGTGGTGCTGCCCAAAACCGAATCGCCCGCCCAGCTCGCCGAGGTCGATCGGTGTCTCGGCGACACCGGCACCCGGATACAGGCACTGCTGGAGACCCCGCTCGGCATCCTCCGGGTGGCCGAGATCTGCGCGGGTTCGGCCCGGCTCGACGCGGTGATCATCGGCTACGCCGACCTCGGCGCGGCACTGGGCCGGGCGGCGGACGTCGCGCCGGATGCCTGGCATCAGGTCCAGGAGTCGGTCCTCCTCGCCGCACGTGCTGCCGGGGTGTCGGCGATCGACGGCCCGCAGCTCACCGTTGCCGACGACGAAAGTTTCCGATCGTCGAAACGGTGGGTGCGAGACCTCGGTTTCGACGGCACCTGGGTGATCCATCCGGCCCAGATCGCCGGGGCCACCGATGTTTTCACGCCCGGCGCGGCAGAGGTCGACTGGGCACGCCGGGTTCTCATCGCACTGGAGGAGGCCGCCGCCGGCGGAGCCGGCGCCGCGCGGCTGGACGGGCGGATGCTCGACGAAGCGCTGGCGGTCGGTGCGCGCCGAGTGCTGGCGCGGTCTTCGGAGCGCGTACCGGACACCGGACGCGCTCCGGAGCGCCGCTAGCTACCGCGGGCAGGCCGGCCGGCCGCCACCCATTTCTGGTGTCGTTTCACCGTGCGGTCGAAGATCCAGGAGATTTCTTTTCCGGTACGCCGGTCGAAGGCCAGCTCGATCATATGTGTGGGTTCGTGGAAGGACGTCCACATCGGGGAGTCGATGACACACAGGGGATCCGGGCGCTCGGGTGGGTTCGGCGGCAGGAGCACCCAGATTCCCTCCAACGCCCGTCGAAAGGTCTCGCCGATGAAGTACATGAATCGCACGGCGACTTCGAGGTTCTCCTCGGCGGCCATATCATCGAAGTGCGAATAGCGGCGGAGCATCTCGTGTTCCGCTGTTACCAGCCCTTCGCGGGTCCAGAGGTGGCCGGTGAGTTCGGGAACGTCGACTTCGACGAACTCGCTCTCCACGGCTTCCTGCTGCGTCTGTAGCCATGCCCGAAAGAGTTCGTCGCTCTGGTTTTCCTGGTACTCCGGCGTATCCCGGGCCGTCGTCGGTTCACCTGTCGAAGGCATCGATTCTCCATTTCCGCGTTGCTGCGAGCTTATTTCATGACCCGTACGGCGGCGAATTCGTGACACTCTCCGACCGGATGTGTTCCGGCGAACTCCCTTCGGGTCGCGGGTGGTGGTCGCCGGACTGTCGCTACACCGGGTTCAGTGGCGGCGCGGGTGGAAACACGACCGGTAGTACCGACAGCGCTCGGTGGAACGGTCCCGGACGCCAGGAAAGCTCCTCGACCGGCGCCGCCAGCTCCAGTTCCGGGAGCGCGTCGAGCAGCAGGTCGATCGCGGCCTCGACCACCAGGTACGCGGGCGACCGGGCCGGGCAGGCGTGCGGCCCGATACTCCAGGCCAGGTGGGAACGGTTGCCGGCGAACTCATCACCCCGGATGGCCGGATCGTTGTTGCACGCGGCCAGACTGATCAGCACCGGCTGATCGGCCGGCAGCCACGTATCGTCCACGAGGACCGGCTGACGCGGGTAGGTGGTGCAGAAATTCGCCAGCGGCGGATCGTTGAACAGCACCTCGTCCAGCGCATCCCGGGTGGACAGGCTGCCGCCGAGCATGCTCCCGCCGAAACGTTCATCGGTCATCATCAACAGCAGGGTGTTGACGATGAGGTTCTGCTGCGGTTCCACTCCGGCGCCGTAGATGGTGCTCAGGTTGTACAGCGCTTCCTCGTCGTCGAGGTTCGACGGATGGTGAACCAGTCTCGACGAGACATCGTCGCGGGGATCGGCTCGTTTCTCGACAATGAGTTCCAGCAACGCCTCGGCAAGATTTTTCATCCCCCATTCCGCGTCGATACCTTCGAAAAGCGCCGCTACCCCGGCCGCCACCCGCTGCCCCAACTCCGGTGTGCATCCGACCATACGGTTGAGGACCTCGAAAACCAGTGGGAACGCGTACTGGGAGACGAGATCGGCCTTCCCCGATTCGCAGAACGAGTTGATGAGGGGGACGGCGATCCGTTCCACATCCTGGTGCAACCGATGCAGATCTATTCCGTCGAGGGCATACACATGAGCCCGCCGAAAGCGCTGATGCAGTTCGCCACTGCTGCGCAGCACCGTCGGGTTCCACTCCATCATCGGCCGTACCGGTGAGTCGGCCGGGATGCTTTTCTGCCAATGCCGTGGATCCGCCGGGAACCGTTCGGTGTCATTGAGAATTCGAAGAGCGGCGGCGTAACCGATCACCAGGGTGGCCGGGACGCCCGGCGACAGTTCGACAGGGACGAGCGCGCCGTGGCGATCCCGCATCGCGGCATAGGCACCATGCGGATCGTTCGCGAATTCCGCCGAATAGATACTGAAGCGCGGCCCCACCCCTCCGGTGGGTTCGCCGTGGATCATCGGGCACCTGCGGATGAACGCTGCTCCTGCGATACCGAGGTGTAGTGCACGGTCAAAGACGAGGCTCCAATCGATGGAACAGGTACTCGCCGAGCAGGACCATTCCCTGTGGACAGGGACGCGGCCCGCTCGGCGAACAGGGCTGTTTCACGAACACATTCGCCGATTCCTACATATCGTTTGGCGATGTCCGCGTCGAGCCATCAGCGGTGAAGTCCGTAGGTATCTGCTCTGTGCACGGTACCGGTCGCGGGAAAGTTGCACAGCAAATTCCTGGGGACCGTTGAGAAGCCGTTTCACCGATCCGCCACCGGTAGCCGGGCCTGCCCCGGGCGTCACCCGGCACCGGGGTAGTCCGCGATGTTCTCGCCGAGGATCTCCTCGAAACGGACGGCCATCCGGTCTGCTTCGGCCGGCTCGACAACGTCGGTGGCGTTCTCCAGGGATCCGAACAACGCGACGGTGCGGCCGTGGTCGTCTTTCTGCTCGGACAGGATGAGGGAGAGGTAGAAATCGGCAGGGGCCACGACGGTGACGGGCTCCCGGTCCGCAGCCACATCGGATCCGCGTAGGTCGGCGGCCGGGATGTTCTGGAAGGCCGGACGAACCGGAGGTGGTCGCGGACCCGGAGGGTGTCGGCCGAGTATTCGAACGGAAGATCCTGGTGATCCAGGGCCGCGACGCACCTCGGCGAATACGGCAGCCGGCACTTCTCCGGGTCGGTGCGCGGTGGCGGCCCGGTCGACCCGGCGTCGAATTGCAGTTGTTGCGCCGCTCGTTGCCGGAGTCTCTCGACCGGAGCCGGGCCGGTAGCGCGCACATAGACCGGCAACCTGCCCGCGGCCGGGTCTCCGCCAAGCGGTCGTACCATTCGGTCAGCCGGGTTCGGCCGCGGTCCGGTAGCGGAATCGGCTGCGGCGACGAAACTACCGGGCGCTGATGCCGTGGGTGAGGATGGCGGCCAGTTCGCGGTAGGCGGCGGCGTCGTCGAGTCCGGTGCGGTCGCGGACGGCGCCCTGCTGGATCCGCACCATCATGGTGGCGGCCAGGTCGGCGGCGAACGCGGCGTGCACGCCGCGGAATTCCCCGGTGGCGACGCCGTCGTCGATGAGCTCCTGAACGCGGCGGGCGGCGATGCGGGTGTTGCGTTCGTAGACCTCGCGAGCGGGGGCGAAGGCGTCGAGGTCGGTCATGAACCGCTCCGAGGCGGCGGTGAGGGCTGCGCCGACCGCGGTGAGGTAGGCGGCGATGCGTGCCAGGGAACCGGTGGTCGCGGATACCTCGGCTTCGACGGTTTCGGTGGCGCGTTTGAAGAAATGCACGGTGGCGGCGGTGACCAGCTGTTCCTTGCTGTCGGCGAGGGTGTAGAGCGTGGATTTGGAGCATCTGAGCCGGGCCGCGATGGCGTCGAGCGTCAGGTGGGCGAAGCCTTCGGCGAGGAACAACTCGACCAGCTCGTCGAACAGTTCGGTGCGGCGGGGGGTCGCGAAGGTCGAGCGCTGCTCCATGCGGGGAATAGTACTGCGGAGCTCCTTGCGGTACTGATCCCGGAACAGTACTGTGACAGGGAGTAAAGTACTGCCCTGCGTATCATCGGAGGATTTCCTGTGGCTGTCGATCGACTTCTGCCCACCGACGAGGCAAAGGATCTCCTCCGGCTGACCCGCGATGTGGCCGATAAGGTGCTGGCCCCGATCGTCGACGAGCACGAGAAGGCCGAGACCTATCCCGAGGGCGTGTTCGCCACGCTGGGGGAGGCGGGGTTGCTGAGCCTGCCGTACCCGCAGGAGTGGGGTGGGGGTGGCCAGCCGTACGAGGTGTATCTGCAGGTGCTGGAGGAGATCGCCGCGCGCTGGGCCGCGGTCGCGGTGGCGGTGAGCGTGCACAGTCTGGCCTGTTATCCACTGATGGAGTTCGGTAGCGCGGAGCAGCAGCAGCGGTGGCTGCCGGAGATGCTGGGCGGCGGCACGATCGGCGCCTACAGTCTGTCCGAGCCCCAGGCGGGTTCGGATGCCGCCGCGCTGACCTGCAAGGCCACCGCGGTCGAGGGCGGATACCGGGTCGACGGTGCCAAGGCGTGGATTACCCACGGTGGTATCGCCGATTTCTACAACCTGTTCGCGCGGACCGGCGAGGGGTCGAAGGGTATCTCGTGCTTCCTGGTGCCGAAGGACACCGAGGGGCTGAGTTTCGGTAGGCCGGAAGAGAAGATGGGTCTGCACGCGGTGCCGACCACCTCCGCGCACTACGACGAGGCCTTCGTACCCGCCGAACGCCGGATCGGCGCGGAAGGGCAGGGCCTGCAGATCGCGTTCAGCGCCTTGGATTCCGGCCGGTTGGGGATCGCCGCGGTCGCGGTCGGGCTCGCCCAGGCCGCCCTGGACGAGGCGGTGACCTACGCGCGGGAACGGTCGGCGTTCGGCCGCAGGATCATCGATCATCAGGGGCTGGGTTTCCTGCTGGCCGATATGGCCGCCGCGGTGGATTCGGCGCGCGCGACCTACCTCGATGCCGCCCGCCGCCGCGATGCCGGTCTGCCGTATTCGCGTCAGGCATCGGTGGCCAAACTGGTCGCCACCGATGCGGCGATGAAAGTCACCACCGATGCGGTGCAGGTGCTCGGCGGTTACGGCTACACCCGGGATTTCCGGGTCGAACGCTATATGCGGGAGGCGAAGATCACCCAGATTTTCGAGGGCACCAACCAGATTCAGCGCCTGGTCATCAGCCGCCACCTCGCCGGCTGACCGGCCCGCCGCTTCCGCGGAATGCTCGAGAGGATCATCAGCCCTCTTCCGTGAGCGTCACCGGGTCCACACGTCGTTCGGGCGGCCGGGGTTCGGGCCGGCCGGTTCATTCACCGAGGAAACGCGGGGTGCGTTTCTCCCGGAACGCCGCGATCGCCTCGGCGGAGTCCCGGGTGGATTGGACGACGGCCTGTTCGGCGGCGACCATCGAGAGCGAAGTCGCGAAATCGACTCGTTCGCCGTTGCGGACGAGGCGTTTGATGGCGCGGATCGCCACCGGCGGCCGTCGGCCAGGCGGCGGCACAGCGCGAGAGCGGCCTCGGACAGTTCCGCCGGATCGTGCAGGGACAGCACCAGTCCGAGCGCGCGGGCTTCCTCGGCCTCGACGAAGCGCCCGGTCCACAGCAGTTCGAGCGCCCGGGCCTGCCCGACGATCCGCGGGAGCAGATGAGCGCCACCGTCGCCGGGGATCAGACCCACTCGCACATAGGCTTCGGAGAATCGGGCCCGGGTGGACGCCAGCCGGATATCGCAGGCCAGCGCCATGTCCATGCCGGCGCCGACCGCCACCCCGTCGACCGCGGCGATAAGCGGTTTGTCCAGGTCGAGGGCCGCCGCGGCGACCCGGTGTACCCGGTCCCGCAGTACTTCCTGGCGTCCCAGGGTGGAGGTGATCTCGGCGAAATCGTCGAGATCGACACCGGCGCAGAAGGCGCCGTCGGCGCCGGTCACCAGGACCACCCGCACCTGCGGGTCGGTGCGCGCCGAACGCAGCGCTGCGGCCCAGTGATCGAGCATTTCCAGGGTGAAGGCGTTCTTGCGGTGCGGGCGGTTGAGCAGAATGGTGGCGATGCCGTCGGTGATGGTGTATTCGAGGTCGGCCATGGCTGGTCCTTTGTCTGGATGCGGGCGTCGTGCCGGTCGGTGCTGCTGGTGACAGCCGGGGCGGCGGGTGCGCTGCCGATCAGGTTCACGTCCCGGGTTTCGCGCATGAACACGTAGGTCAGCAGGGAGATCGCGGCGCAGACCGAGACGTAGACGAAGAAGTAGCTTTCGTGTCCGGCGTCGCGCAGGGCGAGGGCGAGATAGGAGGCGGTGCCGCCGAATACGGCCTGGGCGATGTTGTAGGGGATCGCGACCCCGACGGTGCGGACCTCGGTGGGAAACAGTTCGGCTTCGACCACCGCGTTGACCGAGGAATATCCGGCGACGAAGGTCAGGCCCAGCAGGGTGTAGAGCAGGCACCCCAGCCAGGTGGGTGACTGCCGCATACCCTGCAGAATCGGGTAGGTGCATAGGGTGGTGCCGAGACCGAAGAAGATGAGCACTGGCCGGCGGCCGACGCGGTCGGAGATGTAGCAATTCGATCATGTTGCCGATGGAGCCGGCGAAGACCGATTTGATGTAGTAGCCGCGGGTTCTGGGATCGGCGACGTCGGCGGCGCCGAGGGTGTGGCCGGCATGGCGGACTCCTCGGAGATCAGGTGTTGTCGAAGCAGTGCTCGTAGCACGGGGCTCGAGCAGGCGGCGGAGGGGTCAGGAGGTGATGAGGGCCCAGAGGTCCGGTGCGCCGGCGGTGAGCGCGGCGGTGGTGAGGGTGTCGTCCCAGAAGTGGACGGAGCCGTATTCCGAGCGCCAGGCCAGGGCCGGTCGCGTGAATTCGTGCAGCCGGTGTTCCCTGGTGGTGCCGATGGCGCCGTGGACCTGGTGGGCATTGCGCACCACGGCCGAGGCCGCGTGCCCGGCACAGGAGCGGGCCACGGCGATCCGGAATGCGGCCTCGGCGCCGGACCAGCCGGTGCGCACGGCGGTGGCGAGCGCGGCTTCGGTGGCGGCGCGGGCCAGGGCGGCTTCGGCCGCGATATCGGCGACCAGCTGCTGGACGGCCTGGAACCGGGCGAGCGGACGTCCGAACTGCACCCGCTGGGTCGCATGGGTGGTGGTGAGATCGACAATTCGATCCAGTACGGCGCAGACCTGCAGGCCCCGGACCAGAGCCGCGCGCAGCCGCAAGCCGTCCACGACGCTGTCCGGTACCGGTGGTCCCGACAGCCTGGCCGGGTCGGCGGTGACCGTATCCCGTGGTTCGCCGGCGAGATTGGTACCCGCTTCGATCGTCAGTGCCGCGGTCTCCGCGTCGGCGGCTCGGAAAATCCCGTCCTGCTGCCACAGCACGACGATGCGCTCGGCGGCACTCGCCCACGGCACCCCATGCGCGGTCCCCGAGTCGTCGAGCAGGCATACCGTGCGGCGCGCGGAATCGACGGGAAGACCGGCGGACTCCAGCAACCAGCAGGCCAGCAGATCGTGTTCGGCAAGTGGTAACCGGACCCCGTGCCAGGCCGCCGCACGCAGGAGCTCGGCCGCTTCGGACCAGCCGGCGCCGCTGCCGCCCGACTCTTCGGCGCCGGTGAGCCGGACGAGACCGAGTTCGGTGAGCCGCTGCCACAGCGGACGATCCCAGGCGGCACCGTCCCCGGGTGCGTGCTTTTCCCGGTGGTCCGCGAACACCGCGGACATCATGTCGGCCAGATCCTTGTCGACAGTGGTCGGGGTGTTCATCAGCGCATTCCCAATCCCCGCGCGATGACACCGCGCAGAACCTCGTTGGCGCCGCCGCGGAGGGTGAACCCGGGGCGTTGGACGACGGCGTGGCCGAGCATCGCGCGGTATTCGGCACCCACCGGGGCGCCGTCCCCGGCCAGGAGGTCGGCGAAATCGGCGATATCCCCCTCGGTGGTGGTGCCGAGGACCTTGACCACGGCCGCGGCGGTGTCCGCGGGCTCGCGGCGTTCCAGCGCGCCGGCCACCGCGGTGGACATCTCGTGCAGGCCGGTGATCCGGGCGAGATAGCGGCCGAGATCGGTGTGCCGGGGGAGCGTGCCGGCGGCCATCTGCTCCGCGGTCGCGGCGAGCAGCGGAAAGGTGGACAGGAAGCGTTCCGGGCCGCTGCGCTCGAAGCTCAGTTCGGAGGTCACCTGCTGCCAGCCGTTGCCGAGGGTGCCGAACACCCTGTCGTCGGCGACGAAGACCTCCTCGAGTACCACCTCGTTGAAATGGTGCTCGCCGTTCATCGATACGATGGGCCGGACATCGACACCTGGTGACCGGAGGTCGACGAGGAACTGGCTGAGTCCGTCGTGCCGGTGAGCGGCGTCGGCGGGTGCGGTGCGGGCCAGGCAGATGAACGCGTCGGCGCGATGGGCGCCGGAGGTCCACACTTTGGTGCCGGTGATCGACCAGCCACCGTCGGTGCGCGTCGCCCGGGTGCGCACGCCGGCCAGGTCCGAACCCGAATCCGGCTCGCTCATCCCGATGCCGAAATAGCATTCGCCGCGTGCGATCGCGGGCAGATAGGTGCGCTTCTGTTCCTCGGTGCCGTATTTCAGCAGCGACGGCACGATCTGCCGGTCGGCGATCCAGTGCGCGGCGACGGGTGCGCCGGCGGCCAGCAGTTCCTCGGTGACGACGAAGCGTTCGAGATGGGTGCGGCCGTGACCGCCGTATTCGACGGGCACCGTCATCCCGAGCCACCCCTGTTCGGCGAGTGCGCGGGAGAAGTCCTCGTCCCAGCCGGTGAGCCAGGAGTCGGCGGTGCGGCCGATTCTTCCCTCGGCGTACTGGGCTGCGAGGAATGCGCGCACCTGCGCGCGCAGCGGGGCCGACGCGGTGGGGTCCTCGGCGACCGGCGGGACGAGCCGGTTCGGTGTCATGGCGTTCATTCCTTCAGGCGGAGGCGGTTTCGGGGGCGGTGGTGGCGACGACACCGGCGGCGGTCAGATCCCGGATCCGCTGTGCGGAATAACCGAGGTCGGCCAGTACCGCGGCGGTGTCGGCGTTGAGCAGCGGGGCGTGCCGTTTGAGTGAGACCGGGGTGCGTGACATGGTGAAGGGGGTTCGCGTGGCGTAGTACTCGCCCTCGGTGGGGTGCTCGTGTTTGGTGATCAAGGCCTGGTCACGCACAGAGGAGTTCCGGTGTGCCTCCGCGAGATCGAGCAGATCCGCGGCGGTTATCGGGTCCCGGCGCCATGAGGGTATGAGCGCGCTGTCGATGAACCTGCAGCGCAACAAGCGCAGTGTCGCGCTCGATCTCGCCTCGGCGGAGGGCCGCCGGATCCTCGACGACCTGGTACGAGACGCGGCGGCTCATGTCCTCGTCCAGGTTCTCGATCTCGAGCACGTCCGCGCCGAGGTCGGCCAGGGTGGCGGTGGCGAACGGACCCATGATCACCGTGGTCAGGTCGATGACCCGGAATCCGGCCAGGGCGTCGGGGGTGAGTGGCATGCGTACTTCTCCTCGCTGTGACGGGCAGCACCCCGTGAACTATGACAGCTCCGCCCATATATACGCAATAGAGGAACATTTTACTTATATATGTAATATTGTCGGTGGCGTAGATTTCCGCACGAACAGGAAGGGGAGTCATGGCGCAACCGGAAGGCGCTGCGCACGCGCGTGCCCGGACCCGTCATCGCACCGTGGATCGCATCGCCGCGATTCTGGAGAGCGCGGCCCGGACCCGCGGCGGTATCACCCTGAGTGCCCTCGCCAAGGAGCTCGAGGCACCGGTCAGTTCGATACAGTCGCTGGTCAACGGGCTGGTCGCGGCCGGGTATCTCGACGAGCACGAGCGCCGCTATTCGCTCGGCAGCGCGCCGTATCTGCTCAACCGCCTGGCCGGGCGGCAACCGGTCTCCTCGGTGACACATGCCGACCTCGTCGAGATCCACCGCCGGACCGGTTTGACCACGGTGCTCTCCATCGCCGTGGGCCCGGATATCTTCTATGTCGACTACTGCTCGTCGGACCCCCGGTTCGCCTACCTCGCGGAGAACTACGTCCGCCGGTCGCTGCTGCGCACCTCCGGTGGCTGGGTACTGCTCGCGGGAATGGAAAAGCGCGACCTCTGGGCCTATATCCAGGCGCTCCCCGCGCCGGAGCAATCTCTCGCGGACCGGTTTTTCGCGCTGCTACCCGATATCCAGCACACCGGGATCTGCGCCGCCCCCGGCGCTTCGGAGCAGGGGGACGGGGTCTCCATCGCGGTGCGCGAGAACGGCAGAACGGTCGCCGCCGTCGGGGTGATCGCCTCGCGGGAGGTCATCCTCGGCGAGCGTGACCGATTGGTGGACATTCTCGAGGAATGCGGCCGGGAGTGGTCCTCGTGAGGTGCCGGGTGCGGGTCCCGGTGCGGCCGCGATGAGCGAGACCGTCCACGCTGTCGCGGCCGGCCGGTGGCGGTACGTCCCGACGGGACCGCACTCGTATGCCAGGTGAGCGGACCTGCCGGTGCTCCGCCGCTACTGCTCCTCCCGGGCCAGGCCAACTCGCACCGGTGGTGGGACGGCGTCCGGCCCGGCCTCGCCCGGAGTTTCCGGACGATCACCTTCGACTACCGCGGTACGGGGGACACCCGGGCAGACGACACGGACGCCGCGGAGTGGACCACCCGGCTCTTCGCCGCCGACGCCGCCGCGGTCCTGGATGCGCTGGGCTACCCGTCCGCCCACGTCTATGCCACCTCGATGGGCGGCCGGGTCGCGCAGTGGCTCGCGGCCCGGCATCCGGAGCGGGTGCAACGCCTGGTGTTGGCCTGTACCTCCCCGGGCGGGAGCCGCGCCCGGGAGCGGGGCCCCGAGATACGCCGTCTGCTCGCCGACCCGGACCCGCGCAGAAGACATGCGGTGCTATTGGAACTGATGTACACCTCCGAGTGGCTGGCCGCGCCGCCGCGCCGGTCGACCCTGCTGGGCGATCCGCGCATGAGCGCCCGGGCGGCGCGGGGGCATCTGCGTGCCGGCAACCGGCACGACGCCTCCGCGGTACTGGGCGAGATCCGCGCACAGACCCTGGTACTTCACGGCAGCGAGGACCATATGGTGCCTGCCCGGAATGCGGAGCTGCTCGCCGCGGCCGTGCCGGATGCCGCCGTCGAGATCTTTCCCGGCGGCAGGCACGGCTTCTTCGACGAGTTCCCGGCCGTCGGTGATCGTGTCACGGGATTCCTACTGCTGGGGCGCTGACATTCGCGCGGCCCGGGCGGCTCGGACGCCGCGACGCCCGCCGGCAGTCGAAACAGCTGCTACGGGCCGCTCAACCGCCCCGTTCGTAGAGCGCGCGGACGGTGTCGACCGTATCGGCCTCGGCCGGGGATTTGTCGTCGCGGTAGCGCACGACACGGGCGAACCGGAGCGCCAGGCCGCCGGGATAACGCGTCGATCCCTGCACTCCGTCGAAAGCGATCTCGACGACCTGTTCGGGCCGCAGTCGCACGACGAGGCCTTCGGTCGAGCCGTCGGCCAATTCGGTGAAGCGGCTGGTCTGCCACTCCAGCATGGCGTCGGTCATCCCTTTGAAGGTCTTACCCAGCATCACGAATCCACCGGTGGCCGGATCACGAGCGCCCAGGTGGATATTGGACAGCATGCCGGTGCGCCGGCCCGAACCCCATTCGGCCGCGAGAACCACCAGGTCCAAGGTGTGCACGGGTTTGACCTTGAGCCAGCCGGCGCCGCGGCGGCCCGCTTCGTACGGCGCCGACGATGACTTCGCCATCACCCCTTCGTGCCCGGCGGCCAGCGTGCGGTCCAGGAACTGTTGTGCCGCCGCGGGGTCGGCGGTCACCAGGCGGTCGACCCGCTGGGCGCGGGGAACGAGCACGTCGAGTGCGGTGAGCCTGTCCCGGGTGGGTAGATCGAGCAGGTCTCGGCCGTCGAGATGCAGGAGGTCGAAGAAGAACACCGACAGCGGTTCGAGATCGCCCGGATGTCTGCGGCCGAACCGGGCGGCAGTGACCTGGAATCGATCCGGCCGTCCATCGGGTCGCAACGCGATGGCCTCGGCATCGGCGATCAGATCGGTGGCGGGAAGGGCGAGGGTGGCCGCGACGGCCTCGGGGAGCCGGTCGGTGACCTCGTCGAGGCTGCGGGTATAGATCGAGACCGCCGATCCGGCCCGATGAATCTGCACCCGCGCACCGTCCAGCTTGGCTTCGAACACGGCGGTGCCGCCGAGTCGTTGGAGCGCGTCGGCAACCCCGGTCGCGGTCTGGGCGAGCATCGGCCCGACCGGCTGCCCCGCGCGTAACCGGAACTCCGCCAGCGCCGGTCGGCCCCCGGTGAGAGCCGCGGCCGCGACGGTGGGCAGCGCGCCGGCCAGCATCGCCGCGCGCCGGACCTCGGCGGCGGGTATCCCGGCAGCTCCGGCGATCGCGTCGGACATCACTCCGGCGAGCGCGCCCTGGCGCAATTCGCCGCTGAGCAGCCGGCGCAGGAATGTCTGCTCGATGCCGGAGGCAGTCTCGAACAGATCGCGCACGAGTGCGGCGCGCACGGTCCGGGCGCCTTTACCGGCGACCGCACCGATCCGGGTGAACCGCGCGTCGACCTCGGCGACCGTGAGCGTCGGCGTCGCGGCGGGCGGCGGCAGCGACCGCAGCGCGGCCCAGCCCACACCGATCTGGCGTTGCGGCAATTCCCCGGAAAGCCAGGACGCGGTCACCGCGACCAGGTGTGCGTCGCCGTCCGCCGCGGCGCGACTCAGCAGCGCGGCGAGACGGTCGGTCTTGGCCCGCCGGGCCGACGCCGACGCGATATCGGCGGATGCGGCGGCGACCTCGGCTAGCAGCACGTCGAACAGCCTGGCATGCCGACCGGCCGCGGGCAATCAGCGCGACCGATACAGCGCTACGCCCGCCCGGGTTCACCGGGTTCACCGGGTTCACCGGGTTCACCGGGGGCGCCGGCCGGGCCGATCGCCGGATACTCTCCTTCGGCTATCTGCTGGGCGGTCGCGTAGGCGAGGTGCAGGAAGTCGGCGCCGGCCAGTGCCGCCGTCGCCTCGCTCACCAGTCGGGTCGCTCGTGGTGCGAAGACGTGGCCGATGGTCAGGGCGGTGATGAGCCAGACATCGAAACAGAAGGGGCAGCTGAGCAGTTCTCCGAGGCTGTGGCCGACGCCATCCTCGGCTCGCGGCTGCTCCATGACTTCCCCGGGACCGCCGTCGCCGGTGGGCCGGGTGAACGGGGCGCGGACGGGAGCGGTGACGGTGCCCTTCGTCATCAGCCGCGACAGCTTGTGTGCGGCAAGAGCTGTGACGACGAGGTCACGGGTACTCATGGAATCGGGCAGCCGACGGCCGGTGAGACCGCCCAGCAGCGTCACGGCGCCGACCGACCCGGCATAGACCAGGATCGTGGCCGTATAGCCGCTGAGGGGGCGAGGATCGTCGCTCATGGCAGGTGCTCTATCAGCGCATTCCGGCGGTCGCGCGGGCACCGGCCGCGATGCGCTGCAGCAACCCGTCGAGATGCCGAGGGTCGCGACGCTGTCGCACCAGCACACTCTGTTACCCGGCCCGGTTCGGTCCCACTTCGACCCGCGATCGATCGCATCGTCCACACTTCCTCTCACCGTCCTAGGCCAGCGCCTACCCCGGCTGTCGACGGGCAAACACCGACCAACCGACCATAGGGAGGCGTTTGCTTCGTGTCTGCGGCCCAGGAAGCCGCCGACCCGGTGATCGGCGCGGTCTCGGACGGGATGGACCCGCAGCAGGCGATCATCTCCGGCGGCGGGCCCAGACTCTGTCCGACAGCGACGGTGTGCCCTGGAGCGGCCGCTGCACCGAGACGCCGCGAGTTCGTGAACCAGGCACGCTTCGGTGGTCCGGCGCTGGGCCACGGCCGGGGAGGGCGATCGCACCTGCATGGTGGGATACACAGCGGGACCGGCGATCCGCTGTGAGTGGCCCCCAATCCCTTCTATCTTTGGCAAATTCGGCAGCGACTGTCGATACTGAGGGAAATTTGCTTATTCGAGGGTGAGGGTCGTGAAGCCGCTTCTGGCAATCCTGGGAACTGTGCTCGTCGGTTGTGCGTGGTTGGGTGGGCCCCCGACTCGTGCGTACGCGGATCCACCGGCCGGTCCGGCCGAGCCGGAGGTCAACGCTCCGTCACCGCTGCAGCAGTGGATCGACGGCACGATCCCGGCGCCGGCGCAATTCGCGGGTGACGAGCCCGGATTGTCGTTGTGGCGCGGGGTGCTGCCGTCGGCGACCGGCGATCCGATCTTCGATGCCTGGCCCGCCGACCTCACGAATTTTTCGCCCGGTCAGATCATCGAACGACGGGATGTCACCGCGACAACCGCCGCGCGAATGGCGACGCCCATTTCGCGGGCGACACTGCTGAAGTTCCGGTCCACCTCCGCCTCGGGCGGTCCCTCCTTCGGCACCGCGACATTGATCGTCCCGGCGACCGCGTGGACCGGACCCGGACCCCGGCCGGTGGAGGTGAACGCGATGCCGATCAATTCCCTCGGATCGCACTGCACCCCGGGGTTCCAGTTGTCGCACGACCTGCTGGATCGCCCGAATACCGATCTTCCGGTGTTCCTGCCGTCGGTCTGGCTGGCGCTGAGCAAGGGACACGCGGTCCTCATGCCGGACCACGAGGGCCCGCTGATGGCGTACGCCGAACCCAATACCGCCGGACACGTGATGCTCGACGCCATCCGCGCGGTCCGTACCTACGCGCCGGATGAATTCGCCGACAGTCGATACGTGGCCATCGGCTATTCCGGTGGCGCGATCGCCTCCTACGCCGCGGCCATGCTGCTCGACGAGTACGCGCCGGAACTGCGCGATGTGCTGATCGGCGCGGCGGCGGGTGGCCTGGTCACCGACAATTCGAGCGTGGCCCATCAGTTCAACGGCAACATCTCCTCCGGGATCCTGTTGACGGTCGCGCTGGCGGTCGCGCGCGAACATCCGGAAATCCTGCGCTATATGAACAATCTCGGGCAGTGGGTGGCGACCTCGCCACTGCGTGATATCTGCGGCGACGCCTCCGGGCCCCTCGGCGTGGTCGGCATTCCGATCGACATCGCGGCGAATACCGCCAACGCACTCGACAGTCCCTTCGCGGCGACGATGTTCGAGCGATTGGACCTGACGGGACGAACCTCCGCCGTGCCGCTGTTCATCTATCACGGCCTGCACGACCCGTGGATTCCGCTCGACGACGCCGAGAACATGTATCGGCAACAGTGCAGCCGCGGCGTCTCCGCCGTCTTCCGCGTCGTGGGCGGTGAACATCTGCTCGGTTATGTCAGCGGCTATCCCGAACTCAGCGGCTGGATCGACGCGCGCTTGCGCGGCGAACCCGCAGCGAGTGAATGCTGAAATTCACCGAGTTCCGGTGGGGTTGTCCGTAATATTCCGGCGCGCGCCTTCAGCATTCACTGCGCGCCGGGATACCGCGGAGCCGCTCGTCCAGCCAGATCATGGCGTCGGGGTAGCCGAGGCCCGCCGCGATGATGTGTTCGCCGAGCACACTGCGGTAGACCGCGGTGACACCGAGTGAGCACTGCTCCTGATAGAGGTTGCGGGCGCCCTCGGCCGGGATCCAGAACTCCTGTTCGCCGTTGTAGATGTAGAGCGGCGTCGCCGAGGCGCGCCCGGCCATCCGGGTCACCTCGTAGATGTCGCGTGCCAGCGTCGATCGCAGTGGGTCGGCGATATTCGCGGCGATATCGATCGGCAGCAGCAGTGCGCCCGGCAGCGCGAAAACGCTTATGCACTGGTCTTTCATCGGTGAGGTCGTCACCCACTGGGCGAGGTGGTTCATCCGGGCCAGGATTTCGGGGCGCTCGCGGGCGATACCGAAGACAGCCGCCATGAACACGCCCGAGGCCAGATTGCCGTTCATGCTGCCGGCCAGGATTTCGAAGTCGGCGGGCACCCCGCCGAGCGCCGCGCCGACCAGTGCCGGTGCGAGATCGGGTGCGTAACTCTCGATCAGTTTCGCCGCGCCGTGCGTGGCGATCGCGCCGCCGGAGTAGCCGGTCATCGCGAACCTGCTCGCGCCGAACTCGTCCGCCCGCCAGCCGCGCACCGCGCGCACCGCGTCCAGTACCGCGTGGCCCGCGACGTAGGGCTCGGCGTAGGCCATGAGCGGACCCTCGTGATCCGGAATGAGTACGGCGTAACCACGCAGTGCGGCCAGCTGGGTGGTGGGCGGCACGAAGTCGGTGAGCGCGCTCGCGAAGGAGAGACCGTGCGCCAGCGTATAACTCGGCGTGCACCGACGGCCGAGAGCGTCGATCGGAAGGTTGTTGACCAGTACCGGCCGCGCCCCGGGCACCGGTGAGCCGGTCGCCGGAATCACCAGTGTGGCCGTGGCGAACGAGGGGCGATCATGCGCGTCGGTGGTCCGGTATTTGAACAGCACCGCCTGCCGGATCGGCACAAGGACCAGTGGCGCGGCCGAGGCGGTGATATCGCGGACCTCGAGCACCGCGCCCGGGGCGAAGTCGGCGAGGTTCGGCGGCCACAGATCGAATATCGGGTCGCCGACCGGCGCGGGCAGCACCGCCTGACGCAGTGCCGCGAGTGCCGGTGCCAGGTCGTTCGTCTCCTCCAGCGGCGGCGCCGGTCGGGGTGCCGGCGCGATCGGCGGCGGCGGGATCACCTGGTCGATCCACTGCTGGATACCGGGCAGGATCGCGCCGCTCGCCTCCGCGGGCGAGGGCGGGACCGGGAGTCCGGCGAAGGGGAGAGCGGGCAGTGCGGGCGGCTGGGCGGCGGCCTGCCCGGTGAGCAACGGCACGATGACGAGCAACGCGAGAGTGACGGCACGTAAACGTCTCATGGCACACGCCCCTGGGTGCAATATCGATACATCTGGCACTCGGGGAGATGCGGGCTTCCGTGCTCCGAAACGTCCCCTGTCCTACCGGGGCCAGAGGCTCAGGTTACGTGACCGGAGGTCGATTACTGTGGTATGTCACAAGATTGAGACGACCTGCTGCTGATTCGAGACAAAGGCGCCGCTCCCATTGCGGGGTCAGGAGGCCAGGATCTGGGGAGCGAGGATTTTCAGCATGGAGTTGGCCCAGCGCATCTGGCGCAGGGTCTCGGGGTGCAGCGTTCGGCGAGTTCGAGAAGGTCGGTGCCTCTGGTGGTTTGTGCTCCTTGGGTGCGCAGTTCCCAGTCGAGTGAGGCACCGGCGGCGACCCGGCGCAGGTGACGCAGATCGATGAGCAGGAGCAGCGCCGGTTCGCTCCGGTGTCCCAGTTGGGTGCTGAGGCGTTCTTGGACGGGTCCGGTGCGCGGTTCGGTGCGGGGGTCGCTGTCGAGGGGGAGTCCGTAGCGGTGGCCGGCCCGGGCGAGTCGATGGACGTGTTCGGTGGACCACCCGGCGATATCCCGCGCGACGTAGTGCACCTCGTGGTCGGCTTTGTGGCGGGCGGCCAGAGTGGTGCGGTCGAGGGCGAGTTTGCGTTCGGAGAGGTGCAGTTCCCGGATCGCGAGGTCGAGTTTCACGGCTGTTCTCCCACGGGTTCGAGGGTCCCGGTGGCGAAAGCCGTCCCCCCGCCGACGGTTTCCGGCAGGGAGGTGCCGAGGGGGCGTGATGCCGTGGTGGTGAGGGCCGGTGCCGGGCCGCGGGTATCGGTGACGAGCACGGTGATCCGGTCCTCTCCACCCAGACCTGCGGCGCGGCCGTCTGGAGCTGAGGTGCTCGGGCGGTTTCGGTGCGGGTGTGGAAGTGATAGAGGGTGCGGCCGGTGGTGAGGACGAACGGATAGTCCGGGCGCGGGGGGTCGTGCGGGGTTCGGCCCGCGCCGTAGGGGGGTGCGGGTTCCCCAGGGGCCGGCGATTCGGTCCTTGGCCACCATGCCCGCCGCGCACCCGTCGTCTCTGTCGGAGAAACCGGCCGAAACCAGGAGGAACCCCGCACGATGTCGCGGTCACCACCCGCTCCGCGCACCGCGTTGCTAGGTGGTTCCGCGCTTCTTCTGGTCCGGATCGATCTCGTCGGCACGCTCGAACTGCTGATCCAGCTCCTCGCGGGAGGCATCCGCCTCGCCTCGATGCGCGGCTGCCTGCTGCTGGAGTCCGGCCGCCCGCGCTTTCTGGGCTTCGGCTTCGGCCGCGGCGGCGCGGGCTTTGGCGGCGGTCTCGTCGGCTAGTGCTTCGCGCTGGCCGACCCGGTGTGCGTGTCCAGCCGCCTCGCCGCGGATGTTCTCCGCCTCGATCCGGCGGTGTTCTCTGCGCTTGTTCGCGGCCGCCCAGATCAGTGCGGCAACGATCAGGACTACGACAACCGCGATGACAACGATCGCGACAATTGTGCTGGTTGCCATTTCTGTTCCTCACCTCGCGTGTGATTCGTCCATGGCATCGATCGACAGTGGTCATCGGCCGACGACGGGCAGGGTCGTGCGGCACCGTCTCCGGTGGTGTCAGTAATAGTGGCGCCGTCCGCCGACCGCGCGGCCCATCGACCCCAGTGCCAGGAGCACCAGCCCGATGATGAGAAGGATGATTCCGATGATCCAGAGGATCTGGATATTGAACAGGAATCCGATGACCAGCAGAATGATTCCGAGAATGATCACGACGGGACCTGGATTCGGTATCGGGAGTGACGGGACCGGAGGAAATTGTGTACCCCGGTAATCCGTATCGAGTGCGCCGGTGTGCGCACGTCCGCCCGGCGACGCGGCCGCGAGGGGCCGGGAGCCGCGGCGAGTGTCCGCCGGAAGGGCGCGCGGGCCGTGGGAGCGGCCGTCCGGGAGCGTGGTGCCGCGGGCCGGAGCCGACGAGTTGCCGGCCGGCCCGAGACCAGACGGAAGCGGTCGGGTTCGCCGCCTGTGGGTGCGGGGGTGACATACGCGAGCGCCATGGCTTCGCCGGTTACGGCATTCGCGCTGTTCCTATCGCTCACCACACCCACCACCAGCTGCAACGAGCTCGACGTTCCAGATCTTCAGTAGACGCCTGGCCCTCGGCAAAGTCAACGTCGCCGCCCGCCGCCACCGGCGGTCTCGACCGTGACACCGCGTCGAAGTAACGGCGGCGAATCGCCGGGGTGTGCGCGGCGCCGGCGTCCGGTGCGGGCCGGCGGTCCGCCGAGGGCGCATGATCGATAGGGGGCCATCGGCGCTCGAGGAGGATCTGTGCGCAGTCCATCGGTCCACGTCGCCTCGCTGTGGCAGGGCGAGGAAATCTATCGCAGCGAACTCGGCACGCTGACCAGACTCACCGCCGACAACTTCCCGATCCTCTCGGGGCTCTCCATCAAACGCCTCACGCTCGCCCCCGGAGCCTTCCGCGAACCGCACTGGCATGCCAATGCCACCGAGCTCACCTACTGCACCGCCGGCCGGGCGCTGGTCTCGGTGCTGGACGACGGCAGCCGCTTCTCCTCGTTCCTGGTCACCGCGGGGGAAATGTTCCATATCGACTCCGGCGCCCTGCATCACGTCGAGAACGTCGGCGACACAGACGCCGAGTTCGTCCTGGCGTTCCGGCACGAACGTCCCGAGGATTTCGGTCTCGGCGCCGCCGTGGGCGCGATGACCGATGCCGTCCTCGGCAATACCTACGATCTGCCCGCGGCGGCCTTCGCCGATATCCGCCGCGGCACGACCGCCCGCCTGGTGGCGCGCCGCGACGGCGAGCCGGATATTCCCCCCGGCGCCCACTTCGGCGACCCGCATCACTTCGCCGTCGAGGCGATGCCCGCTCCGGTCGATTCCCCGGTCGGGTCCGCCCGCACCGCCCGCCGGCAGTTCTGGCCCGCGCTGCACGATATCTCGATGTACTCGCTGCGGGTGCGGGAGGACGGTATGCGCGAACCGCACTGGCACCCGGTGACCGCCGAAATGGGGTATGTCCACCAGGGTTCGGCGCGGATGACCATCATGGACCCCGACGGGACCCTGGACACCTACACGGTGAACGAGGGCGAGGTGTACTTCGTCCCGCGCGCCTACCCGCACCATATCGAGGTGGTCGACGCCCCCCGGGTGCACCTGCTGATCTTCTTCGATCAGCCGACGCCGGCCGATATCGGCTACCGCGCGTCCATGAGCGCCTATTCGCGCAAGGTCCTGGCGGCCACCTTCGGCAAAGCACTGGACGAACTACCGGAGCTGCCGTTCACCCCGGCCGACCCCCTGATCGTGACGCGGAACAATCCGCTCGACCCATAGCTGGACGGGCGTTTTTTGTCGCTACGAGCGACCACTCGCCGAGAGGCGCTTGTGGGACGTCGGCATCCGAGCCGCGGCGCCTACGGCGTCCGGCTCTACGCCGCCAGGTGGTTCACCTGGCGGAGTTTTCCATCGATGGCCGAGCCCGTCGCGGAGCTGGATACCGCGGTCCACGACCCGGAAGACGGCCTCGGCGGCTCCGGTCGCGCGGTATGCCACCGGGGTGAACGCCGGATCCGGAGGAAGGCGACCGACCGGATCGCCTCAGGTCGGGCCGAAGCGTTTCCGCGACGCTTCCGCGTGCGCCACCCGGCGCAACGCGGCCAGCAGGCTGTCGCCGAGTACCGTGCCGACCACCGCGCCCTCCACCATGTTCTCGGCCGAGCCCAGCCCGGCGAGGGCCTCGATATCGGCGGTGGCCACCCGATCGGCGTGTTCGGCGTAGGCGGAGAGATTGTCGAGCGGCCATTCGTGGCCGACCGCCCGGTAGGTGCACAGCACCCCGGTCAGCGTTTCGATCAACGGTGACCCCGGTGGCGGCTGCCAGCCGCGTTCCGCGACCACCTCGTCGATCCGGCGCGTGGCCCATTCGCGGTCGGCTGCGGAGACGGCTTCGGGGGGCGCGGCCGGTAGGCCCGGCTGGGCGGTGCCGAGTACGTCGTGCAGTGAGCTGCTCGGTGCGTCGATCGCGGTGAGGACGTCGCGCACGGCGGCCACCGAGAGTCCGGCCACCTCGGTGAGCGCCCGGACGAGCGCGAGCCGCCGCACATGTGCCGGACCGTAGCGGGCCTGGTTGGGGCTGGTCAGTTCGCCGGGTGGCAGGAGTCCTTCGCGCTGGTAGTACTTGATGGTTGCGATCGCGACGCCCGACTCCCGGCTCAGTTCCGCCATCCGCATCCGCTGCCGCCTCTTTTCTCGCGTCGTCCCCGGTTCGATCATGTCAGCTGTCGTCCCGGCCCGGAGGTCCGGTCGAGGCTCAGGCGGCCGCCGGCCGGGCGTGCCACCAGGCGAGCAGGAATGCCGCGGCGAAAGCCAGGTGGACGACCCCGAATACGGCGGCCACGTCCCGTGCTTCGCCGCTGAGCACTCCCCAGACGTCGTTGAGCGCGACCACGCCGAATCCGGTCAGGTCGGCCAGGAGTACGGTGTTGCGGATCGTGGCGGGGGCGAGTGTGCGCGACATCCAGTTCAGCAGCGCGATTCCGAGGAAGGGTCCGCCCAGCAGCCGCAGCAGCGCAATCAGTTCGGGCGAGGCGTCTTCGGGTACCGCGCCGACGCCGAACTGCGCGGGGACGAGCAGGAGCGCGAGTCCGATCGCCGCGAGGTAGAGCGCGGCGACGGTGAGAAGTGCCTTGTGCATTGGGGACATCCTGTTCACTCGTGGATCCCCGTGGAGATCGGCAGATCCGGTGGGCCGGTTCGGTCCGGCCAATTATGGATAGTTAAAATATCCATAATGGAAATTTACGCTATCCATTCGGGCCGTGTCCAGACCCGTGCGCCTGCTTCGGCGCAGTCGGATCGTCAGGATTTCCGGCCCGGTCCACCGGGATCGATCCCGTCCTGGAGAGCGACTCCTCGCCGCGAACCGCCCAGGCCGAGATCGTCATCGAGCAATTCGCGCCGCGCGCGGCCGGCCGGATCGTCGGTGTCGGTGGCGCTTCCGCGACCCGTGGGGCGGCCGCGCTCGACCGGCATCGGCGGAACCTGCGCACTCTGTTCTCACACAACCCCGCGGCCTACCAGGCGCGAGTGCTGGGGAACCTGCGGGTCAACGGCGAACCGCTGCCTCTGGCCGGCCACTTCTGACCGCGCCCGGCCCGCGCCCAAGGTTTGGATTCAGAGTGATCGAGACCGGCGACGCCACGCCGGTCGCTCCTTAACGTCTTTTCCAGCATCCGGGAGACCGCCGTGGGGCGGCACCGGCCCGACGATGCCGCGGCCGGTCCCCGGCGCGGTGCGATCCGGAGAATTCGATGAAACGACCCGTTGCCCTGTTCGGGGTATTCGCCGCAACGTTCGCCCTCGCGGCGTGCGGAGGCGGGGTGACGCAGACCGGTGTCAGCGGTCCGCCGCAACCCGGCGGAACACTGCGGTACGGACTCTCCCAGGCGCCGACCTGCTCCGATCCGGCGCAGAGCGGCACCAACCAGACGATCTACGTCACCCGTCAGATCGCCGACTCGCTGACCGATCAGGACCCGGGGACCGGTGAGATCCGGCCGTGGCTCGCCCAGCGCTGGGAGGTGGGCCCGGACGCGCGGACCTTCACCTTCCATCTGCGCGACGGCGTGACCTTCAGCGACGGCACCCCGCTGACCGCGGAATCCGTCCGTGCCACGCTCGATTCGATCGTGCACGTACTGGGCGGCGCCAAAGCACCACTGGCAGCCACCTACCTCGCCAATTACACCGGTACCGACGTGGTGGACCCGCGAACCGCGCGGGTGCGCTTCAGCACCCCGAATGTGCAGTTCCTGCAGGCGACGTCGACCCCGCAGCTGGGCATTCTCGCCGCCGCCACCACCGCGAAAGAGGCCGAGCAGCGCTGCCTCGGCGATACGATCGGCAGCGGTCCGTTCACCTATGCCGCGTACCGCCAGGGTGATTCGGTGACGCTCGCCAAACGCGCCGGCTACCACTGGGGCTCGGCGGTGTTCGCGCATCAGGGCGAGGCGTATCTGGACCGGATCGAATTCACAGTGGTCCCGGAATCCGGAGTACGCACCGGCAGCCTGGTGTCCGGTCAGCTGGACGCGACCAGCGATGCCCTACCCCAGGACGCCCCGCAGATCGAAGCCGCGGGCGGACAGGTGGCCACCGCCTCCAACCCCGGAATCACCTTCGGTTTGCAAACGAATGTGACGCGGGGCCCGCTGCGCGACCGCGCGGTACGCACCGCGCTGCTGCCCGCGGTCGACCGTCAGGAGCTCGTCGATACGGTGCTGGGCCCGCAATTCCGGCCCGCGACCAGCCCACTGGCCCATACGACGCCCGGCTATATCGATCTGAGCGGGGAGCTCGGCTTCGATGCCGAGACGGCGAAGCGGGCGCTGGACGCGGCGGGCTGGGTCCCGGGCGGCGACGGTATCCGCGCCAAGAACGGTGAACGGTTGTCCTTCGGGGTGCTGTTCAGCGCGGCATTCGCCGGAAACCAGGCCATTCTGGAACTCCTCCAGCAGCAACTGCGGGTGGTGGGGGTGGAGTTGCGGCTGGAACCTGCCGCCAACGCCGACTACACCGTCCGGCAGAACACCAAGGATTTCGACACCATCTACTACAACGTGACCCGGGCCGACGGCGATATCCTGCGCACCAATTTCGGCCTGGATGCCCGGAACCTGAACGACCGCGGCGCGATCCCATCGCTGGATGCCGCGCTGTCCGGCCAACTCGCCACCGTCGACAGTGCGCAGCGGGCCCAGCTGATCGGCCAGGCACAGCGGCTGCTGCTCGACGAGGGATTGTGGATCCCGACCATCGAGCTCTCCCAGGCCATCGGAGTCGCGAACACGGTGCAGGGCCTGACCTTCGAGGCCTCGGCGCGACTGCAGTTCTACGACACCTGGCTGAGCGGCCGATGACCACGCTGACCCGGTATGTGCTGCTGCGTGTGCTCCAGGCGGCCGGCGTACTGTGGGCGGCGTTCACCGTTTCCTTCGCGGTGCTGTACCTGCTCCCCGCCGATCCGGTGCAACTCGCCGTGGACGCCAGTCCCGGTACCCCGGTCGACGCCGCCGCGGTCGCCGAACTGCAGGCCCGGTACGGGCTGGACAAACCGGTGTGGGAGCAGTACGCCACTGCGGTGGTCCACGCGGTGCGCGGTGACCTGGGGCATTCGCTGAGTACGGGGCAGACCGTCGTCGAGGCCATCGGGGAGGCGCTGCCCTCCACGCTGGCGCTGGCCGGTACGACGCTGGTGCTCGCCGTGGTGTGCGGCGCCGCCCTCGCACTGGCCGCGGCCTATACCGAACGCACGTGGTTGCGCGATCTGCTGACCGCCCTGCCGCCGGTCGGGGCGGCCATGCCCACCTTCTGGGTCGGATTGATCCTGCTGCATCTGTTCTCGTTCCAGTTGCGCCTGGTGCCCGCGTTCGGGGGCACCGGGTTCAGCGGGACGATCCTGCCGGCGATCACCCTGGCCGTGCCGGTGGGCGCGGTGATCGCGCAGGTGCTGTACAGCAATCTGATCACCACCTGGAACCAGCCGTTCGTGGCGGTCGCCTTCGCGAAGGGCGCGTCCCGTGCCTGGGTGCAGCGGCGGCACGTGCTGCGTGCGGCGGTCGGCCCGGCGCTCACCATCGCGGGAGTCTGGGTGGGCACGGTGCTCGCCGGGTCGGTGATTGTGGAGACGGTGTTCGCGCGCGCCGGTGTCGGCCGCCTGACCCAGACCGCGGTGCTGAACCAGGACATCCCGGTGGTGCAGGGCATCGTGGTGTTCAGCGCGGCGGTGTACGTACTGGTGAACCTGCTGGTGGATCTGGTGTATCCGCTGGTGGACGCGCGGGTGGTGGACGGGTTCCGCGGGAAGGAGACGGTCCGTGCCTGAGGTTCGCGAACTCGTGGCACCGCCGCGCGAGAAGGTCCGGACACCGCACCGGGGGCGGACCGCGGCCGGTGTGGTGTTCTCCGGGGCGGTGCTGATCCTCGTACTGGGCTGGGCGGCCGTGCCCGCCCTGTTCACCCGGGGCGACCCGCTGACCGGTGTACCGAGCGAGAAGTTCCGGGGCCCGAGCCCGCAGCACTGGTTCGGTACCGACAATCTGGGTCGCGACCTCTACACCCGGGTCGTGCACGCGGCCGCGCTGTCGCTGACGGCGACCGTGCTCGCCGTGGCGATCGGACTGGTGGCCGGGTCGCTGCTCGGGGTGGTGTCGGGCGTGGTGGGCGGAACCCTGGACAGCATCGTCATGCGCTGTGTGGATGTGCTGCTGTCGATTCCGGAACTGCTGGTCTCGCTGGCCCTGGTGACGGTGCTCGGTTTCGGCACCGGCAATGTCGCGCTCGCCGTCGGTGTCGCGCTCATCGCGCGGTTCGCCCGCGTGATGCGCGCCGAAGTACTGCGGGTGCGGCAGGCGCCGTACGTGGAGGCCGCCCGCGCCTGCGGGGTGCGCTGGTACGGGGTGCTCTTCCGGCACGTCCTGCGCAACTCCTACGCCCCCGTCGCCGCGCTGGCCGCCGTCGAGTTCGGTCTCGCGGTGCTGGCGGTGTCGTCACTGAGTTTCCTCGGCTACGGTGCCGCCCCGCCGACTCCGGAATGGGGATCGCTGATCTCGGAGGGACGCAACTATCTCGCCACCGCCTGGTGGCTGACCACGTTACCCGGCCTGGTCATCGTCGCGGTGGTGCTCGCCACCCAGCGCCTGGGTCGGGCCTTCGCCCAGGAGGGACTGCGGTGAGACATCACGAAGTCGCCCGTGCACGAACCGGTCGCCACACCGCCCGTATGTGGGCCGGCCGCGAAGCGGCACCCGTCGGGTCGGAAGCCGGCGACCCGCTGGTGGCCACGGCGCGCCGGGTCCGCGGATTCCTGCGCGCCGGCTGGCGCTTCCAGGTCGGTCTGGTCGACCAACTGCCGCGACTCTTTCTGACCGGGTGGTCACTGTGAGCGCGTCGGGGGACCCGCTGCTACAGGTCGAGAATCTGGTGGTCGAGTACCGCACCGCCGCGACCTCGACCACCGCGGTCGACGGGATATCCCTCACGATCGGCACCGGGGAGACGGTCGCCGTGGTCGGGGAGTCCGGATCGGGCAAATCCAGCTTGGCCCACGCGGTGATCGGTCTGTTGAGCGGTGCCGGAGCGATCACCGCGGGTAGCGTGACCTTCGCCGGAGAGCGGATCGACCGGCTACCTTCCCGCGGGTGGCAGCGAATCCGCGGCGCCCAGATCGGTTTGGTACCCCAGGACCCCGCGGTCTCGCTGAACCCGGTGCTGCGCATCGGTGACCAGGTCGCCGAGACGCTCCGGATCCACGGCCGCGCCGACCGGCGTACCGCCGCGGCCGAGGCGATCCGGATCCTGACCGAGGCCGGAATCGATCGCCCGGCCCTGCGGGCCCGGCAGTTCCCGCAGGATCTGTCGGGCGGCCAGCGCCAGCGGGTACTGATCGGGATCGCCCTGGCCTGCGGTCCGCGCCTGGTCATCGCCGACGAACCGACCAGCGCGCTCGACGTCACCGTCCAGCGGCGCATCCTCGACCATCTGGCCGGTCGCACCGCCGAATCGGGTACCGCGGTCCTGCTGATCACCCACGACCTCGGTGTCGCCGCCGACCGCGCCGACCGGATCGTGGTGATGCGGCACGGCCGGATCGTGGAATCCGCCGCCGCCGCCGAAGTTTTCACCGAGCCACGACACGAGTACACCCGCCGGCTGCTGGCCGCCGCCTCGGGAACGGACCGGACGCGCCGACCCGGACGTGCCCCCGCCGCCACACCGCTGTTGTCGGCCCACGGTCTGCACAAATCCTTCCGGGTGGCGCGCGGCACCACGCTCGCGGCCGTCACCGATGTGTCGCTGACCGTCGATCGTGGCGAAACCTTGGCGATCGTCGGCGAATCCGGCTCCGGTAAGTCCACGACCGCGCGGATCATCGCCCGGCTGGAGCAGCCCGACCGCGGCACCGTGGAATTCGACGGTACCGATATCGGCGGGCTGCGCGGGGCCCGGCTGCGGGAGTGGCGGCGGCGCGTCCAGATCGTGTACCAGAACCCGTATGCCTCGCTGAACCCGAAACTGACCGTCGGCGCCCTCGTCGCCGAACCGTTGCGGGCCTTCGGGATCGGCGACCGGCGGTCCCGCGGCGACCGGGTCGCCGAACTGCTCGACCAGGTCGCGCTGCCGGTCTCCGCCGCGCACCGGCGCCCGGCCGAACTGTCGGGCGGGCAGCGCCAGCGGGTGGCCATCGCCCGCGCCCTGGCCCTGCGACCGGATCTGGTGATCCTCGACGAACCGGTGTCCGCGCTGGACGTCTCGGTGCAGGAACAGATCCTGGGCCTGCTCGACGCTCTGCAGACGGAACTGTCACTGAGCTATCTGTTCGTCTCCCACGACCTCGCGGTGGTCCGCGGGATGAGCGATCGGGTGGCGGTCATGTGGGAGGGCCGCATCGTGGAGACGGGCCGGACCGCGGAGATCTTCGAGGCGCCGCGGCACGAGTTCACCCGGGAACTGTTGCTGGCGATGCCGGGGGCCGCGCGCCGGCACCGGCCGAGAGAAAGGACCGCCTGATGACGCAGGTGTCGCCGCTGCTGTTCGCCGTCGAATTGGCCGGTACCGGAATGCATCCCGCGTCCTGGCGGCGCGCGGACTCGCGGGCCGAGGATCTCTTCACCGCCGGGTACTGGGTCGACGCGGCAGCCGCCGTGGACCGGGCCGGCCTGGATCTGGTCTTCCTGCCGGATTCGTTCGCCCTGCAATCCGGCGGCGCGCGAGGACGACTCGAAGCGGTCGGTATCGCCGCCCGGGTCGCGACGGCCACCACCCGGCTCGGCGTGGTCCCACAGGCGCCGGTCACCCATACCGAACCGTTCCATCTGTCGAAGGCGATCGCGAGCCTCGACTACGCGACCTCCGGCCGGGCGGGCTGGGAGGTGACGGTTTCGCCGGGCGCCGAGCAGGCCCGCTTGTTCGGCCGCAAAGCCGAGCAGCCCGCGGATTCGCTGTGGCACGAAGCCGGCGAGGCGATCGAGGTGGTCACCCGGTTGTGGGACAGCTGGGAGGACGACGCGGAGATCCGCGACAGCGGCACGGGCCGGTTCATCGATCGCGACAAGCTGCACTACATCGATTTCGCCGGGGACAACTTCTCGGTGAAGGGCCCGTCGATCACGCCGCGCCCACCGCAGGGTCAGCCGCTGATCGCGGTGCGGGCCTCCGGTCCGCACGCGACCCGGACGGCGGTGCGATACGCCGATCTCATCCGGATCACCGCCCCGGACCCGGCCACCGCCGCGGAGACCCGGTCGGTCCTGCGCTCCGCGGTGGCCGTGGCGGGCCGCGATCCCCGGCAGGTGCGGGTGCTGCTCGATCTCGAGGTCCATCTCGCGCCGACGCCGGCACTGGCCGCGCAGGAGGTGGCCGAACTGGAGGAGTGGACCGCCACCGCCGGCCCGGTCGGCCTTCGCCATGTGGGGACCACGGACACCTTGCGGGAGCTGGCCGAGCAGGTGCAGCGGGAGTGCGCCGCGGACGGGATCGTGCTGCGGCCGCTGGCCCTCGCCTCGTTCCTGGACCGGCTCCCGGCCCCGCTCACCACCTTGCGCGGCAGGCTCGGCCTGCCGCGTCCCCACAACCGCTACGCGACCGAACGGGGCTGATATGCCGAAGACGCAGTCGGGTAGGCAGATCCATCTCGCCGCCCACTTTCCGGGGGTCAACAACACCACCGTCTGGACCGATCCGGAATCCGGTAGCCAGATCGATTTCGAATCCTTCACCCACCTGGCCCGGACGGCCGAACGCGGACTGTTCGATTTCTTCTTCCTCGCCGAAGGTCTGCGGCTGCGCGAGCACCGCGGCCGGATCCACGACTTGGACGTCGTCGGCCGCCCCGACACGTTCACGGTGCTCAACGCCCTCGCCGGGGTCACGGACCGGCTGGGCCTGGCGGGCACCATCAACACGACCTTCAACGAACCGTTCGAGCTGGCGAAACAGTTCGCGACCCTCGATCATCTGTCCGGTGGGCGGGCCGCCTGGAACGCGGTCACCTCCTCCGACGCGTTCACCGGCGAGAACTTCCGCCGCGGCGGGTACCTCGAGCACGCCCAGCGGTACACGCGGGCCGCTGAAGTGGTCGCGGCAACCCGCACGCTATGGGACAGCTGGCCCGCCGACGCGCTCGTCGTCGACCGGGAACAGGGGGTGTTCACCACACCGCTCCCCGAGTTCCGGTATCGCAGCGATCAGTTCGATATCGAGGGCACGTTCGTCCTGCCGCGCAGCCCGCAGGGATATCCGGTGCAGTTGCAGGCCGGGGATTCCGAGGAGGGCCGGGAATTCGGTGCCGCCACCGCGGACGCGATCTTCAGCCGGCACGGCGAACTCGAAGCGGGACAGCAGTTCTACACCGATATGAAGGGCCGGCTCGCCAAGTACGGACGCCACCGCGAGGACCTGCTGATCCTGCCCGCGGCCACCTTCGTCCTCGGTGACAACCGGGCCGACGCCGAGGAACGCGCACAGCACATCCGGCGGCAGCAGGTCGGCCCGCAGACCGCCATCGCCTTCCTGGAACAGGTCTGGGGCCGCGACCTGTCCGCCTACGACCCCGACGGCCCACTGCCCGATATCGAACCGCTCGACGATGTGACCATCACCCGGGGCCGGGTGCGTCACGCCCGGGATCCGCGGGCGGTGGCCGAGCAGTGGCGGGCCCGGGCCGAGGCGGAGAACCTGACGATCCGCGAACTGATCATCGAGGTCACCGCGCGTCAGCAGTTCGTCGGGTCACCGGCGGAGGTCGCCGCCGAAATCGACCGCTACGTCCAGGAGGACGCCGCCGACGGGTTCATCCTGGTGCCCCACCTCACCCCGGCCGGGCTGGACGAATTCGTCGACACGGTGATCCCGGAACTACAGGACCGCGGCACCTATCGCACCGAGTACACCGGCACGACCCTGCGCGAACACCTGGGTCTACGACATCCCCATCGAGCCGACGAGAAAGTACGTGCCTCATGACGGTACCCCTGTCCGTTCTGGACCTGTCGCCGATCAGCACCGGATCCACCGCCCGGCAGGCGATCCGGAACACCATCGACCTCGCCCGGCACGCCGAGGCATGGGGTTACCGGCGGTTCTGGGTGGCCGAACACCATTTCGTCGCGGTCGCCTCCTCGGCGCCGACCGAACTGATCGCCCTCATCGCCGGCGCCACCGAGACCATCCGCGTCGGTTCGGCCGCGGTCCAGGCCGGGTACCGCACCTCGGCCTCGGTCGTCGAATCGTTCGGCACCATCGACGCCCTGTACCCAGGCCGGCTCGATCTGGGGCTGGGTCGTTCGGCACATCGGATCGGACAGCTCCGGTCCGCGGCCGCCCCCACTCCGCAACGTCCGACCGAGGTCCGCGACGGAGTGGTGATCCCACCGCCGTTCGCGCCCACCCAAATCCTCGATAGCACCCGGCTGGTGGCCTCGCTGGAAGCGCTGCGGCTTCCTGGCGCGGAACCGCTCGACTACACCCGGCAGGTCGAGGAGATCCGCGCCTTGCTCGCCGGCACCTATGCGACCGCCGACGGCGTCGCCCTGCACGCCGTGCCGGGGGAGGGCGCCGGGGTCGAACTGTGGTTGTTCGGCAGCAGCGGTGGCGAGAGCGCCCGGCTGGCCGGTTCGCTGGGGCTGCCGTTCGTGGCGAACTACCACGTGTCCCCGGGGACCGTCCTGGAAACCGTCGAGGCCTACCGGACGGCGTTCCGTCCCTCACCGCGCTATCCGGAACCGTACCTGGTGGTTTCGGCCGATATCGTGGTCGCCGCGCAGGAGGCAACCGCCCGCCATCTGGCCTCCACCTACGGGCACTGGGTAGCGAGTATCCGCAGTGGCGCGGGGGCCGCGGAATACCTCGATCCCGATACCGCGCCACCGCTGACCGACGATCAGCTGCGGCTGGTCGACGACCGGGTGAACACCCAATTCGTCGGAACCCCCGGCTCGGTCGCCGCCCGCCTGACCGCGCTGCGCGATCTCACCGGCGCCGACGAACTGGTCGTCACCAGCGTCACCCACCGGCACGAGGACCGCCTCACCTCGCACCGTCTCCTGGCCGAGGAGTGGGGCCTGACCCGCGCCCGCGCCGCGTAGCTGCGCCGGTCGAGCTCAGAAGGCCCCGCCCGAGGCGGGTAGGGTCGCGCCGGTGATCCACCGGGCCTCCTCGGAAACGAGAAAGCCCACGATATCTGCGATATCGGCGGGTTCACCGATTCGGCCCATCGGGATCGTCGCGGCGATCCGGTCGATCTGTCCGACCCCCGCGGCGGCCAGTGCGTCGGTGCGTACAGCGCCGGGCAGCACGCTGTTGACCGTGATCGCGCGTGGGGCGAGTTCCCGGGCGAGTACCCGCACCAGCTGTTCGGCCGCGGCCTTGCCCGCCGCGTAGAGCCCGGAGCCGGGCCGGTGGGTGACGGTCGCGCCGGAGGACACCAGCACGATCCGCCCACCGTCGCGCAACCGGTTCGCGGCCTCGCGCAGGACGTAGAAGGTGGCTTTCGTATTGATCGCGAACTGCTGATCGAAATCGTCGTCGGTGGCCTCGGCGAGGGGGGAGAAGCGGGCGATTCCGGCGTTGCTCACCACGATGTCGATACCGCCGAAGGTTTGCTCGGCGGTATCGAACAGGGCGCGGAGCTGCCCGGGATCGGCGACATCCGACTGGACGGATAGCGCACGGCCGCCATCGGTTTCGATCGCGGTGACGACCTCCGCGGCGGCCGCGCGGTCGGCTCGATAATTGACGACGACCGCGGCGCCGGTGCCGCCTAGTCGATGGGCTATCGCCCGGCCGATACCGCGGGAGCCTCCGGTGACCACTGCGACGGGCACGATTGCCTCCAAAAGTATATACTATGGATAGTCGATATACTCGACTAACTATCGTGTCTCGTCAACCATTGATCATCTAAACTGCTCGTCGTGGCAGTGAACGATCACGACCTGGTTGCCGCCCTCGGCGGGCTCTATCGTGAGGTGAACGCGTTCTATGGGGCGGTAGCCCGCGAATTCGGCCTCACCGCCCAGCAGATCGCGCTGCTCTGCCTGGTGCAGGCCCAGCATCCGACATTCGGTGAACTCGCGGCGGCGCTCGGATGCGACAAGACCAATATCACCGGCATGGTGGACCGGCTGGAACGTCGCGGTTACGTTGCGCGGCAACCCGATCCGGCCGATCGCCGGATCAGCCGGGTGGCGCCGACCGCGGAGGGGGTGGCGATCGGCACGGACATCCAGGCGGCCATCGCCGGAAAACTCGCCGCCACCCTGCCACACGTCGCGCGGATCGAACTCGCCACCGCCGCAGCCGATCTGGTCACCGCCCTATCCGATCGCGGCGGAGCGCGTTAGCCGCCGCTACCCGGCCACCGGCTGCGGCGCGTAACGGCTCGCCGGTTTGGGCAGTCCGAAATGGTCGCGCAGAGTGGTGCCGGTGTACTCGGTCCGGAACAGCCCGCGCTGCCGCAGGATCGGGACCACGGTCTCGGTGAAGACCTCGAGGCCGCCGGGATAGTAGGGCGGCATCACGTTGAAACCGTCCGCGGCACCGGAGCGGAACCACTCCTCGATGGTGTCGGCCACCTGCTCCGGGGTGCCCGCGAAGACCCGGTGTCCACGCGCGCCCGCCAGCCGGTGCAGCAGCCCGCGCAGGGTCGGCCGTTCCCGCTGGACGATCCCGGCCACCACCTGCCGCCGGCTCGCCGAATTGTCGATGACATCACCGGCGTCGGCGAACAATTCGACCGGTACCGGTTCGTCGAGTTCGAGATGCCGCAGTGATTCGTGGGCCAGCGATTCCAGCTGTTTGATGCCGTACTCGGGCACGGTGAGCTCGTTGAACTCCCGTTCCAGCTGTTTCGCCGCCGACTCGGTGCCCGCGATGAACGGACTGATCCCGGGCAGGATCTTCACCTGGTCGGGTGCGCGGCCGAAACCCGCCGCCCGCTGTTTGATATCGCGGTAGAACGCCTGGGCGTCGCTGAGCCGCTGATGCGCGGTGAAGATCGCCTCGGCGTACCGCCCGGCGAAGGCGCGGCCGTCGTTGGACGCTCCCGCCTGCACCAGGACCGGATACCCCTGCGGCGTGCGGGCCGAATTGAACGGCCCGCGTACCCGCAGGTGTTCGCCCGCGAAATCGATGGGATGGATCTTGTCCGGGTCCGCGTACCGGCCGCCGGCGCGGTCCAGCAGGATGGCGTCGTCCTCCCAGCTGTCCCACAGCGCGGTGACCGCGTCGACGAATTCGCGGGCCCGCGCGTAGCGCTCGGTGTGATCGGGATGGCGTTCCAGCCCGAAATTGGCGGCGGCCAGATCGGTTCCGGTGGTGACGATGTTCCAGCCCGCCCGGCCGCCGGAGATATGGTCCAGCGACGAGAACAGCCGGGCCAGGTTGTAGGGCTCGTAGTAGGTGGTGGACGCCGTGGCGATCAAACCCAGATGCGTGGTCGCCGCGGCGATCGCGGTCAGCAGCGTGATGGGTTCGAGGCCGGGAGCGGCGTTGTAGGCCACATTCGTCCGCAGTGCCGGTCCGTCGGCGAAGAACACCGCGTCGAAGGTCGCGGCCTCGGCGGTCCGGGCGATCTCCTGGTAGTAGCGGACATCGTAGATCCGGTCGGGGCGGCTGGCCGGATGGCGCCAGGCCGCCTCGTGGTGCCCGGCGGGGTAGATGAACGCGTTGAGACTCAGCCGGCGTGGTTCGGTCATCGTGCATCGTCCTCGTACTGAGTGGGTTCGGTGGAGACACCGAGCGCGGCCAGGAGTTGTTCGCGGTAGTGGGCGACGGCGGGATCACCGTGCCGGCGCGGGCGGGCCTGCTCGATGGACAGGTCGACGGCGATGCGGCCCTCGTCGAGGACGAGCACCCGGTCGGTGAGCAGCACCGCCTCGTCCACATCGTGCGTGACCAGCAGTACCGCCGGGCGGTGCCGGGCGCAGAGATCCTGGAGCAGTCCGTGCATCCGGATCCGGGTGAGCGCGTCGAGCGCGCCGAACGGTTCGTCGGCGAGCAGCAGCGCCGGTTCGCGGACCAGGGACCGGGCCAGCGCCACGCGCTGTTGTTCACCGCCGGACAGTTCCCGGGGCCAAGCCTTCTCCCGGCCGGCCAGACCGACCTCGGCCAGTGCGTCCCGGCCGCGCTGCGCGGCGCCCGGACCGCTCAAACCGAGCGTGACATTGTCGAGCACCCTGATCCACGGCAGCAGCCGGGAATCCTGGAACACCACCGACCGCTCCCGGGGGACGGTCAGTTCACCGTCGCCGGCGACATCGTGGTCCAGTTCGCCGAGTGCCCGCAGCAGGGTGCTCTTACCGGAACCGCTACGGCCCAGCAGCGCCACGAACTCACCTCGCGCGATATCGAGATCCACCCCGCGCAGCACGATCCGGTCGCCGAAGCCGCGCCGCAGCGCGCGGACCCGTACGGTCAATCCGACAGTGTCTGTCGCCATGCCAGCGCCCTCCGCTCCAGCGCGCGGACGGCCAGGTCACCGAAAAGACCCAGCAGCCCGTAGATCACCAGTCCCACCACGATCACGTCGATCTGCCCGTAGGTACGTGCCTGGGTCATCAGATAGCCGATCCCGCTGGTGGCGTTCACCTGCTCGACCACCACCAGGGCCAGCCAGGAGATGGTGACCGCCAGCCGCAGTCCGGTGAAGAAGCCCGGCAGTGAACCGGGCAGCGCGACCCGGCGGATGAAACCCCACCGGGACAGGCCGACCGTCTGCGCCAGCTCCACATAGCGCGCGTCGACTCCGCGCAGGGAGGCATGCGTATTGATGTACACCGGCACCAGCACACTGGCGGTGATGACGATGAGCTTCATCTCCTCGCCGATCCCGAACCACACGATGAACAGCGGGATCAGCGCGAGGGTCGGAATGGAGCGCTTGATCTGTACCGGGCCGTCCACGAGAGCCTCACCGATCCGGCTCAGGCCGGAGACCAGCGCGAGCACCACACCGAGCGACACCCCGAGTACGAGACCGATCGCGGCCCGCTGCAACGAGGTGAGCAGATTGGACTGCAGGGTGCCCTCGGCGATCAGATCACCCGCGGTCCGGGCCACATCCCACGGCGCCGGTAGCGTTTCGGCATCGAGGGTGCCGGACAGCGAACCGATCACCCAGGCGGCCAGCAGCAGTACGGGACCCAGCGCGAAACCGAATGGGATCGGCCGGCCCGGCCCGAGGCGGACCCGGCGCCCGGCCCGCGCCGACCGGGCCGGTGGTGCGAGCGGCGCGGGCCGGGCGCCCGCGGAGATATCCAAGGTGGCCACTACTGTGCCTCCCGTTCGAATCGTGCGCCCACGGCGGGCACGGTCTCACTGATCACCTGGTCGAACCGGGTATCGAAACCGTCGGCGGCCTCGACCTTGCGCGGCAGCTGACCGGCCGCGTCGATGACATCGATGGTCGCCTGTTGCGCGTCGATCAACTTCTGATCCAGATGGGGGAAGGTGAACTCTCCGAGCGAATCCACGATCCGGCCCGCATCGTCGGCGCTGAGCTTCTGATTCTCGATGTAGTAGATCCGGGCCCACTCGTCCCGGTGCGTATTGGTCCAGTGGAACGACCGCACGAAGGCCCCGACCAGGGCGCGCAGCGCGGCGGATTTCGCCGGATCCTGGGTCGCTTCCCGCCGGGAGTACAGATAGCCCAGGCCGTAATAGATACCGGTGGTCTCCGGATCGGCGATCACGGTCGCGCCCGGAGTACGCAGGAAACGGGTGAGCCGCGGCTCGTTCAGCGGGGCGATATCGACCTGCCCGGTGCGGACCGCATCATTGAAATCGGCCAGCTGCAGCCGCACCAGCTCTACATCGGACGTGGTCAGGCCGGCCTTGTCCAGTGCGCGCAACACCGCCGCCTGCTGGGCCGTCCCTTCGGCATAGGCGATCTTCTTACCCTTCAGATCGGTCAGCCGGGTCGCCGTGACACCCGGCGCGACAGCGAGTTTGATCCCCGCCGGATCGGTCTGATAGGCGGCGATGATCGGCACGTCCTGTCCGGCGGCGAGGGCGTGAATCGGCGGCACATCTCCCACCGGCGCCACATCGGCCGCCCCCGCCCGGAACGCCTCCAGGATCTCCGGGCCGCCGATGAAATTCGCGAACTCCACCTTGAACGGCAATTTCTCCAGTTCACCGGAGGCGCGCAGCGCGGTCTGGAAACGTTCTTGCTGGTCGGCGACCACCAGGGTGGTGCCCGGCGGAACCTCGGTGGGCAGCGGCGTATCGAGTGCGGCGCCACCGGGCCTGTCGCTGCTGTTGCACCCGGTCAGCGCCATCCCGGCAGCGGCGACGGCGAGGAGCATCGCGACCGAACGGAGTCGGAAACGCACGGCAAGAGAACGAGACTGGTGCATAGCGGCATTGAAACAACGCCGCGGTCACGAGGGAATGATTAATAAGACGGTGATCCGAACTGTATCCCTCTGCTCCGCCTCCGGAGCCGCAGAACCAGGGCGGGCCCGGCGGGCGACCGTCCGAGTGGACGATCGAAGTGACCCTCGATGCTGCCGACGGATCACCCGCCCGGCCGGAGGCGGCCGTCGTGGGGCAGTTCCCAGGCGGCCGCTATTCGGACGCCGGTGCGTGCGTCGGTGACATCACCGACGTAGTACCACTCCATCCGCACCCGGTCAGGTACGAGGTCGACCACGCCGTAGCCGTGGGAATCGAGCTCGGTGTAGTGGATGTGCTTGTTGAGCGCTCGCACCGACTCCGCGAGCGCGACCGAACCCGTGCGCCGCGGGGGTGGCAGCATCTCCCCGATCCCGGTGGAGGTCACCGACGGGACCACGAATTCGGCCCCGGCGGTAGGGCCGCCCGGGTAGCGCGCGGCGTCGAGCGGGACGTCGGAGGCCCAGGAGCTGTGGATATCGCCGGTGAGGAAGACGACATCGCCGACGCCGCGGTCGATCAGGGCCTGGAGGAGGCGGCGGCGGTCGGCAGGGTAGCCGTCCCACTGGTCGGTGTTGAGCGCCGGACCCTCGCGGGGGATACCGAACACTTCGGTGACGGCCGCGGTGGCCTGAGGGTCCAGTGGTGGGAACGCCAGCGGCGCGATCATGACCGAATTACCGACCACCTGCCAGCGCGCGGAGCCGGAAACCAATCCGGCGGTCAGCCATTCCATCTGACGTGACCCGGTGAGCGTACGGGCCGGGTCGTCACCTTCCCGGGTGCCGAGCTCGGGTTGCCGGTCCCGATAGCTGCGTAGATCCAGCATGGACAGCTCGGCCAGCGTGCCGAACCGCAGCCGGCGGTAGATCCGGGTCTCCCCGGCCGTGGTCCGCAGCCGGACCGGCATCCATTCCGTGTACGCGCGGATCGAGGCGGCGCGCCGATCCGCCCAGCTGCCCTGGGACGTGGGGTCGTGGTTCTCCGCGCCGCCGGACCAGGCGTTGTTCGCGGATTCGTGATCGTCCCAGGTGCAGATGAACGGCACCCGCGCGTGCAGGGACATGAGGTCGGGGTCGGTTTTGTACTGTCCGTGCCGGATCCGGTAGTCGGCGAGCGAGACGATCTCGTGCACCGGCTCGTGCCGCCGGACCGTCCCGGCGCGGCCGTCGAACGATCCGGAGCGGTATTCGTAGAGGTAGTCGCCCAGGTGGACGACGGCGTCGAGATCGTCGCGGGCGGCGAGGTGACGGTAGGCGGCGAAATACCCCGCTTCCCAGTTGGCGCAGGAGACCACACCGAAACGCAGGCGGGCGGGGGAGTCGGCCTCGGCCGGGGTGGTGCGGGTACGGCCGGCCGGCGACGTCGCACCGAGGGCATGGAACCGGTAGTGGTAGTCGTGCGCCGGGTCCAGACCGCGTACGTCCACCTTCACCGTGTGATCGGAGTCCGCGTCCGCGGTGAGCGACCCGGCGGCGACCACCGTGGTGAAGCCCGCGTCCTCGGCGATCTCCCACCGGACGGGGGCCGGGGCGCCGAATCCCGATCCCGGCAGGGCCTGCGGCCCGACGGTCACCCGGGTCCAGAGCACGACGCCGTCGGGTAGCGGATCACCGGAGGCGACGCCGTGCCCGAATACCGGGCTCGCCGCATACGCGGCCGGGACGGGTAACGCGGCCGCCGCGGCGGTCACCGCCCCCGCGCGTAGTACGGTCCGGCGGTCCGGTGCGACCCGGACCCCGATGTTCGAAACGCTGCCGTTTCCGCTCACGTTTCCCGATCACAGCCGATCGGGCGGAATTCGGCAAATCGGCGGGACTTCACGCCGCGTCGGCGTCCCGGTAGCGGAGTTCGAGGGTCACCCGGCGCGCCAGATATCCGGCCGCCCAGGGGGCGAATTCGCGGGCGATCCAGGCGCCGTGCCGGTCGTCGAGCCCGAGGAGCCGGCAGGCGTGTCGCAGGTCCTCACGCATCCACAGGGTGTCGCGCTGGGCGGTGTCGCTCATAGCTGCTCCGATGTGCCGGGAAATGGGAAAGCGCGTTGTCCGGACATCGTGATTGCGGCACCGGATGTTTCGCGGACCGGTCGGCCCGCCGTCACCGGCGGGCGTCGGGATCCTGGTGTTTCGAGTGCTTTTGCTTGCGGCGGTACTGCTTACCGGACGGGATCGGCCGGGCGGCGTTCGACGAGCGCCGGGCGTGCCGGCGCCGCCAGCCGGTGAGGCCCGGGCGTTCTTCGGGTAGTCGGGAGCCGGGCGGAGCCGGTATCGGGGTTCGTGGTGGCACAGGGCAACGATCCGGATCGTGCGCGCGATCCGCAACCGAAATATGGTCCCGCGCTGTTGTGGCCGTGGGGTCCGGGAACCGGGAGCGCGGTGTGTCCGGGTTGCCGCCGCGGCGGTGGCCCGTGGTTGACCCCGATGCCGCCGGCGGGCATGGTGAGGCGATGACCAGTGACGAGGTCCGCCGCGGGGTCCCGGTGACGAATCCGGATCAGCCGCTGTTCGACGGCGCCGAGGCGACCAAGCGAGACCTGCTGGACTATCTGGAGGCGGTCGGGGAGCGCCTGGTGCGGGTACTGCGGGACCGCCCGCTGTCGGTGGTCCGCGTCCGGCCGGGGCAGGAGCCGTTCATGCAGAAGAACCTGCCGAAGTACACGCCCGAATGGGTCCGGCGGACGACGGTCTGGGCGGAGAGTTCGCGGCGCGAGATCTCCTATGCGCTGTGCGACGATATGCCGACCCTGCTGTGGTTCGGTAACCAGCGCGCTGTCGAATACCATCCGACTCTGGTCACTTCCGACCCCGCAGCGGGGCCGACGCATCTCGTCCTCGACCTCGACCCGTCACCCGGGCAGTCCTTCCGGCACGCGGCGGAGGCGGCACAGTTGATCCGGACGGCGTTGACGGACGCCGGATTGACCGGCGCGGTGAAGACCAGCGGCGCCAAGGGAGCCCACGTGTTCGTGCCGATCGCGCCGGGTACCCGCCACGAGGACGCGGCCGCGGCGACGCGGGCGATCGCCGCCCGGGCCGAGCGCCTCGACCCCGGGTTCGCCACCACCGCGTTCATCAAGGAGGACCGCGGGGGCAAGGTCTTCCTCGACCCGACCCGTACCGGCGGCGCGACCGTCGTCGCGGCCTACAGCCCGCGGATCCGCCCCGGTGTGCCCGTCTCGTTCCCGCTGGCCTGGGCCGACCTCGACGAGGTGACGCCGGCGGACTTCACGATACGGACGGTGCCCGCCCTGTTGGCGGATACCGACCCCTGGTCGGCGGCGATGCCCGGACCGCAGGTGATTCCGGCCGATCTGGTCGCCGAGGGGCATACGATCCCGGTCCCCCGGGTCCAGGCGATGCACGAGGGTAAACGGCGTGCCCGTGCCCGTCGGGCCACCTGATAACGCCCATCCGCCGGGCCGGAACCGGCGGCGTCGGACCCGAGCCACCGCGGCGTGGCGGATACCGAGCGAGCGCCCGGGCGTTCGTGCGACGATCGACCGGGGCGTAGCGGTATGCCGGCCCGCGGCCGGCAGCGGGTAGGACGGCGCAGCGGCAGCTGGGTTAGCGCTCCTGCCGTGGACTCGGGGCGCCGGCCACTTCGGCACGCACCGGCCCGGATTCGCGGGTCCGGCGCGCGCGGACGAGCTGCGCACCGCCCACCAGCAGACCGAGGCCCAGCAGGATCAGTCCGCGCAGCCACACCGCACCGTCGATCCGCGTGAACAGGAAAAGGCAGGACGCCAGTCCGAGCCAGGGGATCACAGTCGGGACCCGGAACGCGCCCGTGCCGTCCGGTTCCCGGCGCAGCAGGAGCACGGCCGCGTTGACCGCCGTGAACACGACCAGCAGGAGCAGGACCAGGGTTTCGGCGAGGGCCGCGATCTCACCGGTCAGCGCCAGCAGCAGCGAGAGAGCCGTGGTCGCGAGTACGGCCACCCAGGGGGTCCGGCGGCGCGGAAGCAGCCGCGCCAGGGTCCCGGGCAGCAGACCGTCGCGGGCCATCCCGTAGGCGAGCCGGGAGGCCATGATGCCGGTCAACAGTGCGCCGTTGGCGACCGCCACCAGCGCGATCACGGCGAACAGGCGTTCCGGCACCCCGCCGGCCGCCCGGACCACCTCCAGCAGCGGACCGCTCGACTCCGCCAGCACCTCGGTGGGCACAACCGCCCCGGCAACCACCCCGAGCAGCACGTACACCAGACCCGCGGTCAGCAGCGCGCCGAACAGTGCTCGCGGGTAGGCCCGGCGCGGATCTCGTACTTCCTCGGCCAGGTTCACCGAGGTCTCGAACCCGACGAACGAGTAGTAGGCGAGTACCGCGCCCGCAAGGGTCGCCCCGACCGCGCCGTGCTCGGCGGTGCCCAGCTCGACGAGCCGGCCCGGCTCGCCGTCGCCGCGGACGAGAACCCAGGCGCCGAGACCGATGACCAGGAGCAGTCCGCCCACCTCGACGGCCGTGGCCACCACATTCGCGCCGAGCGATTCCTTGACGCCGCGGATGTTGAGCAGTGCGAGTGCGCCCAGGAACAGCACGACGACGGCCGCGGTGGGCAGGGTGATCAGTTCGGCCAGATAATCCGAGGCGAAGCCGCGCGCCAGCGCACCGACCGAGACGATGCCCGCGGCGAGCATGCAGCAGCCGATGAAGGCGCCGGCGGCCGGCCCGAGCGCCCGGGTCACGTAGTGGGCCGAGCCGCCCGCCCGCGGAAACCGGGTCACCAGTTCCGCGTACGAGCCCGCGGTGAGGCAGGCCAGTACGAGCGCGGTGAGCAGCGGCACCCACACCGCACCACCCGACTGCGCGGCGATATCGCCGATCAGTATGTATACCCCGGCGCCCAATACGTCACCGAGAACGAAGAAGTACAGCAGGTGGGTGGGCACAGTGCGCCGCAACGTCGTCGCCATAGCGCCCGTATACCCGCGGCGTGCCGCTCTCACCAGTGGATTCGCCGACCCTGGCGGCTGCCCGGGTTTGCCGAGCGGCAATCGCTGGAAGATATCGCCGAGCCGCTGAGGTCGCAGCGCACCGGCTGAACCGGGGGGGTCCGGCCGGGTATTGCCACGGCAGCGGCGCGGTCGCGGCCTTCCCGAACCCCGTGTGCCCGGGTAACATTCCGGGAATCGGGGCGTCGTCCCGCACCCTGGGGGAGTTGTCATGGCTCATGATCCGTCGGATCTTGCGCAGCTGGCCGCCCGTGCCGTCCTGATCATGGCCGACGGCTCGCGTACCGATTTCGAGGATGTGTTCCACCCGGAGGCGCTCAATCGGGAGAGCGCCGCCGAACCGCCCGAGTGCCGTGCAGCCGGCCCGGCGGGTTTTCACGCGAGCGCGATCTGGCTGCGGCGGACCTACGCCGATCTGCGCTGGAAGATCCACGAGGCCACTGCGTCCCAGGACATCGCGGCCGTGCATACCACCATGTCCGGCCGGCAGATCGACACCTTCGTGGTCTACGACGGGCAGGGCGTTCCCGAACAGGCATTCCCGGCCACCGGCCGATCGTTCGCCGTTACTCAGACACACTGGTTCCGGATCGCCGACGGCACGGTGCGGGAGCACTGGGCGAATCGGGACGATCTCGGTATGGCCCAGCAGTTGGGCTGGGTGCCACCGACACCGGTCTACCTGTTCCGGATGTGGCGGGCCACCAGGGCGGCACGGTGGGCGCCGGTGCCGTCCGCCGTCACCGGTTGACCGCCTCCGGACGTCCGGCGGGCGCCCGGGAGTGCGGTGCGGTGGCGGTGGGTGTGGTCGCCCGGTGCGCGAACTCGACACGGCACCGGTCCCGCTTCACCACAGGTGATCAGCCCTTGCCGGGCCTGCCACGCGGTCTCCGTCGCTAGGCCGCTCTGCCGTAGCGGCGCTCGTAGGCCAGGCGGTCCCCGGCGCGCCGGCGTCGGTCTGCCACGTCCGCGAGGTCGGGGTCGAGACCGTGCTGGATCAGGCGGTGGCGACGGTAGACGTAGAGCAGCGCGACGGTGAAGTAGACGAGCGGAATGTAGAGCAGCCCCATCATGGACAGGTGCATCCACAGCGGCCCGGGCAGCAGGAGGAGCAGGCACAGCGGCGCGATCACCGGCACCAGGAAGCGCAGCAGATAGCGCCGGGTGGCTCCGGGGCCGGTGAGGTCCTCCAGCACCCAGTCCGTCAGCGGGGCCGGTAAGGATTCGCCGCAGATATAGCGGATCCGCTGCACGGGGGTCGGTGTTGTTCGTGCGGGCATCGGCAGCTCCTCGACTCCGGGTGGTCGATCGGACGACCCACCCGATCCAGTTGTCCGATAATGTATCGTACACTAACGATTAGCTCACGACTTATTTGTCGGCCCCGGCCCGCCTCGGCGGGCACGCACGTATCATCCGATCTCCGAGGAGGTGTCCATGGACGGCACGATCGAGGATCCGCTGCGGCTGGAGCGGCAGGTGTGCTTCGCTCTGGCGTTGGCCAACCGCGCCGTGCTGGCGATCTACCGCCCGCTGCTGGAGCCGATGAAGCTCACCCATCCGCAGTACCTGGTGATGCTCGCCCTCTGGGGCGGTGCCCCGCTGTCGGTCAAGGAGATCGGCGAACTGCTCCAACTGGATTCGCCGACGCTGTCCCCGTTGCTCAAGCGTCTCGAGGCGCTGGACTACCTCACCCGCACTCGCGACCTTCGTGACGAACGCAACCTCGTCATCGACCTCACGCCCGCCGGCCGGGCACTGCGTGCCGAGGCCGAGAAGATCCCGCCGGCAGTGGTCGAACGGCTGGGTGTCGGCCTCGACGACCTCGAGGAACTGCATGCGGTCCTGACTCGCGTGAACCGGGCGGCCCGCGGCTAGGGGGCGCCCGGCCGCGGGCCCGACCGAATTCCGCCCGATGGCGGTGTCCGTTTGGCCCGGGGTCCGGCGGGTATCCGCCCGGCGGACAGGAGGTAGCACATGACTCGGACGGCACAGCCGCCTACGCGGCAGTCAGGGGACGACCGGTCGGTCGGCGAACTCGTCGATGTGGCCACCATCCAGGTGAGCAGGCTGGTGCGTGACGAAATGCGCCTGGCCCGGCTGGAGATGAAGGAAAAGACGAGCGCCGTGGCCAAAGGTGCCGGGCTCGCGGGCGCGGGTGGCCTGCTGATCTTCTATGGCGGTGCGGCAGTGATCGCGGCCGTGGTCCTGGCGCTGGCGCTGGCTCTGCCGGGGTGGGCCGCGGCCCTGATCGTCGGCGCCGTATTGCTCGCCGGTGGGGCCGCCCTCACCTGGCTCGGGAAGCGGAATATCACGGCGAGCGCGCCGCCTGTGCCCACGGACGCCCTGGCGGGGGCGCGCGCCGATATCGAGACCGTCACCCACCGGAGGTAGCGATGACCGAGAACGGAGGACGATCCGTCGACGACGACCGGGACGCATTGCGACGCGACCGCGACCAGGTCCGGGAGGAACTTCGGGAGACGGTGGACGAACTCGCCGGGAAGTTCGATGTGCGGGCGCGTGCGCAGGACACCGCCCACCACGCCGCCGAGGAGGTACGGCACCGGGCCGGGGAGGTGGAGCGTACGGTCCGCGATCGCGCCGGTCAGGTGCAGGCGCAGGCGCATAAGCTCCTCGAACGGGCCGAAGCCGGGACACCCGAGCCGGTGGCGGCGGGTGGCCGGAAGACGGCGGAACTGCTGCGCGGCTACCCGGTACCCGCCGTGACCGCGGCCCTCGCCGCCGCGCTGGTGGCGTGGCTGCTCGTGCGAGGCAGGAAATCATGAACCTGCTGTACAAGCCGATCGGCACCGTGGCCGGGGTACTCGGCGGGATCGCGGCGCACGCGGTGTTCCGTCAGCTCTGGCGCCGGGCCGCCGGCCAGGACGAGGCTCCGGCGGCGACCTCTCCCGACTACGGCTGGCGCGAGGTCCTGTTCGCGGCCGCGTTCCAGGGCGCGGTGTTCGGTCTGGTCAAAGCATCCGTCGACCGTGCCGGGGTACTCGCGTACCACCGCATGACCGGGAAGTGGCCGACCTGAGAAATCCGGAACGGTGGATGCGTCGCGGCCACTGGCCACTACGGACCTGCAGTGTGGCCGGGCCTGATGCAAAGCTGAGTGATCCGATCGATCGAGGCCACCGTTATCCGGCCGTCAGCGGCACGTCACCCCCGCGCAGGCGGTGAGGGCGGCCAGGCGCCGGTCCAGGGTGGCGACCAGGTCGGCGTGCGCGGCGCGTCCTTCGGCGGTCTTGATGAGATTGGTCAGCTGGTACGGGTCCGTGCGCAGGTCGTACAGCTCGTATTCGCGCTGGTCGAGCGGGCGTTCCCGTTCGTACCAGCGGGCGTACAGGTAGCGGTCGGTGCGGACGGCGCTCCAGGACGGCATATCGAGTGTGTAGATGAGCGGAGTGTCGGTGCCCGGGATCTGTTCCTGGGCGATGCCGTCGCGGCCCTCGCCGCCCGGGCCCCCGTACTCGGCGACGAAATCGCTACGCCACCCGGCGGTCTCGCCGGCCAGCACGGGGGTGAGCGAGCGGCCGTCGACCCGCTCGGGGATCGAGAGGCCGGCCCAGTCGAAGATGGTCGGTGCAAGATCTATGGACAGGGCCATGGCGCCGCCGCGGCCGGGCCGGATTCCGGGCCCGGTGACGGCGAGCGGCACCCGCATGGATTCCTCGTAGGGCGCCATCTTCTGGGTCAGCCGGTGCGCGCCGAGACTGTAACCGTTGTCGGAGGTGAAGATCAGATAGGTGTTGTCGAGTTCGCCGGTGCGGTCGAGGGTTTCGACGATCCCGGCGACCATTTCGTCGAGGGATTTCAGCGCCCCGAGCCGATTGGTGTAGTCGGGATCGTTGGTCACGGTGATGGTCGCCGCCCGCGGGTTCGCGGTATCGATCAGCCACGACGGCTTGTCCGATACATCGGGCTCCTGATAGTTCGGTGACCGCGGCGCGGCTGTCGGCCGGGTCTCGGCCAGGTGCCGGGGCGCGGGCGGAATCGGGAAGTGCGGAGTGGTGGAGGCGGCGTACCAGAAGAACGGCTGTCCCGCGGCGGCGGCGTCGGTGATGAACCGCTCGGATTTGGCGCGGATCACGTCGGTTTCGTAATCCTGCGGCGCCACACCGTATTTCACGAAGGTACCGTTTTCGTTCAGTGTGTAGTTGTAGCCGGAGTACAGGAAATTGTCGACTCCGGCGTGCCAGTCGTCCCAGCCTGGCGGGATGTGCGCGGGGTCGTCCTCCAACCCGTTGAGGTACTTGCCGGCCATCCCGGTTCGGTAGCCCGCGCCGTGCAGCGCGGTGGCGATGGTGTGGGATTCGTTGCCCCGGGCACGGAAGGTCTCGAAGCCGCCGACTTCGCCGGCATTGGTGAGGACACCGGTGTTGTGCCCGTACTCGCCGGTCAGTATGGAGGCACGGGCCGCGCAGCAGATCGGCATCGGCGCGAACGCGTCGGTGAACTCCATCCCGCGGTCACGGATGAGGGTGGCGGTCCGCGGCATCGCCTGCCACACCGGCGTGGTCGCCGAATCCAGGTCGTCGGCGAGGATCACGACCACGTTCGGCCGCTGATCGACGGGTTCCGGGGCGGCGGACACCACGGACACACACCCGGTCGCACCCAGCAGCACCGCGACCATCGCGGACAGAGAATCGCGCACCGACCGAGCAGAACCCATGAGCACTCCTCGCGAGCGTTGTCGACGGCCGTCCGGGCGGCGCCCGGTATCCAGCGGCCCCAACCCTAGCGCGGCGAGCCGGCCGGATGCCTCGGCGCCACCGAGATCCGCGCAGGTCACTGCTCGAGATCCACCGCCACCGACACCTTCCTCGGCCGATGGCGTCTCGGCGCGTGGCCGGATCGCGGAGTCCGGTGACGACGTCGACCGTGGGGGTTGCGCAGCACGAAAATCACGGCCGCGAAGATCGTCGTTCCGATTACCACCGGAAAATCGCCCTCCAGGGCGGAATTGCCGGCGAGGCGGCGGTGGAGAGGCCACTATCGACGGCGGTACCGCGGCGCCGGGCGGCCGGGTTCACGACAGGTGATCTCCGTTCGGCCTCGCGGTCACCGGCGTCGATCCCGCGTCGCGGTCCGGTCGCCAGGCCTGGGTCTGCAACATCAGCAGGTGCTGTTTCAGCTGAGACGTTCGCGGGTCGTCGGACCGTCGAGCGGCCAGCGCCGCACCGATCATCCGCAGGAACTGCTGCCGGGTGACTCCGAAATTCACGAAGAGTTCCTCGGCGGTGGCGCCGCCGAACGGAGCCCAGCGGATCGCGAAGACGAGCATCGGCTTCGTCCCCGGAAGCAAGGATTTCGTGGCGTCCAGGGCAGCGCACTGCCGTAGTGCGGTCCGGACCCAGGGGGTGGCAACGGAGAAGTCGGTATGCGGCCGGTCAGGTGCGGGCATGTTCGCCTCCCGAGCGGTCGGCGGTGCGGTGGCCCTGGGTATGGGTCTCGGTGGCGACCGTGAAAACCGGGAATCTGCCGTCCCGGGGCCGCGGCCGGAAACGCACCCGCACCGGGCCGACGGCGACCAGTGGAATGTTGCCTTCGATCGAGGTGTAGACCCACGGTCCTTCGTCGAGTTCGACCACGGCGACCGTCAGCGGCGTCGTCTCCCCGCGCCCGCCGATGACGCCGCGGTCGACCACCCGCCACGACAGGATCGAACCGGCGCCGTTGGACGGCACCCATTCCAGGCTGTCGGACGCGCACGCCGCGCAGTCGACGGTCAGCGGTGCGTACAGTCTGTCGCACCGTGCGCATCTGCGGATCATCAGTATGTCTTCCGAGGGCGGAACGCCCACGTCGCCGCTGGTGCCGGTGTGGTTCGGATCGGAGGGGTACATGGAGACCTTCGCGGAGTGAGACGTCGGATTTCTCCAGCGTGCTCGGCGCGGGTGGTCTCGACCACGGTCGAATGACCGGGGGTATACCTGTTTGTGATGTGGACCCCGTCACTTCCGCGGCACCGGCGCCGCCGGGCCGGGTCGTTCGGCGAGGGTCGGCTTCGTCCCTAGGGCTCGTGGTGGAACAGTGGCCCCGCGACCAGGGCTATCTGGGCGACGGCGCGGTCGATGGTCCCGGCGGGCTGGAAGAGGTGGCTCAGTACCAGCCGCACCACCGCTTCGACCCGGGTGTCGATCTCCGGCTCGCCGAACGCGTCGAGGGCGTACCGGGCGCGGAGGATGGCGGCGAACGCGGCGGTGGCCCGGCCCAGGACGGGTTCGGGCTCGGTCATCAGGGTGGGGAGCAAGGTCGTGTCGGCCCCGGAGCGGCCGGCCAGTACCGCTTTGAGCAAGGTGTTGTCGGCCGCGGTGCGCAGGGTGTATTCGGCGGCGGCGGTGATTCCGGCGAGTAGGTCGCCGGGCTCGGCGGTGACGGTTTCGGTGACGCCGGCGAGGAAGGAGTCGAGTTCTCCCGCGATGACGACCTCGGCCAGATCCTGTTTGGTGCCGATCTCCTTGTAGAGCACCGGGCGGCTCACCCCGACTTCCTTGGCGACCCGGGACATGTTGACCGCGCCCCACCCCTCGGTGCAGACCAACTCGCGCGCGGTATCGATCACCCGCTCCCGCAGTAGTCGGCGCATCTCGTTCTGGAAGTTCGGCGCGTCAGCCACGGCAATCACCTTACATCACGCGCGTGAATGCTCCTCTATTGACAGAAGCAGATGCTGTGTATGTAATTAATACACTTATCGAGAAAGTGTAAAGGCCGGTGCCGGTGAGCTACGCGCCGACCGAGCGCCCGTCCGGAGCGGCGGCCGCATGGAAGTGAGGAGGGCGACGATGACGACGTCCGAGCAGAGTTCGCACGGCGAGGTGACACCGCAGTGGCGTGACCGGAAGCGGTACCTGTGGTTGTTCGGTCTGGTGGCGCCCACCTCGCTCGGCCTGGCCGCGGTACTGGTGTGGGCGTGTCACCAGTTGGGCTGGGATCGGCCGGCGGCGGTGTGGTGGTGGATCGGACCGCTGCTGGTTTATGTGCTGCTGCCGATCCTGGACCGGTTCTTCGGGCCGGACGGCCAGAACCCGCCCGAGGAGGTGATGGAGCAGCTGGAGCACGATCGCTACTACCGCTGGTGCGTCTACGCCTTCATCCCTTGTCAGCTGACGAGCCTGGTGTTCGCCGCCTACCTGTGGACGGCACCGGATCTGTCCTGGCTGGGTATCGAGGGCGGGCTCGGATTGTGGCCGAAGATCGGGGTCGCGTTCACCGTCGGCGTCATGGGTGGCGTGGGTATCAACACCGCCCATGAGCTCGGCCACAAGAAGGACGAACTCGAACGCTGGCTGTCCAAGATCACGCTGGCGCAGACCGGTTACGGGCATTTCTACATCGAGCACAACCGCGGTCATCACGTCCGGGTCGCCACCCCGGAGGACCCGGCCAGCGCCCGGTTCGCGGAATCCTTCTGGAGTTTCCTGCCGCGCAGCGTATGGGGCGGGCTGCGGTCGGCGTGGGCGCTGGAGCGCACGCGGTTGCAGCGGATGGGTAAGGGCCCGTGGACTGTTCGCAACGATGTGCTCAATGCCTGGGCGATGACCGTGGTGTTGTGGGGTGCGCTGGCCGTGCTGTTCGGGCCGGGCGTGCTACCGTTCCTGCTGCTCCAGGCCGTATACGGATTCTCGCTACTGGAGACCGTGAACTACCTCGAGCACTACGGCCTGCTCCGGCAGCGCACGGAGTCGGGCCGCTACGTCCGGTGCACGCCGGAGCACAGCTGGAACTCCGATCACCTCGTCACCAATATCTTCCTCTTCCACCTGCAGCGGCACAGCGACCATCATGCGGCGCCCACCCGCCGCTACCAGACCCTGCGCAGTATGGACGGTGCGCCCGAACTGCCTGCCGGCTACGCCGGCATGATCACCCTGGCCTACTTCCCGCCGCTGTGGCGGAAAGTGATGGACCACCGCGTGCTGGCCCACTACCGGGGCGATATCACGCGCGTGAACATCCAGCCGAGCAAGCGGCACCGCGTGCTCGCCCGCTACGGGGTGGCGGGCTGATGGCCGTCTTCTCCTGCCCGGTGTGCGATTACCGCTACGACGAGACCACCGGCGCACCGCGCGAAGGTTTCCCCGCGGGCACGGCGTGGTCGGCGGTTCCCGACGACTGGTGCTGCCCGGACTGCGGGGTGCGGGAAAAGGTCGATTTCGAACCGGCCGTACCGAGGAAAGGACAGTGATATGACCACCGGATACAAAGTGTTCCAGTGCGTGCAATGCGGTTTCGAATACGACGAAGCGCTCGGCTGGCCCGAGGACGGTATCGCGCCCGGTACCCGCTGGGACGATATTCCCGACGACTGGTCATGCCCCGATTGTGGAGCGGCGAAAGCCGATTTCTTCATGGTCGAGGTGGACCGCGCCTGATCGGCTCCGGAAGTTGCCGGGTCGGTTCCGGCCGCAAGACCGGCGGGCCGTACCAGTAGCACACCAGGAGGGCCAGCTCGACATCGAGCCGGTCGGCGGCGATCGGGCGGCCGCGTCGCGCGATGGCGCGCCCGACCCGGTATTTGACGGAGTTGGAATGCAGATTCAGCTCGGTGGCGGCGGCCTTGTAACTGGATCCGGCGCGCAGGAACACCCGGAGCGTGTCGCGCAGTCGCGCGTCGTGCTCGTTGTCGCCGGCCAGGTCGCCGAGTACCTCGCTCACCCAGTAGCGCGCCTCGTCGACGCTGCCGCCGAGCAGTGCCGCAGTTGTCAGGCCGGGGTCGTCGGCGGCGATGACGCTGGGAGTGGGCAGCCCGTGTGCCAGGGCGACGGAGCAGGCGCGTTGCGCGCTGCGGTGGGAGCGGCGGAAGCCGTCGATACCGGCGGCGAGGATGCCGATCGCGATATCCGGGGTGTCGCGGCGGCCGGATACGTAATTCCGTATCGCCGCTACCAGGCCCGTCCGCTCGGACCGGTAGGGCAGCCACGCCCAGACGCTGATCCGGTCGGCGGCGATGACCAGTGGGTTCGCCGCGGTATCGAGGGCGTCGGCCAGTTCGCGGACGAACCGCTGCGAATCCGAGACCGTCTCGCTGTCGACCTCACCGGCGGGGCACCGAAGTATGAGAGCGAGGTGGTGCCAGCGCAGCGGGTAGCGGATCGCCTCGGTGACCGCGTCGACGTCGATGGTCTTGCGACTGTCCAGCACCTCACGTGCTCGCACCGCGCGAATATTGTTCTGACCTTCCAGCCATTGTTCGCGCTCGTCGCTGTAGATGTCGAGGACCTGTTCGGTGATGTGGTCGATGTATTCGAACAAGGTCGGGGTGATGCGTTCGACCACGCTGATCCGTTCGGCGAGCGGGATAGCCATCGTGTCCAATTCGGCGAACACCATCTCGGTCAGCCGGCGCTGTCCGATCCGGTAGGCGCGCGCCAGGGCGTTGGCCGGAACGCGTTGCTGGGCCAAGCGTCTGGCGTAGTCCACGACGGCGGGCGCCGGCTGGATATCGGCGACGGAGAGGCGGTAGCGCAGGGCGTGCAGCACAGTGGCGATATTCGCTTCGACGCTTTCACCGAGCAGGTCGCCGGTCTGCGGATCATGGCGCAGATCGGCGATATCGTCCTCGATATAGGTGCGGATGGCCGCGCTGATCTCGCTCACCCGTTCGTTCATCCGGGCAGCTGTCGCCGCGATGAAGCGGTCTGCGTACGCGGTGTAGTGACGTGCGGTCGTCACACCGTCAACCGTACCTCCGGCACCGCCGCTCGCAGGAGCCGTCCATCCGCTTGTTCTTTGGAGACAAAGACCGCTGTGTACTTCATCGGCGCGCGACGGCGACCCGGCGGCCGCAAATTCCTACCGTGGACGCACGACACCTGGACCACTGCCCTGAGGATCGCCTGTGAACCTTGCAGTACTCCCGGACTGCCGTGCGGTACTCGCTCCCTACGCCGCGGCCGTCTCCGACGTCAGCACCGAACTGAACAATGCCGCGTTCCTGGACGTCGTGCGGCGGGCGACGACGTCGCTGCGCGCCGCCGGTGTATCGACCGGTGACGTGCTCGCGGTCATGCTGCCCGATACCGCCGACTTCGTCGTCACCCTCTTCGCCGCGTGGCGGGTGGGTGCCGCTGTCGCCCCGCTCGATCCGGCGTTACCCGCCGGAGAAGCCGGCCGTCGCATGGCCCGCGCGGGCGCCCGGGTTCTGATCGTTGCGCACGACTCGGCCCCTGCCGACCCGGTGCGCTCCGTCGTTTCCGCCGACAGGCTCACCGCAGCCGATCTCGACACTGCCGAGCCGGCGCGGGTGAGTGACGACGCACCGGCACTGCTGGTGCCCGTCGGGGGATCCGGGGACGGTTCGACGATTGCCGTGCTCGACCATATGAACCTCAACGCGCTGTGCCGATTGGCGATCGAGATCTTCGCGATCACCGGCACCGACCACAGTCTGTCGATCCAGCCGCTGTCTCATGTCGACGGCATCGTCCTGGGGGTCTTGGCGCCGCTGCTCGCCGACGGTCGTGCCACCATTGCCGGCCCGTTCGATCCCACGACATTCTTCGACCGGATCGAGTCCAGCGGCGCCACCTGTTTCGCGGCGGCCCCGGCGGTGTACCGGCAGCTGTCGGAGCTGCCCGCCGGGATACGACCGCATATCTCGTCGGTGCGGATCGCCATCTGCAGTACCGCGCAAATCGGCCCGGAACTGCGAACCGCTTTCGAGCACCGCTACGGCATACCGATCGTGCACGATTACGGGCTGACCGACTTCCCGCCACGACCACGGCCCGTTCGCATACCGGCCCCCGAGACCCCGGTCACTCTCGTGCCGCGTTCGATGACTCACCCGGGGCCGCAACCCTCGCACGCGGCGGCGGAGCCGAACACGCACCCGTGATGTCCCGGCCGGATGGTCGGAGTTCGCCTACCGTGAGCATCGGGCTCAGGGATGCGATGCGGCCGAGTTCGACGGTGCGCACCGGTCCGGCGACCGGGCGACTCGGATCGTGTCTTGCGCGTGTCGATCCTCCGAGTGCGCACCGGCGCCTTTTTCGCCGACCTTCCTTCCTTGCTGTTTCCCCGCCACGGTCCCGGGTAGACGTCACGGACCACGGCGCCGACCATGAGGAGCGCGTGTGTTCATCCACCACAAGGATTTGCAATTCGAGGTGCGGGTGGAGCGCCCGGACCCGCGGTTCGCCACCCTGCTGCAGGAGCAGTTCGGCGGTGCCAACGGGGAGCTCAAGGCCGCGATGCAGTACTTCAGCCAGGCCTTCGTGCTGCGCCGCAAACATCCGAAGATGTACGACCTGTTCATGGATATCGCCACCGAAGAGTTCAGCCACCTCGAAATCGTCGGCAATATGATCACGATGCTCCTCGACGGCCTCAACGACGACCTCAAACAGGCCAACGAGCATTGCGACTGGATGCCGGTGGTCGCCTCGGCCGATGGGAAAGAACACGCGATCCACCAGGTGGCGACCGATCCGCTGTTCCTCGCGCTGCGCGGTGGCGGCCCCGATGTCGGCAACTCCGCCGGCGTCCCCTGGACCGGGGCCTATGTCAACTCCAACGGCGAGCCGTCGGTGGATCTGCGCAGCAACCTCGCGGCGGAATCGCGCGCCAAGATCGTTTACGAATACCTGAAACAGTTCACCGACGACCCCGGTGTGCAGGACACCCTGTCGTTCCTGATGTCCCGGGAGGTGGCGCACTTCCAACAGTTCACCGCCGCCCTCAACGAACTCCCGGTCAACTTCCCGCCCGGCGCGCTGCCCGGCGACGACCGTTTCCAGAACGTGGCGTTCAACATGTCCAACGGTGACGGCAGCGCCCGCGGACCGTGGAACGAAGGGCAGGGGCCGTGGCCGGCAGGCGTGGAATGGGAATACGTCGCCGACCCGGTGCGGGACTGGCTGGGTACCGGTCACCGCGAGAACCAGGGCTCGGCCACCAACCCCGAGGGCAGCCCCGCGGTAGCGGGCAGCAAACCGTTCACCCACGAACAACACGGTCCCGCCTGAACCTCACCGGTGGGGCCAGGGAGTACCCGCCCCCACCCGCACACCCCGTCCGGCCCGGGAGGCCAGAAGACCGCCGGGTTGGCGGCCGCGGCCACGGGCAAAGTCCGCGATATGGCCGGTGGACGGAAATCGGACGAATCGGCCGACTCGCACACTCCGTGAACTCCCGTCGGCCGCCGGCTCCTCCGGCGGCCGACGGGCCCGGTCGCCGTCAGGAGCGTCGCGGACCGGAAGGTCCGACGGTGACCGGACGGCGGTTTGCGCCGCGACCGGCCGGGTAGGCCGGCCGGATGGTGAGACGCGAGGTCGCCGACGGGATACACCGGATCGAGCACGCCGATGTCAATGTGTATCTGATCGAGGACGAGGACGGTGTCACGCTGGTCGACACCGGACTGCCCGCGACCTTCCACCACATCACCGCCGCGTTGCGGGATATCGGGCGCACCCCGGCCGAGGTGCGCGCCGTCCTGCTCACGCACGCGCACTTCGACCACGTGGGCTCGGCCAAACGTGCCCGCGACAGGTGGAGTGTGCTCGTGTTCGCTCATGACGGTGATCGCGCGCTGGCAGCATATCCGCACCGGTACAAGCGTGAACGCAATCCGCTCCGATATCCGCTCCGATACCCGCGCTCGCTGGCGGTGCTGGGGAAAATGGCCCTGGCCGGGGCGCTCGTCGTGCGGGGGCTCGACGACATCCTGTCCCTGGAGGCCGGCTCGCGGCTTCCGGTCCCGGGCAGGCCGCGGGTGGTGTTCACGCCCGGCCATACCCTCGGTCACTCGGTCACTGCGCCCTGCACCTGCCCGAGCGCGATGTGGTGATCTCCGGTGATGCGCTGGTCACCCTGGATCCCTATATCGGCGGCAAGGGGCCGCAGATCGTGGCGGGCGCGGCCACCGCCGACAGTCCCATGGCCTTGGCTTCGCTGGCCGCGCTGGCCGATACAGGAGCGCGGTCGGTGCTGCCGAGCCACGGGGAGCCCTGGACCGATGGCGTGGCGACCGCGGTGGAGCTTGCGGTGCGGACCGGGCCGCACTGAGTGTCGCGCGCTACGGCACTGCGTTCCGTCGGGCGTTTCGGCCCGGTGACCGCGAGGGCCGGGGCGCAGCCGGTCGACGATTGCCGCGGCGCCAGGAAGCGGGACAGCCCTCCTTCTGGTCACGGTTTAGTAACAGGAGGGGCGGGTAGCACGGCCGGTGTCGGCGCTCCGGGGCACTACAGGAGCGGAGCAGCGCAGCAGTGAGGAGCCGTGATGGCGAACGGATACCACGAGTCGAATCTCGAGTCGGAAGTGCTACCGCTGTCGGGGATGCGATTACAGTGGCGCGGCACCGACCGCTGTTTCCGGGTCACACAGCCGCAGCCGGGCGGCGAGATCGTGACCGAGGCCGGCGCGGACGAGCTGCTGTGGCGGCCGTGGTCGGGGCGCGCGGATATGGCCGTCGGCGTGTCGGGTCCGATCGCCTCGAACACTCCGGGCCGGTGGTGGGTGGTGTGGGGTGAATACGTGGGCGATCCGGTGATGGTCACACTCGCCGATGGCGCTACACCCCCGGTGTGGATCGTGGGCGGGTTGTGGGTCAGCGAATGGAGCGGCCCCGAACAGGCCGCTGTGGTCACCACGGCGACGCAGCGCACCGACGTGCGATTCGCGCCGCCGTCGTTCCTGCCCCCGCCGCTGGCCGCCCTGGGCGACGGCGCGAGCGGCTGCTGGGTGCACGTGGAGACCCCGGCCGCTTTCCGGCACCGCGGCACCGTCGCCCCCGCGTAGCCTGCCCCGGCCCGGCATGCCCGGGCGGAACCCGTTTCGATGACTCGTATTTCGTGTACCCGGGCAGTCGGCGTCGGCCGCCGCCGGTTTCCCCGCGGTCGTCGCGGGTAGTCAGGGACTCGATGAGCGGTGCCCCGGACACAGTGTGTGAGGAGACGGGCCCGCACCGCTCCGGGAATCCGGTGTCCCGCTGTACATCGGGGGTCACAGTGCCCCGGCTGCCCGGCTGCCCGGCGGGGCCGGCGGGCCGGCCGGCTGGGCGACGGGTTCCAGCCGTTGGGTACGGCCGGCGAGGAACTGGATACGGCGATCGGCGTGATGCGTGCCGCGGCCGCTCGGGCCGAGCGGGACACGGCGTAGATCTCCCTGGTGCTCGGAGCCGCGTTGCGGCGCTTGGACGAGGCGGAGCTCGACCGGGCCCGCGGACTGGGCGCCGACCGGATCGTGCTGTCGGCGCGCCACCTCCGTGGATCTCGTGATCGAGGAGATGGCCGAGTGTTCGAAGCGGCTGGGTCGCTGAACATTTCGAGGTCGCAGCCACAGCGGAGGTAGCGGGTGCGCCGCTCGCGGCGGGTGCGGCCCGCTGGCACTGTCCGTTCGGTGCGGATAGCTTCGTTATATGCAGGACCATCTCGACGACCTCCGCTTCGCCCATGTGCTCGTGGACACCGCCGACGCGGCGAGTATGGACCGCTTCAAGGCTCTCGACCTCGATATCGAGACCAAGCCGGATATGGCCCGATGGAGCGATACCCAGGCCGCGGTGGAAAAGCTGGTCCGTGGTCAGCTCCAGCGTGCCCGCCCCCGCGACGCGGTGCTCGGTGCGGGGCAGGGCCTGGACGGCACCGGCCCCCGTTGCTGGGTGGTCGATGCCATCGACGGCCTCGAGAACTATGCGCGCGGTGTCCCGGTGTGGGCCACGCAGATCTCCCTGCTGGAGGTGTCGGGGGGTGATTACCGGCCCGTCGTCGGCGTCGTCTCGGCGCCGGCGCTGGGCCGCCGCTGGTGGGCCGTACAGGGCCATGGTGCCTTCACCGGCCGTAGTCTTTCCTCGGCATCCCGCCTGGGTGTGTCCCGGGTGTCGAAACTGCCGGACGCGTCCTTCGCGTACTCCACCCTCACGGGCTGGGAGGAGCACGGCCGGCTGAACGGCTTGCTGCAGCTGTCCCGCGCGGTCTGGCGCACGCGCGCCTACGGCGATTTCTGGCCCTACATGATGGTCGCCGAGGGGGTGGTCGACGTCTGCGCCGACCCGGCGCTCTCCCCGGGCGATATGGCCGCCGGCGCCGTCATCGTCACCGAGGCGGGTGGAAGCTTCACCGGTCTCGACGGCAATCCGAGCCCCCTCGGTGGCAGCGCGGCCGCGTCGAACGGCTTGCTCCACGAGCAGCTGCTGGAGTATCTGAACGTCTGAACGAGCGCTGACGCCTACGTCCGGATCCCGGTCACCGCTTCGTTGCCGGTCCGCAGCGAGGACCGTCTCAGTGCGCGGTGGTGCCCTCCAACCGGCACAGCGACCACGGAAGCGCGTCGATCGGCACCCCGGTGCCGGTCCAGCCGACGCGGCCGGTCCTGGATCCAGGGGGGAGCCCGGGATCGGTGGCGAGCAGGACGCGACCCTCGTCGTTGACGAGCACGAGAGCGGGGCCCGAGGCGCGGAACCGGGGAAGCAGGACCTCCTGCATCGCGCCGACCGGCACATCGGCCCCGGCTATTCCGAGGAACTGTCCCGGCGCGGCGGTGACCGGCACCGCGAACGTGCACACGTATTGGTCGGTGCACGCGAAATCGATATAGGGTCCGTGCACCCAGCGGCGCCGCTCGTCACGCGGGATCACATACCAGTCCATCTGGGTGTAGTCGTAGAAGTATTCGCTGAGCGGGTTCAGCTCGGGGTTCAGCCGCTGGGGTCGGTGTGCCGAATGCACCTGCCACCACTCCAGGAACCGCGGCCGGTCGGCCAGTACACCGTCGGCGATGACCACACCTGCCCCGTCGAACAGGTCGCCGGCCTGCTCGAGCTCATGGGCGATGGGTTCGCGCAGCCGCGCCAGATCGGTTGAACGGGGGGTGGATCGCCGGTTCGCGGTGACCTCGTCCCATACGCGCGTCAGCGCGGTTCCTATCGTGGTCAGCGACAGAAAAATCTGCTCGGCCAGCTCTGCCACGACAGAAGCGAGCGACTCGATGGTCGGAGGTCTTGGATTGTCCGTCATCGATCACTGAGCTCCATACGTAGGGCGACGAGTCGACGGATGCGGGATTCACTATGCGATTCTGCCAGTTCCCGGGCCTCGGCATCATCCTCCCGTTCGATGGCACGTACCAGGTCGCTGTGGACGGACGCCTCGGCGACCGGATCCAGCTCCAGTCGCGGCAGCCAGATCAGTGCGGAGAGCTCGGCCTGGAGGTCGACTTGGGCGCGGGTCAGCCTGGTGGACTGCGCACACACGGCCATCTCGATATGGAAACGGCTGTCGGCCCGCCGGGCCGCGACCGGCTCGGTGCTCGCCCGCAACCGATCGGTCAGGGTGTGGAGCCGGGCGATATCGGCCCGGCCGCCGCGGCGGGCGGCGAATACCGCGGCCGCGCCGGCGATGGCGAACTGCGCATCCCCGAGGTCACGTAATTCCGCGAGACTCATCTGCTGCAACCGTGCCGACGCGGTGTGTTCCAGGACCTCCGCGGACGAACAGATGAAACTGCCGCCCCCGCGTCCTCGCTTGGTGCGGACGATGCCCTGCTCCCGGAGGACGGCCAGTGCTTCCCGCAATGTCATCGTCGATACACCCAGCTGATCGGCGAGGGTCAACTCGCTCGGCAACTGCTGGCCGTCCACCATCACCCCGAGGCTGATCGCCGCGGACAACCGCTGGACCACGGCCTCCGTCTTCGGACCACTGCCCTCCAGTGGTGACAGAACAGCGCTGAGCGCGGTCAGGCCCGCGCGTTCCTGCTGGGGCAACGCGACTCCTCTGGTGCGCGGATATGCAATCGATTCTAGGACTCGGAACTTGAAATATGAACTATGGAGTCAATAGCAAGGCGGCTCCACTGCCGGCCCTTCGACACCGAATTCAACGCTCCAGGTTGCTCTAAGCCATTGAACTATGAATTCAGAGGTATTAGATTATCGGGTGGTGCCGGCTCGGGCGCCATCGGTCGGATGACGATCAGGAGAGGGAACGACATGCATGAACACCCGGCTCGCTGTGTCGAGGCTCCTCACCGGCAGCGTCGTCGCGGTGCAGAGTCACCCACCGGCCCGGCAGCGACCACCGAACAGGTCGTATTCTCCGACGGCGCATCGGCGAGGGAAGGCATGTGCCGAACGGAGGCCGACGGGCTCCGCGCCAGCTGGCGCATGCTGCGGGATCACGCCATCGCCATCGTCGTCGTCGAGAAGCTCTGCGATGCCTCCCCGGTGGTCTGCTTCCCCTCCGGCAGTTATCCGGATCTCGCGCGAGCGCGGGAACTCCATCCGGAACTGGCCGGGCTCTGGGATGCGATCCGGCACGAATTCTGGGGGCGGCTCATGTCGCCGCTGTCACCGAGCCCGGGGGCTCACGCCTGGGCATGAGGCCGCCGCAGCCGTAGCGGCTCCGTACCGGAGGGGCCGGCGGTCGGCGCTCCCCGCCGGTCAGGGCCGGAACTCCTGCGCCTTGGTCTTGGCGCCCTGCACCATCAGATGCCAGGCATCCGGGTCGCCGCGCAGTACCGAGGCGGCCATCTCCTTCAGTTGCTCGTAGCTGGCATGCGGGGGAATCGGTGGCACCTCCGGGTCGCATCGGACGTCGAGTAACACCGGGCCATCCGCGGCGAGCGCGTAATCCCAGGCGCCGCCGATCGCGTCCGGCTTCTCGACCGCGACCGCCTCGATGCCCATCGCCCGCGCGATCTCGGCATAGGAGACATCGGGAAGGCTTTGCGATTCCTCGAATTTCGGCGCGCCGCCCATGGCGCGCAACTCCCAGGTGACCTGGTTGAGGTCGTTGTTGTGGAAGACACAGACGATCAGCCGGCGGTCCTGCCACAGATGCTGATAGCGCGCGACGGTCATGAGCTCGGCCAGCCCGTTCATCTGCATGGCGCCGTCGCCGACCAGGGCGATGGCGGGGCGGTCGGGATGAGCGAACTTCGCGCCGATGGCATAGGGGACGCCGGGGCCCATCGTGGCGAGAGTGCCCGACAGTGACCCGCGCATCTGATCGCGGAAGCGTAGGCAGCGGGCATACCAGTTGGTGGAGGATCCGGAATCCGCGGTTACGATGGCGTTGCCGGGGATCCGTTCGGACAGCTCCCACACCACCCGCATCGGATTGATCGGGTGGGCGTCGAGCATGCTCTGCCGCTCGATGGTGGTCCACCAGCGGTCCACGTTCTGTTCGATCTCCTCGCGCCAGGAGCGATCCTCCTTGCGGTTCAGCAGCGGGATCAGGTGGCGCAGGGTGGTCCGTGCGTCGCCGACCAGACTGGCCTCGGTGGGGTAGCGCATGCCGATCATCGCGCCGTCCAGGTCGATCTGCACCGCCCGCGCCTGATCGAGATCGGGCAGGAACTGGGTATAGGGGAAATTCGAACCCACGATCAGCAGGGTGTCGCAGTCACGCATCAACTCGTAGCTGGGCCGGGTGCCCAGCAGCCCGATCGATCCGGTGACGAACGGGAGGTCATCGGGCAGCACGTCCTTGCCCAGGAGGGCTTTCGCGATACCCGCGCCGGTCAGGTCGGCGACCTCGAGTACCTCCGCCGCGGCCGCCCGGGCGCCCTGGCCGATCAGGATGGCGACCTTCGACCCGGCATTGAGCACGTCGGCGGCGTGCCGGATCTCGTTGTCGGCCGGATCGGAACTCGTCACCAGCGCCGCGGGCGGGCTGGACGGTACCTGTTTGAACTCGTGCTGCGGCGGCTCGTAGGGCTCCTCCTGGAGATCCGCCGGGATGATGACCGCGGTGGGGGAGCGGCGGGTGATCGCGGTGCGGAAGGCCCGGTCGAGGGCATTCGGCAGCTGACTGGAGACGTTCACCTCGACCAGATAGTCCGCGGCGACGTCCTTGTACAGCGACTGCAGGTCGACCTCCTGCTGGTAGCTGCCGCCCATCGCGCTACGCGCGGTCTGACCCACCACCGCCACGACCGGGACATGGTCGAGTTTGGCGTCGTAGAGCCCGTTGAGCAGGTGGATCGCACCGGGCCCCGAGGTCGCGGTACAGACGCCCACCTTGCCGCTGAACTTGGCATATCCGGTCGCCTGGAACGCCGCCATCTCCTCGTGCCGGGCCTGGACGAACCGCGGTGAATTGTCGGCGCGGCCGAACGCGGCCACCAACCCGTTGATACCGTCACCGGGGTAACCGAATACCTGCTCGACTCCCCATTCGCGGAGGCGCCGCAGGACATAGTCGGAGACTTGCTGGGCCATAGCTTCTCCTCGCTGACTCGCGGAGCGGATGTCGGCCGTCGTGCTACCCGCTGCGGTCGAGGCCAATCCTTGTTCCCGTGCACCCGGGATGTACCGGAGGAGCCCGCCGTATGCCCGAGGGACCGGTCGGCGGCCTCGGATGCGGGGATTCCGGCGGTAAACTCGTCCCAGCGAAAGGTGAGCGCATGGTGCGTGGTTTCCGAGAAATTTCCGGTAGCGCGCTCGGCGGCTGATGACCGGCGAGGATCCGCTGCGAACACAGCGTGGGGTGGTCACTCCCGTCACGGCAGATCTGCGCGGGTCGGGCTTCGACGACGCGGTGGAGATCGGACGCGGTGGTTTCGGGGTGGTGTACCGCTGCACCCAGTCGGCATTGGACCGGACTGTCGCGGTGAAGGTACTACCCGCAGACCTGGATCAGGAAGATCGTGCGCGTTTCTTTCGCGAACAGCGAGCTATGGGGCGATTGACCGGGCACCCGCACATCGTCACCCTGCTGGAGGCGGGGACCACGGAGGCGGGACGCCTCTACCTGGTGATGCCGTACTATCCCCTGGACTCGCTCGAGGCGAGGATCCGCCGGTACGGTCCGCTTCCGGTCGCGGACACGCTGGAGATCGGGGTGAAGATAGCCGGTGCCCTCGCGGGCGCCCACGAGCTGTCCATCGTGCATCGGGACGTGAAACCGGGAAATGTTCTGCTCGCCCCCCACCGGGAGGCCGCGTTGACCGATTTCGGCATCGCGCATATCGCCGACGGATATCGGACCGCCGCGGGGAAGGTCACCGGATCGCCTGCGTTCACGGCGCCGGAAGTGCTCGAGGGCGACCCATCCACCCCGGCTGCCGATGTCTACGGGCTCGGCGCCACCATTTTCTGCGCGCTCACCGGTCACGCCGCCTTCGAACGGCACAGCGGTGAGCACGTGGTGGCGCAGTTTCTGCGGGTAGCGGCCGACAAGCGGGTGCCGGGCCCGGGGCAGGCGACCGTACCCGACGACGTATCCGTGCTGGTGTCGGCCGCGATGAGCCGTGATCCCGACGCGCGGCCGACAGCCGCGGCACTGGGTGAGGCCATCGTGCAGATCCGGCGACGCCACCGGTCGTCGACGGAGGCACCGGCGCCGCCCGTCACTACTCGGACGGAGGCTCGGGTGGATCGTCCGGCGGTGTGGGAGATGCGCCCGTCGCTGGCCTCGGTCGGCCGGGGGAGCGAGGGAAATCTGCCGCTCGAGTTGACCAGTTTCATCGACAGACGAGCCGAGGTGGCGGAGGTCAAGAGCCTGCTGGCGGCCGGAAGGCTGGTCACACTGACCGGAATCGGCGGCGTGGGGAAGACACGGCTGGCCCTGCGGGCCGCGGCGCAGCTACAACGCGGTTTCGCCGATGGCGTGTGGCTGGTCGAGTTGGCCGATGTCGCGGATGATTCGCGGCTGGTCGACGTGGTGGCGGCGACCATCGGTGTCCGCGACGAATCACCGACACCGTTGTTGAAGGCCGTCTTGGAGCTGCTGAGCGGTCTGGAGGTACTGCTGGTTCTGGACGGGTGCGAAGGCGTGGTGGACGGGGTGGCCGAGCTGGTCGATACGTTGCTGCGGACGTGCCCGGATCTGCACATCCTGGTGACGAGCCGGGAACGGCTCAATGGTGCGGGGGAGGCGGTGCTGCAGGTTCCCCCGCTCCAGGCGCCGGACCGGGATGCCGATCCCCCACTGGGGGAGATGGCACGGTTCGACGGTGTGTCGTTGTTCGTCACCCGCGCCGCGGCGGCGGTACCGGGCTTCGAACTCGACGAGGAGAACAAGGTCGATATCGCGCGCATCTGCGCGCAGCTCGACGGTCTACCGCTGGCGATAGAACTGGCCGCGGCACGGATGGGCGCGCTGTCGACCGCGCAGATCCGCCGGCGGCTCACGGATCAATACGCACTGCTGACCCGCGGTAGTCGCTCGGCACCGACCCGGCAGCAGACGTTACGGGGCTGCATGGACTGGAGTTACTCGCTGTGCACCGAGATCGAACAACGGATGTGGGCTCGGCTCTCGGTCTTCGCCGGCAGTTTCGCGCTCGACGCTGCCGAAGAGGTGTGCGGCGCCGGTATGGCCGGCGCCGAACCCCCTCTCGAGGCGAGCACTCCGCTCGACGTGATCTCGTCGCTGGTGGACAAGTCGATCGTAATCCGCGAGGACTCGAAGATCCGCGTGCGGTTCCGGATGCTGGACGCGGTACGGAACTACGGCCGGGAAAAGCTGTCGGAATCGGGCGAGAACGCGGAACTGCGCCGACGCCATCGCGACTGGTATCAGCGGCTGGCACTGAATGCGGAGGCGGACTGGCTGAGCCCCCGCCAGCCCGAATGGCAGGATCGGCTCGAGCGTGAACAGCCCAACCTACGCGACGCGCTCGAATCCTTCCTCGCGGCGAACACGGTGGAAGCCACCGAGGCGGGGCTGCGCACCGCCGCCGCCTTGTCCGAGTTCTGGATTTTCCGCGGCCTGCACGGCGAAGGGCGCTCCTGGCTCGAGCGCCTCCTCGGACGCCCCGGTGCCGATCAGACCTCCGCGAGTGTCGAAGCCCTCCGCGTCAGTAGCCAGTTGATCTCGGCCCAGGGCGATTTCGAGCTCGCGGCGGCCCGGCTGGACGCGGCGCGGGCGCTCGCGGATGCCGAGGGTTCTTCCGCGCTCCGGGCGCAGGTGGCCTATGGGGAGGGTGCGTTCGCGCTGACCCGCGGCGAGCCCGTTCGTGCGGCAGCGGCGCTCACGCGTACCGTCGAGCTACTCCGCGCGACCGAGCCGCCGAACCTGTATGTGAGTGCGTTGACTCTGCTCGGCTGGGCCGGCGAAGTGTCCGACGATATCGACACCGCCGACTCGTGCTATCGCGAAGTACTGGCGATCGCCGAAAAGTATGGAGAGTTCATCTATCGCGCTGCCGCCCTACGGGGTATCGGGGTCGTCGCGTGGCGGCGCGGCGACCGCGACCGTGCGCGGGAATCGCTGGAATCGGCCCTCCGCTTCACCCGGATGATGCGCAGCCCGCTGCTGACCGCGCTCAGTCTCGAGGCGCTGGCATGGACAGTCGATGACCGGCGCGGCGCCGAACGCGCGGCGGTTTTGATGGGGGCCGCAGCGGGGCGCTGGCCCGCCGGCGGCAGCGTGACGACGGTCTTCTCGAACATGTCGCGCTTCCACGAGGTATGCAATGATAGTTCTCGTGGCGTGCTCGGCGAACGCCGATTCGCCGCCGCCCGTCGCCGCGGTCGCGCGATGGGCCTGGACGCTGCCGTCGCCTACGCTCTCCGGGAGGAACCGACCGGCGCGCCCGGCTCCGATCCCGCTGCGCCACAGCTGACCAAGCGCGAGCATCAGGTCGCCGAACTCGTGGCGCAGGGACTCAGCAATCGGCAGATAGCTGCCAAGTTGGTGATCTCCCAGCGCACCGCGCAGGGGCATGTCGAGCACATTCTTTCCAAACTCGCCTTCACCTCGCGCGCGCAGATCGCCGCGTGGGTCGTCGGCCGGGGGTGATCCTTCCCGCGGCCCCCGACCGCCGGAACGTGCGGGGGCCTCTCGCTGCGGAAACGGCGGCTGCGTCCGGCCCGCGGGTCGTCGCCGACTCCTGCCGTGCGGGCGCCGGGGCGTGCGGTGCGGGCTCATACGGTCCCCGGGTTTCGTTGCGCGAGGGTGTATCCCGTTCCTGCCTCGGTGTGGAGCCCGTACGCTGGTCCGGCAAGCAAGGGTCAGTGTGGGAGGAATGCGTTGGGTCGCAGAGAGTCGCGGGAAGAACGAGATGTTTCGCCGGAGAACCGCGAAGCCGTCCGCAACAACATCAAGGAGGAACTCGGCATTCCGCGCACCTTCGAGGGCGTCACACCGGACGAGGTCGCGGCGTGGCTGTCCCGGGTCGAGAACATGATGGAGACCGTCCCCCGGCAGAATCGGCAACCGTTCGAGATCACCGACAGCAACGGCGTGACCGATGTGGTCGGCGAGGGATACATGCTGCGCCGGCTCGCCGATATCCGCAAAGAACTCCAGGCGGGGCTGCGGAATACCACGGCACGACGTGAGCTCGACCAGATCCAGCATGTAGCCGAATCCGCGATCCACGACCCGGTGGCGAGGCAGATGGTCGCGGCTCAGATCCAGCGGGCACAGGACGTGGTGGCGAAATCCTCGGTGACCGAGGACGCGCGGGACGCTGCATTGGAGACCGAATTGCAGAATGTGGTCCGCGACCTGAACGAGCGCCGCTCACGGATGCGGTGGTCGCTGTTCCAGCGTGAGCCCATCGCCGTCCTCATCGGCGCGGTCCTGCTGGTCGGGTTCAGTCTCGTGATGGTGGTCGCGATGTTCACCGATACGAAGGTCCCGGAGATCGTGATGAACATGATCCTGCTGATCCTCGGCTTCTTCTTCGGGCAGTCGGCCGCGAGCGGGCGGAGCGGTCGCGGGGAGAGTTGATCCGAGCCCGGGTGGACCGTACCCATTCCTCGCACGAGCGACCGCTCGCCGAGAGGCGCTCGCCGGGCGCCGGCCTTCCGACCGGACGCCGCCTGGCCTCCACCCGGCGGGTGCGGTTGCTCGCGAGGGGGGCAGTCCCGGCCACGACGGTGGCGAGGTCCGGGTGGGCGCCACCCTCCACACCGGGTGCCCCGGGAGCCGGTGTCAGCGGTCGGGTCCGTCGGCGGCGGCGGCACCGGTGGTGGGGCTGGGGGGCTGGGAAAGTTCCGCGCCGGCGCCGTGGCTGCTGCGGCCGATGTGGGATTCTTTGCGGATGCGCTCGGACATGTGCGGGTAGTGCAGTTCGAAGGCGGGGCGCTCGCTGCGGATCTTGGGCAGTTCGTAGAAGTTGTGCCGCGGCGGCGGGCAGCTGGTGGCCCATTCCAGGGAGTTGCCGTACCCCCAGGGGTCGTCCACGGTGACCACCTCGCCGTAGCGGTAGCTCTTGAAGACATTCCACACGAACGTGATCATCGAGACGCCGAGCACGAACGAGCCGATGGTGGACACGGTGTGCAGGGCGGTGAAACCGTCATCGGCCTGGTAGTCGGCGTAACGCCGGGGCATGCCTTCGGCGCCGAGCCAGTGCTGGACCAGGAAGGTGGTGTGGAAGCCGAGGAAGGTGGTCCAGAAGTGGAGGCGGCCGAGACGTTCGTCCATGAGCCGGCCGGTCATCTTCGGGAACCAGAAGTAGATACCGGCGAAGGTCGCGAACACGATGGTGCCGAAGAGTACGTAGTGGAAGTGCGCCACCACGAAATAGCTGTCGTGCACGTGCCAGTCCAGGGGCGGGCTGGCCAGGATGACACCGGACAGCCCACCGAACAGGAACGTGACGAGGAATCCCACGGAGAACAGCATCGGTGTTTCAAACGTGAGTTGTCCCTTCCACATGGTGCCGATCCAGTTGAAGAATTTTACGCCGGTCGGCACGGCGATGAGGAAGGTCATGAACGAGAAGAAGGGGAGCAGCACCGCGCCGGTGGCGTACATATGGTGGGCCCACACCGCCATCGACAGGCCACCGATGCCGATGGTCGCGAAGACCAGCGCGGTGTAGCCGAAAATGGGTTTGCGGCTGAAAACCGGGAAGATCTCGGTGACGATGCCGAAGAACGGCAACGCGATGATGTAGACCTCCGGATGGCCGAAGAACCAGAACAGGTGCTGCCACAGCAGGACACCGCCGACACCGGGATCATAGATATGACCGCCCAGGCGCCGGTCGTAGGCCAGCGCCATGAGCGCCGCCGTGAGGATAGGGAACGCCAGCAGCACGAGGATGCTGGTCACCACGATATTCCAGGTGAAGATCGGCATCCGGAACATCGTCATGCCCGGGGCCCGTAGGCATACCACCGTGGTGAGCATATTGACCGCACCGAGAATGGTGCCCAAACCGGATACGGCCAGACCCATGATCCACAGATCGGCGCCGACACCCGGTGAGTGCAGCATATCGGTGAGCGGCGAATATGCCGTCCAGCCGAAATCGGCGGCGCCGCCCGGAGTCACGAATCCGGCGGTCGCCATGGTGGCACCGAACAGATACAGCCAGTAGCTCAGGGCATTGAGGCGAGGAAACGCCACATCCGGCGCCCCGATCTGGAGCGGTAGGACCGCATTGGCGAAACCGAACACCACCGGCGTGGCATAGAACAGCAGCATGATCGTGCCGTGCATGGTGAACAGCTGGTTGTACTGTTCCGGCGACAGGAACTGCAGCCCGGGGCGGGCCAATTCCCCGCGCAGCAGCAGCGCCATCAACCCGCCGATCAGGAAGAACGCCGTCGCCGAGGCCAGGTACATGATGCCCAGCAGTTTCGGGTCGGTCGTGGTCACCAGTTTCCGGATGGCCGAACCCTTCGGGCCCACCCGCGCCGGAAACGGGCGGGTGGGGGTGAGTTCTGCGGGTCGAGACGGTGTCACTGCCATGCGCTCTCCTTCGTCCGAGCCACCGCTTGCGTTCGAACCACTGGTGCCCGCGCCGGTACCCACGCCGCGTCCGGCTAAACCTTGCCCGAACGGCTCGAATAAGTCGGGCAGCGACACCCGGGAATGAGGTGCGGCGGGTGGGTGCGAGTAAGCGCTGAGCGCTATTTTCCGTATATCGAACCGGGCAGCGGGGGTCTTCTCCGGCCGGGCATATAGTGGAGTGGGCAAGAGGTGAGCCTATGGTTTCTTTCGCTTCGCACAACACTGCCCGGGGCAAATACACCGATGAGCGGTGACGACCCACTTCGCACGCAGCGCGAGACGAGATCGTTTCGCGCCGAATTGGCTGCGGCCGGTTACCTGGATGCTGTGGAAGTCGGGCGGGGTGGATTCGGGATGGTGTATCGCTGCCGGCAGCCGGAGCTGGACCGGACCGTGGCGGTGAAGGTTTTCACCGCGGGATTGGACGAGGACAACCGGGCCCGATTCCTGCGGGAGCAGCGGGCGATGGGCCGCTCGACCGGGCACCCGAATATCGTGACCGTGCTGGAGGTGGGCACACTTTCCGGCGACTGCCCCTATCTGGTGATGCCCTATCACCCCTCGGGGTCTCTCGATATGTGGATTCGCCGGCACGGCCCGCTTTCGTCGGAGAATGCGCTGCGGATCGGATGGAAGATCGCCGGCGCGCTCGAGGCAGCTCACCGGCTCGGGATAGTGCATCGGGATGTGAAACCGGGCAATATTCTGCTCACCGATTTCGGCGAGCCGGCATTGACCGATTTCGGCATCGCCCATATCGGTGGCGGGTTCGAGACGGCCACCGGCACAGTGACCGGCTCTCCCGCGTACACCGCACCCGAAGTGCTCGGAGGGCAGCCGTCGACGCCGGAAGCCGATGTCTACGGGCTCGGCGCGACCCTGTTCTGCGCGTTGACCGGGCATGCCGCCTTCGAGCGGCGCAAGGGCGAGAAGATGGTGACGCAGTTCCTGCGGATCACCACCCATGACCTGCCGGACCTGCGGCAGAGCGGTATCGACGACGAGGTATCGACGCTGGTGGAAACGGCGATGAGGCGGGATCGCCGCGAACGCCCCACCGCCGCGGAGTTCGGCGAAGCCGTTCGGCGGGTGCAGCGGCGCCGGGGGAGTTCGACGGGCGAATTGGTCCTGCTGACCAATCCCGGTCCCGAACGTTCCCCGTCCAGCGCCGCGGCACAGGGTGGGCGGCAGGCGGAGCCGGTCGGCGAGAATGCCGGTGGGAATTTGCCACTGGAGCTGACCGGCCTCGTCGATCGGCGTGCCGAGTTGACCGAGGTCAAGAATCATCTGTCGAGGTCACGCTCGCTCACACTCGTCGGTACCGGCGGCGTGGGCAAAACGCGGTTGGCGCTGAAGGCTGCGTCGCAGGTTCAGCGCGATTTCGCCGACGGGGTGTGGCTGGTCGATCTGGCTCTCGTGTCCGATCCCGGGCTGCTGGTCGACACCGTGGCGGCAACGCTCGGTGTCCGGGACGACTCGACGAGGCCGTTGCTCGAGACTCTGATGCACTACCTGTGGTCCCGCGAAACGCTGCTCGTCCTGGACAACTGTGAGCAGATCGTGGATGCGGTCGCCGAGCTGACCGAGGCGCTGCTGGCCTCGTGCCCGGGGGTGCGGACCATCATCACCAGCCGCGAGCCGTTGAAGATCGCCGGCGAAGTGACCCAGCGGGTGATGCCGTTGACAGTCCCGGATCCGGATCATCGACCGTCGCTGAAGGGGCTGCCCCGCTTCGACGGGGTGACGCTGTTCGTCGAGCGTGCCGCGGCGGTGGTACCGGGATTCGAGCTGACCGAGGACAACATGGTCGCGGTGACCAGGATCTGTGCCAGATTGGACGGCGTGCCGCTGGCGATCGAGCTCGCCGCCGCGCGCATCCGTACGCTGTCGCCGGACCAGATCCTGGCCCGGCTGACGGACCGATACGAGCTGCTCACCGGTTCCTTCCGCACCGCGCCGACCCGGCAACAGTCGATGAAGCTGTGCCTGGATTGGAGCTACGATCTGTGTTCGCGGGCCGAACAGCGGGCGTGGGCCCGCTTGTCGGTGTTCGCCGGTAGCTGCGGCCTGGATGCGGTCGAGCAGGTGTGCCCTGTCGACTCGGCACCTGTCGAGATCGTCGATGCGCTTTCCGGACTGGTGGACAAGTCGATACTGATCCGGGAAGAGTCGGGTTCCGTCGTGCGGTTCCGGATGCTGGAGACCCTGCGCGACTACGGTCGGTACAAGCTGCGGGAATCCGGCGAGTACCAGGAGCTGCGCCGACGGCACCGGGCCTGGTACCAGCGGCTGGCGCTGGACGCGGAGGCGGGATGGATCGGCCGTGCGCAGCCCGGCTGGATCGCCCGGCTCGAGCGCGAGCACCCCAATTTGCGCGAGGCCCTCGAATCCTCGCTGTCCGAGGACACCGAGGAAGCAGCGGAAGCGGGCCTGCAAACGGCGTCCGCGCTGTGGGAGTTCTGGGTGTTCCGCGGCTTCTACGGTGAAGGACGGTCCTGGATAGAACGGGTTCTCGCCCACCCCGGCGCTACCTCGATCCCCGACCGGGTGACGGCACTGCGCGTCGCCATCGACATGGCGGCGGCGCAGGGCGATTTCCGGTCCGCGGCGACACTGCTCCAGGAGGGCCGGGTGCTGGCCGAACGTGACCCGACGCCGATGTTGCAGGCGCAGATGAACAACGCGGCAGCAGGCTTGGCCCTGCTCAGTGGTGACCCTTCGCGTGCCGCACCGCTCCTGGAGGCCGCCATCGACGTCTACCGGTCGGACCTCACCGGTCATCTCCATATCCATGCCCTGACCCTGCTGGGTCTGACGTACGAAATGCGCGGCGATACGGAGAAAGCGATCGAGCACCAGCAGCGGCTGATCGCTATCACCGAAGGGTGCGGGGGGATACTGTATCGCGCGCTGGCCATGCGGGGACTGGCCGTCGCCGAATTGCGCCGCGGCAACGTCGACCGTGCGCAAGAGTTGATCGAGGACGCTCTGCGCGTCGACCGTCCGCTCAACAGCCCCATGGTGGTGACCTTCTGCCTCGAAGCGCTGTCCTGGGTCGCCTGCCACCGCCGGGATGCGGAGCGGGCCGCGGTGCTCATGGGAGCCGCTCGTCACCTCTGGCCGGCCGGAGGCAGCCGCGGCCGTGTCTTCGACACGCTGTCGTACTTCCACGAGGAGTGCGAGCAGTCGGCGCGAAAGACTCTCGGCGACACCAAGTTCGATGTGGCATTCGAGCGAGGCCGCACGATGAGCGTTTCCGCGGCGCAGGCCTACGCACTGCGCGAGCAATCCACCGGCCCGACCGCCGACCCCGACCGGACGGCCCGATTGACCAAACGTGAGCGGCAGGTCGCCGCACTGGTCGCCCGGGGCCTCAGCAACAGGCAGATCGCCACCGAACTCGTTGTCTCACCACGCACTGCCCAGGGGCACGTCGAGAAGATACTCACCAAGCTGGGGTTTACCTCCCGTGCCCAGATCGCCGCGTGGATAGTGGACGAAACCAACCAGGGCTGATTGCCCCTCCACACCCGCTCCGAGCCGAGCGGTCCGCGTGCCGCGCCGTCCGCGTGCCGCGCTGATCAGGGCGACCGTCAGCCCGGGGTGCGCCTCGGCGATCTCGGCGGCCGCTTCGATGCCGGTGAGTCCGCCCCCGCAGACGGTGACCGGGATGCCGCAGACTCGGCTGTGGAGCTTCGAGACGACCACCGTCCACGCCGCGGGTGAATCCCTGCGCACCCTGGTTGCCGACGTCCGCGCCTTCCTCGACGCCGCGTCCTGAGTGAAGTTCGTCGAAGCCTCCTGTCGCCCTGTCCGAAGGAGTGCTCCAGCCGGGGTAGCACGCTATCCGGTCGGCCGGGAATTCTCAGCTCCCACCGTGGAAACGGAGTTCAGTCCCCGGCGGTGACCGGGCTCTTCGGTGCCAGTTGGACACCGGCCAGGCCGGACCAGCACAAACCGGCGGTCGTGGCGACAGCTTCGTTCTTGGGCAATCGCTTACCGGTCATCCACCCAGTCGCGCGCGCATGACTGAGCGATCCCGACCATCTCCGCCGCGATCAGCCATCCCCGCTCGGCCCGCAGCGAGGCGGACGGTGCGAGCGCCTGCAACAGGGCCTCGGTGCAGATCGTGGTGGCCTGGCGCGCCATCCGCTGCGCCGACGGCTCCTCCGCGTCGGCCGCTCCGGCCAGCAGGGCAGCGCTGCGCGCATGGTTGTCGGCGAAGTCGAACACCGCGGTCACCGTCGCCACCACAATCGATCGCATATCTCGGGCGGAGGCCAATGCCGCGGTGAGCGTGGCACGCAATACCTGTACTGCCTCGTGCAGAACCGCCAGATAGAGTTCGAGCTTGCTCGAAAACGATTTGTACAGAACTGGTTTGCTGATTCCGACCCGGCAGGCGATCTCGTCCATACTCGCCGCCCGATAACCGCAGGCGGCGAACAACCCGGATGCCGCGGCCACGATCACGCGCCGCCGTTCCTGCCTCGCCCGGATTATTTTCGTGTTCACCGCACCGAACACCTCCTCGAACACTGACGTTACCGATGTCCGGGTCCGCCGGCTGCACTGCCCGGACGGTCTCCTGCCGGGCCCTGGGCGAGTTGTCGTCACATCTCCGCGCAACCGAGGTGGCACAGGTGTCGAATCCCCGTACCGGCCACGGGTCATGCCCGAAGATCCGCGCCCCGGCTCCGCCGATGAGCCCGGATGTGCGCCGCCGGTCCGATCAGCAGCCCATAATGGAGGGTCGCCTGCTGTAGGCGTTTGAGGTACAGCAGCTTTCGATACATAAGGGGTGTTTGTGGGGTCGTTGGTATTGCTCGTGGTGGACGTGCAGAACTCGTATCTGGTGCAGGATGTCCGGGACGCCTACGGGTGGCCACCGCTGTGGAGGCGGGACGAGGTGGTGGCCGAATGCCGGTCGTTGATCCACCAGGCGAGGACGCAGAGGATTCCGGTGATCTATTCGCGCCAGGTGTCCTCTCCGGCGATGACACCGCGGTCGGCCCGGCACCGCGCGAGCCGCGCGGATCGGCTGCCGGTGCTGTCCGAGCAGGAGAAGCTGTGGCGTTCACAGATCATGGATGCCGTCGCACCGGACCCGGGGGAGCTGGTACTCGACAAAACCCGGCACAGCTTCTTCGCCTACACCGAACTCGAACCCGCCCTGCGCACGCTCGGCGCCGATCGTCTGATCGTGTGCGGACTGCAGACCAACGTCTGTGTGGAGGCGACGGTCCGCGCCGCCCTGGAACGAAATTTCGATGTCGCCGTCGCCGAGGACGCGGTCACCACCGACGGACCCGATCTGCACATCGGGTCGTTGAACTCGATGCGGGTCATGTATGTCGAGGTCGCACCGTGGCGCGAGCTCATCGCCGCCGGCGCGACATGGGACCGCGCGTATGCGACGCCGCACTACGGCCGCAGCCCACAGTATTGGGTCGACCCACTGCATGTTCCGGGCTGAGGTCTCGCTCCTGTCATTGCGGCGGCCGTGATCGCCCGACCGGGAAGGGCAATCCGCACTCCGGTATCCGGCAGGGACTCGACCTCCGGCGATCACCCGGCCTGCTTCCGCAACAGCCGGAGTACCGCTCGTTTCTTGATGTCGGTGCGGTCCTGGTCAGGCCCACCCCGGCTCCGGATCACGGTGATCATCGCCGCGATCCGTACCGGTCTGGACACGCTGGATAAAATTGGAAGGCTACGTTCGGCCTGCGGTTGTACGCAGGTCCAGTGGATAGGCGCAGCTCGAAAGCACCTGATGAACCGCTCACCCTCTCCGTGAGAGGACCGTTCGATGGGTTTCGCAGAGATGCTCCGGTTCCGGCACGATCCGTTGGATTTTTTAGAGAATCTCCGCCGAACCAGCTCGGGGGAGGTGTTCAGGCTGCCATGGGGCGGGTGGTGTGTCGGCGATACGGGCCTGGCGCTGACGGTGTTGCATGACCGCGCGTTCAATGCGGGGCTGTCCGAGTTCTTCGGCTCCATGCTGCCTTCGCGGTCTGTCCAGGTCGAATTCGGCCGCGCTGCGCGCGGGATCCTGCGGGCGCATACGCCTCGGTACCGCGAGTCCCTGGCGGCCGCGGCGACCGAAATGCCCCCCGTCACCCGCTGGCCGGCGGCCGGGGTCGAGCTGGTGTATCGGTGCACCGCGGACGTACTGCTGCACCCCGATGGTTCTCCCGAATTGCGGCGGTTACTGGAACGGAACGCCCGCGTGGGCGCACTTCGCCCGGCCCGGATGGGGCAGCGGGCGCGGGCTCAGCTGCTGCGAGCGAAACTGTCGACCGTGCTGACCGAGCAGGTGAGGGCCCGGCGCGGCGACGCCGGCCGCATTGCGAAGTCCGGACCACGGGATCTGCTCGACGCGGTGATCGGTGCCTGCCCCGACGAGGTCGCCGATAGCACGGTGACGGAGCTGTATGTGCTGATGTTCCGTTCCATTGTGGGACCGCTGGGCTACTCGATCGCCTGGTCGGTGCTGCTGGGCAGTCTCCACTCTCCAGGCTCACCATGGCCGTGGCCCGTCGACCGGGTCGTACGTGAGGCAGCGCGGCATCGGCCGGTCTCCTGGATGGTCAGCCGTCCCGTCCCGCAGCCCACCGAGTTCGGTGGGATCGCTTTCCGGGCCGGTGACCAGCTGTCGGTCAGCCCCTACCTGCTCCATCACGATGAACAACACTGGTCCAGACCGGAGGCGTTCCAACCCGACCGCTGGGCCCGCCCGAGCGCGAACGGCCCCTACGTACCTTTCAGTTCCGGCCCGTTCACCTGCGCCGGCGCCGCGGTCGCCCACGAACTGGTCACCGAAGCAGTCGCCACCCTCACCGAGAACACGTCGCTGTCCGTCATCGGCGGCGGTGACACCCGCCCGATAGTGACCAATGCGGCGATCCCCAGGCCGTTCACCCTGCGTCGCACCCCACAGACCCTGTCCGCGGACGCCAGAGCCCCAGGAAGGAGGTGACATCATGATCAAGGCATTGCGGTTCATCTTCACCAACAAGCCGACCCGCACCTGGAACCCCGCTGAGTACGGATGATCGGCGACCGGCTGGATGGCTCCGATACCGCGCAGAAAGGTAGACGAGCCACCCGGCCACCGCCTACTGGCGTCATCATTTCGACAACGTGACCGGATTGGACACCGAGGTCGGGCCCGGGGGCTGTACGGGTCTTCCTGCCCGAACCCAGCCCTGGAGGGGTTCCGGCTCGCCGGAGTCGGCTCCAACTCCAGGACGACGACCTCCGGCGGCGCTGCGCTCCAGCGCGGCCTGGTTCTGCCCGCGACGCCCCGCGGCGATCCGGTCCTTGCCCGGTCGAGGTTCAAGGCTTGTCGGGATCCAGTGCGTCCTTCACCTTGCCGACGAGTCCGGCCTGGGTGCCCAGCGCGGTGGAGCGCGGTTTGCCCTGGGAGCCGTCGTAGGTGGCATACAGTTTGGGGTCCGGGGGCGGGGCCGAGGCCTTGTCGCCCAGGGGTTGGGGGTCGGCGAGGAAACCGTTCTCGTGTACGCCGTCGGGTGCGGGGCCCGATGCCCACATGCCTTGGTCGGCCTCGGTCCCGTCGGACAGGTGCCACAGGCTGGTGGCGTGTTCGGAGTGTTCTTGGTCGAACAGCGCGTTCGGGGCGACGGTGCCTTCCAGGCCGTCGGCTTTGAGTTGTTCGATGCCGGACAGCCACATGTTCTGGTGGTAGGTGTCGCGGGCGAGGTTGAACTTCAACATGTCCTTGACGCCGGGATCGTCGGTCATGTGATAAAGCCGTGCGGTCTGGACCCGTCCTTGGGCTTCGGCGGTGACATTGGCGTAGAAGTCGGCGAGCAGGTTGCCGCTGGCCACGATGTAGCGCCCGTTCCAGGGCACACCGTTGCTGTCGGCGAGTACCGGCCCGCCGCCGGAAATGATCGCCTGCTGGGGGTCCATTCCGCCCAGAACCGCGCCGATCACCGGGTCGGCGGCGGCTTCCTGGGTCGCGCGGGTAGCGGGGGCGCCTTCGAGGAGCCGGGCGACCATGGTGGCGATCATTTCGACGTGACCGATCTCCTCGGTGGCGATGTCCATGATCATGTCCTTGTATTTGCCGGGCATCCGGCAGTTCCAGCCCTGGAACAGGTACTGCATGGTGACTGTCATCTCCCCGTACGCGCCGCCCAGCAATTCCTGCAGTTTGCGGGCGTAGACCGAATCGGGCTTTTCGGGCTTGACGTCGAATTGCAGGTAATCGGTATGGCGGAACATTGTGCCTCCACTACTGGTCGGATCGGTCCTTTCTCGTCCCCTATCACGCCCCGCATACCGCCACAGGCGCACGGCAAACACGCTTGGAGGTGGCGAGGACGCGCCGGGCCGAATCCGATCGGCGGTGGTCGTGGGTTCACATTCGGGTGGTGGGGTCCTCACCGCGGCGTAGCGGGGGCACGTGCTCGACGGCTGCTGCGGCGCCGGCCAGTAGGTGACCGGTGCGCCGCCAAACTGTGGCCAGGCGCGCCGGGGCGCGGCGAGCGGCGTGGTCGAGGCGGTCCCGGGAACGATCGATCGGTGATAGCGGCAGCGCCGCCAGGGCATTGCCGGGTGGCCGGCGCGCCACGGTGGGGTGTGCTCGGGTCGGGGCGGTGATCCGCACGGTCCACCATGCCCATCCGATCCGGCGCAGCGTCTCGTGGGAGACAGCTTCCTGCAGTTTCGGCAGCAGGACGTCTTCTTCGTCGCGGACATCCTCACGCAACAGGTCCGCGATTCGCTCGAACAGGCGGCGGTGGTCGAGGCTGTCGGGATCGAGGTTTTCCAGCTCGGTGAACAGTTCGTTGATCTGCTGATGCTCCTGCTCGACGCGCAAGGTCAGCTCGTGGCCGTCGGGCAGCAGACGCCGCACCATCGGCCACAACACCGCCTCTTCGGCGAACGCGTGCGGGAACACCAGCCTGCACAGCTGTGTCAGCGCCTCTTGACGGTCGGTACCTGTGGTGGCGGCGATGCGCTGCAGCAGTGTGTCGAGATACTGGTGATCGCGACGCTGTCGCACCAGCACGCTGTGTTCCCCGCCCAGTTCGGTTTCACTCAGTTCCGCAATCGATCGCACAGTCCGCACCTCCTCACGACCACCCCTTGCGTCGCTGCCTACCCCGGCCGTGGCAGGGCAAACGCCGATCGGATGCCGCCGCCGTGCCTTTCCTGGCCCGGCGGCCCGGCCGCTGGTCGATGGTCTGCACGCGGTTCCGCGATCGGTGCGAGGTCAGGAGGGTGGATATCGTGGGTGGGGTGCTCGCCGACCGGGTCTGCCATCGATACACCCCCGCGCCGAGCGCGCAGGGCAGTCTCGGAGCCTTACCCACTCACCTCATAGCAAACAGGCCGGACCGTTCGCACGCCCGCCGCCCGGTTCGGATGAGGCCGCGCCGTGGTGGATCGCTCCAGCTATCGGCCGTGCCGGAGGACGGCTCGGATGACTCCCAGCCCGATCGCCCCCGCCACAAGCCATGGCCCGGCGACGATGATCGGATCCATCCATTGGTGCGCGCGGTCGGCCCGGGTGTCGTGGATGCGGGACCGCAGCCCGTGGTAGGTGAGCTCGGCGTGTACCCCGGTCTCGGTGATCGGGTTGTCGGGTCGGCGAGTCGCGAACGAACGCGCGTTGCTCTCCCAGGCGTCGACACGGTCGCCGAGCAGCAGAAGCAGCCAGTGCGCGGCCCTGGCTTCGCTGTATCGCTCGTAGGCGTGGCGGCGGATTCGGCCGGACAGCCCGCGTAATGGTGTCGAGGTGCCGAATACGGGGGTGAGGAACGCGTGCTCGATCGAGCGTTCACGCGGCTTGGTCTCGGGTTGGCGCTCCGGGAAATCCCAATGCGCGCCCGTGTCCTCCGGACGAAGTTTCGGTACCGAGGGTCGGTCCGCGGGATCGAGGTCGGCACCCCAACCCGGTATACGGGCCCGTAATTCTTCGGCGCTCGGGACGGGCGGATGCTCGCTGGTATAGGTCATGGCGCGCGCTCCTTCAGGCGGGGTCGAGCACGATCACCGGTTTGATGCAGTGGTCGAGTTTGGCGGAGAACATGTGATAGCCCTCGGCGATATGTTCGAGCGGAATGCGGTGGGTGATGATTTCCTTCGGCTTCAGGTAGCCGTTGCGGATATGGGAGAAAAGCCGCGGCCACTGGCGTTTGACCGGGCACTGGTTGGTGTTGATGGTCAGCCCTTTGTTCATCGCGTCGCCGAATTTCACCGCACTGAACATCGGGCCGTAGGCGCCCATCACCGAAATGGTGCCGCCCTTGCGTACCGAATCGATGGCCCAATTCAGCGCGACGGGAGACCCTCCTTGTAGCTTCAACTTCGCGGAGGTCACGTGCATCAGCAGATTGCCGTCCGCTTCGGCGCCCACCGCGTCGATCGCCACGTCGGCACCCAGGTGGCCGGTCATCCGCTTCATCTGGACGACGACGTCAGCGCAGTCGGTCAGGTTCACCGTCTCGGCGTGGGCGATCTCGCGCGCTTTCGCCAACCGGTACTCGAGATGGTCGACCACGATCACCCGGCCCGCGCCCATCAACCACGCCGACTGCGCGGCGAACAACCCCACCGGACCCGCGCCGAAGACCACGACGACATCGCCCTCGACGATGTCACCCAGTTGTGCGCCGAAGTAGCCGGTGGCCAGGGCGTCGGTGCACATCAACGCGTCCTCGTCGTCGAGCCAGTCGGGGATTTTGGCCGGCCCGACGTCGGCGAAGGGCACCCGTACGTATTCCGCCTGCCCACCGTCGTAACCGCCGCAGGTGTGGGAGTAGCCGTAGATTCCGCCGACGGCTGTGGCGTTGGGGTTGACGTTGTGACAGTTGGAGTACAGCCCGCGGGCACAGAAGTAACACGACCCGCAGTAGATGTTGAACGGCACCATCACCCGGTCGCCGGGTACGAGGTTGCGCACCGATCCGCCCACGCGCTCGACGACGCCGATGAACTCGTGACCGAACGTCGTGCCGACCCGGGTATCGGGCATCATTCCGTGGTACAGGTGCAGATCGGACCCGCAGATCGCGGCCCGCTGCACTCGTACGACGGCGTCGTTGGGGTGCTCGATCGGCGGGATGTCCTTCTCCTCCACCCGTATCTTGTACGGGCCGCGATACACCATCGCTCGCATGGCTACCTCCTCCGCGCCCGCCATACCCCGGGCCATAGCCACGAAACGCCCGTGGGCCGGCTCGCCGTTCCACCGAAGACGAAGCCGCCCATCACGGACTATGGGTCCCGCGGGTAGGGGCGGCCTCGTCACGAACCCAGGCGTCGGACTGAGTGAGCCAGAACAGGTAGGTGAGTGCGGGTAACACCGTCACCGCCGCGATAACGACAACGGCGAGTAGAGCGAGGAGAGTGGCGCGGGCGCCTGCGGCGTCGGCGATCAGCATTTCGTCGACCAGCATCCAGGGCGTCTGGGCCACGGCCCACCCGATGACGATCGCCGCTACTGCGACCAGCGCCGAGAGTCGTGCCCACCCGAACCTGCGGCGGAACACCAGGCCCAGGGTAAGCGCACCTGCCGTCGCGGACAGGGCGATCAGGGGCAGCGCCCGCCCGAGAAGTTCGTCGCCGAGGGTCGGTGCGTCGCGCCGGATCGGTGCGATCGCCGCGATCGCGATCACACCGGTCACGCCACCGACCACCAGGGTGCGAGGCCGCAGATATTCCGCTAGTCGGTGGTCGCCGGACCGTGCGGCGTCTGCGGTGAGGAACACTCCGGCCAGAAACGCCGAGGTTCCTACTGCCAGGGTGCCGCCGAGGAGTGAGGTCGGGTTCACCCAGGAACTCACCCGGTCGCCGTATCCTCGCGCCGGAACGCGGCCCGAGGCGATCGCGCCGACGACGGTGCCGAAGAAGAACGGGGCGATCAGGGACGCTCCGGCGAACAATGCGCCGAACAGGCGTGCCTGGGTCATCGTCGCGGAGTACTTACGGAACGCGAAGTTCGCCCCGCGAAGGACGATTCCCAGTAGGGCGAGGCTCATCGGAACGAACAGAGTCGTCATGATGGCGGCGAAGGCGGTGGGATAGGCGGTCCACAGGAAGACCAGTATGTAGATCAGCCACACGTGGTTGGCCTCCCAGACGGGCCCGATGCTGTGGTCGATCAGCACCCGCAGTCGTCCGCCGCGGCGCGGCCCGCCCGCGGTCAGGTCCCAGAACCCGGATCCGAAGTCCGCCCCGGCGAACAGCGCATACAGAACCACCCCGGTGAACATCGCGGTCGCGACCACATCCGACAGGTCCATCGGTCACCGCCCTCCGGCGTCATATACCCGTTGTGCCTGGTCGACGGGTGCGGCTCCGGGACCGTAGGGAGCCGCGATCGTCTCGCTGCCGGCGCGCCAGCGCCGGGTCATCGAACGCAACACGACCACCGCCCCCGCCGTCATACCCAGGTAGACGAGCAGCACACCGGTGTAGCTCCACCACAGTCCGGTACTCGTGCTGGCGGCATCGTCGGTGCGCAGCACGTGCCATACGGTCCACGGTTGCCGGCCCACTTCGGTGGCGATCCAGCCGCATTCGAGCGCGAGGACCGCCAGTGGTCCCGCGACGACGGCTGCCCGCAGAAACCACCGGTGACCCAGCAGATCACGCCGCCGCCACCGCATCAGCCAGAACACGGTCACCCCGAGCGCCAGCAGAGTGCCGACGCCGACCATGGTCTGGAACGCCAGGTGGGTGATGTTGACCGGCGGCCGATCTCCCACCGGGACCGAGTCCAGACCGGGAACAGGCGCGGTCAACGAGTTGCGGGCAATGATCGAACCCAAGCGGGGGATATCGAGCGCCCAGCGGACCTCGCCGTCCACCAGCACTCCGCCCACACGCAGCGGCGCCGGGCCCTCGGCGGTAGGGGCCAGTTCGAACGCGGCCAACTTCGCCGGCTGCGTGTCGTGCACGCGCATCCCGAGAACGTGCCCGATGACGGGCTGTAGCAGCGCGGCGACGGTCGCGAAGACGAAGGGCACCGTGAAGCCCAGCCGATGGTGGGCATTGTGGCGGCCGCGCAGCAGACCGGCGGCATAAACGCCCGACACCACGAACCCGACCACCATGAACGCCCCGACCCACATGTGGGCGAATTGCAGAAACGCCCCGCCGTTGAACATCGCCCGCCACGGGTCGACGTCGGTGACCTCGCCGTCGACGATCCGGAAGCCGGTCGGGTTGTTCATCCACGCGTTGACGCTGACGACACAGAATGTGCCCACCACGCCCGCCACCCCCATCGGGATGAGCATCGCGAGATGGCGCCGCGGCGGCATACGCCCCCAGCCGTACAGATAGATCCCGAGGAATATGGCCTCGATGAAGAACGACAATCCTTCGAAGGCGAACGGCAGACCCAGTACGTCGCCGTAGCGCCCCATCAACCCCGGCCACAACAGCCCCATTTCGAAGCTGAGCACCGTCCCGGAGACAGCGCCGATGGCGAACAGGATCGCCGAGACCGTCGCCCATCGCTTGGCCAGCCCCAGCGCAACGGGATCCTCGCGGGTCAGACCGCGCCGATGGACGACATAGATCATGGCGGGGAAGGCGACACCGAAGCAGGCCAGCACGATATGCCAGCCCAGCGAGAACGCCATCTGCTGACGGGCGGGCAACAAACCCGGCGGGCTCTCCCCACTCGCCCCGAGCAGCGCGACCACTGTGCTCGACACCATCACAGCCCCTTCCCTCACCGGCTGAACGACCGGTTCGCCCGCTCGGCCCTGCCCAGTTGACCCTTGCCCCCGCGACGCTAACCGTTGTGCGCGTTCCGGTGCCTTCACCTCGCCGACACTCGCCCCGAGGAGCGGAACTGCGGAGCGCTACGTCGTCGAGCGCTGCCGTGGCATGGGTTCGTGCGGCACGACCGGCCTCCGAATATTTCAGCGAGTTCTGCCGACGGCAGTGGGATCCCCGGGCAGCGCCATCGTGGGCCGGCGGGTGTCGACGACCTAAGGGTTGAAGCCGCGGGAGGTGCTGCGCCGGATCGGGCGGGCATGGTGGGGTCGCCGGCATGGGCGGCTCGTCCGGGCATGTCCCCCGAGGGGTGACTTCAGCCCGCGTGCGGCATGGTGGTGTCGTATTTGAGGGCGCCGCCCAGGGGGGTCAGTCGCTGAAGCTCTTCCAGGTGTGCGGCGCCGAGCGAAGCGAGGGCTTCCTTGCCCGCATCGGTCAGTGTGAGGCGCACGACCCGGCGGTCGGTGCCCTCTCCTCGCTTGCGGGCGACGAGGCCGAGTTGCTCGGTGCGGTCGATCAGCTGCACCACACTGTGGTGGCGGGCGGACAGGTATCGGGCGGTCTCGCCGATGCTGGGCCCCTCCGGGGCGGAATGCCCACGGATCGCCAGCAGTAATTGGTGTTGGGTGTCGGTGAGCCCGGCTTCGGCCGCCCGGCGCTCGCTCCAGCGCAGCAGCTGGCGCAGCCCGCTCCGGAACGCCAGCAACTCCGCGTAGTCCTGGTCGGTAAGGGAGGTAGACGAGGGTATCGACCGTTCCATCATGGAGTGATAGTATCACGATATGATATATAAGTGAGTGGCGAGCACCCCGGGCCATTTTCCCGACCGAGCGCAGGCCGTCCGGCTCGAGATTTCGATTCGCCACGACGTCCGAAGGTGGTGGAGAGCATGAGTAGTGAAACCATGATGAGTCGGCATCCCGACATCGTGGAATTGCGGGAAAAATACGAACGCGCCGCAGAGGCGCCAGGCGCCCAGGCGGTCACCGGCCTGCTGTTTCTGACCGGGCTGTACATCGCGATCTCGCCGTGGGTCGTCGGGTTCAACGGCTTGACGACCTTGACGGTCAACAACCTCGTCTGCGGTATCGCCCTGGCGATGCTCGCCCTTGGATTCGCCTCGGTCTACGGCCGCACTCACGGCATTGTCTGGGCTGCTCCGCTGATCGGCCTGTGGATGATCCTCGCCCCGTGGATTGTCAGCGGGAATGTCGATACCACATCGACGATCTGGAACAACGTCGTCACAGGCGCGCTCGCGCTGCTGCTCGGGCTGGGGTCGATGTTCCTCGGGATGAGCCGGACCGGACGACCCACCGGCGAGGCGACTTCCGTCAGTGCGACTGGAACCCACCGGCCCTCCGCCCGCCCGCCGGAAGCGCCTACGCGGTAAAAGGGCTCATGTCCGTCCCTCACTCGTTGCGGTGACGGACGGGATTCGGCGGCCGGTTCGCCACAGGAGTCCTGAGTGGGTTGGAATCGAGCCCAAAAATCTGTAGTAACAACAGTAGACATTCGACAGGGTGTGGGGTAGATTCTGTGGGTTTGAAGTGAAAGAAGTATCCATACGGCTCATCGACCACGGCGCTCCCTGGAAGCGGCGTGCCGGATCATCGTCCTCGAAGACGAACTCGCCGAAGCCCGCGAAATCAACGCCGCACTCACCGAAAAGGATTGACCGCCGGCGCCGACGCGCGTCGCGTTGCGCGCAGGCCGATCGGATCACCGCAATAGGTCACTGTTCGGTCAACGCTGCAGCGCGACGGTGTCCGGCTCCTAACGGTTTTCCCGCCCTCTGGTGGGTGGCCTGGCGGCCGGCGTAGCCTGGGTTCGTCCTCGATGCCGCCCGAGGCGCGGGCCCGGATCGTAATGCTGTCCAACCTTTCGACTGGATCGGGGGTGTCCCGGTGAATCCCACTTCGAGTTCTTTCCTGTCGTGCACGCTGCGCTCACGGGACCCGGGTGTTCAGTTGTCGTTCCGGACCCACCGCCGCGGCGATTTCGTCGTACTGTCGGCGCGTGGCGAGGCCGATGCGTTCACGCTGCCGTGGTGGCGGCACAGTGTGCGCGCCGCTGCCGAGGTAGCGGCTACCGCGGGTGGCGTGCTGATCATCGATGCGACCAGGCTGGATTTCCTGTCCCTGCGCACACTGGCTGCGGTGGCCTGGGACGCGGACCGCTACCGCCGCGTCGGTGTGCAGATCTGCCTGGTCAGCTCCGACTCGCGTCTCACCCGCCTCGCCGGCCGCCATCAGCAGACCGCGCGTCTGCTGATGTGCTCGTCCATCGTCAGCGCGTTCAGTGTGCTCCAACTGCACAAGCGGGCCGAGCCGCGCTCGTACCCGCTGCCTGCGGTCGCTGCGGAAACCGAACACGATCATCACCCGGCCCGCGGCAGCGCTCCCGACCTCCCCTGAACCCCAGCAGCACCACCGATAGTGGCCGGCGCCGCAGTGCGGCCCCTGGGATCAGGTTGTCCGTTCGGTCGTTGCGGACGGGTGAGGAAATACAAAGTGGGCGTGAGTCCGGCGGGCGGTGGCCAAAGCCTTGCCCGCCCCCGCGCCGTTACCTGTAACCGATTGTGCGGGTGGGCATTCGGTCGAGCCGGGTCTTCGCAGGGTTCGAGGATCATTTGGACATGGCTGGATGGGCGGTCGGCGTATGGTGCAGAGACCGGGGGATGCGCGGCGGAAGGGGCTCAGTGCGTAACGAACTCAGGTTGTCGGTCGCCGCTGACGACGGGGAGCAGGTGGAGTCACTTCTGCGGTGGCTCGGACAGGAACCGGAACTGAGGGGCCTCGTCGACGCTGTGGTCCGGACTCCGGAAAAAGGGGAGATGGGTTCCTGGGTGGATGTCGCCACGGTGACAGTGGGTGGTGGTGGGGTGCTGTCAGTCCTGGCGGTGTCGTTGAAAACATGGCTGGCGCAACCCCGTCGGTCTGATGTCGAGATAACTGTTAAAGGCTCAGCGGGGCGTTCGATCACGGTCAACGCCAAGCGGGTCGACGACGTCTCCGCGTTGTTGCAGAGTGTCTTGGACGCGCAGCGCTGAACCGCATTACTTCGACTGGGGGTGTCGGTGGCTCGATTGCCGGATCGTGGTGCCTCGCATGCGGTGCTGATCGGAATAGATGCTTACGCCCATCTGCCCGACTTGACCGGGGTCCACGCGGGAGCCGGCGCGTTGCGGAAGGTCCTGGCGGACCCCGTGTACGGGTCATTGGATACCGAGCAGTGTGTGCTGTTGCCGAAACAGGCTTCGCCGGCCGAGATCGGCGAGGCGATCGCGTGCGCTTCGCGCCGAGCCCGGGATCTGCTGTTGGTCTACTACGCAGGGCACGGGGTTCTCGGTCCTCGCCGTGGCGAGTTGCATCTGGCGGTTGCCGATACTCATCCCAGCAGACCTGGGATCGGTGGCCTGCCGTTCGACGCAGTCCGGGATCTGTATCTCGATAGCGCCGCTGCCGCGCGGGTGGTGATTCTGGATTGTTGCTACTCCGGACGAGCGTTGGGCCTGAACCAGTCCGCCGGTGCACGAGACCTGTTGATGGAAGTCGCGGCCGAAGGCACCGCTGTACTCACCTCGGCGCCTCCGAACGGCGTATCGAAGAAGCTGGATGCCGAAACCTATCCCGCTTACACGGGACGGTTCATCCGACTCCTGCAAGAGGGTATAGCCGGTGAAGGTGCTCTACTGACCTTGCCGGTACTGCATCGTCAACTGTGCCGAGAACTCGCTGCCGCAGGGCTGCGACAGCCGCAAGCCGACCTCAACCCCCTACTCGACCAACTCGCCCTGATACGGAACCGGGCAGGACAGCCGGCCGCCCCACCATTCGATGCCCAGGTACTCCGTGCTCTCAGGTCGGACGAGATGGAACTGCATTATCAACCCGAGATCGATCTTCGCACGGGCGAGATACTCGGCGTCGAAGCGCTGGTCCGATGGAATCACCCGATCCGAGGGTTTCTTTCTGCGCATACTTTTGTTTCTGCCGCGGAGGAGGCGGGATTGGCCGGCGAACTCGGCTGGTGGGTGATCCGTCGCGCCTGTGCGGACTTCGCCGGTTGGAGAGGGGAGGGTTTGGGCGCCGGCCTGACACTGCGGATCAATGTGTCACCGATACTTCTCGACGAGCTGGGCTTCGTCGAGAAGTTGGCGGGTGTGCTGCGCCGCAGCGGTGTGGAGCGCCATGCTGTCTGTGTCGAGATCACCGAACGTCAAGACACCGATTTCGACGCGGTCGTGGCTACTGTGCACGCCTTGAAGAAGCTGGGTGTGCAGGTGAGCATCGACAGCTTCGGCACCTACAACAGTTCCATCAAGATGGTTCAGCGGCTCCCGGTCGACGGTCTGGAAATCGATCGCACTTTCGTGCAACGACTCGATGCCGGTTCCGAGGACGTCGCGATCGTCAAAGCGATCATCGGGCTGGCTGCGGGGTTCGGTCTGAGCGTGTCGGCAGCCGGTGTAGAAACGGTCCAAGCCGCAGCGACCCTCCTCGAGTTGGGGTGTTACCGAGCTCAGGGCTTTCTCCTCGCGCGGCCGATGCCTTTCGAAGCTGCGCGCGAGTTCATCGCACGCAAAGTAGTCGAGACACCCACGCGCCGGGACTGATCCGTACCGTCTCGGCCTGCGTGTCCAGGCGCCGATCCGGGCACGCAGGCTTGGGCGTATCCATCGGTTGCCGTCCCGGCAGGGAACCGTTTTCGTCGGTGTTTTGCGCGGAGGCCGATCGGACGCTGCTACTGTGCCGGGAAACGTAACAAGTCGTGGGTTCGGTCAGTGGAGGTGTGGCGAGTGGCGCGCAAGGTTGTGGTGACAGTGATCGACGATCTGGATGGCGCGTCCGCCGCCGCTGAGACCGTCTCGTTCGGAATCGACGGGGTGGGTTATGAGATCGACCTGTCGGAAGCGAATGCGCGGGAACTCCGTGCCGGCCTCGAGAAGTGGACCCCGTTCGCACGCAAAGTCGGGGGACGAAGCCGGGTCAAGGCTCCTGCGGTGGGTCGGCAGAAGGACGCGAAAGCGGTGCGGGAGTGGGCACGTCGCAATGGGCATGACGTGCCCGAGCGTGGCCGGATCCCCTCCACAGTGCTGCAGGCGTACCAGCGGGCGGCGAGCTGACTCGACTCGGGCCCTACCCCGGCCGGACCAGGTAGGCGCGGAGACTGTCGTCGGGCTGTGAGGTGTTGTGGCGGCCCGTTCGGGCATGAATCGCTGCCCGCGGCCACGACCTGGTGTGGTGAGAGGCGTTGTATGAGGTCTCCGTCGCTGGAGCCATCCGATGTCTCGGTCAGAGCTCAGCTCGATGCACGCTCGTCCTGATGGGCTGGCTCGCGGTGCAGCCGTTTCGGGCTCGAGGGTATGTCGTCGATCGGGCTGATACCGGCCGCCCCGCTTGCGGATTCGAGCTTGGGCGGAAGGTTCGATGGAGCGGGCGGGTTGTGATCGCTGTCGACCCGCACAGGGCATCCTGGACCGCAGCTATCGTCGATGGACGATGCCAACCCCTGGATTCAGTGCGTGTCGAGGTCAACCGCACCGGCTTCGACGGCTGCGCCGCTTCGCGAAAATGCTGTGGAGACAGAGACTCTCAGGGGAAGCCCTTTGAGGGGGTGTGAGACAGGTGGTCACCACTGATCCAGTTCTGGCGAGATGGTGAGGACGCGGGCGTTGTGCTCGGTCGGGTTGGGTGTTGTCTGCGCCGAGCCCATTGCAATAGATGTCGTTGACACTGCGGGCCGAGCGACGGATCGGCTACTTCGCGGCGCGCACCATATCCCCGCTGCATGCTGTAGCGGAGGACGGTGTCGCCCCACTTGCCCGCACCGGCTACTCCGCTGTATGGCGGAGGCGGTTGGACCACCGCCTCCAGAACATCAAGACTGTTCCGCGGGCTCGTCGAGGTCGGCGGTAGCCCGGTGGGGCTTGTGTGGACACGGGAGGCGCGGTCGTGCGCGCAACAAACTGCCGGGTGGATGCAACCACTAACCTACCAAACGGCCGTATGTTAGATTCGTCCTCGAGGCACTGGATCGGCGAGTGCTGTGACTGGAAAGGCTGCCCACATTGCAAGCTGTCGTCGCCGCTCGACTCGATGCCGGCCACCCACTGTCCGGCATCGAAATCACCGGAATCGATGAGCCTCGCCCGGGGCCGGGAGAGGTGGTTGTGCACGTGCGGGCATGCTCACTGAACCACCACGACCTGTGGTCTCTGCGCGGAGTCGGAGTCGACGCGAGCCGGTTGCCCATGGTGCTCGGTTCGGATGTCGCGGGAGTATGCGACGACGGCCGCGAGGTCGTCGTCCATTCCCTCGTCGCCGAATCGGGCCGCGGCGGCGGCAACGAACTGTTCGACCCGCAGCGGGCGATGCTGGCAGAGAGTGGCCGGGGCGGTCTCACCGAGCGCATCGCCGTGCCGGAGCGGAACCTGGTACGAAAGCCGAGTGCGCTGAGTTTCGAGGATGCCGCCTGCCTGCCCACCGCGTGGCTCACCGCCTATCGCATGCTCTTCGTCCGTGCTGCTGCCCGGCCGGGCCAGACGGTGCTGGTCCAGGGCGCGAGCGGGGGGGTGGCGACGGCGGCGATCACCCTGGGGCGCGCCGCGGGCCTGCGGATGTGGGTGACCGGGCGCAGCGCCGAAAAGCTGGAGCGGGCGCGCGCGCTCGGCGCGGACGCCGGGTATCCGACCGGCGAGCGTATCCCGGAACGGGTCGATATCGTCCTGGACACGGTCGGATCGGCGACCTGGAAGCATTCGATCAACTCCGTCCGGACCGGCGGGGTGGTCGTGGTGGCCGGCGGGACCTCGGGCTCGTTCGCGCAGACGGATCTGTCCCGGGTTTTTCTGCACCACATCTCGATCCTGGGTTCTGCGGTCGGCCGGGTCGAGGAGTTGGAGGCGTTGGTGGCGTTCTGTCGTGACCGCGGCATCCGGCCGCATATCGACTCGGTGCATTCTTTCGATGACGCGAGGGCGGCATTCACCCGGCTCGAGTCCGGTAGCGCCTTCGGAAAGGTTGTGGTGACCCTGTGAACGAGCTCCGCCGTACCGAGAACGCCGAGGTGAGCACCACCGAGGCAATGGCACTGGAGATGGCCGGCAATGAGCCTCGGGTGCCGGCGCCCGGATATCTGCACCCGCTGTCCATCCTGCTGCGTCGCTATACGCACGCCTACACCAACTGCCACGACTTCGAGGTGTGTCGGCAATTGATGACCGAGGACTACACCCTGCGTATGGGCGAGAATGTCTTCCGGGGCCGCGAACTGCACTATATTCCGGCGACCGAGAAACAGTTCCGCCAGTACCCCGGCCTCGGCATCACGGTGCACGATGTCGTGGTAGGGACCGACCGGATCGCCATGTCGTTCAGCGAACACGGCCGCTCCACGCTGACGGGCAAGTCGTCGCGCTGGAGCGGCGTGAGCATGTACCGCTGGGACGGCAGGCGACTCACCGAATGCCGGGTGGAGCAGGATTATCATGCCCGCCGCGAGCAGATGCGCACCGGCCACCCCGAGCAGTTGCCGCAGCCGGCGTTGGATCCGTGGACCACCGAGCCCCTGGCGCCGGAACCGCGCACCGAACGGGTGCTGCGGGAGTGGCTGGCCGGCGGCGGGCTGTTCGAGGCCCCCATCGGTTCGCTGGACAACGAGCCGACGGCCATGCCGCGGCGGGTGCTGCTGAGTTGCGCGTCCGTGACAGTTCTCGATCTGTTCACCGCCGGTCCGCGAGCGGCGTTCCATATCCGGGTCCAGGGCCGGTACGCCGGCGGGATCGGCATCGACGACTACCGCAACCGCCCGGTGGAGGTGTATGCGACGGGACTCGCCACGGTCGCCGGGGAATCCGTCTCGATCCAGGCGGTCACCGACCGCCTCGCGGTGGAACGCCGCCTGCTGCACGGAGCCTGAACCGCTACCGGGAATCGGCAGCCGAACCGGCGTCGGCCCGCTCTGCGAGCGCCTGCCGCACATCGCGTGGTGAGTGGCCGTAATGGGCCTTGAACAGCCGCGACAGGTGCGCGGGGTCAGAGATTCCCCACCGCGCGCCGATCGCGGCGATCGTCCGGTTGCGCAACCGGCGGTCACCCAGGTCGTGCCGGATGTGGCGCAGGCGCTCGCTGCGGATATAGGCCGACACGGTCACGCCGGAATCCGCGAAGAGGCGGTGCAGATAGCGCACCGACAGTCCGGTGGCGCGGGCAACCGCCGCCGGGTCGAGATCCGCGTCGTCGAGGTGCCTGCCGATCCAAGAGATCGCGGCGGACCGGAGCGCGCCCCCGGACAGGGATTCTGCCGCGATGTCACCGAGCGCGGCGGTGAGGAGTTCGACCAGTACCGACAGGCACCGCGCACCGGCTTCCTCCGAGCACTGCGGGAGTTGGGTCCACAGCGATTTCAGGTAGGAATCGAGGATCGCGCCGGGGCCGCTGGACAGCGACAGCGGCGCGGACTGCACGGCGCGTAGGACGTCCGGGCACAGGGGCAGCCGCGCCCGCGGCACGAAGATCGCATCCGCGACGAATGTCTCGAACTGCACCACCCGATAGGGCAGGGCGGTGTCGTAGACCACCAGTGAACCTGCCGGGAGCAGGCCGTCGTCGTCGAACTGGGCCACCCCCGCGTGGCCGTCGCGCTCGATGAGCACCTTGAAGACATCCGCTGGGCCGTTGCGGATACCCGCGCGGGTGCGCCGGACGTCCTGCGCGACCGAGGAGACGCGGAGGATCGAGATGTCGTCGAAGGTGAAAGCGCGCAGGCTGCTGTAGAAATCGGCGTCGCCGGCCTGTGGATCGACCTCCAGTGCGATCGCATGGGTCAGCAGCTCGCGATACTCGGCAGGGTCGTGGATCATCGTGCCGAGCGGGGCGAGGGGAGTGGTGAGGGTGGACATACAGCCTCCAACTACCGACCGATTGTTTGATAGATCAGGATACTCGACCGACCGGTCTCTCATGTCCACTTCTGTGCGGTTCCCGTGCTGGACGCTCACGTCCAAGTCATCGAGCGCAACGATCCAATTCGGGAGCTGTGATCGCCGTTACATTGCGCTCGGTTGATGGGTCGCCATCGCTGAACTGTGGACGAAGAGGATTTCATGACCACGACGACATCCGAGACCACTCGCGGCTATGACCGGTTCTACATCGGCGGGAGGTGGGTGGAACCGTCCGGCAGGGAACGAATCGAGGTCATCTCCCCGGCATCCGAAGAAGTGATCGGCCACGTTCCGGATCCGGTGGCCGCCGACATCGACCGCGCGGTCGCCGCCGCTCGCGCGGCCTTCGACGGCCCGTGGCGGCACAGCCCACCCGCGGAACGGGGCGCGGCGCTGACCCGTCTCGCTGATGCGATCGAGAGCCGGATACCCGACTTCGCCGAGCTGTTCGCGCTCGAGGTGGGGGCTCCGCTCGCGGTGGGCACCGGTTTCCACACTCTGGCCGTGAACATGCTGCGACAGTTCGCCGCCATGCACGAAACCTACCCCTTCGAAGAGACCAGGGCCGAGGGTGCGGATCGGATCCGCATCGTCCGCGAGCCGGTGGGGGTCGTCGGTGCGATCATCCCGTGGAACGGGCCGGTCGCCGCGGCGGCGTTCAAGCTCGGCCCCGCCCTCGCCGCGGGCTGCACCGTCGTGCTCAAACCCGCACCCGAGGGGCCGCTGACCGCCTACCTGCTCGCGGAATGTGTCGAACGGGCCGAGATCCCGGCCGGGGTGGTGAATATCGTGGCGGGCGGTCGTGCGGTCGGGGAGCATCTGGTGACGCACCCGGGTGTCGACAAGATCGCTTTCACCGGCAGCACCGCCGCCGGGAAACGGATCGCGAGCTTGTGCGGGCAGCGCATCGCGCGGGTGACACTGGAACTCGGCGGGAAATCGGCGGCGATAATCGCGGCGGACGTGGACCCCGGCGATGTGGTTCCCACGCTGGTACCCGCGGGGATCGGCCATACCGGCCAGGTGTGCGCCGCGATCACCCGGGTGGTCGTGCCGCGGGCCCGGCACGACGAATACGCCCGGGCGATCGCGGAAGCGCTCGCCGGGATCGCCGTCGGCGACCCGTTCGATCCGGGTACCGCCCTGGGGCCGCTGGCCATGGAACGGCAGCGCGATCGGGTCGAGAGCTACGTGGCGACAGGGCTGGCCGAGGGCGCGGAACTCGTCACCGGCGGTCGCAGACCGGAGAAGTTCGACCGCGGCTGGTATTTCGAGCCCACCTTGTTCGCGAACGTGCGCAACGACATGACGATCGCCCGGGAGGAGATCTTCGGCCCGGTGATCTCGCTGATTCCCTACGACGGCGGGATCGACAACGCCATCGCCATCGCCAACGACTCGCCCTACGGCCTCGCCGGCGCGGTCTACACCACGGACCGGCAGGTGGCCGAACGCGTGGTCCGCGAGGTGCGCACCGGGCAGATGTACGTCAACAACGCCGGTATGTGCGTGACCCAGCCATTCGGCGGTTTCAAGGAGTCCGGCATCGGCCGTGAAGGAGGGCCGGAAGGGCTCGCCGGCTACGTCGAGACCAAAATGATCAACTTCGGCGAGGAGACCGTGGCATGACTTTGACGACCCGTGGTGCGCTGCTGTGGGAGCCGGGCACCAACTCCGGATGGAGCATCGAGGACATCGAAATCGACCCGCCGAAGGCCGACGAGGTTCTCATCGAACTCACCGCCTCCGGGTTGTGTCACTCCGACGCCCACCTCGACACCGGCGACATCCCGCTGCCGTTCGCGCCCGTTCTCGGCGGGCACGAAGGAGCAGGTGTCGTCCAGGAGGTCGGCTCGGAAGTACACGACCTGCGCGTGGGAGACCACGTCGTCACCACCTTCCTGCCGTCCTGCGGCCGGTGCCGATGGTGTGCGTCGGGAATGGGGAATCTCTGTGACATCGGAGCGGGCGTACTCGGCGGCAAAGCGCCGGACGGCACCAACCGGATCCACATCGACGGCAAACCGGTCGGGGCGATGTCGTTCCTCGGGACGTTCGCCCGGTATGTCGTCGCGCCGATCAGCGGCGTGGTGAAAATCGACAAGGACATACCACTGGAGAAAGCGGCGCTCATCGGCTGCGGCGTGCCCACCGGCTGGGGGTCGGCGGTGAACGCCGCCGCGACCGAGGTCGGCGATACCGTGGTCGTGGTCGGCACCGGGGGCGTCGGCATCAATGCGGTCCAGGGCGCGCGGCACGCTGGGGCGAGCGCCATCGTGGCCATCGACCCGGTGGCGTACAAGCGCGAGATGGCCGAGCAACTGGGCGCCACCCACTCCGTGGCGGATTTCGACAAAGGCATCGAGCTCGTCCGCTCGCTGACCCGCGGAGTCATGGCCGACCGCGTCATCCTGACCGCCGGAGTCGCCACCGGTGATCTGATCGCACCGTGCCTCGAGCTGACCCGCAAGGCCGGGACACTGGTGATCACCGCGGCCGCGCCGGCGCTCCAACAACAGGTGAACCTGAATCTGCTCGACCTCACCATGGCAGGCAAACGGATCCAGGGATCGCTGTACGGCAGTTGCAACGCCCGAGTCGAGGTGCCCAAACTGCTGGACCTGTATCGCGCGGGGGTGCTCCGGCTCGACGAGTTGGTCACCCGGACCTATCGGCTCGACGAGATCAACGACGGCTACCGGGATATGAACGAGGGACGCAACCTTCGCGGTGTGATCCTGTTCGACTGAGCACGGCCGCCGTGCCGTGGGCCGGTTCGCGGGGATGGCGGCCTACGATCGATGGTGTAGGTGGCACCGCTGACGGTTCCATCCGGTTCGTCCGGATGGAACCGTTGCCGCAGGAGTATGCGCGCGCTCCGGTGCATCGAGCCCGTTACCGCACCTGTTCTGTCTGACCTGATCACCGAATGGTGCTGCGTCCTGCGTTGTCGAACGGCGCCTTGTTCTCGCAGGCAGCGCGGCCGGCTTGGACGCCGCGCAGTTCCCTCATCGAACTGCGGGTCCGACCGTATCGACCACGTCGTCAGCGAGGCGGTGCCGCACCGGCTGTGCTGGTGGCGATTCCGCGTGCGGCGACCAAGTACGCGGCGGCTGTTCGTCCTCGGTGAGCAGCGAGTCGCGGTACTCACCGGCGCCGGTGAGTACCGCGGCGTCAGCCGACCGGCGGTTTCAGCCGCTCCAGCAGCCGGCCCTTCTGGATCTTGGTCGCCGACATCGGCCATTCGGTGATCATCTCGACCTGCCGGGGCACCTTGTACTTCGCCATCCCCTTCGCGCAGTATTCGATGAGCTCCGCGGCCGTTACTGCGGCGCCGGATCTCAGTTCGACAAAGGCAGCGGGTACCTCCCCGTACTTCGGGTCGGGCATGCCGACAACGGCCGACATGATCACGTCCGGGTGGCCGAGCAGGAAGGTCTCGACCTCTAGACAACCCACGTTCTCACCCCCGACCTTCAGCATGTCCTTGGCCCTGCCCTGGAAGGTCAGGTTGCCCTCCTCGTCCACCGATCCCAGATCCCCGGTGGCGAACCATCCGGCCGCGTCGATACTGGCCGCCGTCTTCTGCGGGTCGTTGTGATAGCCGAGGAACAGGTTGTAGCCGCGCACATGAATCTCCCCGGTCACCCCCGCGGGGACCTGGACGCGGTCCACAAGGTCGCGAATCGAGATCTCGACCCCGGTGAAGGGCCGGCCGCAGGTGAGGCGCTGTTCGAGCGGCGCGTCGAGCCGTCCCATCACCGCGACGCCGCCGGTCTCGGTGGATCCGTAACAGCTGACGTGGCTGGTGTAGGGCAGCAGCGCCTGGTATCTGCGCAGGACGTCCGGCGGGCCGACGGTCAGCAGGGCGCGCACCTTCGCGAAGGTCTCCGGCCGGTAGCTGTCACTCTCGAGCATCGGCCCGGTCAGCGTGGGGTAGGCAGGGTAGGCGATGGTCGCGCTCTCTGCGACGATGCTCGCCAGCGCCTCTTCGACATCGAAATGGACCGTCGATATGTAGGTGGCGCCTGCGTTGAGCACGGCGATCATCGGCGCCTGAGCGCTGACGTGGAACATCGGCAGCGGATTCCACATCCGGTCGGCCTCGGTGATCCCGAAACCCTCCTCGCCCACTGCCACGCCCAGCTCGACCACGGATCGGTGCGACAGCGGACATCCCTTCGGCATCGAGGTGGTGCCGGAGGTGTACATCATGATGTACGGATCCTGCGGGGCGACCGCGAGCGCGTTGTCCCGGATCCGCTGCCGGTCGACTGAATGCCCCTGTGCGAGGAACTCCGACCTCGGCATCAGACCGCCGCGGGTCCGACCACCGAACAGCACGACTCGTTCGAGCGCGGGCGCGAGATCCGGTGCAGGCCGCTCCGAGCCCCGCGCCTCCGCCAGCCCGGGCAGCGCGTCGTACAGCCGGGACACGTAGTCGACATGTTCGTCGACTACGTCGGTGGTGAACAGAACGCGCACTCCGGAGTCGGGGACGACGTAGGCGAGTTCACGCGGGGCCAGGCGGGCGTTGAACGGAACGAACGTCGCTCCGGCCAGAGCCGCACCGAACAGGACATAGGTGAACTCCTGACAGTTGGGCATCAGAGCGCCGACCGCATCACCCTTGCCGATCCCCATGGCCGTGAGCGCCGCCGCGACATCCGTGGCAGCGGAGAGGAGCTCCGCGTAGCTCTGCCTGCTCCCCGGAAACACAAAGCTTTCGTTGTCCGCATGTGCTTCAGCCGCTCGCAGCAGTAGAGCCGGCACCGTGTTCGTGTTGGACATCACACCTCCTGCAGTCACCATACAACCGGTTGGTGGGTCGAACAATCCACTCGTGAGTTTTGCCCGATTATTCGGCCCGCTGACCATCAGGCGACCGGGCAATGTCCCGCACATAGCATTTTCCAAAATTTGTTCACCTACCAATCGGTTGGTTGTATATTGCTGTCATCATTACCCGATCGAACGGAGAGTTGCCCTATGGCCGGAAGTGAGAGCGGGCGCGCTCTGGACGGGCGGGTCGCCGTCGTCACCGGAGCGGCACGAGGCCAAGGTCGCGCTCATGCGCTGCGCCTCGCCGAGCACGGAGCCGACCTGATCCTGGTCGACTCCTGCGCCGGTTTCCCCGGCCAGGGCTACCCGCCGGCCGACGCGGCGGATCTCGCGGAGACCGGCCGCCGGGCGCGCGAACTCGGGGTCCGGGTCATCGCCGAGACCGTCGACGTGCGGGACCACGCCAGGCTGGACAGCACCATCACGGAGGGCGCGCGGGAGTTCGGCGGCCGACTCGACATTGTCGTCGCGAACGCCGGGATCAGTGCCTGGGGCAAGCTCTGGGAGATATCCAGGGAAGAGTGGGACGAGGTCGTCGGTGTCAACCTGACCGGCGTCTGGCTGACCCTGAAAGCATGTGTCCCGACCATGATCGAAGCCGGGCGTGGTGGCTCCATCATCATCACCAGTTCGGTGGCGGGTATCAAACCCCTACCGGCGCAGGCGCACTACAGCGCCGCCAAACACGGCGTGGTGGGCTTGATGAAGACCGCCGCCCTCGAGCTGGCGCCGTACGGCATCCGCGTCAATGCCCTCCACCCCTGGGCGGTGGACACCCCGATGGCGACCGACGGCAACCTGACCGCGATTCTCCGGGCGAACACCCACTTCCTCAAGTCGTTCGGGCAGGTGCTGGACAGCCCGGCGATCGCTGCGCCCGAGGACATCGCCGACGCGGCGCTCTGGCTGGCCACCGACGCTTCCCGCACGGTCACCGGCGCGTCCATCCCCGTCGACCTGGGTGCCACAAGCGTCTAGGCCGGACTCACTCGGCCTACAAACCAGCAAACGACCGTTTGGCACATATCGGGGTGTGCGCTCGCGGCCGCGCGTGATCCGACCCCGCATCGGCATCGGTCCGATGCGATTCCAGAGTGGAGTACCTACACAGATGATCGAAACAGGAACCGAGCCGGGGTCGGCCGACCTGCCCCAGGACCAGCAACGCCGAGTGGTGCGGAAGATAGCCCTGCGGGTCCTTCCCCTCGTCTTCGTCGGCTACATCTTCTCGTACTTCGATCGCACGAACATCGGCTTCGCGGCGCTCACCATGAACGACGATCTGGGGATTTCGGCCTATACCTACGGATGGATCGCCGGCATCTTCTTCCTCGGCTACATCGCCTTCGGAATACCGAGCACTTTGGCACTCAACCGATTCAGCGCACGCTTCTGGCTGAGCGCGTTGATGATCGCCTTCGGCGTCATCTCGACGGCGACCGCGTTCGTCGACTCGGTGCCGCAACTGGCCATCATGCGGTTCCTGCTCGGCGCCGCCGAGGCGGGGGTCTTCCCGGGCATCCTCGTCTACATCACGATGTGGTTCCCACCCCGGTACCGCGGCAGGGTGATGACCGCGTTCATCATCGCCGTTCCCTTCTCCGCCATGATCGGTGGACCGCTGGCCGGTCTCATCCTCCGCATGAACGAGACCCTCGGCGTCGAGGGATGGCGCTGGTTGTTCTTCGTCGAGGGGCTGCCCGCGTTCCTCATCGGGTTGCTCGGGCTTCGCCTCATCCCGTCGCGGCCGGCCGAAGCGCGATGGCTCTCGGATCACGAGCGCCGGTGGCTGAACGAGCAGTTGACGCCGCCGGAGCAACCGGTGACCGCGGCAACCGGGAAAACCCGCTCGTGGACCGCGATCCTGGACGGCCGGGTGATCGTCCTGGCACTCGCACAGACCTGCTCGGTCATGGCTTTCTACGGTGTGACGCTGTGGCTGCCTCAACTACTGAAGCAGATCAGCTCATCGACCGACACCATCGCCATGCTCTCCGCGATTCCCTACGCGGCCGCGATTCCCGCGATGATCCTGCTCGGCCGGAGTTCGGACCGTACCCAGAAGCGCGCGGTGCACGTCGGGCTCGCCTACGGCCTGATCACCGTCGGACTGTTGCTGGCGATCGTCGCCGGGAGCAGCGCGTGGGCGCTGGTCGGGCTGTCCGTGGTGGCGATCGGCAACCTCGGCGGGCAGTCCTCGTTGTTCTCACTGCCCGGGACGCTGTTCACACCGGCGAAGGCCACAGCCGCGATCGCGGTGATCAGTTCGGTCAGCAATATCGGCGGCTTCGCCGGACCGTACGCCATCGGCGCGCTGAAGAACGCTTCCGGCGGCTATACCCTGCCCTTCATCGTGCTGGCCGTCCTCGCCGCCGCCGGCGCGACCGCGGTGTGGGTGCTGGGGCGGCGCTGGGAATACGAGTCGCGCACCGAACCCGCGGGGCGAGTCCGACCGTCGAATCCTCGGGGCTCGGCGTCGACGGGTTGATTCCGACGGCCGAGGCAACGCTGGTGGTCGGATCGAGCGGCGATGAGCTCGGCGAAACGCTCGGCCGGGTTTCCCGGTCGAGCGTTTCGCATGGTCGGCTGTCGCGTTCGGCAAACCGTGATCGGCGGTATGGTGTGCGGCGGTCACGGCAGGCGCGCCCGTGGGGCAGCGCGCGCAGCTCATCGCGGCCCTGTACTCGGAGGCGTGATGAACGGTCTCGTGACCCGGTCCGGGCGGCGGGCAGTCCTGTTGACCCCACCCGGTCGGAAAGTGTTGGCGCCAGTCCGAACCGTGTGGAGCCGATAAGACCGCTACGCGGTCGAGCCCACGGTGCCGGTGTCGCGGATCTCGTGACTGATCGTCGATGGGCTGCGTCCCGGCTCCGGGGCGATCGCGCGGATAATTGCCGTCCCGTCGCCGGGCGGCGATGTGAAGGCACTGGTCCTCCCTCGAACACCGTGATCGGGATGTAGAGGAGGCCGTCCGCTCATACCGAGCGGACGGCCTCCCACGTTATCGATCATCCCGGCCGCCGCGCCACATACGCCGAGGAACACCCCGTGCTCAATCCTGCGGTCGTGGCGCCAGGCCCGAGATGAACAGATCGGCGAAGACCTCGCCGATCTGGGCGCCATCGCTGGGGCCCGAATCCTGGTACCACCGGTACACCCAATTCGCGGCGCCGAGAATCGCCAGCGCTACCAGTGAGGCATCGACGTCACCGCGGAAGCTTCCCTCGGCCTGCCCCTCCACGACGAGGTCGCGAACCAGTTCGTCGTAGGCGAGCGTGGACAACTCGCGACGGCGTGCCGGCGACAATCGCTCGAACTCGTGCAGGAACACCGTGGTCTGAATCAGATTGTCGGTGAGGTACTTGACGTGCCCCACCACGGCAGCGAAAAGCCGCTCGGCGGCGGTGCCGTCCCCGGTGCTGAGCCGGCGGAAGTTGGCGACACCCTCCCAATAGACCGAGCGGATGACCTCGTAGAGCAGATCGTCCTTGGAACGGATGTAGTAGTAGAGGCTGCCCTTGAGTATGCCGAGTTCGTCGGCGATGTTCTGTAGCGAGGTCGCGGAGTAGCCTCGCTCGGCGAACATTGTCCCGGCGACATCCAGGATCTCCGGCCAGCGCTCGTCACTGTTCTTGCGCACAGATGGTGAATCGGAGGCCCTGCGCGCGCCGGCCGGCGCCCGTAGCTTCACGGGCGCGTCGGATTTGATGACGCGCGGACGCTGTGCTCGGTCACGCGATGCGGCCACCGATTCCCCCTGTCGTCGTACCTACCATACGGTCAGTAGCTTAGCACTCGACGATATCGGTGACCGCGTGGCGCGCCCATATCGCTACCTGGGGTCGATCAGCTCGAGGATCGTCGCGTTCGCCATACCGCCGCCCTCACAGATCGCCTGTAGCCCATAGCGAGTGCCGCTCGCGCGCATGTGATGGACCAGATTCGTCATGATCCGGGCGCCGGAACAACCGAGCGGATGGCCGAGCGCGATAGCTCCGCCATTGACGTTCACCCTCGCCGGGTCCGCGCCTATCTCGTTCTCCCATGCACCGATGACCGAGGCGAACGCCTCGTTGACCTCGAAGACGCCGATATCGTCCAGCGAAAGACTCGAGCGCCGCAGCACCTTCTCGGTCGCGGGGATGGGACCCGTGAGCATCGTGATCGGGTCGACACCGACCACGGTCGAGGCGACGAATCGCGCGAAGGGGCGCAAGCCGAGTTCCCGTGCCCGGACATCGCTCATGATGAGCAGAGCCGATGCCCCATCGGAGATCTGGGAGGAGTTCCCCGCGGTGATCCGCCCGTTCTCCCGGAACGGCGTCTTCAGCGCGGCGAGGGCTGCGAGCGTTGTGCCACGCCGGATCCCCTCGTCTCGGTCGACCACGCCCGCCGGAGTGCTGACCGGCACGATCTGATCGGTGAAGGCGCCGCTGTCCACGGCCGCCGCGGCGCGTTCGTGCGATCGGACGGCGATGGCATCGAGGCGCGCGCGATCGAGATCCCATGTGTCGGCGATCATCTCGGCTCCGATGCCCTGGGGCACCAGCCGGTCGCCATATCGCGCTGCGACCAGCTCGGACCGTGGGTGCCCCGGCCCGTTCTCGACGCTGGAGAACATCGGCACCCGCGACATGGACTCGGCGCCGCCCGCGACGACGATGTCGTAGTGCCCGGCCACGACGCCGGCCGCAGCGAAGGTGGCCGCCTGCTGGGAGGAGCCGCACTGCCGATCGACGGTGGTCGCGGGCACCGATTCGGGCCAACCGGCGGCGAGCACACCGTATCGGCCGATGTTCATCGACTGTTCCCCCACCTGGGAGACGCAGCCCCACACGACATCGTCCACGGTGGCCGGGTCGAGGCCTGTCCGTCGGACGAGTTCGCGTAGCACGACCGCGGACAGGTCGACAGGGTGGACATCCGACAGGACACCGTTGCGCTTGCCGATCGGCGTGCGGACGGCCTCGACGATCACTGCTTCTACCACGATTGGCCTTTCCGAAGATCTGGTCCGGTCACGAGCCGGAAGGAACGAGTGGGTTGTTCACGCCGCCACCGTCGACGACGAGGCGGTGGCCGGTGATGTATCCGGCGTTCGCACCGGCGAGGAACGCCACGGCGTCGGCGATATCGCTGGGTCGGCACACCCGTCCGAGCGGGGAGAATCGATCGAGATCCGCGATCCCGGCATGGCCCGATGTGGCCCGGGTCAGCCTGTCTCCCATCTCCGTGGCCACCAGTCCGGGGGCGACCACGTTCACCCGAACCTTGTGTGCACGCTCTTCGCGCGCCATCACGACGACCGCTGCGTCCAGTGCGGCCTTGCCGGCCGCGTAGGGAGCGGTGCCGGTCGGCAGCAGTGTGGTCACCGTGCTCGAGACGAAGACGATACTGCCGGCGTGGCGTCGCAAGGACGGCATCGCCGCGCGCGCGAGTTCGATGTTCGAGAGTGCGAAGAGCTGGAACATGCGCCGGTACTCGTCGCTGGAGCTGTCCACCGCGGAGTTCCCGCGCGAGGCCGCGCCGGCATTGCCGACAAGCACACCGATGCTGCCCAGCGCCGACTCGACCTGCTGAACCACTCGCTCCGCCTCGCCCGGCACTGCGAAATCCGCGCGGAAGGCCGCCGAGCGGCCGCCGCGGGCCTCGATCGCGGCGACCACCTCGGCTGCTGCCTCGGCATCGCTCCGGTAGGTCACCGCGATCGGGTGATCGGCCGCCAGCCGCTCGGTGATCGCTCTGCCGATGCCGCGGGATCCGCCTGTGACGAGCGCGATCGCCGGGTCGTTCATGTCCGTTCCTCTCGTCTCGGCGCGGTCACGGCCCGGCCCCGGATCACGGGCACCCCGCCGGCTTCGACCGTCACGTCGTAGACCCGGTCGCCGGGTTCCGCCGGATCGCTGGTTTCGGGTGTCTTGCGGGCCTCGGCCACGATGGCCTCGCCGGCGATCACAGTGCCGAGTAATCGCACGGTGAGGCGCCGGACGCGTTCGTGCGGGGTGTGCTGCTCGAACAGGTTGTAGATCAGGGCAATGGTCGACGGGCCCTGATTGACCGGGCCGTCCGGGAAGCCGAGGTCCCGCGCCGCCGCCCCGCTCAGATGGATGGGATTGGCGTCGGCGAGGAGCAGCGCGAGCGTCTTCATCCGTTGCCCGTCCACCTCGGCGAGTTCCCACCGCAGGATTCGATCGTCTCTCGTCATGCCCCCGGCTCCCCTCGTCGCACCGCGTAGACATTGGTCACCGTCGCTACCACCCCGGAGTCGTCGGACAGGGTGAACACCCACCGGATGAGGTCGAACCGGCCGAAGGCGGCACCTGTCTTACGCGCGACGTCCGCCACCGCCCCGGCGACCCGGTAGCGATGATCCGCGCGCAGGTCGTCGGTGAGCTCGATGGTCGTCTCGGCCAGCACCGGTCCTTCGGCGATCGAGGTGTGCAGCGCCGCGAAGAATTCTTCGACCGAGACCCCCATGCCGCGCTGGGCGCCGATGAACGCGGCGATGGGGTGCGGAACGGGTGACGCGGTCGCATAGACCGTGTCACGCAGGATCGCGCTCTCGTACTCCGCGATCTCGAAATATCCGCCTGGAACGGTGATTCCGGCCAGATCGGTGTCCGTGGTCGGGTTCGTCATCAGAATGACCGCGGCAGGCCGAGACCTTCGGCAATGGTGTTGCGTGCCATCTCGTTGGTGATGGGGCCGATGCGGAACAGGCGCACGTCGCGCCAGTAGCGCTGCATATTGGTCTCGGCCGAGTAGCCCATGCCACCGAGGATCTGCAGTCCCAGATCAGCACCCTGGCCGGCAAGTTCGGAGGCGACGATCTTCGCCATGTTCGAGGCCGCGTAGGCGTCCTGACCGGTCGATTGCAACCACGCTGCCTTGAACACCATCAGCTCGGCCTGATCGCGCCACATCGCGATGTTCGCCACGTGGTGCTGCAACGCCTGGAAGCGGCCGATCTTGCCGCCGAAGGCCTCACGCTCGTGCAGGTATTGCAGTGCGTCCTCGAGCACGCCATCCAGGATTCCGACGCAGAACGCCGACAACATGACCCGCTCGTTGTTGAGGGTGGGAAGCAGCATGTACCACGCTTCGCCGGGCTCGCCGAGCACGTTGGCGTCGGGAACGAAGACATCGTCGAGGAAGACGTCGCACGAGCCGAGAGAACGCATTCCGAGTTTGGGGATCTCGGTGATCTGCACTCCCTCGCTGGCCGTCGGGAGGATGAACAGCGTCAGTCCTCTGGTGCGTTTGGCGACGTTGTCGTCGGTCCGCGCGAGCAGCAGAATGTAGTCCGCGACATGGGACATCGAGCTCCAGGTCTTCTGACCGTTGAGCACCCAGCCACCGTCGACCTTGCGTGCCCGGGTCTTCATCGCGCCGAGCAGGTCGGTGCCGCCGCCGGGCTCGGTGAACCCGATCGCCCACTTGTCCGATCCGGAGCAGATCCGCGGGAGGTAGTACTTCTTCTGCTCCTCGGTGCCGTAAATTCCCACGGACTTGCCGCCGGCGAACGAGGTGATGCCCCACACCCAGGTGAGGCCGGCCAGCGAACGCGCGAGCCCGCGCGCCAACAGCATCTGGGTGACGATGTCGCCGCCCTGCCCGCCGTGCTCCTCGGGCAGGCCGATCCCGTGGAACCCGGCCTTGGTCATGCCGTTCCACAGCTGTTCAGGGAACGACGACTCGTCTTTCTCCCAGGCCAGTGCCGCCGACTTGGGGGCTTCCGAGTCGACCCAGTCGCGTACGAACGCGACGAAGTCGCGCTGTTCTTCGGTGAGTCCGAATTCCATATCGTTCCAACACTTTCTGATTCGTGGTGCCGTTCGGAGCTACGGTGTGACGACGACCTTGCCGAAGGCGTCGCCGCTCTCCAGGCGTGCGACAGCCCTGGCCGCCTGATCGAGTGGATGGATGGAGTCGATGATCGGGCGGAGATTGCGCGCTTCGCAGAACGCGACCAGCTGCCGGAGATCATCGACGGTGCCCAGCGACGAGCCCTGAATGCGAATGTGGCTCAGAAAGATACGGCTCACGTCCACGGTGACCTCGCCACCGGTTGTTGCCCCGCTGACCACCACGGTTCCGCCGGGCGCCACCGAACGCAGCGAGTGCTGCACAGTCGCCGACCCCACGGTGTCGAGGACCACGTCGACCCGCTCGGGTAGCCGTTCGCCGGGTTCGAATGTCGCGGCGGCGCCGATCGCCGCCGCCGACCGCGCGCGTTCGGCTTCCCGCGTGGTCACCCACACCCGCAGTCCCGCTGCGGCGGCCAGCGCGATGGCAGCGGAGGCGACACCGCCACCCGCCCCCTGGACCAGCACCGTGTCTCCGGGCCGGGCCCCTCCGGCGCCGAACAGCATCCGGTAGGCGGTGAGCCATGCGGTCGGCAGTGCGGCCGCCTGCTCGAACGTCATCGTGACCGGCTTGTCGACGAGGTTGCGTACTGGTACAAGGATCGATTCGGCCGCTCCGCCGGTGGTGGCCTCGGCCAGCATCTTCCGGTGCGGATCGAGTAACTCACCGCCGGGTGCGCTCGGGTCGGCTACCAGAGAATGGACGATTACCTCGCGTCCGTCCTCGGTGATTCCTGCGACATCGGAGCCGAGGGCGAGTGGGAAGTCGGCCTCGGTGGTGCCCACCCCCTTGATCGACCACAGGTCGTGGCGGTTCAGGGAGGTCGCCTTCACCTCGACTCGCGTCCAGCCGTCCCGCGCCCGCGGCTCCTCGGTTTCGGTTACGGCCACAACTGCCGCCGCGTCGGATCGGGCCATGCGGGTGGCGATCGCACGCATCATCGCGTCGTGCTCCTCTCGTAGGTGCGGGTCGATGCCATGCCCGCAGGGGTCCTGTTCAATTCCGTCACCGGGCCAGCTCGCGGCCGACGATCTCGCGCATGATCTCGTTCGCGCCGCCGTAGATCCGCTGCACGCGGGCATCACGCCAGCGCCGGGAGATCGGGTACTCGTCCATGTATCCGTAGCCGCCGAAGAACTGCAGTGACCGATCGAGGACCTGGCCCTCCAGGTCGGTGGCCCAAAACTTGGCCGCGGCCGCTTCGTGCGCCGTGAGCTCCCCGGCGTCGAGCGCGAGAATGCAGGCGTCGATGTGGCTCCGGGCCACCTCGATGGCCGTGTGCATCTCGGCCATGGCATGCATGACCGTCTGGTGCCGGACGATGGGGACGCCGAAGGCGTGCCGTTCGCGCACGTATGCCAGCGCCAGGTCGAACGCCGCCCGTGCGCTCGCGACAGCGAACACCGCGATCGACAGGCGTTCGCGCGGCAGGCTCCGCTTGACCAGCATGAGCGCCTCCCCGCGCTTCCCGATGACGTTGGCTGCGGGCACCCGGCAGCCGTCGAAGGTGATCTCGGCTGTGTCCTGACCGCGCCGTCCCACCTTTTTCAACGGGGCGTGCTGCTCGAGTCCCGGCGTGCCCCGCTCGACGGCGATCAACGTCATTCCCTGTTCGCCGCTCGCGCGGGCGAGGACGAGGACCAAGTCCGCGGAGAAGCCGTTGGTGATGAACGTCTTGGCGCCGTCGATGACGAGACCGTCTCCTTCGGATCGCACCGTCGTGGTGATCGCCGCCAGATCCGACCCGGCACCCGGCTCGGTCATCGCGATCGCCGTCACCAGTTCGCCGGAGGCGAAGCCCGGCAGCCAGCGGCGGTGTTGCGCGGCGTCGGCGTAGTCGATCAGATACGGCGCCATGATGTCGTTGTGCAGCGCGAAGCCGTCGGTCGCTATGCCGCTGGCCGCGACCTCTTCCTGGATGATCGCGTTGTAGCGGAAGTCGGTGATGCCGAGGCCGCCGTACTCGGCCGGTGCCTGGAAACCCAGGTAGCCCAACGATCCCGCGTGCTCCCAGAAGCTTCGCGGTGTGACTCCCGCCGCCTCCCATTCAGCGATGTGCGGCACGGCGGCGGCATCGAGGAATGCCCGGAACGCCCGGCGGAAGTCGTCGTGCTCGGCGTCGAAGAGCGCGCGTCGCATCGTCAGAGCCTCGTCGCGGCGTCGAGCCGGACGACCTCGCCGTTGAGCAGCGTGACCTCCATGAAGCACTTGACCAGTGCCGCGAAATCCTCCGGCGTGCCCAGCCGCTTGGGGAAAACGTGCAGATCCACCAGTGCCGCGCGCCGATCACCATCGATGCCGGCGAGCATCGGGGTATCCATGATTCCGGGTGCGACGGTCATGACCCGGATCCCGTGAATGGCCAGATCTCTGGCGAGCTGGAGGGTCAGCGCGATCAGCGCTCCTTTGCTCGCCGTGTATGCGGCCTGCCCGACCTGGCCCTCGAGACCGGCGGCCGAGGACACGTTGACAATGAGCCCGCGTTCACCGTCCGGTCCGGCCTCGTTGCCGGACATGGCGGCGGCAACCGTGCGGATGACGTCGAACGCACCCACCAGATTGATGTCCAGCACCTTTTCGAAGGTCGGCAGGTCGTGAGCGCGGCCTCGACGGTCGACCACGCGCTGGGCCGGGGAGATCCCCGCGGCGTTCACGCACAGGTCTATCCGCCCGTACTCGGCGCGGACGCGGTCGACGGCCGCCCGGACCTGGTCTGGGACGGAGACATCGGTGGGAACGAAGGTCACGTTCGTGACTTCGCGTTCCAGATCGGCGGCCGCACTCGTCTCCAGATCGAGAACGACGGCACGGCCGCCGTGTGCGGCGAGCATACGGGCCACTCCGGCACCGAGTCCGCCACCTCCGCCGGTGATGATTCCGACCGCTCCTGTGACCTTCATAGATGTCCTCCTCGCTTCACCCGTAGTTACCATACAACCGTTTGGTAGTGGTCACAACAGCGCAGTACAAAGAGCTATTACCGTTCGAGTGCTTAGTCATATAACGTCGAAAACAGCAACCGATCGTTTGGTTGTTGTCCGTTGTCAGGAGACAGTTGAAGTGGAATTCACGCTCGAGCATCCCTTGGGGCAACACGGTTGCGTGCCCGAACTCCAAGGTCATCGCGGGACAACAGCCGTAGTCACAGCCGCGGAAGCGGCCGGGTTCTCGGCCATTTCCTTCACCGAGCATCCCGCGCCACCGCGATGGTGGATCGACAGAGGCGGCCACCCGAGCATGGACCCGCTCGCCGCCCTCTCCTTCTGTGCGGCGGTGTCGACCGAACTGCGGTTGATGACTCATCTGCTGGTGCTGCCGTACCACCGGCCTCTCGCACTGGCGAAAACAATCGCGACAGTCGACGTACTGTCCTCTGGCCGGCTCATCCTGGGAGTCGGTAACGGGTACCTACGCGCCGAGTTCGACGCCCTCGGAATCGACTTCGATCAGCGCGAACGATATTTCCACGACACGTTGCAGACCCTGCACACCGTGTGGCGGCACAACCAGCCACCTGACGCGAGTGCAGACGACATCATGTGTGAACCCGCACCGCGCCAACTGCCGCATCCGCCGATCTGGGTTGGCGGATCGAGCCGCACCGCCCGTCTGCGAGCGGCAGCGTTCGGACAAGGGTGGATGCCGCTGATGATGCCGCCGCGCCTGGCGCGGGCCACTCGCAGCGCGTCACTCGCCACTGTGGCCGAACTCGCCACCGCGATCCGAGAGCTCACGGACTTCCTCGGTGAACGCGATCGGGACCCGGCGAACTTCGAGATCCAGGTCTACGCCGAGGAGAGTGCGATCAGCTCCCCGTACTACTCTCCGGCTGCTCATACCGACTACATCGGCCGATTGACCGAGGCCGGGGCCACCCGATTCGTCGTGCGGCCGTCGCCGGCCGGCACCGCCCAGTGTCTCGACTCGATCGCCGCCTACGGCGAAACGATCGTGGCCGTCTTTTCCTGACCTGTTCGATCGGAACATGAGCGGTACGGTCCGCTGGACCTGTCCCCAGCCGACGATACGATGAATGGTCAGACGTCGGTAGCTGCTACCCCCGCGGCGTCGCGCGCGGTGAGAGTCGGCGCGAAGCCCTGCCGGGCGAGCAGTGTCGCGATGCCCAGGCCGATACCGCGGGTCCGCGCTGTCGATGAGCGTGGTTTCTTCGGGCTGCGGTCATTTTCGGCCTTCTTTCAGCGCCCGCAGTCCGGCCGCCATGAATTCCGGGGTGGCTTCGGCGGCCCGCCCGGCGGCAGAACCGGCATCGGAACCCTGCCGTGCCCGGTGGGTGATACCTTCGCCGATCACGCCGAGCTTGAAATTGGCCAGTGCGAGATAGAAACCCCAATTCCCGAGGTCGCGACCCGATGCAGTGGCGTAGGCCTGGGCGAGCGTATCGGGCGCGGGCATCCGGTCGCTGGTCCACGCGGCCCGCGAACCGAGGACCAGGTCGAAGGCCGGCGTCCGGTACACGCACATCAGCGCGGCGTCGGTGAGCGGATCACCGAGCGTGGACAGTTCCCAGTCGACCACGGCGCGCACCCGGCCGGGGTCGGCCGAGTCGAGGATGGTGTTGTCGATGCGGTAGTCGCCGTGCACGATCGAGGCCGCCGATTCCGCCGGCACCGCGTCCACCAGCGCCGCGTGCAGGGCCGCGACATCGGCGAGGTCACGGGTTTTGACCCGCTCCCACTGGGAGGCCCAGAGCTTCACCTGGCGGGTGAGGAACCCGGAGGGGCGGCCGAACTTTTCCAGGCCCACCGCCGCGGGGTCTATCGCGTGCAATTCGGCGAGCACCCGCACCAACTCCGCGACACCGGCATTCACCTGCTCGTCGCTGAGCGCGGCGAGGTCGTCCTGGTCGCGGATCACGGCGCCGTCGACGAATTCGACGATCGTCATCGGCGCACCGAGCACGGCGCCTTCCGCATCGAACGCGATCGTTTTCGCCACGGGTACCGCGCAGTGCTGCAGCGCGTCGGTCACCGTGTATTCGCGCGCCATATCGTGTGCCGACGGGGTGAGCCCGGACACCGGTGGGCGGCGGACCACCCACCGGGACACATCGTCGGCCGCGGTGAAGGTCAGGTTCGACCGTCCGCCGCTGATCAGCTCCACCCGTAGTTCACCGCGCACCTCGATACCCTGCTCGCGCAGGTACCGCTCGAGCGCGGCGACATCCATACCCGGTAGGTTCATTCGCTGTCCCGCAGCGCGCGTTTGGCGGCACCGACCGTGCGCTTGGCGATCGCCCACCGATGGACCTCCGAGGGCCCATCGTAGATGCGGAACGGGCGCACCTCCCGCGAGAGCCGCGCCAGTGGCAGGTCACCGGAAACCCCCAGCCCGCCACACATCTGCATACTGCGGTCCACGATCCGGAAGATCGCCTCGGCCGCAAAAGTCTTCGCGATCGAGGTGGCATTACCGCCGGACTCGCCGCGATCCAGCTCCCAGCAGGCCCGGGTCAGCAGGGCGCGGGTGGCGGCGATATCGATCTCGTTGTCGGCGACCATCTTCTGGACCATGCCGAGGTCGCCCAGTTTCGCACCGAACCCCTCCCGCCGGGCCACCTGAGCCACCGCCACGTCATGTCCCCGGCGGGCGGCACCGAGCCACCGCATGACATGCGTCATCCGGGCCGGCCCGAGGCGCACCTGCGCGTATTCGAAACCGCGGTCGACCTCGCCCAGCACCGCCGACTCGGGAACCAGTAGGTCCTCGAAGAAGACCTCGCAGTGGCCGCCGACCATCGAACGGTCCAAGGTGTCGAGGTGGCGCCCGACCCGGATACCGGGGGTGCCGGCCGGTGCCAGGAACATCGTCGCGCCGCCGCGCGCACCCGGCTCACCGGAGGTGCGCGCCATGATGATGAAGAAGCCCGCCCCCTCGGCGCCGGTGATGAACCATTTGGAGCCGTTGATCCGCCATCCGCCCTCGGCCCGGACCGCGCGGGTGGTCAGCGCGGAAGGATCCGATCCGGCGCCGGGCGCCGGCTCGGTCATCGCGAACGCCGAGCGCACCTCACCGTGCGCCAACGGCGCGAGGTACTGCTGTTTCTGCTCCGGGTTCGCGATATGCGCCAGCATGTGCACGTTGCCCTCGTCGGGTGCGGCGATATTCAGGGCCGTGGGCCCGAACAGTGAGTATCCCGCTTCCTCGAAGACCGGGGCACGGTCGGACATGCCGAGGCCGTGTCCGCCGTACTCGATCGGCGCGTGTGGCGCGAACACACCCGCATCCCGGGCCGCCTGCTGCAGTCCCACGCGGAACGTGTCACCGCCCGCCGCGGTGATGTCACCGTCGTGCGCGTCCTCGAGCGGTACAACATGGTCGCGGATGAAGCTACGGGTGCGGTCGACCAGAGCTTGCACCTCGGACGACAGGGACAGATCGATCGCCACGGGCCACTCCTGTATCTCCTACGCCGAACGATCGCTCGGCAGTCAAGTATCAGGCAGGTTGGCATGTCAAGAGAGTAATTGTCAATTCTCGGTCGACCCCCGGTGTCGGCATGTTCAGATATGCTGAACGCGTGGACAGATTGGATCATGCCGAGGGTGCGGTCGGGGCACGGGTGCGGCAGGCCCGGCTTGCGGCCGGCCTCTCACTGCGCGAGACCGCGCAGCGGATCGCCGTCAGCCCCGCGACGCTCAGCGCCGTGGAGAACGGCAAGACCGGTGTCTCGATCCCGCGGCTCCGCGAATTGGCCTCCATTCTCGGGACCACCGTGTCCCGGCTGATCGGCGAGCAGGAATCGGCCGCCGGCGCTACGCGATCGCCCGCCCGCCGAGACATCGGCTCTGAACCGGATATCGACACGCGCCACGCCTGGCGAAAATTCCCGCCGCTCGATATCGACCCCGTACTCGCCGCCGCCATCGACTCCTTCGTCGAGACCGGATATCACGGCGCCACCATGCGTTCGATCGCTCGCCGCGCCGGTATGAGCGTGCCCGGCGTGTACCACCACTATCGCGATAAACAGGAACTGCTGGTGCGAGCACTCGACCTGACCATGGACGAATTGCACTGGCGGGTCCGCGCGGCCCGGCGCGAAGCCGATACCGGGCGTGGCCGCGTCACCCGGGTGGTCGAGGCGCTCGCCTTGTTCCACACCCACCGCCGCGAACTCGCCTTCATCGGAGCCAGTGAGATGCGGAGCCTGACATCCGACAATCGGCTACGAATTACTTCCTCCCGCAACATGGTTCAGTACCTCCTCGACGAGGACATAGATGCCGCCGTGTCCGAGGAGAATCTGCCCACCCGCCACGCCCGCGTCGCCGGCCGGGCCATCGCCACAATGTGCACCTCACTACCGCAGTGGTTTCGCCTCGACGGACCCGAGACGCCCGAAGACATTGCCACCGAATACGCGCACTTCGCTCTCGGTCTACTGGGGGTTCGGGACGGTGGAGCCGACAACTCGTCTCGGCCGTGATCCGACCTGTCCACCGGTGGATCGGACCGGTTGACCCGCGCGCTGGTCGGCATGGGTTCTGCCGACGACGCGGCCGCTGCGCTCACCGCACATCTCGACGCCGGCGCGGACCACGAGGAGGTATTGGTGCACGGCCGCGACGGCCCGTACGGCGACCTCCACCGCGCCCCGATCGGCTTCGCGCTCCAGAGCCATGCGCAGCGCACCGAGCTCGAGAACGGATCGCTAAAAGCACCAGGCATTCCGTCCGAGCCGCGATTCAGCTCTTGACGTCCGAAGGGCTGCTGGTCCACGAACGCAATACGGTGCGGTAGTTCCCGTGATCGCCGACGAGCGGATCGATGAGGTGTGTCCGCGCCCCAGCGCGCTATGCGGCGCCGGTCTTCGTCAGCGTGTCGAACTCCGCATCGGTGAGTTCGATCATCGCGCCGGCCAGGTTGTCCTCGAGGTGCGCGACGCTGGACGTGCCGGGAATGGGCAGCACGACGGGGGAGCGCTTCAGGAGCCAGGCGAGGGCGAGCTGCGCGGGGGTGGCGTCGTGTTGTTTCGCCAATTCGGTCAGCGGGCTGCCCGTCCCGGAGAGCTTTCCGGTGGCGAGCGGGAACCAGGGGATGAACCCGATACCCTGGTCGGCCGACCAGTCGAGCAGTTCTTCCGCGGAGCGGTCGGTGAGGTTGTAGAGGTTCTGCACGGAGGCGATCGGGGTGATCCGCTGGGCCGCTTCGGCCTGGGCCACGCTGACCTCGCTGAGGCCGATATGGCGGATCTTGCCTTCGTCCTGGAGATCCTTCAGCTCGCCGATCTGGTCTTCCAGCGGGGTGTCGGGGTCGATGCGGTGGAGCTGGAACAGGTCGATCCGCTCCACTCCGAGGTGGCGCAGACTCATCTCGGCCTGCTGGCGCAGGTAGGCGGGCCGGCCTACGGGCGTCCAGCGGTCGGGGCCCTGGCGGGTGAGGCCGGCCTTGGTGGCGATGACGATATCGTCGCCATAAGGGTGCAGAGCCTCGCGCAGGAGGGGTTCGGCGACGGCGGGGCCGTAGCTGTCGGCGGTGTCGAAGAAGTTCACGCCGAGCTCGACAGCACGCCGCAGGACCCGGACCGCTTCATCGCGGTTCGCCGGCTCGCCCCAGACGCCGGGGCCGGTCAGCTGCATGGTGCCGTAACCGAGGCGGTTGACCTCGAGGTCGCCGCCGAGACGGAAGGTGCCGGAAGCATCGGCGGGGCGGGCGGAAGCGGTCATTTCGGGATACTTCCCTTCGAGTCGGATGTCCGGACGGGCGAAGCGCCCTGGATCGGCAGGTGAGCGCGTTCTCGAGCAATCCTACGATCCATGGATGGCAGGAGCGTCAAGGTGAAGCCGGGAACGAAGTCTCTCGTCGCCCGGAGGCAAAAGCTAATCCGGGGATCCGCTGCCCGGTCTGTCCGGCCACACATGCTCCCCGGCCGTCGGGCCGAGATCGAGTCCAGCGAAGCTCGGACAGTCGCGGCCGCCTGGGGTCAGCAGTGCGGGTGCTGCGCGATCGTGGAGAGCTCGACAGCGTCGGCCATCGCCCGGTAACCGGCCGGGTTGGGGTGGAGCCTGTCAGGGCTGGAATAGTCGGCTCGCAGAATCGAGAGGTTGCCGGGATCACGCAGGGCGGCGTCGAAATCCACGATGCCGTCGGTGAGTCGTTGCGTGCGGATCCAGGTGTTGATCTCTTGCCGGTGCTTTTCGCTGTCGGGTGCGAGCAGGACGCCGTCGACGAGTGTCACTGTGGATTCACCTCGCTGTCGGTCGCCGGTGTGCGGCGGACGTCGTGGATTCGACAGCGGGTGCGTCGCCTCTGTGCATGGTGGCCTTACTCTCCGGTGAGCGGCTGGATCTCGTGCTACCTCGACTCGTGACCACCGGTTTCCGCGCGCTGGTGGCGGCTACGGGTCCATGTCGGCCTGTCGAAAACGTGCCACTCTCTCGGAGAGAAACGGTGCAGCGGCCGAGGGTTCGCAATGTTCGCTTCTCGCTGCGGGCGCCGAAGGTAGCGGGGTGGTGACTCCCGTCGGCCGGGTCGTGTGGATGCCGCCGAGGTGGTGGCGCGCACCTACGAAATCTGTGCGGGGTACGACATTGCTCGTAAAAAGTAGCGAGCGACACGCGCGAAAAAGACCGTGCGGCAGTCGCTGTCGTCGAGTGCGACGAGTTCTGCGGTGAACGGTCGGTCCGGCGCGGCGAACGGTTCGTACGGCGGTTTCAGGCCTGTGGTGGGTCCGGTGCCTTGAAAGGGGCGGCGAGCGAGGCGATCACGATCGAGTCGCCGGCTCGCTTCCGGGCCGTCCCGGTGGCTACCGCGGCGGCCGCGTCGGCGTGGTTGTCGTGGGTCAGCCGGTAGACCGCGCGTTCCAGGATGGGCAGGATCTCGGTGATTTCGAGATTGCCGTCGGCGAATCGTCCGATCAGTGCGTAGGTCAGATTGGACAGGACCAGCGCGATGTCTTGGATATAGGTCGGGTCTGCCTTGTGGAACAGCGCGGCGATAACGGGTTGCATCGCGTTGATGCCCTGGGCGTCCAGGCGTTGCCCGCTCGAGACGGTGCGGGCGCGGTGATACGCCTCGAGCATCCGGGGGTTGCGCTCCCATGGCCGGAAGACATATCCGAGGATTCGCACCAATCCGTCGTGCAGTGTTTCCCCTGGCTCCGGCCCCCGCATGGCGGTGTAGCTGTGAGTGGCCATCCAGTGCTCGACAGCGGCGACGATCAATTCGTCGCGATCGGCGAAATGCTTGTACACGGTGGCGAGTGACATGCGGGCGCGCCGGGCTACTTCGCGGAGCTGGACCGCCTCGTATCCGTCCGTTACCAGCAGGTCGAGGACAACGTCGATGATCTGCCCGGTCGGCGGTGTTCTCGGTGCTCGGCTCACGCGTCAACGGTAACGATGGTGAGCACCGGTTACTCGCTGCGGTCCGGCGGAGGTTATCGGTAACTGTGTTACTGTCCGGTAGATCGCAGCGGTGGCCGACTCCATACGGCCGTCGCTGTGTTGTCCGGGACACAGGCCAACGGGTCCCGGACAGAGGTTCACGGAGAGGTATCGATGCATCAACAGCACTGGCAGAGCGGCTACCGGCGGAGGTTGCTGCCACGGATCGTTCGGATGACTGCGGCCGTGGTGGCTCTGGTCTGTGCGGCCGCGGTGGCGGTGGTGGCCGCAGATCAGCCCGAGGCCGCAGCAGCTCCGGAGGACTTCTACACCCCGCCCGGGCAGGTTCCGGGCGAGCCGGGCGCGGTGATCCGGACCCAGCCGATGTCGCTGCTGGCCACCCTGCCCTCGGATCAGGGATGGCCGGGTAAGGCCGAGCACATCATGTACACCACGCGGCGGCAGGACGGTTCACCGGTAGCGGTCACCGGGACCTTTATCGACGCGGCGGGCCCGTGGCTGGGGGCGGGGCCGCGCCCGACCGTGGTGATCGGTCCCGGTACCTCGGGCCAGGGTGACCGGTGTGCGATGTCGAAGGCGTTCTCGACCGGGATCACGATCACCACCGATCCGTCGCCGTCGCTGTCGGCGAATCAGGAGCTCCCGTCCTCGGCGGTGTGGAGCCGCCTCGGCGCGCGGGTGCTGGTGACCGACTACATCGGACTGGGCACTCCGGGAATCCACACCTACGCCAACCGGATCGAGGAGGCGCACGCGGTCCTCGACGGTGCGCGGGCGGCCAACCATCTGGCGGGCACCGGCCCCGAGACCCCGCTGGTGTTGTGGGGGTATTCCCAGGGTGGTGGCGCGGTCGCGGCGGCCGCGGAGATGGCACCCGGCTACGCACCGGAACTGAACCTCAAAGGAACGTGGGCCGGTGGCCCGGTGGCCGATCTGGCCGCGATCCTGGAACGGATCGACGGGGCGCTGATCGGTGGCGCGATCGGTTTCGCGGTCAACGGGCTCCTCGCACGCTATCCGGATCTGGGCAAGGCGGTCGATCGGGTGACCAACCAGCACGGCCGCGACACTCTGGCGGCGTTGAGCGATGCCTGTATCGGTGATGTCATCACCGACTACCCGTTCCTGAAGACCAGCTCGCTGACCAACGACGGCCGCCCGCTCAGCACCCACCTGCAAGCCATCCCGGAAGCCGCTCCCGCGCTGGCCGAGCTTCGGGTGGGGACCCTGACCCCGGCCTCGCCGGTGCTGATCACCAGCGGCCGCAACGACGACACCGTGCCCTACGATCAGGCCCGCCGGCTCGCCGACGAGTGGTGCGCCAAGGGCGCGACGGTCACCTTCCGCACCAACGAGCTACCGCCACTGCTGCCCGGAACCACCATCCCGAACCATTTCGGCCCGGAGATGATCGACGGGTTCGGACCCGACAACGCGATCACCTACCTGCTGGATCGCCTGGCCGGCACACCGATCTCCGGGTGCACGATCAACTGACCGGCAAACGCCGAGACACATAGCGTCCGCGCGAGAAGGGTGGCGCGGGTTCCGACTCCGCGGCACATCGGGTTGTCCCGCATCACGCACACCACCCTCCGTGGTGCGCGCTGGAGTCATGCCTCGTGCCGCCTTTCCCAGGGAACTTCGTCTCCGATAACACAAGACGACAAAGGATTGAGTGATGAAGGCAATCACGCGCCGATCACTGTTGACCGGTGCAGCCGCCGCGGGCGCCACCCTCGTGGGAGCACGCGCGATCGGGTCGCCCGCCCCGGCCGCCGCTCAAGTGGGCAACGTGCCCTTGACCTATGAAGAGCACAGGGTGGTGGTGATCGGTTCCGGGTTCGGTGGTGGTGTCAGCGCTCTGCGGCTGGCGCAGGCGGGTGTGCCGGTGACAGTGCTCGAACGGGGACTGCGCTGGTCCACCGGACCGAACTCCGAGACCTTTCCCCGGGCGACCGCGCCGGACAAGCGATTACTGTGGTGCCGGTCCAGCCCGAGCCTGTTCGGCCGGCCGCTGATGTTCGAGCCCTACACGGGTCTGGTGGAAGCGGTAGCGGGGGAGAACATGACCGCCCTGTGCGCGGCCGGTGTGGGCGGTGGTTCGCTGGTCTATCAGGGCATGTCGCTGCAACCGGCGGAAGCGGTTTTCAACACCCATTTCCCGCAGGAGCTGGACTGGCAGTTGATGAACCGTGTCCATTACCCGCGGGTGGCGAAGATGCTGGGACTCGCCGAGGCGCCCGACGAACTGGTCGAATCCGAGAATTACCGTGCAGCCCGGGTATTCGCCGATCGGGTGCGTCGCGCGGGCATGCCGCTGTCGAAGATTCCGATGCCGATCGACTGGGACTTCGCGCTGGCCGAGTTGCGCGGAGAGATGAAACCCTCCTACACCAACGGTGACGGCGCGATGGGGGTCAACAACGGCGGCAAGCACTCCGTGGATGTCACCTATATCGCCGCGGCGGAAGCCACCGGCCTCGTGCGCGTGCAGACCCTGCACGAGGTGACCGATATCAAGCGCGCACCCGATGGCCGCTGGACCGTACGGGTACAGCGTCTGGACACCACCGGCGCGGTGGCGGAGCACAAGGTGCTCACCACCGGGGCCCTGATCTTGGCAGCCGGCAGCCTCAACACCACCCGTTTGCTGGTGCGCGCGGCCGCCAAGGGCCTGATTCCCGATCTGCCGGATGGCCTCGGCACCGGCTGGGGTACCAATGCCGACCGTATCTACGTCTGGACCGACCCTTCCGCGGAATTCGGTGCGCCACAGGGCGGCCCGGTCGTCTACGGCAGCCTGAACTGGGACGACCCGCACACCGCGCACACCGTCATCCAGGCATCCATACCGCCCCTCGCGCTGGACCCACGCAGTACGGTGATGGTCGGGTACGGCGTCAGCGACGGCCGCGGGGCATTCGGCTACGACGCCGCGCGCGAGGACGCGGTTCTGCGGTGGCCGCGCGAGGGCGACGGTTTCATCCAGAACGGGCACATCGGGCCGGCCGTGCACAGAATCGCGGGCCCCGATGGCGCACTGCTGGACACCAACGCACTGTTCCCCTCGACCTGGCATCCGCTCGGCGGCGCGAGCATGGGTACCGTGTGCGACCTGGACGGGCGTGTGCACGGCCAGCGGGGCCTCTATGTTCTCGACGGCGCCCTGATGCCTGGTAACACCGCCGCCTGCAACCCCTCGATGACCATCGCCGCGGTCGCCGAACGAGCCCTCGACAACCTTGTCGCTCAGGACGTCGGCACGCTCATTTGAGCCCGCCTCGGGAAACCGGGTTGGGTTCCGTTTTTGTCGACCGTCCTGCTCCACCCGGAACTCGACACGTCGACCCGATGGCAGATTGTCACCCTACTGGAAGGCATGGGCTGGTGCCGGTAGTCGCCTCACTTGTGTGTCGACCAGTACGCTGGTCCTTGGTCCCGGTGATTGCCGAGCCGCTCGAGGCCTCTCTGCGGTCCTGTTTCTCGAATCGCGATGCCGCCCGAATCACGCGGAGAGGCGAATGTGGCAACGACCGCAAGCGGAACAAATGGCCAAGATGCCACTGGCACCTCGGCGGAGCAAGATGACGATGCGGACGACATCGTGCATGAGGACGAGTCTCCGGCGCTGCGTCGGGCGCGCAAGGAAGCCGAGCTCACCGCCGGCGGGGACTCGACACGGGCGTATCTGAAGCAGATCGGGCGAGTTCCCCTGCTCTCCGCGGCCGAGGAGGTCGATCTCGCGGTCCGGATCGAAGTCGGTCTGTATGCGGTGCAGAAACTGCAGGCCGAATGCGAGGGGCCCGCGGGTCTCACGATCGCACGTCGCCGAGACCTGACCTGGATCGTACAGGACGGCATCGCGGCCAAAGATCATCTGCTCGAGGCAAACCTGCGACTGGTGGTGTCGATCGCAAAGCGGTACACCGGGCGGGGCATGGCCTTCCTCGACCTGATCCAGGAGGGCAATCTGGGTCTGGTGCGGGCGGTCGAAAAGTTCGACTACAGCAGAGGGTTCAAGTTCTCGACCTATGCCACATGGTGGATTCGCCAGGCGATTTCTCGCGCCATGGCCGACCAGTCCCGCACCATACGAATCCCCGTGCACATGGTGGAGATCATCAACAAGCTCGGGCGGGTGGAGCGCGAACTGCTTCAGCAGCTGGGCCGCGAGGCAACAGCCGAAGAGCTTGCCGCAGAATTGGGTATTACGCCCGAGAAGGTTCTCGAGATTCGGCAAATCGCACGGGAGCCGATCTCGTTGGACCAGACGCTCGGTGACGAGGGCACGGCCCAGTTCGGCGATTTCATCGAAGACTCCGAGGCTGTCGTAGCTGTCGAGAAGGTAGCGTTCACCCTGCTGCAGGAGCAGCTGCGGTCGATCCTCGACACGCTCAGCGAGCGCGAAGCCGGTGTCATGCGCCTGCGTTATGGCCTCGGTGACGGGCGGCCTCGAACGCTGGACGACATCGGGAAGGTCTACGGCGTCACCCGTGAGCGGATCCGGCAGATCGAGTCGAAGACGATGTCGAAGCTACGTCACCCATCGCGCTCACAGTTGCTTCGGGATTACCTCGAATAGAGGGCAATGACCCTGCGGACGGTTGGCGCGGTCGCCGGTGTTCAGCGGCGATGGTGCGGGTATTGCGGTAGGCGCTGCTGGAAAGACAGGATCGCGGGGTTCTGGATCGTGCCGTTGCGGATCTCGATCGCGCGTCGGACGGTTTCGTGATCGTTCCAGGCGGAGTGTCCGGAAAGGACCGACCGCAGGTGCGGCAGCAGCGCTTCGCTGATCTCCCAGGTCGCCGAGTTCCACAGGTAGGACGGGCTGTGATCGACAGCGTAGTAGGTGACCCCGTCGCCGACCGGGAGGGTCGGCCGGGTGAACGTCGTGGGCTGCGCCCAGCTGAAGCCCATGGCTTCGTCGCAGGAGACGTCGACGATGAGGCTACCCGGGGCGAAAGCGGCGAGGTCGTCTTCGATGAGGAAGGTCAGCGGCGCGTCGGTGTCCTGCAGTACACAATTGACGACGATGTCGTGCTCGGCGAGGAATCCGGCCAACGGCACCCGGCCGGGCTCGGTGTGTGCGTAGCTGCGACGCGGGTCGCCCGGGTTGTTCGCGTCGTGGTCGAAATGCACCATCGTGGCGGAATGGATCGGCGATCCGACGGTGCTGAGGCCACGGGCGGTGAGAACCTTGACGTCGTGGATCCCGTGGGCGTTCAGCGCGGTCACCGCGCCGCGCGCGGTCGCCCCGAAGCCGATCACCGCCGCTCGCAGTCGGCGGCCGTAGTCCCCGGTCGACCCGATCAACTGCAAGGCGTGCAGCACCGAGCAGTAGCCGGCCAGCTCGTTGTTCTTGTGGAAGACGTGCAGGCCGAACGAGCCGTCGCGCCGCCAGTGGTTCATCGCCTCGAACGCGATCACGGTCAGTCGACGGTCGATGGCCAGTTGGGTCAGCTCGGCGTCCTGCACACAGTGGGGCCAGCCCCACAGCACCTGGCCGGTCCGCAGTTCGGCGACGTCCTCCCGCAGCGGCTTGGCCAGCAGGATGACCTCGCACTCGGCGATGAGCTGCTCGCGTGTGCGCATCCCCGCGACCGTGCCCGCCAATCGTTCGTCGGGCACGCCGAAGGGTTCACCGTAGCCGTGTTCGAGGTAGATGTTTTGCCGGAGATCGGCGTCGATCCGGTCGAAGTGGTGCGGGTGGATCGGCAACCGCCGTTCGTTCTCTTTTCGTGAACGCGCGACGACGCCGAGACTGAGCTGGTGCACCGGAGGCCCCTCTGCTAGGAACAAGTTTTAGCACACCCGTGGCAATCGTCGTGTACTCGGGTCCGCTCCCGACCTCGCGCAGCACGCCCCCGCCACCGCCGGCACGGACCAGAACAACACCGACAGCGCGCGACTGCTCGCAGCCCGCTGCACTGCCGCCGAGGAGGCAGATCAAGGCTGGTGGCGGCCCGGTAGTAAGGAGCAGACAAGAGTGCTGCTGCGTGCGGTGCTGGTGATTGTGGGGAAATCCACTCCCGGAAGACTGTCAGGGCTTCCTGACGGCCGATAAACTGTCAGGAAATATTCAGGCAACAGAATCAAAGGCAGGTATGAGTAGAAGCACCGAAGATGGAAAGCACGAGGGCTGGGTCATGCAACTGTTCGCAGACGGCTACGGCGGCCGGGGATACAGCAGCGAAGGCATCCCGATCACCCACACCCCGGATGGTTCGCCCATCGCCGACGGCGAGCACTATCGCGCCGAAGAGGAGATCACCGGCTGGCAAGTGGCATGTGTTGCGGAAGGTAGTGGGCGCATTCACTGGCGGGGCCCGGTCTGGACCCGGACACGGACAGCCGATGACGCCGATACCCACTACTGTTTCAACGATGGTCACGGATTTGCCGAGGACTCCGGCGCATTCGGAGATGCTGCCATGCAGGACTGGTACGCCCATATCCGCCCGTTCCAAGCGCTCCGACAGATCGAGGTAATCACCGACGAAATCGCCGAAGCCGAACACCGGCGCGTCGAAGCTGTGCGTCAGGCCCGCGCAGGCGGAGCTTCTTGGACCGATATCGGCCGCGCCGCACACATCACCCGGCAGTCCGCACACGAGCGCTGGTCGAAACCGTGAGAACAATTCGCGTCGACGCGATCGAGATCGAGGCGCTGACCACTCCGGCACTCGAGGTGAGTTCCGCCCCACGACTTCTCGCTCGTGCGTTCACCTCTTCGTGGCGAGCGAACAACGCCCGTGCCGCTGCCTGCGCCATTGTTGCCGGTGCGTACCCGTTGGCTTGATCCGGGCCGCGGCGACCCCGTGCAGGGATTCGTTCGTCGACTCGGCACGACATCGATCTCCCCGCGTGGGAGCCGAGCCCGTGAGGGCCGAGCTCCGACGCGGGACAGGAGTATGTCTATTTGCGCTTCTTGCCCTTGTTCTCCAAGGCTTCAACACCGAATTCGGTCGCGGCTGACTTGGCCTTCTTCTCCGCTCGTTTCTCCTTGATCGATTTCCCCTGCTTTTTGGACATCGTGCTACGCGGAGATTTGTCGGACAACTGGGCATCCTTTGTTTGCAAGACCTCGGCGGTCTCGTTCCCTCGACAGTACGCTTCCGGGGAGATCCAGCCCGGGGGAGAGCGAGGCGAGCCGGCACTCGAGCGTTTCCTCGACGAGCGCGGATAATCTGTCCGACAATGCATCCGGCCGCAGCCGAACGACCCGTCGCCGAGGGCGGTCGGCAGCGCCGCTGCCCTTTGCTGCGGTCGGTTGATCAGGCTCCACTGTTCGGCGGTGCGGGCATCGATCGGGTCGCCGGTGCGGACAAGTTCCATCGGGCGTTTACGGCCGAGTTGCCGACAGAGCACGGCCCGCGGTCTTCCGCGGGCGTGTCGATCGTGTGGCATGTCGAGAACGGCCCGGACGCCCGATCATTACGCCTCCATCGGCCGGATCCAGAGCACCCGCCGATGGCGCCGGGCCGCCTACCCGTTCGACAGTGCGGTGATCGCGGTGCGCAGTCCGCGTGCGAGCGCGGTGATCGTCGTGGCCTCCCACAGTGGTGCGGCGTAGCGGATTTCGCCGTGGATTCCGGCCGGTTCGCCGCCGGGGCCGGTGGCTTCTCCGAGCTGGATGAGGATCTCGAACTCCGCTCGCTGGGGTGGCAGTTCGCGCAGCAGGACCTCGATATCGCCCGCGCCACCCGCGACCGGGAGATCGCGGAAGAACGTGGTGACGATCTGGGGCAGCGGGCGATCCGGTCCGGCGTGGGCGGCCGTGGCTCGCTCGAACGGGTAGCGCCTGTTCTCGTGAGCTTCCAGGATGCGGTCGCGAATCTGGTCGATCAGTTGCGCGGCGGCCGGTGCGGCGGTGCGGTCGGTGCGGATCAGTACGATATCGGCCGCACAGCCGAGCATCGTGTCGAGTTCAGGGCGATCGCGTCCGCTCAGTGCCGTGCCGATGACCAGATCGGGTCCGGCGCCCATATCGGTGAGGGCGTGGACGAGGGCCGCGTGCAGGACGGCGTAGGTGGTCGCCCCGCGGCGACGGGCGGTGTCCCGCACCGCGGCGTGGGTGGCCGCGTCGAGGGTGAACGGCAGCAGCGCCGCCGGGTATCCACCGGCAGCGGACCGCGGATGGTCGACGGCCAGCGGCGGGGTGTACGCCAGCCCGGACAGCAGGTCACTCCAGTACCGCGCGTGGACGGGATCGTCGCCGTGGTCACGCAACCACCGGGCGTAATCGGCGAACTGGACCGGTGGCGTCGGCCAGCCGGGTGCCGCGCCTTCGGCGCGTGCGAAGTAGGCGAATTCGAGTTCACGCAGCAACAGCGCCAGTGATTCGGCGTCACCGGCGCAGTGATGCAGGATCACGAGCAGAACGTGGTGATCGGGCGTCAGCCTGTACAACCGCACCCGCAGCGGCGCCTCGGCGAGCAGCCGGAAACCGCGATCCAGCTCCGCTGCCAGCAATCGGTTCAGGTCCACGACGTCGGTGACCTCGCCGTAGTCGACAGCGTCCCGGTCGAATGCCGCGATCCGCTGGACCGGCCCCGAAGGGGTGAAAGGCAGTGTGGTCCGCAGTATCTCGTGCCGGCGTACCACATCGCGGACCGCCGCCCGCACGATCGCCGCGTCGAGTGGACCGATGAGGTCCACAGCGGCGGGCATCAGGTAATCGGCAGCGCCGTCGCTGAGATAGTTGACCGTCCAGAGTCGCTGCTGGCTCGGTGCGAGCGGAATCGCGTCATCGGGAAGGGAGGCGGTACCGTCGCTCTCCCGATACGCGACGTCCACTGGTGCCCGATCGACGGCGCCGGAATCGTCGCCGCGATCGGCGATGCGCCGCTCCAGCGCGGCGACGGTGGGCGCGTCGAGCAGGTCGCGCGGACTCACCACAACACCGAAGGTCCGGCTCGCCGCCGCCGCGAGCCGGATCGCCGCGAGCGAGTTCCCGCCGATACGGAAGAAATCGTCCTGCACGCCGACCCGCTGCTGTCCGACGGCGTCGGCGAACAGCCCGGCGAGGATCTGCCGCCGCGGTGTCCGCGGCGGCTCCGCGGCGGCCGAGGCAGGCATGGTCAACGCGGTGCGGTCGACCTTGCCGTTGGCCGTCAGCGGTAGCGCGGGAATCTGCACGATCACGGCCGGCAGCAGATAAGCGGGCAGGACTCGCGCCAGCCGGGTCCGCATGACCGCGGGGTCGATCGGTTCGGCGGCGACCACATGGGCGACCAAGCTCTTGCCCGCCGCCACCCGGTGCGCCGTGACGACCGCCGCGGTCACCCCCGGCATGTTCCGGATCGCGTGTTCGATCTCGCCGGGCTCCACGCGTATGCCGTTGACCTTGACCTGCCGGTCACCGCGGCCGAGGAACCGCACGGCGCCGTCGGCGCCCCAGCTGCCGTGATCGCCGGTGCGGTACATCCGTGTCCCCGGGGCGCCGAAGGGGTTGGCCGTGAAGACGGTCGCGGTGCGGCCGGGCATCCGGTGATATCCCCGGGCGAGACCCGCCCCGGTCAGGTAGATCTCGCCGACCATGCCCGGCGGTACCGGGCGCAGCAAGGCGTCGAGAATCAGTACCTCGGTGTGGTCCACGGCTCGGCCGACCGGAATCGCCTCGTCGGGCAGCGGTCCGGCCGGAATCGAGTAGGCGGTGGCGTAGGCGGTGGCCTCCACCGGACCGTAGATGTTGACGATGTCCAGTCCGGGCGCCACCGCGCGCATCGCGCGCACGGTATCGGGAGGCAGGATGTCACCGGCGCTCGACAACGTGCGCAGCCGGCCGAGGCTGTCCGGTATATCGTCGACGAGCACCTGGAACAGCCCAGTCGCCAGCAACGCCGCGGTGACCTCTCCCGCCCGCAGGACCTGGCGGAAGTCTTCGGCCCCGAGCCGGTCCGGTGTCGCGATCACCACGGTATGCCCCTGCAACAGCGGCATCCAGAGTTCCCAGACGACCATGTCCCAGGCGTAGGGCGAATGCATCAGCATCCGTGCGTATTCCGGCCCCGCGGCGATCCGGTCGACCGCGCGCGTCACCATCGCCCGGTGCGTGGCGAGTACGCCTTTCGGTGCGCCGGTCGATCCGGAGGTGAACATCAGCCAGGCCGCCGTGTCGGCGGGTACCGAGCCGGCCGGTGTGGTCGGGACCGGCCCGTCGGACCGCGAGACGCTGCGCACCAGCGCGATATCGTCGACGACGAGTTCGGTGCCGGTGTGGGACAGCATCCAGGCGACCCGGTCGGGCGGGTCCTGCTCGTGCAGCGGAACGCAGAGCGCGCCGAGCCGCATCAAAGCCAGCGCCGCGACGACCAGTTCCGGGGTGCGCGGCAGGCGCAGACCCACCGGCGTCCCGAGTCCGACACCGTGCCGGGAAGCGAGATGGTGGGCGAACCGTTGTGCGCGGACCTGCAGTTCGCGATAGGCGACGTGCTCACCCTCGTACCAGAGCGCAGGGCGTTCGGGGTGCCGGCGCGCGACCGAATCGAAAACCTCCGCGATACCGCGATCCGTCGCGCCCGCCGGATCCTCGTGCGGGCTGCGCGGCACGACCACCGCGGGCGCGCGGGTCAGCCGGCCGGCGGGCGTATCCGCGGAAGCCGCCGCCACGTCGTTCATCGCGGTCAGGAAGCGGCTGTGCAGACTCGCCAGCGCCGCGGGATCGCACCGATCGGCGGTGCTGTCCATATCGATGCGTGGCGGACCATCGCCGAGATGGATGCCGATGCCGAATGCCTCGGTGTATCCGGTCGATACCGGGATCGGTGTGGCGACCACATCACCGAAACGGATATCGGTCGCAGCGGGCAGGATATTGAGCACCGGGCCGGTGATCCGGTGCTCGCCGCCCGGGGACGTGCCGTCGGCGAGCAGGTCGAATCGCCGATAATGCTGGTGTCGCAGTACCGTGCGCAGTTCCGCCTGCGTCGCCGTGGCGAGTGCGCCGATGGACGCGCCGGGGTCGACCTCGACGCGCAGTCCGACGACGTTCGAGGTCATCCCGAGCGCGCGCCAGGATCGTTTGGCCGGCACCGGCAGACCGAGGACCACGGTCCGCGCACCGGAATCGGCGTGCAGCAGCAGCGCCGTCGTCGCGGCCAGCAGGGCCGGCCAGTCCGCGCCGAACCGCGCTGCCGCCTGCCGGAATTCCCGCCATTCCACGTCACCGGGACTACCCGAGTGCCGGATCGGCCCGGATGCGCCGACGGCGACCGGCGGATGGGTGAACATCGGCGCGTCGGGGAGCCCGGCGAGCCGTCCGGACCAGAACGTACGGTCGTCGGTGAACCGGCGCGAGGCGCGATACCGCCGGTCCTGCTCGACATAGCCCGCGACGGTATCGGCGACTTCCGGCGCGGGCTCACCACCGAGCAACGCGGTGTAGGCGCGCGCGACCGCCCGGATGAGGGCCAGCGACGCGCCGCCGTCGAGGACGATGTGGTGGGCGCGGAGGGCCCAGAGGTGACCCGCCGCACCGAGGTCCAGCAGATGGTGGTCGAACAGCGGCGCGACGGCCAGGTCGAAGGCGGGCGGTGCGGCGCGCAGGTAGGCCAGTGCCGCCTCGACCGGATCAGAGGCCGCACCGAAATCGCCCCGGCGCAGGATCCATTCGGCGCAGTCCTCGATCACCTGACGTGGTTCGGGGCCCTCGGTGTCGAGCCGGATGCGTAAGGTCTCGGCGGCCGCGACGACACGGCGCAGCGCGCGTTCGAACAGGCCGGGATCGATACGCCCGCGCAGATGGATGTAGCCCTCCAGGCGATAGCGATGATCCGCGCCGTTCAGGGTGGTGTAGGCCCAGATCTCCTGCTGCGCGACGGTCAGCGGGTAGTCGATCCGGCAAGGTGTCGTCTGCGTCATCTCACTCCGTTCACGCCGTCGGCGGGCAGGGTCGCGACCCGTTCCAGTTCGGCTTCCAGCCGGGCGATCACCCGGCGTACCAGATCGTCGTCCAGCAGACCGCGGTGCCAATTCAGTGCCACTGTCAGCCGGTCGCGCGGCCAGACCGTCGCGGTGAGCGGAAACAGGGTGATCTCCCGCGACGACAGATCGGTCAGCACCAGGTCACCCACGGTGATGGGGGTCGGCGCGACGTCGACCGGATACGACTCGAACACCAGCAGTGTGTCGAAGTACGCGCGCACCGGAACACCGGCCGCGTCCTCGATCTCGGCCGGTCCGAGATGGTGATGGTCGAGTAGCGCCGCCTGCTCGGCCTGCACCGCCCGCAGACGCGCGCCTATCGGCCGGTCGTCGCGGCGGCGCACCCGCACCGGCACGGTGTTGATGAACGAGCCGACCATGGCGTCGATACCGGGGATGCTCGCGGGCCGTCCGGAAACCACCGCGCCGAACACGACGTCGTCGGTCCCGGTGAGGTCACCCAGCACCGACGCCCACACGTACTGCAGGACGGTGTTCAGCGTGACACCGGATGCGGCGGCAACGCCGGCCAGCGCGGCGGTGCGCGCGGCCGTCAGCGTCACCAGGTGTTCGCTATGCGACCGCACCGGATCGCGCGGTGCGGCGCCCGGCGCGGCGACCAGGGTCGGTGCGGCGAGGTCGTGCAGGGCAGCGTGCCATGCCGCGGCTGCGGGCCCCCGGTTCTGCGCCGCCCGCCAGCGCAGGAAAGTGGCGAACCCGTCGTCCACCTCGCCGGAGCCGGCTACACCGAGCGCGAACGCGCTCAGCAGGTTTCGCATCAGGATCGGCGCGGACCAGCCGTCGAACAGCAGCCGGTGATTGGTCACCGACAGCACCCAGCGGCGCTCCGCGGTCCGGATCAGCAGGAATCGGATGAGCGGCGGCGTTTCCAGGTCGAACGGGCGCACCTGTTCCGCGGCCAGGACATCGTCCAGTTCGGTGCCGCGTTCGCACAGGTCGACTTCCCCGACCTCGATCGGCGCGGTCGCGACGACGAGCTGACGCCACCGGCCGCCGCCGTCGCGGACGAACGCTGCCCGCAGCGCGGAATGCCGATCCACGACATGCTGGGCGGCCGCGCGTAAGCGTGCGAGATCGGGAGTTCCTTCGCAGGTCAGCATCACCTGGAGGGTGTGGACCTCCGGTCCGTCCGCGGGTGCGAGGTCGGCGAACTTCTCCTGGATCGGGGTGAGCGCCCGGATATCGCACAACCGGCCGTAGTGGCGCTCCCAGCGATCGATCTCGGATTGCCGCAGACCGGCGGGTGCGAAATCCGAGGGTGTCCACCCGCCGGCGGCGGGATCGGCCGCGTGCCGCGCGAGGGTGCGCAGGACCGTTCCGAACAGCTCGGCGAAGTCGTGGACGCGGTCGGGTCCGATCAGGGTTTCGGGGAACGAGAAGCCCGCGGTGAGCCGATCGCCGACCACCGCGGTATCGACCGCGAGGGCCACATCGGCAGGGAGGCCGGGGTCGATCGGATCACGGTCGCTCGCGAGGGCCGTGGGCAGCCAGGGGCCGTTCGCCGCGGAGATCGCGCCCAGGTACGTGAACGATAGTTGAGTGGTCTCGGCCGGGAGATCGACGCCGGTACCGAAGTAGCGCAGCACCCCGTAGCCGAGGCCGCCCTCGGGTACGGCACGTAGTTGTTCCTTGACGGTTTTCACCGCACCGGCGAGGGCGCGACCACCCACGATCGCGTCCGCGATATCGATACCCGTCAGGTCGAAACGGCACGGATAGGCCGCGGTGAACCAGCCGACCGTGCGCGCGAGATCGGCGCCGGGCACGAGATCGCCGTGCCTGCCGTGGGATTCCAGCCGCACGGGGACGACGGAGCTGTCACCGCCGCGCCATGCGACCATCGCGACGGTCAGCGCGGTCAGCAGGACGGTGTTGGTATCGGTGCCGTAGCGCGGAGGCACCGTGGTCACGGCGGCGGAGGTCGTCGCCTCGTCGAACTCGCAGACGATGCGGCGCATCGTGGCGGGGCTGTCGATACGTGGATCGAGCCCGCGATCGGTGAACAGCGGATCGGGCCCGCGCAGCAGTTCCCTCCATCTGTCGGCCTGGGCGAGCAGCTCGACGTCATCTGCTCTGTCACGCAGCGCGTGTGCCCATCGCCGCACCGAGGTGCCCGTGGCGGGCAACCGCGGCGACCGGCCAGACTCGAGCCGGGCCCACGCCGCGACGAAGTCCGGGATCAGGACGCGCCAGGACACACCGTCCACCGCAATGTGGTGGATCACGACAACGAGGAGCCCACCGCGATCGCCGCGGCCCCGATCGAGCCAGACACACCGCAGCACGACCCCGTTCGCCGGGTCGAGGCGGCCGGTCGCGGCGTCCATCTCACGAGCGAGGATCGCGGACTCTTCGGCATCATCGGCCGACGAGATATCGACCCGGCGGAGAACCGCCCCGACCTCGAAGGATCCGGGTGGGTCGGCGAACAGGCGCCACTCGCCACCCGCGTCGCGGTAGAGCCGTGCGCGCAACATGTCGTGCTGTTCGACAACCGCGCCGATCACCTGTCGCACCGTGGTCGCGGTGATGCCCGCGGGCAGTTCGAGCACCATGTGCTGGGCATACCGATCGAACGGCACGCGACCGGATGCGGCGCGCTCGATCAGCGCGAGGACGGCGGGCGTCGGTGGCATCTCTCCCACCCCGGCGCCGGGTAGTTCGGCGAGCACATGCCGCTCGGGCGCTCCGGTCGTGGCGACCGTGGACAGCCCCGCGACGGTGGGCCGTTCGAAGACCTGCGCGGGGGTGACGTGTACGCCCCGCGACTTCGCCCGGGCGACCAGCAGAATCGACATGACGCTGTCGCCGCCCATGGTGAAGAAGGATTCGTCGACACCGACCCGATCCCGCCCGAGCACCTGCCCGAACACCTCGGTCAACGTCTGCTCCACCGGCGTCGACGGCGCACGGTACGGGATATCCCGTGGCGCCGGTTCGGGCAGTGCCGCCCGGTCCACCTTGCCCGCCGTGGTGGCGGGGAACGCGTCCAGCACGACGATATCGTCGGGCATCATGGCGGCCGGAAGGGCGCGGGACAATTCCGTGCGGAGTGCGTCCGGGGCGCAGACCGCGCCCGCTACCGGCACGACGTAACCGAGGAGCCTTCCGTCGGGGCGCAGCGTCGCCACCGCCTGCCCGACCGTCGCGCACGCCGAGAGCGCGGCCTCCACTTCGCCCAGTTCGATGCGCACGCCGTGGCGTTTGACCTGAAGATCGGCTCGGCTCTGGTACTCCAGCAGCTCGTTCGCCGCATTCCACCGGACGATATCGCCGGTGCGGTACAGCCGCGCACCAGGTTCGAAAGGGTCCGCGACGAAACGTTCGGCCGTACGCGCGGGCTCGCCCTGATAGCACCGCGCCAGCTGTGCCCCCGCGAGATACAGTTCGCCAGGCAGCCCGTCGGGAACGGGGCGCAGCCGCGCGTCGAGTACGTACGCCCGCGTATTCGTGGCGACCGAACCGATGGGTATCGACGCCGGATCCAGCACGTCCACCGGCCATCCCGTGACAGCCCCGGTCGCTTCGGTCGGCCCGTAGAGGTTGTGCAGCCGCGCGGGGGTCGCCGCACCGAACCGCCGCGCCAGGGCGAGGGTGAGCGTCTCCCCGATGGTCAGCACGCGGCGGACGCAGGCCGGAAAGCCGGACACCACAGTGAGGTGGTTGCTCAGCGTCGAGGGCACGAACTGGAGGGTCGTCACCGCGTGCGCGGCGATCAGCCGGGTCAGTTCGGCGGGGTCGGTGTGCGCCGACGGCGGGGCGATGGCAAGGGTCGCTCCGGTACTCGCCGGCCAGAACAGCTCCCAGATCGAGACGTCGAAGGTGACCGGCGTCTTCTGCAGGACGGTGTCGGTCTCGTCCAGGCCGATGTGCTCGGTCATCCACCGCAGATGGTCCACCACCGCCGCATGCGGGACCGCGACACCCTTGGGCACGCCGGTCGAACCGGAAGTGAACATGAGATACGCCAGATTGCCGGAACGCAGGGGCGCGTGCCGGTCGGCATCGTGCAGCGGTGTGCCGTCTTCGTCCATCTCATCCGGCTCGCCGAGGTAGTGGACGGGCACAGCATCGGTGGCGAAGCCGTCGCCGCGTGTGCTCAGCACCAGTACCGGCTCGGCCACTGTCAGGATTCGATTCAGCCGCTCGGCCGGATGCCCCGGTTCCAGCGGCAGATACGCACCGCCCGCCTTCAGCACCGCGTACACCGCGACGACCGCTTCGATCGAACGGACCATCGCGACGCCGACCACCGTATCCGGCCCCACGCCACGCCGAACCAGACAGCGTGCCAGTCGATTCGCGCGAGAGTCCAGCTCACCGTAGGTGACCGAATCCGCACCGTACACCAGTGCGATCGACTCGGGCGACCGGCGTGCGATCGACTCGAAACCGGTCAGGGTGGTGGCGTGCGGGTCCCGGGCGCGAACCGGTCCGCCGCGGCGCAGAATGCGCGCGCGGTCCTCCTCGGCGGTCAGATCGACCCGGGCGACCGGGGTTGCGGGCGCGGCTACGAGTCGCGCGAAAAGCTCGGTGAAAACCGGCAACTCGACCTCGGGCACCCCGACTTGCCACCCGTCGTCGTTGTCGTGCACCGCGGTCGGGCATTCCGGTCCGGCAGCGCCGGTCGTGCGCTGTCGGAGCAGCGCCCCGATCTGGGTGGCGACGCTGCGGAAGTCGTCGCGCGCCGCCACTGTCACGCGGATCTCGATCGCGGTGGTACCGGACCGATAGCCGACGGTCACCCGGTCCGCGCCCGTCCGGCGATGCGTGTACACCGCCAGCGCGGCCAGCACCACCGCCGCTGTCCCGCCGCCGCTGCGCCGGGCCAGCGGACCCAGCCCCGGCGTCTGCTCGAGCGGGTGGTCGAGTGTGCTCGTCTCAGGGGTAGGCATGGAATCCCCTTCCCGATTTGCGGCCCAGATGCCCGTTCCCGACCAGCGTGGCCAGCACGTCCGGCACGCGATAGCGGCCGTCGCCGGTGGTATCGCGCAGCACCGCGAGGGTGTCGGCCACATTGTCGAGACCGATCAGATCCGCGGTGCGCAGTGGCCCCATCCGATGGCCGAGGCAGCCCTCGAACAAGGCGTCGACCGTGGCGGCGTCGGTTCCGGATTCGGTGACAGCGGCGGCCTCCGCGATGGCGAGCATGAGCACCCGGTTGATGACGAACCCCGGACCGTCACCGACCACGATGCCGCGTTTGCCGAGTGCACTCAGGAAGTCGAGCGCGGTGGCCAGGGTGCCGGGCGCGGTCTGCGCGGTGGTGATCACCTCCACCGCCTCGGTCAGCGGCGCGGGGTTCATGAAATGCAGTCCGAGCATCCGCTCCGGCCGGGTGGTGCGGGCGGCCAGATCGGTGATGGGGATGGCCGAGGTCCCCGAGGCGAACACAGCCGACGGCGCACACACACGGTCGAGTTCGGCCAGTACGCGGTATTTGAGTGCGACGCGCTCCGGGACGGATTCGATGACGAAGGTGGCCTCGCGCAGCTCCTCGACGCGCTGCGACCACCTGATGCGGTCGGTGATCTCGGCGAGCTCGCCGGGGCGCGGACCGCGGCCCAGCAGCACGCTCGAACGCAGCGCCGCGCGGATGCCGCGCCGGGCGCGTTCGGCGGCAGCGGGATCGGGATCGACCACGGTGACGGGCATGCCCGCTGCGGCCACGCACTGGGCGATACCCGCGCCCATCGTGCCCGCGCCGACCACGCCGACCCGGTGCTGTGCGGTCACGGGTGGATCTCCTTTTCGTCCTGAAAGGTTTCGATGCCGAGCACGGTGTCGTGCACCGGTTCGTCCGGTCTGTCGATCGCGGCCCGCGCCAGCGCGACCAGTTCGTCGGCGATGGCCTCGGCGGAGGAACGGTCGAACAGTGCGGTCGCGTAGTGCACACGCAACTCGGTGGAGTCGGGCGTCCATGCGAGCGCGAGTTCGGTCGCGGTGTCCGCCGGTACAACCCGCGCGTCGCCGAGGTACCGCAGGGTCGTCGCGCCGGTACTCGCGGCCGAATCCGGCGGGTTGTCGCGCAACGTCCGCCAGGTGGTGTCCGGGCGGACGGTCACGATGACGTCTCGCGCACCATCGGGTCCGTCGGGCAGGCCGATACGCAACCGGTCACCGCCGCTGTACCAGCCGAGCAGAACCGTGTATGCGTCGAACAGCGCGGTCTCGAAGCGATCGAGTTCGGCGCGATCCAGCTCTATCGCACGCGTGACCACTTCGTATTCCACGGTGTTCCCGATGCGCGGTCGATCGGTGGGGATGGACGTCGTCACGTCCGGGTCCCGCCGGGGTCCGGCGATCAGCGCCTCGATCGGCGGCGCGCCGGCGTCCGACACCATCGTCGTCAGGATCTCCAGGAACGCGTCGCCGAGCGCGGTCACCGTCTGCGTGGTGAACAGCTCGGTGCTGAACTCCAGGCACGCGCCGATATCGCGTGGGACGCTGTCGGTGTATTCGAAGGTGATCAGCGTCAGGTCGAATTTGGCAGTCCCGGTGGGTAATCCGCCGAACTCGTTGCTTGCGGCGTGGTCGATATCGAATAATTCCGCGCTCGCCTCGTCGATCCGCTCCATTCGTGGCGTCACCTGGTGGATGTAGAGCACATCGAACAGCGGTGTGCGCGACAGGTCGCGCTGCGGCGCCACAGCATTGACCACCCGGTCGAACGGGATCTCCTGGTGTTCGAGCGCATCGAATACGACCGAGCGCACCCGGGTCAGCATGTCCGGCAACGTGGTGTCGGCGGTGAAGTCGGTGCGCAAGGCGACCGTACTGTTGAAATAGCCGATCAGATCCTGGAATTCGCTTCGGCCGCGTCCGGTGGTCGGCGTGCCGACGACGATATCGCGCTGGCCACTGTGCCGCGCGAGAGTCAGATAGAAGGCGCTGAGCAGGACCACGAACAACGAGACCGATGCACGACTCGCCAGCGCACGCAGATCGGTGAGCAGCTGCGCGGGGATGGTGAACGGATGTAGGTCGCCGGCATAGTTCTTGCGGTCGGGTCGTGGAAAATCCGTGGGCAGCCGCAGCACCGGTGCGTCGGCCAGCGTGTCGCGCCAATAGTCGAGTTCGTGGTCGAGCGCCGAACTCGCCAGCAGTGCGCGATGCCAGGCCGCGTAGTCGCGGTACCGGATCGGCAGTGGCGCCAGGCGGTGCGGCCGGCCTTCGCGCCGCGCGGCGTAGAGCTCCGGTAGCTCGCGCCCGAGAATCGTCGGCGTCGCACCGTCGGTGACGGCGTGATGGCAGGTCAATTGCAGTACATGGGTATCCGGTCCCACGGTGATGAGCAGCACCCGTAACAGGGCGTCCACGGCGAGGTCGAACGGCTCGGTGGCGGCAGCGTGCACGAGGTCGCGGGCCGCGGCGAGCGGATCGGGTTCCGCGGAGACATCGACGCGGCGGACATAGTCGTCCAGCCGATCACGGATGCGCAACACCGCGACGCCGTCCACTTCGGCGAAGTTGTACCGCAGGGTCTCGTGACGCTCGACGAGGTCGTCGAAGGTGCCGTGCAGCGCGTCCGGGTCGATCGGCCCGCGCAACAGCTGGACGACCGGGTAGTTGTACAGCGTCGTCCGCGGATCGAACTGGTGGTGGAACCACATCCGTTCCTGCCCCGAGGACATGACCGGTTCGTCGTGCGCGACCAGAGCCGGGATCGGCGCGCGCGCGGCGCCGATGGCGCGCCCGGTCGCGAGAAGCTCGGCGAAATCGGCCAGCCGAGGACGCTCGTAGACGTCGAGCAGTTTCGGCCGGAAACCGTAGGTCTCCTCGATCCGGTCCACCAGTTGCACCGCGATCAGCGAATTGCCACCGAGGGCGAAATAGTCGGCGTCTTCGTCGATCTCGTCGTCGGTGTACAGCAGTTCGGCGAGGGTACGACGCAGCCAGCGCACCGGATCGGAGTGGTCGTGCGGCGTGACGGGCACGGCGGGCGGTACGACGACGGACGCCGCGGCGCGGGGCAGGTCGACCCAGCAGCCGGATTCGCGCATCGGATGGCCGGGCAAACGTATCCGGCGGGCATGGACGGGCGCGACGGCCGACCAGTCGAGGTCGACACCGTATTCGTACAACCGGCCCAAGAGTTCGTCCAGATCGGCGGTATCCGCGGCTGCGGAGACGATCTCGGCTTCCGGTATCACGTCGGTGATGAGCGCGGCGAGCCTGCCGTCCGGGCTGGGCTCTACGAAAACCACCGGTCCTTCGGCCATGAGGGTGCGCACCGCGCCGAGGAGCCGCTCGCCGTCGATGGTGGGCGCCGCGTCGGCGAGTTCGGCCGGTTCGACCCCGTCGCGGGAGCCGAGCAGATACCGGGCGGCGAAGCGTGACGATCCCGCGCTCAGCAGTGCCGCGAGCCGGACCCCGCACGCGGTGAGCCGTTCGTGCACCGCGATCTGCCCGGCCAGCACCGACGCTGTTGTTCCGGTGGCGGGCAGCTCGGCGGGCAGTGTGGGCGGCTGCGCCGCGACGGTGCCGGCCGGACCCGGTGGAACCGGAACGGCGTCGGGAGACAGCAACAGCACCACGCGGGGCGCGGTCGGCACGCGGTGCGCGCCCACCGCGGCCTTGTCCAGCAACTCGGCGAGTTCCGCCGTGTCCGATGCGGTCACGGCGACCCGGTGCTCGTACTGGTCACGACCGAGGGTGAGAGTCGCGGCCACTTGGTCCAGCGCGGCATCGGTGTTGCGCACCGCCTCGGCGAGCCGGGCGCACAGCTCGCTCAACGCCTCGGGCGTGCGCGCGGAAACGCCGATCAAGTGGGCGCGGTGCGACGGCGGGGTGGCGGGCATCGGCGGAGCCTGCGACACCACGCAGTGCGCGATACTGCCGCCCAGGCTGAAGGAGCTGACTCCGGCGGCGCGCACCGCGTCACCGCTCCACGGGCGACTCTCGGTCACCACGTCGATACCGGCGGCCGCCAGGTCGAAGTCGCCGGTCGGCCGGGTGAAGTGCAGCGACGGGAACAGCTGCCCCTCCGAAACGCTCAGCACGGCTTTGACCAGGCCGGCGATACCCGAGGCATGATCGAGGTGACCGATGTTCGTCTTCACCGAGCCGATGGGCAGGCCGGGGCCGCCACCGAAAACAGCGCTGATCGACTCCAGTTCCACCGCGTCACCGAGCCGAGTCCCGGACCCGTGGGTCTCGAGAAAACCGGCCGCGTGCGGATCGAGTCCGGCAGCCTCCCACGCCTTGGCGATGACGGCGTTCTGGGCGGCGGCGCTCGGTGTACTGATGGTGGCGGCGGCCGCTCCGTTGTGCCGGGTCGCGCTGCCGCGGATCACCGCGTGGATCGGGGCACCGTCGGCCAGTGCCCGGGCCACCGTGGTGAGCAGCAGGATCGCGCCGCCCTCGCCGTTCACAGTGCCGTCGGCGTCGGCGTCGAATGCGCGGCAGACGCCGGTGGGCGACATGATCTCGGAAAAGCTCGCCCCACCCCAGGACGGAGAGCCGTGCACGCGCACGATCACACCACCCGCGAGTGCGTAATCAGCGTCCCCGCAGCTCAATTCGCGGCAGGCCCGGTGCACCGCCACAAGCGCGCTGTTGCATCCGCTGTCGACACCGAAACACGCGCCGGTGAATCCGAACCGGTGCGCGATGCGCGCCGGGCCCGCGAAGGTGGCGTTTCCGAGCAGGCTCAACGGACCCGGGTCCACCGCGGCGGAGTGGTAGCTCGACTGCGCCGCGCTCAGCGTGACGGCGGTGACCGCGCGGGCCAGCCGTTCCGTGGTGTATCCGGCGTCCTCGATCGCGCGCTGGGCCAGCAGCAACGCGAGCCGCTGCTGCGGATCGGTGACGCACGCCTCCCGGCGGGACATCCGGAAAAAGCGGTAGTCGAATCCGTCGATCTCGGCGAGGTGCCCCATCGGCAGGTAGGTGACGGTGTCGTCCAGGCCGGTGGCGGCGATCCGTTCGGGCGGCATCGGCCCCACCGAATCGCGCCCCGCGGCCAGGTTGGCCCGGAATTCCGCGAGGTCGGCAGCGTCGGGGAAGCGCGCACCGATACCGACGATTGCGATATCGGTGTCACGCGCGCGGGCGGTGGCGTGGACGCCGGGGTCCGGCACAGTGTGCTCCTGACGGGTCACAGCTCGAAAGCTCGAGTGGAGACGGGTACCAAGGGTTCGGCCGGCACCGCGGCGCAGGCCGCGAGCGCATCGGTCTGGTCGCGGATCGTGCGCAGATCGAACAGCTGTCCGACGCGCACCGCGCCCGGCCGGTGTTGCTCGAGCAGCAGATGCAGCACGACCACCCGGTGCGAGTTGCCGCCGATCTCGAAGAACGAATCGTCGAGATCGAAGTCATCGTGTTCGAGCGCGGCGGACCACAGTTCGGCGATCTCGCGTTGCCCGGGTGTCCAGTCGGCGCGCGACGGCCCCGGCAGCGGGGGATCGTCGGCCCTGGCCAGCAGGGCGGCTGTGTCGAGCTTGCCCGCCGCGGCGATCGGAATCGTGTCGATCGGCACGAATCGGCTCGGCACCTCCAGTGGCAAGAGCCGTTCGGCGCAGTGCCGAGCCAGTTCCCGGCGACCGGGCGGCGCGGTGCCGGCGGCGGGCACGATGAACGCGACGAGGTCGTCGATCTCGTCGCGGCCGGTGCGTACCACGGTCACCGCGTGCGCGACCCCCGGATGGGTCTCCAGCACCGCCTCCACTGCGTGTCGTTCCACCCGCGCGCCGCGTATCTGCACCTGGCCGTCGGCGCGGCCGAGATAGTCGATATCGCCCGCGGTGGTGAGTCGCGCGAGATCGCCGGTGCGATACATCCGCGCGCCGGGTTCGCCGGCGAACGGGTCGGCGACGAAACGGGTCGCGGTCTGCCCGGGACGAGCGGCGTAGCCCATGGTGATCTGATCTCCGCCGACATACAGTTCGCCGATGTCTCCGTCGGCCGTCACCGTCAACTCCGGCCCGAGCACCCGCGCGGTATTGCCCGGCAGCGGTCGGCCGATGGGCACCCTTGCGGTATCGGTGACAACGTGCCGCACGCAGGTCACGGTCGCCTCGGTGGGGCCGTACTCGTTCATCAGGACGGTGGCGGGCAGCAGTTCGCGATGCCGGGCGGCCAGCGACGAGGACAGCGTCTCGCCCGCGAGGGCGACCACCGTCGGCGTGGCTGCCGCCTCGGCCAGAATCGGCAGCAGCAACCGGTAGTACGACGGCGTGGCGACGAGGTGACTCACCCGCGACCCGGCCACGAGCGCACCGACCGCCGCGGCGTCGGGCAGCTCCCGGTGGGTCGGCACCACCACAGTCCCGCCCCGGGTGAGGGCCCACGGGCCGAAGAGCAGTGCGGCGTCGGCGGTGAGCGGGCAGGTCGACAGCGTGACCAATGCGCCGTCTTCGCATGGATAGTCGCGTCCGGAGATCATCGCGGCCAGGTTGCCGCGGCTGGCCACGACTGCTTTGGGGGCGCCGGTGGATCCCGAGGTGGTGATGACATAGGCGGGCGCCGACGCGGGCAGCGGACCGGGCAGCGGACCGGCCGGTGAACTCTCGCCCAGCGGTACCAGGGCGGGCCGGGCCGACACGGGGGCGAGCAGTGCCTCCACTTTCCCGTGCGATGTAGGAGGCGCGTGCTCGTCGAATACGACAGCGGTGCAGGTCAAGTCGTCGACCAGTGCACGCACCTGCGCGCCGGCCCGCCCGGGCTCGACCAAACACCACGCCGCCCCCGCGCGTAGTGCGGCCAGCATCGCCACCACCGTCCACACGTCCTGCCGGAGCAGACACAGCACCACGTCCCCGGGACGCACACCCGCCCCGACCAGACGCCCGGCGAGAGCGGCCGTGCGGTCGACGAGTTCGCGATAGGTGAGTGTTTCCCCACCGGAGATCAGCGCGCACCGATCCGGGAACTCGGCGGCCCGCCGCAGCAGACCGCCGATCAGATCGCCGGGCGGCGTCGGCGCATCGGCCGACCGCACGAGCACGTGAGCGGTGTGCGGCGCCACGGTGCGTCCGTCGTGACCGAGCAGTACCCGTTCCGGGCCTTGTTCCAGCACGACGAATCCGGCGAAGCGCAGCGTGACGAGCATGACCCGGTTCACCTCGGTCGGCACGAACTCCGCGACACAGCGCTGTCCGCGCGCACTCGCCCGCTCGACCAGGTGCGCCAGCAGCGCGCCACCGACCCCGCGCGACATCACCCGGCAGGACATGAGCATCAGTAGCAGTACCGAATCCGCGCCGCGCACCTCGGTGACCGCGAGTCCGATCGCGCCGTACTCGCCGAACCGGTCGCGCAAGGTCGCGATCAGCACCTCGTGCGTGGCATCGGCGCTCAGCTCCCGCAACTGCCCGATATCGAAGGTGCGGCCGGTCGTGTTGAGCTGGTGGGTGCGCACCGTGAGTTCGTGCGCACGGTCCAGATCCGCCTCACGCGCCCGGCGCACGGTCATCACCAGCCCGAGGCCGAGCAGGAATTCGGCATTCGAACCGGCGAAGGACTGCTCGCTGGTCCGTCTGCGCGTTTCGGCACGGTAGCGCTGCCGGCGCTCGCGTGCGTCGCGGGTGACGACCGCCGGGCTGAACTCCGCGAGATCCGGTAGATCCGCTACGTCCTCGGCGGCGTAGCAGCGCACCTGGGGGAGCGCGGACGCCACCTCGGCGCGTTCGACCGGATCGTTGTCGATGAAGGCGACGGCATCCAGGCCGATGTTCAGCGACTCCGCGATCCGGCGCACCGCCAGCGATTTGGCTTCCCAGCCGATCTGGGTCGCGCAGAACATCTCCTCGACCCCGTGCACCGCCAGATGCGCGAGCGCCGGAGCGGGCTCGCCGCGGCTCGCGACCGCGTGCACGACGCCACGCTCGTCCAGCAGCCGCAGCGCCCTGCGCGCTTCCGGCCGCGGTGCGCGGGCGTCGCCTTCCAGCACCACACCGTCCCACAGTGTGTCGTCCAGATCCCACACCAGGCATTTCACGATCGTGTTCATGAAAACATCCCTCCTCTATCGCCGTCCGGCAGGCGACGCAGCAGGCTGGCGCTCCACGCCGCGACCGGGCTGCTGTTCAGAAGCAGCAGGTGATCCCCCGGCGCGCGCGTCCCCGCCGCGAGGTCCAGGTTGACCAGCACATCCACCGAGCCGAGGTGGCCGAATCCGGCGAGATTGCGGTGGCAGGCCGGATCGATGCCGACACCGAGCGCCTCCTCCCAGAAGGCGAACGCGCCGGCCGACAGGTTCTGCATCAGTACCGAACCCAGGTCGCCCATACGTAATCCGTTGCGGGACATCATTTCTTTGTTCATCGCGGTGAACCGATTGCGGCTTTCGACCGCGAGCCGGAAGCTGTAGGTGGCCTCATCGGCGCAGGTTTCGCGCCACTGATCCGAAGGTAGGTCGCGGTAGTCGATCCGGAACAGGTCCGCGTAGCGGCCGTCACTGCGCATCTCGTGGTCGACCAGCTGATACCGGCCCCGGTTTCCGGCACCGAGCACAACGGCGGCGGCCCCGTCGCCGAGGATCGTCATCGGCGCGCGATAGCGGAATCGGGTCGGCGCGGTCGCCGCGGCGACGACGAGTACGGTGCGGCACCGTGTGTCCCCGCGCAGCAACGCCGCCGCGAGGGTGAACGCGGCCGAGATCGACACGCATCCGAGCTCGCCGATCCCGGCGACGAACGCGCGATCCGCGCCGAGGCGCTGCTGGAGGCGCGTGGCTTCGGAGGCGAGCAGATAGCGCGGTGCGCGCCCACCGACCACCAGCAGCGCGTCGAGTTCGCTCGCCGCCAGCCCCGCGCGGTCGATTGCCCCGCGGGCCGCCTCGGCGGCGAGATCGTGTTCCGCGGCGTCGCCGCCGCAGCGCACGGAGATGATGCCGAGCGACAGTGCGTGCGCGCGACGAGCGGGCGGTAGTTCCGACAGCTCGGCGAGATCGGCTATCGCGACCGCGGATTCAGGAAAAGCGGTCGACACCGGACCGAGGGAGATCATGGGCATCGCCGTCAGCTCTCCGACACGAGGGCCGCCGCGGCGCGGGATTCCCCGACGGACCGCAGCACGAACTCGCCGAGATCCTGTTCGGCGATCTCGCGGGCGCCTTCGATGATCTGCATGACCTTGGCGTCGCGGTAGAAGCGGCCGGCCCGGTTGCCGGGGGCGCAGCCCGCGGCACCCAGCATCTGCACCGCGCGCTCACTCGCCGCGCACGCTGCCCGGGCCGCCGCGTATTTCGCGGCGATGGTGGTGAGGTGCGCGGTCGGCTCGCGGTCGTCGCGGTCACCCGCCGCGCGGGCGCACAGCGCCTCCGCCCCCGCCACGTCCACCCAGCTGCGTCCGAGCACGGCACGCACCGATTGGTGGTCGGCGAGCCGGACATCGCCCTGGATCCGGTCGTGCGCATGCGCCGCGGCGTCGCTCAGGCACGCCCGCGCCATTCCGGTGCAGCCCCACGCGATCGTGTACCTGCCGTGGTCGAGTGCGGTTCCCAGCACATGCGACAGGCCGAAACCCGCTCGGCCGAGTATGTTCCCGGCGGGCACCCGCGCCGCGTCGAAGGTCAGGTGCGCGATGCGCGCGCCTCGCATGCCCAGCTGATCGGTCACCGGTTCCACCTGCACGCCGGGCTGATCCACCTCCACCAGCGCGGCGACCGGGCCGTCGTCCGATCGCCCCACCACCAGCACCACATCGGCCAGCGCCCCGAAAGTGACCCACAACTTGCGGCCACACACACGTCGCTCGGGCCCGGTCCCCGTGAAGCAAGTGGTGATTCCCGAAAGGTCGCTACCTGCCCCGGCTTCCGTCGCCGCGAGAGCCGCGACCAGCTCACCACCCGTCAACCCGGGCAACCAGTGCGTGCGCTGCTCGGGAGTGCCCCAGCGATCGATCGTCGCAGCGACCAGGCCCTGGACCGTGAACAACGAACGCAGCGACGTGCACACCGCGCCCAATTCGGCGGCCGTCCGGCCGGTTGCCGACGCCTCCGCGCCGCGACCGCCGTAACGCGCCGGCCGATCCATGCCGAGCACGCCCGCTTCTGCTGCGGCGGTGATTATTTCACGCGGCATCCCCGTGCTGTCCCATTCGGCCGCACCCTCAGCGGCGCGGCGCAGCAGAGATTCCAGCCGGCTCACCCGCCCGCACCGAGGTCGGCCGTGGGACCACATTTGCGGGTGACGAAGGCGGCCGCGCGGCGCGCCGTCCGGAAATTGTCCAGATCCAGGTCGTCGATATCGATCTCGATGTCGAAAGTACGCTCGAGATAGGCGACGATCTCCAGTGCCCGGAGCGAATTCACCAGACCCATACCGAAATAGTCGTCGTCCGGTCCCAACCGGGTGGTCGTGACCACACCGAAATACCGCATCAGCCGCTCCACCAGATCCGGATGCGGCGGGGTACTTTCGTCACTCATGTACAGCCCGTCCTCGCCTGGATATCACCCGCCGGATATCCGGACGAAAAGCTATCAGCCGGCGGCCCGTCGAACATGCCCCCAATTCCTCTGCCACCGGAACTTCGGCACGGGTTCACCACCGCACGTGCCGTCCTGGTCCGGGCTGGTAAGCACGATATGTAGGCCGAACGCGCGGTCGGTATGCACTGACGGGCTGCGTCCTCAGGCCGCGGCACATATGTCGATTCCCGGCACTCTCGTTCGACTCTGCTGCGTAAACCTGCCCCCGGAGTAACGATTCCGATGCCCGGATGCGGGTTCGTGCCGTTCGGTGGGGCCGCACGGGCAGTACCGATGCCCGGCCGCTACCGGCTGCGATCAATGTGGTCGTCGACGGAAAACCCGGCGCCGTCACGGGAGTACGCGGATCGTGGCACCCGGAATGGGACGTCCACGCCAACCGGTACCGGCCCGAGTGGTGCCGGGTTCTGGACTCCCCGCTGACCACCGAGGCCGATATCTCGGCCGCCGAGGTGCTCCGGCGCCGCCTGGGCCGCGTCTGCATCGGCCTCGAGGTCCAACGCCGACGTCCCGATGGGGACGAACTCGATATCGATGCCTTGCTCGATCTGGTCGTCGATGTACGGTCGGGCTACTCACCGGCGGAGAACGTGTACGCCGAATCCCGCGAGCGCGCCCACAATCTCGGCGTCCTCATCCTCTCGACGCCTCCGGGTCCGCCACCGACACCGACCCGGACGGCCTCGCCGTCCACGAGCACCACCGCCGGGCGGCCGCCACTCCCGAGGTGCTGGGCGACCGCTGAGGCCCAGCTCGAGCCGCACGCCGGTGGCGACCGCGCCCATACCCAGCTCCGTGGCGGCCGTTAGCAACCCGGTCAGGAACAGCGAATCGGCCTCATCGACAGTCAGTCCCGTCAACGGGTCCGGAATCCACCGAGGAGCCGGTACCCGCCGTCATGACCGGATTCGCCGTACAGCGGCACGCCCGCCGCGCTCAGGGACTCCGTGTCACGGTAGACAGTGCGCACGGACACCTCCAGCACGTCGGCCAGCTCCTGTGCCGTCATCCGTTCCCGGTTCTGTAGCAGCAGCAGGATGGACACGAGTCGGCTTGCGCGCATGCAATCGAGTCTGCCGTGCTTCACTGACACAGAATGTCAGTGAAGCGGCGATAACGTTCGATGCATGGACATCGACATCGATATCTTGCAGTTCGTCGACCGCTATGTTGCGGTGTGGAACGAACCGGACCTGGTAGCGCGCCGTCGCCTCATCACTGGCCTGTGGGATGTGTACGGCGTGCAGACAAACGAGTCCGCGCGGTACCAGGGTCACGGCGCCCTCGAGGCGCGCATTTCCGAGGCGCACAACACGCTGGTGCGCGATGCGGCTAACGTCTTCTGGGCCGCGGGTGACGCGACCGGCCACCACGACATGGTCACCTCCACCACCCACATGGGCCCCGAAGTAGAAGGAGACATCGCCTGGACCGGCCGCGTCTTCGTCACCCTCGGTGAGAACGGGCTCATCCGCGCCGACCATCAATTCGCTGTGAACACCCCGATCGAGACGAGAACGGGCCCTCGCGCCACCGTGCAGGAGTTCCTTCGCCGGCTGGGCGAGGGCGACCCCCAACCGAATCGCCGAACTGTTCGCCGAACACGTCGAATGGCAATTGAACTGGCCGGTCGACGGCCGCCCGGCGGTGCCATGGATCCGGCCTCGCTCCACCCGCGCCGACGTCGCCGACCACTTCCGCGCAATAGCCGCCTTTCACATCCCTGAGGAAGCCGCGGGAAAAGCATCACAAGTCCTGGTCGACGGCCGGAACGCGGTCGTGTCGGCGATATTCGCCAGACGGTCAAATCCACAGGTCAGCCGTACACGGCTCTCTGCGCGCTCCACCTCACCGTCGCAGACGGACTGATCACCCGATACGCCGTGTACGAAGACAGCCTCGCCGTCACCGAAGCCCTCGCCGGCCAACCGATACACCGCTGAACAACCGGCCGACTCGAAGGTGCCGACGATCCGGGCCGGGTCCGATCATCGAGCCCGCGGCTTCCTCCGCCGCGCTCGGTGATCGAACTCCGGCTTCCGATAGCCGGGTGTGTCCATAAATTGATGCATTCTTGGACGCTCCTATCGGTAATCATCGCAGTTCATCGATGGTTACCGTTGGAAACTTAGTCCATTAATACTCCTTTATGGACATTGCCCTGGCATGCTCCAAGACGCGGTGTGGTCGGCTGCTGTAGTCGAGGAGGACCGCGGCGAGGGCGGCGAGGTTCACGCCGCGCGGCAGGCACCGAGGTTTCACCAGGCTCAAATGATGTGGAGCGCCGGCCGATAGAGGTCGAGCCATACGGCCAGGTCGAGTAATTGCTCCAGGGCCGCGCGGTCCGGTAGATCGAGATCGCCGGGTGCGCGGGCCACGACCTTGCGCGCCGCCGCGGCGTCGACGAGTTCGAGCACCGCATGATCGTCGGCGAGCAGGTCGGCGGCTCGGCGTTGCAGCGCTTCGGCGTAGGCGGCGTCCTGAGCGATCGGGTAGTGCGATTTGACCCGCTCGACCACCGAACGCGGTAGCAGGTCGGTGGTGGCTGCGCGCAACAGGCTCTTCTCCCGGCCGTCGTGGGATTGCAGCGACCAGGGGACGTTGTACAGGTAGTCGATGAGCCGGTGGTCGCAAAACGGGACACGCACTTCCAGCCCTACGGCCATGCTCATCCGGTCCTTGCGGTCGAGCATCGCCCGGAGGAACCGGGTGATGTGCAGATGGGAGAGTTGCCGCAGCCGGTTGTCGAGCGGACTCGCACCGGGCAGCGGCTCAACTCGCGCGACGGCCTCGCGGTATCGATCGCGCACGTAGTCGTCGAGTTCGAGGGCCCGCGTGAGGTCGGGGCGCAGCAGCCCGGCGCGCCGGGTGAGGGTATGTGGCATGGCCGCCATCCACGGAAAGGTTTCGCTGTCGCGGAGGACCGGATGGTGGAACCAGCGGTAGCCGGCAAAGATCTCGTCGGCGGATTCGCCGGAGAGCGCCACCGTCGAGTGGGCGCGCACGGCCCGCGACAGCAGATACAGCGAGGCGTCTGAATCGCCGAACCCCAGCGGGAAGTCGCGCGCGCGGACCACGGCCTCGCGGGTCTGCGGAGCCGTGAGTTCGGCGGGATCGAGCATGATGGCAGTGTGCCGTGCGCCGATATGGGCCGCGACCTGGTCGGCGAACGGCGAGTCGAGGGTTGCGCGCGCATTTCGCACCCGGTGAGTCCGTGCTGATGCGCGGGGCGGCGGGCAGTATCGGTATCGCGGCGGTGGAGCTCGCGGTGCGCGGCGGGGCGAGCACGGTCGCGGTCACGACCTCGTCGCCGGCCCGCGGCGACCGGCTCCGCGACCTCGGCGCGACACATGTCCTGGACCGGTCGGGGGGGAGGCGATCCGGCGGCGCCGCCGTCCTACGACGTGATCTTCGATATCGCCGGTGGGGCGGAGCTGCCCACGTTCCTCGACCGCCTCGCGCCGAACGGACGTTTCGTCCTGGCCGGCGTGGTGGCGGGTCTGCCGCCGGCGGATTTCGGCATGGGGCTCCTGGGGGCGTTCCAGCAGTCCCGCTCGTTCGCCACATTCAGCCTCGATACCGTCCCGGTGCCCACCAGGGACGCGGTCAGGGCCGACCAGTTCGCTGCCGCCGCCCGCGGCGAACTGCACGCCGTCGTGCACGAGATCCTGCCGTTGGAGCAAGCTTCCGAAGCCCATCGCCGGATGGATCTCGGCACGGTGTTCGGGCGGATCGTCCTCACTCCCTGAGTGGTGAATCGCACGCCGCGGCCCACCGCAGCCGGTCGGGGCCGCGTGACACGGCCCGGAGGTCGGATATCGGGATTTCAGCGCACCGAGGACTGCCCGCCGTCCACCGGGATCAGTTGACCGGTGATGAACCGAGAATCCGAGGAGGCGAGGAAGACCATAACGGGACCCAGGTCGGTGTCCGGGTCGCCGTACCGCCGGCCCAGCGCGATAGCGGCCTCGTTCTGCCAATAGTGCGCTTGTTGCTGGTCTTCGGTCATCCGGGCCTTTGCTTCCTCGTACATCGGTGTGGCGATGGCGGGCAGGATCGCGTTCACCCGGATACCGTCGGGCCCCCACGCGGCGGCGGCCGTGCGGGTCCACGAGTGCACCGCGCCCTTGGCTGCCGAATAGGCGGGGGCGATCGGTTCCGGTCGTAGACCGGAGATGGAACCGAAGTTGATGATCGACCCGCCGCGCCCGCCGGCTTTCATATGCCGGAAGGCCGCCTGGTTCGTGAGCATCGTGCCGCGCACAGTGACGGCGAACATCGAGTCCCAGTCCTCGGGCGAGATCTCGGCCGCCGAACCCGGCCGCTGAATCGCGGCCGGATGCGCCAGCACATCCAGTTTCGTGAGGCGCTCGACGGCCGCGTCGAACGCGCTCGTCACGCTCGTCGCGGCCGATACATCCACCGGCATCGCGGTGACCGACCCGCCCGCACCCGCGGTGGCGACGACGTGGTCGAGGCCGGCCGTATCGATATCCATGGCCACGACATCGGCGCCGGCCGCCGCGAACGCGCGCACCGACGCGGCGCCCATCCCGCGCGCGGCGCCGGTGACGATGATGGAGGTTCCCTGCAGATCCGCCATGATCGGCTCCTTCCGTGGTGTTTCGACGTGCTTACCCGGTCACATGCCGACGACGCCGCTGTCTCCCGCCGTCCAGGTGACGGTCTGGACGCGGTGTGCGATGCGCCAGCCGTCCCCGTGCTGTCGCAAGGTGTCGGTGTAGGTCCCGGCCACCACGAATTGCCTGCCGTCCCGCACGTGCTGCGCGTGGAAGTAGCACACGCTCGCCGGCTCGGCACCCGTCGCGGTGACGAGGATGCTGCCGATCAGGTGCTGGCTCGCTGTGAGCGGTGCGAGCGCCTCGGCGCATATCCGGCCGATCGCCTCCGGTCCGGTGACGGGGCCGATATGCGCGAACTCCATGGTGGCGTCCGGAGTGAACACCTCCGTGAGTTCGGACCACCGGCGCCCGTCGAGTGCGTGCGCGTATCGGCCGCACAGCTGGGCCACCATCGCGTACGGTTCCCCGGGCGCGCCCGGTTCTCCGGTCACGACCGGACGCTCTCGGCGACGGTCTCGGCGAAGGTGACCGCACCGAAATTCGCCACGATTTGCTCGATCTGCTCGGTGACCGGGCCGCAGACGATCATCGACTCGATGGTCACCAGTGCGACGAGTTCGGAGGTGACCTCGGGGTCCATGCCGTGCAGGTGCTCGAGCATGCCGGCCGCGTCGCGATAGTGCTCGTTGACGAACAGGGTGTCGCCGCTGCGGGAGACGGAGTACGTCATACCGAGGACGCCGCTCTCGGTTTCCGCCCGGGCCGTCAGCTTCTCCACCGCGGCCTGCAGCCGGGGCCGGTTCTCAGGCGCGAAACGCATGGTCACCAGGGCGCGGATCTGCGTCATATGGGCTCCTTCGTTGTGACTCGGGCCCAAGCTAGCCCATGAATCAAGTTCAGTTCAATGTTTTCGCCGATTTCTTACGACCGCTTGACGGATGTGACCTACACCATTAATTTGGTCGGGACCTGCTGAACAGAAGTCAGTTCAACTTTCGATAGCCGGCACGGGCGACAGGGCCGCCCGCAGGCACAGAGCGCCGGCAGGGCGCCGGAAAGGACACGCGGAGCATGACGACACTCGGTTACGACGCAGACCTGGGCTACGAGCCGGTCTTCCAACTGGAGGACGAAGCACTGAAGTGTCCGTACGAACACTTCCGCACCGCGCGCAGCAGCTGCCCGGTGAGCTTCAGCGGCGCACTCGGGTTCTGGGTCGTCAGCGACCACAAGCATGTGCTCGAGGTCTTGAAGGACACAGTCACGTTCTCGACCAAGGAGATGCTGGGTCCGCAGGTGGCGCGGGAATGGCAGATGCTGATCGACAAGGCCGCCGAATCACCGGAGGCGAAACAGATCATCGGTGCCGACTACGGTTCGAGCCCCCGCAAGACGTTGCTCTTCGCCGATCCGCCCGCCCACACCAAGCACCGCAAACTGATCACCAGCGCGTTGAGCCCCGCGGCGATCAAGTCGTGGGAGGAGCGCATCACCGAGACCGCCGGGCACTACGTCGACACCCTGGCCGAAAAATCGGCCGTCGAGTTCGTCACGGATTTCGCGACCCCGTACACGATGGCCGTGATCGCCGACATCCTCGGGCTCGATCGTGCGCTGGTACCCCGATTGCTCGGCTGGGCCGAGGGATTCAACTCCATGGTGGGCAACCCGAACCTCACCGAGTCCGAACTGGACGCTCTGGTGAACGTGCGGTTGAGCTTCGATATGTTCTTCGCGGAGTTGATCACCGAGCGCCGCGCGAACCCCGGTGCGGACCTGATCTCGCGCGTGGTGGTCATCAACGACGAGCTCGACGAGCCGCTGACCACCGATGAACTGCTGATGGTGCTGCAGCTGACCCTCGTCGGTGGCAGCGATACTTCCTCCACCGCACTGGCGAAGATGATCGAATACCTGGCCGCGCACCCCGCGCAGTGGGAGACGATGCGCGCCGACCCGAAGGCGATCCAGCCGTTCATGGACGAGCTGCTGCGCACCGAATCGCCCGTTCAGGGCATGTTCCGGGCGGTGACCCGCGATGTGGAACTCGACGGCCGGCAGATGAAGGCGGGGGACGTCGTGTGGGTGAGCCTCGGCTCGGCCAACCGCGATCCCGAGGTGTTCCCGCACCCGGACGACAAGGACGTCACCCGAAAGGGCACGGCCGGACGGTTCGTGGCGTTCGGCGGCGGTCCGCACGTATGCCCGGGCAGTCCGCTCACCCGGATGGAACTGCGCATCGTTCTGGAAAAGCTGACCGGCCGGTTCGCCGGGGTGGCGCTCGACGGCGCGGCGCCCCCCTCGAAGAAGAGCTTTCTGTTCTTCGGGCCGGCCCACCTGCCGGTCACTTTCCACAGCTGAACCCGTCGCGAGCAGGAGCACCATCGTGAAAGTCACGTTCATCATCGACGGATCCCCGACCACCCTGGACGCCGACGACGGTGACTCCGTGATGATGACGTCGGTCCAGAACGGTCTCGACGGCATCATCGGCGAGTGCGGCGGATCCCTGTCCTGCGCGACCTGCCACGTCTATGTGGACGCGACCTGGCGGGACCGGGTCGGCGAGGCCGGCGACGACGAGAACGAACTGCTGGAGGGCGCGGTATCGCCGCGCGGGCCGGGCAGCCGGCTCTCCTGCCAGATCGAGGTCTGCGCCGAACTGGACGGCCTCACCGTCGAGGTGCCGCCGGAACAATGACAACGGTGACAGGAACTCTCATCGTCGGGGGCGGGCAGGCCGGCGCCCAGATCGCCGCCGGCCTGCGCGACCACGGGTACGACCGGCCCGTCACCCTCGTCGGCAGCGAACACATTCCGCCATATCAGCGGCCACCGTTGTCGAAGGACTATCTACTCGGCAAACTCCCGGCCGCCAAGCTGGCACTGCGCAACGAGCAGTACTACGCCCGCAAGGATATCGACGTCGTCACCGGCACCTCGGTCACCGAGGCCGGCATCGGCGACGACGGGGGATGGGCCCGCACCGCGGACGGACGCCGGTTCACCTTCGAGTATTTGGCCCTGGCCACCGGCGCCCAGCCGCGCCGGCTGCCCGGCGACATGGGCTCGCCGGGCAACCTGCTGTACTTGAGGACCGTCGCGGACGCCGACCGGCTGCGCTCGCTGCTGGACACGGCGACCCGATTCGTGGTGATCGGCGGCGGTTTCATCGGATTGGAAGCCGCCGCAGTGCTGCGCGCCCACGGCAAACAGGTCACCGTCGTGGAAATGGCGGATCGGCTGCTGAACCGGGTCGCCGGGAGCGAACTCGGCGACTTCTACCTCGACGCGCATCGGCGCCGTGGCGTCGGGTTCCGGCTCGGCCGATCGGTGACCGCCTTGACGACCGGAGCGACGGGTGACGCGGTGGGGGTGGTCCTCGACGGGGGCGAAACCCTGGCCTGTGACGCGGTCGTCGCCGGCGTGGGAGTCGTCCGGGATCCCCGGCTGGCCGAGCAGCTCGGCCTGGCGTGGGACAACGGCGTGATCGTGGACCGGTACGCCCGCACGTCGCACCCGCGGGTGGTCGCGGCGGGTGACTGCGTCCTCGGCCCACATCCGGCGGCGACGGGCCGGATCCGGCTCGAATCCGTCCAGAACGCGGTCGCTCAGGCGAAAGTCGCCGCGGCGACGATCTGCGGACGCACCGAGCCCTACACGGCGGTGCCCTGGTTCTGGTCCAACCAGGGCACACTGCGCCTGCAGACCGCCGGACTGCACGCCGGCGCCACCCGCCGCATCCTGCGTGGCGATCCGCGTACGGAGAACTTCTCGGTGATCTATCTGCGCGAGAACACCCTGACGGCGGTCGAGGCGATGAACCGCCCCGCCGATTTCGCCACCGCCCGCACATTGCTCGCCGCGGGTGCCGAACTGGTCGGGCCGGCCACCGCCGTCGCCGATCCGGACATCCCCCTTGCCGATGCCCTGGCCGTACCGGCCACGACTACCTGAGAGAGAACGATGCTCGAGCGCACCTACACCAGCTTCTTCATCGACGGCGACTGGCAACCGGCCCGGTCCACCGAGCGCAACGAGGTGATCTCGCCGTCGACCGGGAGATCGATCGGGTCCGTCCCGAGCGCCGGCACGGCCGATATCGACGCGGCCGTCGACGCGGCGCGGCGCGCCTTCTACGAAACCGATTGGGCCGTCAGGCCGGTCGCCGAACGCGCGGAGATGTGCGAGGCCCTCGCCGCGCGCATCCACGCGCACAAGGACGATTTCGTGGAACTGCTCGTCGACGAGCTCGGCTGCACCAAGACTCTCGCCGAGGTCTACCAGGCGGTCGCGCCGGCTCTGCACTGGAACTACAATGCCGCCCTCGGCCGTGCATATCCGTTCACCGAAGTGCGTACCGCGGATCTGGGCCCCTTCGCCGGGGGCGCCGCCGGCGGCATGATCATGCCCTACAAGACGCAGAGCCTGGTCGTCGCGGAACCGGTCGGTGTGGTCGCCACCCTCGTCGCCTACAACTTCGCGCTGGCAGGCTCCGCGCAGAAGGTCGCACCGGCGATCGTGGCGGGGTGCACGGTGGTCATCAAGGTTCCCGAACCGAATCCGCTCGCGATCTTCGCGCTGGGGAACATGATCAGGGAGGCCGGGTTCCCGCCCGGTGTCATCAATATCGTGGCGGCCGGTCCGGCGGCGTCGGAATATCTGGTGCAGCATCCGGACGTGGATATGGTGAGTTTTACCGGCTCCACGGCGGTAGGCGCCCGAATCGGTGAATCCTGTGGCCGGCGCATCCGCCCCACGGTCCTGGAATTGGGCGGTAAGTCGGCGGCCATCGTCCTGCCCGATGCCGATCTGGCCACCACTGTGCCCGCCCTGCTGAACATCAGCGTCATTCCCAGTAGCGGCCAGAGTTGTGTATGCCAGAGCCGGTTCCTGCTGCCGCGCAGCCTGCACGACCGGATCGTCGCACAACTCGTCGAGCAGATGGCGGAGCTCGTGATCGGTGACCCGCACCGGGACGACACCGTCATCGGACCGCTCATCACCGAGCACCACCGCGAGCGGGTGCTCGGCATGATCGAGCGCGCGGTCGCGGCCGGCGCCGCCGTCGCCTTCGGCGGTGGTATCCCGGCCGACCGGCCCGAGGGCTGGTTCGTCGAGCCCACCCTGCTGACCGGGGTGACCTCCGATATGGAGATCGCGCAGGAGGAGGTCTTCGGGCCGGTCGTGGCCGTGATCGCCTACGACAGTGAGGACGAGGCCGTCCGCATCGCCAACGACAGTCGTTATGGATTGGCCGGGTGCGTTTTCACCGCGGATGTCGAGCACGGATTCGAGCTGGCCCGCCGTATCCGGGTCGGGACGTTCTCGGTCAACAGCTTCTCCGCCGATTTCAACTCTCCGTTCGGTGGCTTCAAGGATTCCGGGATCGGCCGCGAACATGGCCGCGCCGGCCTCGAGGGCTACCTCGTACCCAAAACCATCTCGGTCGATCCGAGCATCGAGATCCCCCGGTTGATCGTCGACACCGCGTCGGTGGTCAGCACCGCCCTCTAGATCCACCGCCGCGCGCCGGCGTCCACCCACCCGAAAGGCTCGACCATGGCTGTCATGTACTACTCCAAGAAGATCGACGTCGACGCCGATACCGGCTGGTCCGTCATCGAGAAATACACCCGCGCGGAATCCCACCTGTTCACCGCCGCCGCCGGCGCCCGGATGGAGACGGTGACCGAGGCGGCCCCCAACCGTCCGGCGGGGACCTACCGGGTGGTCACCGTCGCCGCGACCGGCGACGAGATCTACGAACTCGACGTGTCGGTGGACAACGAGCACCGCCGGCTGTCCTACACCGTCCCCGGGCTCTTCGGCGCCATCCACCACCACGCCTCGATGCAGGTGATCCCGATCGACGACAACACCAGCGAACTGATCTACATCACCGATGTCCTGCCGGACTCCTTCGCCGATCAGTTCGCCGAGTTCTACGAAGCCAACTTCAACGACCTGGCCGCGGCCGTCGAGAAGGGCTGACCACAGCGTTACTCCTACCGAGCCGGGGCGGCCGTCTCCTTCGTGGGGCGGTCGTCCCAATTGCCGCGCGACGGCACCGCGTCGTTCCACCGGGTCCGCCACATCACCCCATGACCCGGGCATGTTCTGGCCCCACTCGGTCACCCCGGGTGTCGGTGGGGCTCGGTAGCGTCTGGCTCGTGGAAACCGGTGAACGCATCCAAGAGCTCGCGGACCGTGTGGTGGCGCTGCGGGACGCCTATTACCGCGGCTCGCCGCTGGTCGCCGACGCGGAATACGACGCGATCGAGGACGAGCTACGGGGCCTGATCGAGGCGCACCCCGGCCTCGCACCCGATCCGAACCCTTTGGAGCAGGTCGGGGCGCCTGCCGTGTTGCACGCCCCGATCCGGCATTCGCGGCCGATGTTGTCGCTCGAGAAGGCGACCACCCCGGATCAGGTGACGGCGTTCTTCGATCGGTTTCCCGGGCAGTCGGTGGTGGTGATGCCGAAGCTCGACGGTTTGTCCCTGGCCCTGGTGTTCGAAAACGGGCGGTTGGTGCGTGCCGTGACCCGCGGTGACGGCACCACCGGTGATGACGTGACGGTACTGGTCCGCGCGTTGGTCGACGGGGTGCCCGACCGGATCGACGTCCCGGGGCGGGTGGAGGTGCGCGGTGAGGCGGTGATGTTGCGGTCGACCTTCCTCGCCTACAACACCGCGCACCCGGACAAGCCGCTGATCAATCCGCGCAATGCCGCGGCGGGCACACTGCGGGCGAAGGACCCGGCCACGGTCGCCGAGCGGCGGCTGCGGTTCTTCGGTTTCGATCTCGACACCTCCGCCGGCGGCGCCGCGGCCGACCTGGCCGAGGGGCTGCGGGCGCTGGGGATCGCGGGGGCGCAGATGCGGATGTGCGCCGACGCCGAGCAGGCGCAGGCGGCGATCACCGTGATCGAACAGGGCCGCAACGACCTGGACTACGACATCGACGGCGCGGTGCTGCGACTGGCCGACCGCGACGCCTACGCCGCGGCCGGAACCCGGTCCAACAGCCCGCGGGGCGCGCTCGCGTTCAAGTTCGCCGCCGAGGAGAAGACCACACTGCTCAACGAGGTGGTCTGGGACGTCGGTAAGACCGGCAAGATCGTTCCGGTCGCCTGGCTGGAGCCGGTGTTCGTGGGCGGCACCACGGTCACGAAGGCGACGCTGGCCAATCAGCAGGTGATCCGCGCCCGCGATATCAAGGTCGGGGACACCGTGCTGGTACGCCGGGCGGGCGATGTGATCCCGTTCGTGGCCGGTGTACTCGACGCCTCGAAACGCACCGGCGAGGAGCGTGAGATCGTGCCGCCCACCAGCTGTCCGTCGTGCGCGCAGCCGGTGACCGAGCAGGGCAACAGCCGGGAACTGTTCTGCACCAACGTCGCCTGTCCCGCGCAGACGGTACGCAGGCTCATCCACTGGGCGTCGCGGCCGGCCGCCGATATCGAGGCATTCGGCCAGGTGTGGATCGAGCGCTTGGCCGAGGCGGGCATCCTGGAGCGTCCTTCGGATTTCTACACGCTGACCACCGAGCGCCTGCTCGAGTTCGACCGTATCGGTGCGACCTCGGCCGCGCGCATGATCGATTCGGTCGACGCCGCCCGCCGGGTGGGCCTGCGCCGCGCGCTGATCGGCCTGGCGATCCCGATGGCCTCCGAAGGTACCGCCGCCCGCCTGGCCCGAGCGGGATTCCATTCCCTGGAAGAGGTCGCCGACGCGGGCGAGGAACGACTCGTGGCCGTGGAGGACATCGGCCCGAAGGTGGCGGCTTCCCTGGTCGAACACCTCACCCGCCTGCGTCCGGAACTGGAGCGGTTGCGCGCCGCGGGCGTGAATCTGGACGTGCTCGACGAGGATCTACCACCGGCCGTCGCGGCGGGTGCGCCGCTGGACGGCAAAACGGTGGTGATCACCGGCGCGATCAGCGACCCGCGCTCGGGGGAGAAGGTCGCCCGCCCGACGTTCCAACGCCTCTGCGAGAAGGCGGGGGCCACCGTGGCATCCTCGGTATCGGCGAATACCGACCTGCTCGTCACCGGTGCGGGGGTCGGCGAGAGCAAGCTGGCCAAGGCCGCGAAACTGGGGGTGGAGGTCGCCGACCAGGAGAAGATCTGGAACTTGCTCATCGCCGCGAACGTCATCTAGAGCTCGCCGGCCTATCGCGCGGAACCGGGGAGCCGCCGCACATCGGGCAGCGCCGGGGTCGCCGGTCCGGTCCCGTATCGCGTGACCGGCCGGTCACCGCGCGAGCGCCCGCGAGGTGGGCGTCGCGTGACCGGTGTAGTGGGCCACCGGTCCTTCGAAGAGCACCGTCCCGCCGTGTCTGCCCGCGCCTGGGCCGAGGTCGATCAGCCAGTCCGCGTGCCGGATCACCTCGAGATTGTGCTCGATGACGACTACCGTGTGGCCGGCGTCCACCAGGGCGTCCAACACCCGCAAGAGTGTCTCGATATCGGCCGGGTGCAGTCCGGTGGTCGGTTCGTCCAGCAGATAGACAGACGGTTCGGTGGCTTCCCGGAGTTCCCGGGCGATCTTGACCCGCTGGCATTCACCGCCGGACAATCCGCTCAGCGGCTCGCCCAGCCGTAGGTAGCCGAGGCCGACTTCGGCGAGTCGTTCCAGAGCCCGGGTGATCGCCGGCTCGGGCAGTCGTTCGAGGGCCTCGGCGACGGTGAGCTCGTCGATATCGGCGATGGACAGGCCGTCCACGGTGTGGGCGAGTGCCTCCGGGGTGAAGCGTCGCCCGTGGCAGGTGTCGCAGACGGTTTCCTGGCCGTCGAGAAACGCGAGATCGGTATAGATGACGCCGAGTCCGCCGCAGGCCGGGCAGCCACCCGCGGAGTTGGCGCTGAACAGTGCCGTGGGCACCCGGTTGCGCCGGGCGAACAGTTTTCGGATCGCGGGCGCGATACCGGTATAGGTGAGCGGAGTGGAGCGGCGCGTGGCGCTCACCTGCTTCTGGTCGAGCGCTATCGCTTCGTGCCGGGCGGCGAATTCGGCGGCCAGACTGGATTTCCCGGAGCCCGCGACCCCGGTGAGCACGGTCAGCACGCCGGTCGGGATATCGACGGTGACACCGCGCAGGTTGTTGCGGTACGCCTCGGCCACGGTGAGCTTGCCGGTCGCCTGCCGCGGGTCCCGGCGTGCGGTGTTGTGCTGCCGCGCCAGTGCCCGCGCGGTCGGTGTCTCGGCGGCGCGCAGGTCGGTGAACGTGCCCTGGAAAATCAGCCGGCCCCCTTCGGATCCGGCACCGGGACCGAGTTCCACGATCTGATCGGCGCACGCCATCACGGCGGGATCGTGTTCGACGACCAGCACGCTGTTACCGCTGTCGCGGAGCCGGGCGAGCAGCCGGGTCATCGATTCGACATCTGTGGGATGCAGACCGATGGTCGGTTCGTCGACCACATAGGTTATTTCGATGAGGCTGCAACCCAGATGTTTCACCGTTTTGATCCGTTGGGACTCGCCTCCGGACAGAGTCGTGGTGGCCCGGCCGAGGGTGAGGTAACCGAGGCCGATGGTGGTCATCGCGTCCAGCCGGGCGCGGAGCGCTTCGACCACCGGCGCGACCTGCGGCGCCCTGATGGTCGCGACGAGTCCGGCGAGCTCGCCGACCTCCATTCGGGCCAGTTCACCGATCGTGCGGTCCAGCACGGTCACGGCGCGTGACGCTTCGTTCAGCCGGTCACCGCGGCATTCGGGGCAGCATTCGGAGCGGGTGAACCGGCGGATCGTCTCCTGTTTGCGCTCGGACAGGTTGTCGGAGGTGTGCAGATGAATGCGTTCGAACCGCTCGACGAGTCCCTCGTAGTCCTTGGGCGGGCGGCGGCCGAGCCGGGCCGCGGCGGAGCCGCCGTACAGCAGCGCGTCGCGTTCGACCTCTTTCCAGCCCCGCAGTGGGGTATCCGGATCGAAGACGCCGATACCCGCGTACTGGTCGTACCAGTAGCCGCCGTGGCCGAATCCGGGCAGCAGAATCGCGCCGGCGGCGAGGCTTTTGTCCAGGTCGAGGAACCGTTCGGTCGCGCTCACCACGACCTCACCCAATCCGGCGCAGGCCCGGCACATACCCGCCGGCTCGTTGAAGGAGAAGTGGTCGGATTCCCCGACCCACGGTTCCCCGATCCGGGAGTACAGCAGGCGCAGATAGGTCCAGGTGTCGGTGATCGTGCCGACCGTCGAGCGGGCGTTGCCGCCGATGCGCCGCTGATCGATCACCACCACCGGTGACACCCCGTCGATCCGGTCGACGGGCGGCCGCGCCCACTTGGGCAACCGGTTGCGTACGAACGGCGGATAGGTCTCGTTGAGCTGATAGCCGGCCTCTGCCGCCACGGTGTCGAAAACCAGTGACGATTTACCGGAGCCGGAGCGGCCGACGAAGACGACCAGCCGGTGGCGGGGGATATCGAGGTCGAGACCGGCCAGGTTGTGGGTGCGCGCGCCGCGAATGGTGATGCTGCTCGTAGCCATGGATTCGACGCTATGGACAGATGTGGCCGGTTCCTGACCGCGATTCACGGAACAATCGGTCCGGTGGCGGATGTGACCGAACGAATGCTGGCGCTGTTGTCGACCCTGCAGACCGGGAGCGCCTACTCGGGTGAGGACCTGGCCCGCCGGCTCGGGAGCAGCCCCCGCACGCTGCGCCGGGATATCGAGCGGCTGCGCGGCTACGGCTATCCGGTCGAGACCCGTCCGGGCCCGGGCGGCTATTACCGGCTCCGGGCCGGGCGCACGATGCCACCCCTGCTCCTCGACGACGACGAGGCGATCGCCACCCTGCTCGGCCTGGCCGCGCTCGGCGCCACCGGTCCCGCGACCGCCGGCGGGCTCGACGCCGCCGCGACCCGCGCCTACGGCAAGATCGACCAGTTCCTGCCCGCCCGGCTGCGGCCCCGGGTGGCGGCGATCCGCGCCGGTCTGGACACGGGCCGGCGGGTCGCGCCCGGGGTGTCGCCGGAGCACCTCGCGATCCTGGCCGCCGCGAGCGCGGAGCGAGAGATCGTGACCTTCACCTACACCGACGTTCGTGGTGTGTCGGGCCCGCGGCGAGTCCATCCCTACCGGCAGATCCATCAGCACCTGCGCTGGTACCTGCTCGCCTGGGATACCGGTCGTGCGGATTGGCGGGTGTTCCGGGTGGACCGTGTCGGCGAGTTGCTGCGTACCGGTGCCCGGTACGAGCCGCGGCCGCTCCCGGCCGATTCCGCTGTCGACTACCTGCAGCGTGGCCTGGATGTCGGCAAGCAACGGGTCGATCTGCTGATCGCGGCCCCGCCGGAGCGGGTCGCGGATGTGCTGGCCTATCAGCACGCCGAGATCACCGCGCACGACGATCGGCACACCGCTGTCACGGTCCGGTTGGACACCTGGCAGTGGCTGGTCGGCGCACTCGCCTTCCTCGACACCGGTTTCAGCGTGACGGCGCCCGCCGGCTTCCTGGCCGGGTTCGAAACCTTCGCGCGGCGCCTGCTCACGGCGGTCGCCGACCGGCCGGGCACCCGGCTCGACCACCGGCTGCATCGGTCCGGCTGAGCGGTCACTCGCCGGAACGTAGCCGTTCGAGCCGAGGGCGGTGACAGCAGGATCCGTTCGACGAGCCGCTCGGCGGTCACGCCACGCGGATTCGCCGCTTCTGCTGGGCGGTGCGGACGGCGGTTCGTAACCGGGTGCAAGCTCGCTGGTCGGTTCGATCGATCTGCACACCACGCATGCCGACCGCTGTCGCGAAAGCCGACGCTGACGGCGGGTGGGGGCCGGGATATGCTGCCGTGCACGCGAGTTCACCGGTTCGGTGGACGAGCGGCACTGTCATGCGATCAACCGAGAGGATGTGGCCGGTAGCGTGAGTAGCTATCTGGTTGTCCAGCTGTACTGCACACCCGCGCAAGCCGCCTCCGTGCGCTCGGCCGCGGCCGGCGAACTGGTGAAGTTCCCCGAATTCGCCGAGGCGAGAACAGAACTGGCGCCGAAGACCGAGGGTGAGCACCGGATGCACCTGGAGTGGGCCGAGGAGCACCCCGGCCAGGATCCGGGAGACCGCACCTACTTCTCGCTCGAGATGACCTCCCCGGTCGATGCGCCGGAGTCCGTATTGCGGAAAGTGGAGGACCAGATCCTCGAGTGGATCGATACGACCTTCAACGACGAGGCGAACGATATCGCCGAGGTCCAGTGGGCGAGCTTCGCGGAGATCAGGCAGGACGCCTGACGGCTCCGCGCGCCGCCGCGGACGGGGGTTGTCGCGTCCGGTCCCGTCCGGCGGGGTGAGCAACCGCGACTCCGATCGCAAATCCCGCTGTTCGAGGAGGTCAGCCCTCACAATGTGGCGATGCGAACCTATGTCCGTGTATTGACGGCGGCCGTCGCCGGAATGCTCGTCGTTTTCGCGCCCACCGCTGCGGCGGCCCCGGTCCCCGGCGGCTCGGCTCAGCTTCCGTTTCCGCTGACACTGCAACCGGAGGGGGTGCGGGCGCCGGCGGCGGCGCTGGCGGAGGCCGGTACCGGATTGATCGTGTGGTCGCGGCAGCCGGATATCCGCGTACCGATCGCCAGTATCACCAAGGTGATGACGGCGGTGGTCGTGCTCGAATCGGGTGATCTCGAGCGTCCGGTCACGGTGCCGCGGGCGGCCGTCGACTATGCGGCCGCCTACGGCGGAAGTACCGCCGGTCTGGTTCCCGGCGAGGTGCTCACCGCGCGCCGGCTGCTGTACGCGATGATGCTGCCTTCGGGCTGCGACGCCGCCTATGCCCTGGCCGAGGCATTCGGACCGGGTCAGGACGCTTTCATTGCCCGGATGAACGCCACTGCGCAGCGGCTGGGGATGCCGAACACGCATTTCAGCGATCCCAGCGGGCTGCCGGCCCCCGATGATTTCGCCACGTACTCCACTCCGGCGGAGTTGGTACGGCTCGGCCGGCACGCGATGGCCGATCCGGTCTTCCGGGAGATCGTCGGATCGCAGGTCCACCACCTGCCCGCCGGACCCGCGAACCGGGACCACGTCTGGGAGACCACGAACGGGCTGCTCCGTGACTATCCGGGCACCACCGGGATCAAAACCGGGTCCACGGACGCTGCCGGGACCTGCCTGTTGTTCGAAGCCACCCGGGGTGCGCAGCGGCTGATCGGCGTGGTCCTGAACAGCTCACCCGACGACCTGGCCGCCGCGGCAGGCGACGCCGCACGCATCTTGGACTGGGGTTTCGTGCCGATCCTCAGTGGGTTGCCGGTCGGCTGACCGGGCGGCCCTCCACCCGGTCCGTCGCCTGCGCCCGCACGGTGAGGTGGGTGTGCCGTGACGGGCCGGTTTCCGAACGGCCGGTAGCCGGGCCAAAGCGTCTACACCCTGGTCACCGTGCACAGCGGGATAGCCGGTACACGGCGGACAACGAACCGTCCGGTGCCTCGCCCGGCCGGGGTCCGGCTGCGCCGGTGGACGCCTTTCAGCTCCGTGGTGTTCCGTTGTTGCGGGCTTCGACTGCCTCGACCGTCTTCCGGAACGCATTCCGCAGCATGCCCCGGCCGACAGACCCGACCACGGCTCCCAGCGCCCGGCCCGTCACATTCTTCCCCTCGCGGACCACGACGACATCCACATCGGTCTTTCCGTCCGGGCGGGGTGTGAACTGGTAGGTGTGGCCGGAACGGCCACCCCACAGGTTGGAGTCGGTGGTCGTCATGACCACCCGGTGCGGGTTCGACCAGTCGTAGTGCAGGCGTTCCCAGATCCCGCGCGACCCCTCCGTGACGTCGGCGTCGGTGGGGCCGCGGGTGTGCACCTCGAGATATTTGTCCGTGCTGTTCCCGAACAGTTCCTCGCGGCCCGGCCCGAAATCGGTGAGCGCGGCGACGAACTGCTCGGGTGTCGCGTCGGTCGTTTCCGTGAAGTGGAGAGTGGCCATGGGTGCTCCTGTATTCGCGGTGGCTTCGTCTCGGTGACCAGGGACTATGCGTGTCCTTCCAGGATAGGAACCGAATGGGGTCCGGGCGAGAGCCAGCGGTGTCCCTGGACACACGGGCCGCCGGTTCGCGCCGAAATGTCAGGGGTGGGGAGTAGGCAGGGGGCATGACTGCTTCCGCCGCAGCTCGGGGCCCGGTCCGGCCCACACCGGGACCCCGCTTGCTGGACATCCGTCGCCTGTGGGCCGAACCGGACGCGCTGGCGAGCCCGCGCGGGCAGCAGGTGCGCGCGCGATTCCCCGACGCCGAGATCATCCCCGTCGCGTCCCACTGGCAGATCGACCGGTTGCACGGCAACGCGGGCAATATCGACCGCTGGATCCGGGTCAAGACCGAGGACCTGGTGCTCGGGGTCAAGAAATCGCTGACCGCCCGGGAGAACGGGCGCTCGGCCGACTGGATCGCCCCCTCGACCTCCAACGGCTGCGCGATGGCGTGCGCCTACTGCTACGTTCCCCGCCGCAAGGGGTACGCCAACCCGATCACGGTATTCACCAATATCGACAAGATCGTCGGCTACCTCGGCCGGCATGTGCGCCGGCAGGGGCCCAAGACTGTGCCGAACCAGTGCGATCCTCACGCGTGGGTCTACGACCTGGGGGAGAACAGCGACTGCTCGATCGACGCACTGGTCAGCGACAATGTCGCCGACCTGATCACGGCGTTCCGCGCCTGGCCCACCGCGAAGGCCTCGTTCGCCACCAAATACGTCAACCGCGACCTGCTCGACCTGGACCCCCGTGGCCGGACCCGGATCCGGTTCTCGCTCATGCCCGAGGCCGATTCCCGGCTGCTCGACCTGCGTACCACGCCGATTCGGCAGCGCATCGCCGCGATCGACGACTTCGTGGCGGCGGGCTACGAGGTGCACGTCAACTTCTCCCCGGTCGTCGTCCGCCCCGGCTGGGAGCGGGACTGGGTGGAACTGCTGGAACAGCTCTCGGACGGGACCGGCGCCGCTTTCCGGGCCCAGGCGGCCGCGGAGATCATCATGCTCACCCACAACGAACAGTTGCACGAGGTCAATCTCGGGTGGCATCCCAAGGCCGAGGACCTGCTCTGGCAGCCGGCCGTCCAGCAGGCCAAGCGCTCCGGTTCGGGGATGTGGAACGTGCGCTACCGCAACAGTGTGAAAGCCGCCGGGGTCGCGACCCTCACCGGCCTGATCGCCGAGCGGACGCCCTGGCTGACGGTGCGCTACGCCTTCTGAGGTGTCCGGCGACCGAGCCGCCCCCTCGGGTGCTCAGTGCGCGGCGGCGTTGCCCCGCCGGAAATGCTCCTTCGCGGATGCCAGGAAGCTCGCGACCAGCGGGCTGCGTTCGCCGCGGCGGGTGAAGACGGCGACCTGGCACAATTCGATTCCATCGATGGGGATCGCGCCCAGGTCGTCGCGGAGCGTACTGCGCCGATTGTCGACGGGCACAATGGCGAGGGTCCGCCCGTCGGCGATGACCTCGAGCTTGTCCTCGAAGATATCGACGAGCAGGGGGCCGAGGTCGCCGGGGCGGTGCTGTTCCTCGCGTTCGGCGCACCTACACGACCGGCGCCGAACGCGTCGTGGACGGCGGCGGTTCGCAGCTCTGCGAGGTGCCGATTCCGATGACCGGAACGCCGCCGGGGGTCAGCCCGCCCGGCGGCGTCCGGCATTCGGGAGTCAGACGGGGGTCGGGGCCGCGGTCACCGTGGCCGCGATGGCAGCGGCCAGTTCCGCGCCCTTGATCTCGAAATGACGGGTGAAGTACTCCAGATGTTCGGCGTGTTCGTGGAAGTGATGCGGGGTCAGAACCGCCGAGAAGACCGGTACATCGGTGTCGAGCTGTATCCGCATCAGCGCGTCCACCACGGTCGCCGCCACGAAGTCGTGCCGGTAGATACCGCCGTCCACCACCAGAGCGCAGCCCGCAATACCCGCGTACCGGCCGGTAGTGGCCAATTGTTTGATCCGCAACGGGATTTCGAAGGCGCCGGGGACTTCGAACACATCGATATCGCCGATGCCGCGCTCGGTGAGCCCGGCTCGGCAGGCCACGACGGCCCGGTCGACGATCTCGGCGTGCCACCGGGCGGCGACGAGCGCGATGCGGTTCGGTGTGGGTGACATTCTGTTCCTCCTGCTCGCTGTGTCACCCAGGGCATTGACGACGCGAACAGGAGCCACCCGCGGGCGGGCACTCCGGTGCCGCGTTCTCTTCCATCCGGACTGTGACCGTCGGCTCCGGGATCACACCGGAATCTGCTCGACCCACGGCGTCCGAGGACACCGTGGCGCTCGCGGGCTCGTGCACCGGATCCGACCGGATGCCATGACCGCCGGTGGGGAATTCCACCCCGCCCTGAGAACGTGTACGAAACGGACAGTAACAATGCCGCGACTCCGGGACAACCCGGCGGCTGTCCGCCCGGCCCCGGATGGTCATATGCGCGGGAGATGCGCGCGGTGGTCGTAGTACAGCAGGCGGTAGTCGCCGGCCTCCGCCGCCCACGCGGTGACCGAGGCGTTTCCGGCCAGCCCCTGGGCGGCGACGGCGAGCGTCCCGGCGTCGTCGAGGTGCTCGAGCAGGCGGCGCAGCAGCAGGATCACCGCGTCGTGCGCGACGATGAGTACCCGGCGGTGCCGGGAATCGGCGGCGATGCGATCGAGCACCCCCGTCACTCGGGCGGCGACATCGTGGAAGGATTCGCCGCCGGGCGGCCGGTAGCCGAGCGGGTCGGCCTGTTCGGCCGCGTACTGCTCGGGGTAGCGCTCCCGGACCTCCGAGACGGGAATATGTGCCAGTGTGCCGCGGAACCGGTCGTACAGGCGCGGGTCGGTCACCCGGCAGGGCAGCGCGACGCCCGCCGCCCGGAGTTCGGCTTCCGCGAGTTGCCAGGTCTGCACGGCCCGCCGATACGGTGAACACAGGACGATTTCGGGAAGCTGCTCGGGCGGTAGTGCGGCGGCCCAGCGTCCGAGGGCGATCGCCTGGCGCCTCCCGAGATCGGTCAGCTCGATGACCATATCGTCGGCTTCGGCGGGGGTCGCGGGCCGGACCCCGGCATTGATGGTGCTCTGGCCGTGCCGGACGGCGTAGAGCAGGCGAAGGCTCGTGTGGTCGTGAGGTGTAGCGGAATTCCCGGGCGCACCGGGAACTTCGGGGTCGGCGGGCGGCTGCGTACTCATACCCAGAGGTTGTACCGGAAGACGCCGCGGGTCCCGGATTTTCCGGATATCGAACGGAGCGGTCCGGGCCGAGCGCGCCACGCGAGATCCGGTATCACGCGGGCATGCCGACCTCGTCCGGGCTCTTGTCGTTGCGCAGCCCCCGCCAGGACGGATGCCGCAGACCTTCCCCGGTGTACTCGCGATACTCGATATCCCCCACGAGCACCGGATCCACCCAGTGCGGGGTCCCGGGGCGTCCGAAGCGTCCCGGGGTCAACGGGAAGAGCGCCTCGGAGCGGGCGATCTCGTCGAGCCGTGCTCGCAGGGCCCGGCGCGCGGCCGTCGTGAAGCCGGTGCCCACATTGCCGATGTGCACCAGCCGCCCGTCGGCGTCGTGGGCGGCGAGGATCAGCGAGCCGAATGTGGCGACCGCCGAGCCGCTGCCGGCGGTCCAGCCGGCCACGACGGCCTCGGTGGTCTTGCGGATCGGGGTCTTGATCCAGGACCGGGCACGGCTGCCGGGATGGTAGGTCGAGTCGAGGCGTTTGGAGATGATCCCCTCCAGTCCGTTGTCCCGCGCCGCGGCGAGCAACAGGTCGGCGGGGGTGCCCACCCAGTACGGCGGAGTCTGCACCGGCGCGGTGTCCAGTGCGAGAGCCTGCAAGCGTTCGCGACGCTCGAGGTAGGTCAGCCCGGTGACGTCCGCACCGGCATCGGCGAGGATGTCGAACAGGAACAGCTGTACCGGCACCGCACCGATCAGCGCCCGGCCCGGCCGTACCACGTGCATACGGCGCTGCAACAGGCGGAACGACGGCACCCCGGCGGGGGTCTGGGCGATGATCTCGCCGTCGAGGACCAGTTCCCGTCCGCCGGTCTCGCCGGTGAGTGCGGTGACGAGGTCGGGATAGGAGCCGGTGATCTCGCGGCGGTTGCGGCTGTAGAGACGGCAGTCCGCGCCCGAGCAGAGCACGATGGCGCGGACCCCGTCCCATTTCATCTCCACCGCCCAATCCGGGTCGTCGGGCGGGCGGCCCGCGGTGGCGAGCATCGGCGCCGGGACCGCCCCCCGGCCCGCGGCGCTCAGCGGCCGGCGACGCGGTAGGCGACCTCGGCCGCGGGCGCGCTCGGGCGCCACCGGAACGCCGAGGCTGCGCCCCGGCCCCGTTCGGATTCGCCCGCCATGCCTACCTCCCGCTCTACGAAGCCGGATAAAGCCTGGTCGGGCGCAGAATACGGTCTGTTCACGCGGTGGCTGGGCAGACACGCGGGATTCGCGAATGCGAGCTGGTCCAGGATCCGAGGACCGGACCGGGCTCCGGCGTCGAGTATCGGTGCGGCGTCCGAAAGCCCGGCCTATGTCTGCGCCGCGCTGCGCTCGACCGTCCGCCGATACTGTTACGGCCCCCGGGCCGGCGGTGGGCTCGGCCCGGCAACGGCGTGTCCGGCCGGATACTGCCTGTGCGGATCCTCTAGGCGATACGTTCGAAAACCGCCGCCAAGCCCTGCCCACCGCCGATGCACATGGTTTCCAGACCGTAGCGGCCCTCGCGGCGGTCCAGTTCGCGCAGCAGGGTGGCCAGGATACGGGCACCGGTGGCGCCCACCGGGTGGCCCAGGGAGATGCCCGAACCGTTGGGATTGAGGCGTTCGTCGTCGGGTTCGATCTTCCAGTTGCGCAGTACCGCGAGGGTCTGCGCGGCGAATGCCTCGTTCAGCTCGATGACCGACATATCGTCGAGCGTCAGGTCCAGTCGCGCCAAGGCCTTCTCGGTCGCGGGCACCGGCCCGATGCCCATGGTGCGCGGCGGTACTCCGGCGACGGCCCAGGAGGCGAGGCGGGCGAGTGGCCGCAGGCCCAGGGCGCGGGCGCGCGCGGCGGTGGTGACGATACAGAGCGCGGCCCCGTCGTTCTGACCGCTGGCGTTACCGGCGGTCACCGTGGCCTCCGGATCGACACCGCCGCGGATCGGCCGCAGTCTCGCCAGAGCTTCCACGGTGGTGTCGGCCCGGGGATGTTCGTCGGTGTCGACCAGGATCGGGTCCGATTTCCGCTGCGGCACCGCCACCCCGACGATCTCGTCGGCGAACCGGCCGGCCCGCTGGGCGGCGACGGCCCGCTGGTGCGACTGCACCGCCAGCGCGTCCTGCTCCGCCCGGCCGATGCAGTATTCGGCACGCAAATTTTCCGCGGTTTCGATCATGCCGCCCGGAACAGGGAAATTGCTACCACCCGCGCTGACCCGGGCCCGGGCCAGCCGGTCGTTCAGGGCGATACCGTCGCCCTTGACGCCCCAGCGCATATCGGTGGCGTAGAACTCCGCTTTGCTCATGGATTCCGTACCGCCGGCCAGCGCCAGGTCGCTGCCGCCGGTGGCGACCTGCATACACGCCTGCAGGACGGCCTGCAGGCCCGAGCCGCAGCGCCGGTCGACCTGCAGGCCGGGCACCTCGACGCCGAGCCCGGCGTCCAGTGCCGCGACCCGGCCGATCGCCGGCGCCTCGCCATTGGGGGAGGCCTGGCCGAGAACGACGTCGTCGATATGCTCCGTGGACAGGCCGGTGCGGTCGAGGAGTTCGGTGATCAGGCCGGCGGCCAGGGTTTGCGGGGCGACATCCTTGAACACCCCACCGAACCGGCCCACCGGGGTGCGCAGGGGTTCGCAGATGACGGCGTCGATCATGGCGTTCCTTCGTCGTACTCAGGCGCGGTTCTGTACCTGCGCGAGATCGGTGCTGATGGCCGCGGCCGTGGCCAGCAGTGGGGGCAGCAGGTCGGCCCGTACGCTCTCGGCGGTGTAGCGGGCGGCGTGGGTGGAGATGTTCACCGCGGCGCACACCGTGCCGGTGTGGTCGCGGATGGGGGCGGCCATCGAGCGCAACCCCTGCTCGAGTTCCTGGTCGACCAGGCAGTAGCCGGATTCCCGGGTGCGGCGTACCTGTTCGCGTAGTCCGTCGGCGGTGAGGACGGTGCGGTCGGTGAGCGGGGTGAGGCTGACTTTCGCGAGGTACTCCTCGAACGCCGCCTCGGAGAGCCCGGCCAGCAGCACCCGGCCCATCGAGGTGCTGTAGGCGGGGAAGCGCGTCCCGATGGTGATCGAGACGGTCATGATGCGGCTCACCGGTACGCGGGCCACGTAGACGATGTCCTCACCGTCGAGGATGGAGACCGAGGTCGATTCGTGTACCTGGTTGGCGAGGCTTTCCAGATGGGTTCCCGCGACCTCGGGCAGGCTCAGACTCGACAGATAGCTGTAGCCGAGTTCGAGTACCCGGGGGGTGAGCCAGAACAGTGAGCCGTCGGTGCGCACGTATCCCAGTTCCACCAGGGTCAGCAGAAAGCGGCGCGCGGTCGCCCGGGTCAGGTCGGTGGCCTTGGCGACCTCGCTGAGCGTGCGCCGGGGATGGCCGGCGTCGAAGGAGCGGATCACGGCGAGGCCGCGGCCCAGCGACTGCACGTAGTCCGGTGAGGGTTCGGTCATGGTCGATGTGTTTCCTCGTCGGCGGGTCCGGCCGCGGTGTCGTCGGCCGGGCGGGACCCGACACCGTCGGCCAGTGCCGCCTTGCCGAGTCCGAAGGCGAGGTTACTGTTCGGCACACCCGCGTAGACCGCGGTGTGCAGGAACACCTCGGCGAGCTCGGCCGGCTCGAGCCCGGCCCGCAGTGCCGCGCGGATGTGCATATCGAGCTCGTGGGTGTTGCCCACGGCGGTGAGCACGGCGAGGGTGAGCAGCCGCCGGGTGTGCTGATCCAGGCCGGGTCGGCTCCAGACATCGCCCCAGGCGGTGCGGGTGATGAAATCCTGGAACGGCTCGGTGAATTCGGTGGTCCCGGCCACGGCGCGGTCGACATGGGCGTCGCCGAGCACCGCGCGCCGCACCCGCATGCCCTGCTCGAATGCCGCGGCGCGTTCGCGCCGGCCGGCGATATGACCGGTGATCAGCGCCGACACCTGCCCGGCCTGTTCGACATTGGCCAGGTGGGCGGCGGGATCGACTACACGCAGTAAGGAATTCGCGATCCCGTCGGCCAGGTGGCGCATATCGTCGGGTGTGGTGGCCGGGTCCTGGGCACCGGCGATCACCAGGGTGGGTGCGGTGATCCGGGCGAGGTCGGGACGCCCGTCCCAGTGCGCGAGGGCGGAGCAGCAGGCGGCGTAGCCCGCGGCCGGCGTGGCGGCGACCATGGCCCGGCTGCGGGCGACGAGCTCGGGGTCACGGGAGGCGAGGCCGGTGGTGAACCAGCGGTCCACCACGGCCTCGGCGAGAGATCCGGTGCCGTCGGCGCGTACCGCGGCGGCCCGGTCGAGCCAGGCCTGCGGGGTACCGAATTTCGCGGCGGTGCAGAGCAGGGTCAGGGTGTGGACCCGGGTGGGATGGTAGGCCGCGATCCGCTGGGCGACCGCACCGCCGAGCGACAACCCGACCAGGTGGACCGCGTCGCGGCCCAGCCGGTCCAGCAGCGCGAGGACATCACCCGCGAGTTCGGCGACGGTGTAATCGCCTGCCGGAGCGGGGGATTCACCGTGCCCTCGCAGCTCGACGGCGAGTACTTCGTGGCCGGCGGCCAGCGCGGCGATCTGCGGGTCCCACATCGACCGGTCCGAACCGAGCGAGCCCAGCAGGACGACGGTCGGCGCGGCACCAGTGGGGCCGAAAGCCCGGTAGGAGAGTTCGACGCTCGTGGTCGGATCCGCTGCGGTCGACGCCATATCACTGTTCCGTTCGGTTTGTTCTCGGTCGGGTCCCCGGGTCACTGTGGCCCGGCGGCTTCGTGGGTGGCCGGACCGCCGACCTCGTCGCCGCGCTCGTCGAGGACCCGCGTGACGAAATCGGCCGCATGACCCAGATAATCGGCGGGGTCCAGCAGTTCCCGGACCCGGTCCGCGCCCAGGTATCCGACGATCTCGGGGTCGCTGTCCAATGCCGGCGGGTCGGCGGTGGCCGCGGCGGTGACGATCTCGCGCGCCCGCTCGGTGTGTTCGGACAGTGCCGCGGTCACCCGCTCGGCCAGCAGCAACCCGCCGGTGACCGCGAGATTGCGCGACATCGCCGCCGGATCGACCCGCAGTCCGGCCAGGCTCTGCGCGATCCGGTGGGCGGCGCCGCCGCTGAGACGGAGCAGTTCGGTGACGGTTTCCCATTCGGCGTGCCAGGCTCCGGCGGCACGTTGCATTTCGTGGTCCATCGCGCCGAGCGCGGTCGCCACCAGTCCGGGGACCCGCCGCGCCGCGGCGCGCGCGGTGACCGCGGCCACCGAGTTCCGTTTATGGGGCATCGCCGATGAACCGCCGGGCGAATCCTCGCTGACCTCACCGATTTCGGTCGCGGACAGCGCCACGATATCGGTGGCGATCTTGCTCACCACACCGGCGGCCACGCCCAGGGCGGTGGCGAGCTCGGCGATGGGGGTGCGGTCGGTGTGCCACGGCACCCGCTGCGGCGCCAGCCCCAATTCCGCCGCGAGCGCGTCCGCGACCGCTGGGCCGTGCGGGTACAGCGCCGCGAGAGTCCCCGCGGCACCGCCGAGCTGGACCGGCAGGTCGGCCAGCGCGGCGGTGACGGAGCCCGCCGCCCGGTCGAGTGCGGCACACCAGCCGGCCGCCAGCGCACCGAAGGTGGTGGGCAGTGCCTGCTGACCGAGGGTGCGCGCGGCCATCGGGGTGTCCCGGTGAGCGCGGGCCAGGGCCGCGGCGGAGTCCGCCGCGGCGCGCAAGTCGTCGACGACCAGCGTGCCGGCCCGCTGGGCCAGCAGCGAGAGGGCGTTGTCGAGGATGTCCTGGCTGGTGGCGCCCTTGTGGACGGCTGCCGGTGGCACGTTCGCCGCCGCGCAGGCCCGCCGCAGTTCGCCGACGAGCGGAATGACCGGGTTACCGCCGGCCACCGCGGCGCCGCCGAGCTGCTCGGGGTCCAGTCGCTCGGCCAGCTCCGGTCCGGCCGCGTCGATGGCGTCCGCGTAGTGCTCGTCGAGCACCCCGGTGGCTGCCTGGGCGCGGGCCAGTGCGCATTCGACCTGGATCAGTGCGGTGATCCAGGCGCGGTCGGACAGGGTGGCGCCCAGCTCGGCCGCCCCGAAAAGCGGATCGAACAGCTCCCCACGCGGCACTCGGATCTCCTAGAAGTGGAAGAACGGCGTCTCGGCGCCGTCCGGATCGGCGTCCTGTACGACGATGTCGAGGTGGTAACCCTCGGCGGTGGCGGTGGCGATCAGCTTGTGCCGCTGGGCCGCCGGGAGCGCGGACAGGACGGGATCGGCGGCGTTGGCGGACTCCTCGTCGGCGAAGTAGAGCCGGGTGACCAGCCGGTTGAGCATGCCGCGCGCGAAGATCGACACGTTCAGATGCGGCGCTTCGGTTTCTCCGTCGCCGACCAGGGCCCCGGGTTTCACCGTGGTGAACCGGACGGTACCGGTCGCGTCGGCGGGGCACCGGCCGAAACCGCGGAAACCGGGGTCGGTCTGCGGGCGCGGGTCGTCCGGATGCTGGAATACGCCGTCGCGATTGGCCTGCCAGACCTCCACGAGCGCGTCCGCAATCGGGGTTCGGCCCCCGTCGCTCACCGTCACTGTGACGGTAATGGCGCCGTCCGTGCCCGGGGCCACCACGTCGGGGCCGTCCGGCCAGGGCAGTCCGATATGGAGGAAGGGGCCCACGGTCTGCGACGGTGTGGGGCCGAAGTTCACCGTGGTGAAATCGCCGGTGGTACTCGGATAGCGGGGGGCGAAGTCGGTGTCATTCATCGTGGTCGTCGTCCTCCTCGAACGGGGTCGCGTCGCGACCGCGCAGCACGATGTCGAACCGGTAGCCCACCGCCCAGTTGTCGGTGGTGGCCGCGTAGTCGAATGCGCTCACCATGCGCTGGCGGGCGCCGTCGGGGACCGAGTTGTAGATGGGGTCCTGGAAGAACATCGGGTCGTCCGGAAAATACATCTGGGTGACCAGGCGCTGGGTGAAGGCGCGCCCGAACAGCGAGAAATGGATATGGGCGGGGCGCCACGCATTGTGGTGGTTGCGCCACGGATAGATGCCCGGCTTGATCGTGGTGAACGAATAGTGCCCGTCGCTGTCGGTCAGTACCCGGCCGACGCCGTCGAAATACGGGTCCAGTGGGGCCGGCCACTGGTCGCCCTGGTGCCGGTAGCGTCCGGCGGCATTGGCCTGCCAGACCTCGACCAGTGTGTTCGGTACCGGTTTGCGGTCGCTGTCGAGGACCCGGCCGTGGACGACGATGCGCTGCCCGGCCGCCTCGCCACCGCGGGTCAGCGTCAGGTCGGCGTCCGCCTCGGTGATCCGGCCTTCGCCGAGTACCGGACCGGTGAGTTCGCCGAGTCGCTGGGGGAGCAGAATCAGCGGCTGTTTCGGGTGGCGGAGGGCGGTGGTGCGGTAATCGGCGAAGTCGAGCGGTGCTTCCTCGTCCTTGTCGATACCGCGGTACGGCGGGGGCAGTTGGCGCATGCGCGACCTCGCGTTCGGGATGTGGACATTGCTACGGGATGCGAACAGCATAGGACTCGGGTTGGGCCGGATCAATCGCCATGCGCGAAGTTCACTATACGCACATGAGTTCACATTCCGCACAAATCTGGTTACTGTGGAGCGCGTGATGGACAAAGTCATTGCCACAGCCACCGAAGCGGTCGCCGATATCCCCGACGGCGCGTCCCTGGCCGTCGGCGGATTCGGGCTGGTCGGGATTCCGGAAATATTGATCAACGCGTTGCTTGCACAGGGCGCCACCGAACTGGAGGTCGTCAGCAACAACTGCGGCACCAATGGCTTCGGTCTCGGAGTCCTGCTCGCCGCCCACCGGATCCGCCGCACCATCAGCTCCTACGTCGGCGCCAACGAGGAATTCGCCCGCCAGTACCTGTCCGGCGAACTCGAGGTCGAGCTGACCCCGCAGGGCACCCTCGCCGAGCGGATGCGGGCCGGAGGCGCCGGTATTCCGGCGTTCTTCACCCCGGCCGGGGTCGGGACCCAGGTCGCCGAGGGCGGACTTCCGCTGCGCTACGACGGCGCGGGTGGGATCGCGGTGGCCTCCCCGCCGAAGGAGACCCGGGTGTTCGACGGTGTCACCTATCTGCTCGAGCGGGGGATCGTCACCGACTATGCGCTGGTCCACGCTTGGAAGGGCGATCGGCACGGCAACCTCGTCTATCGGGCCAGTGCCCGCAACTTCAACCCGCCCGCGGCCGCGGCGGGCCGGATCACCATCGCCCAGGTGGAGCATTTGGTGGAACCCGGCGAACTGGACCCCGATCAGGTGCACACCCCGGGGATCCAGGTCCAGCGGGTCGTACCCGTCGGCAAGGTCGAAGTAGGAATCGAGAACAGGACGGTGCGCGCATGACGCTGACCCGCGAACAGATGGCGGCCCGGGTCGCCGCCGAACTCGAAGACGGCCAGTACGTCAACCTCGGCATCGGGATGCCGACGCTGGTGCCCAACTATCTGCCCGGCGGCATCACCGTCGTGCTGCATTCGGAGAACGGTGTCCTCGGGGTGGGCCCGTATCCCACCGAGGACGAATTGGATCCCGAACTGATCAATGCCGGCAAGGAAACCATCACCGTGCTGCCCGGCGCCTCGTTCTTCGATTCCGCGCAGTCCTTCGGCATGATCCGCGGCGGCCAGGTCGACGTGGCGGTGCTGGGCGCCATGCAGGTCAGCGCGCGCGGCGATCTGGCCAACTGGATGATTCCGGGCAAGATGGTCAAGGGGATGGGCGGCGCCATGGACCTGGTGCACGGCGCCCGGCGGGTGATCGTGATGATGGACCACGTCTCGCGGTCGGGGGAGCCCAAGATCGTCGAAGAGTGCACTCTGCCGCTGACCGGTCTGGGCTGTGTGGACCGGATCATCACCGATATGGCCGTGCTCGACGTGACCGCGCGTGGACTGGTGCTGGTGGAAACCGCTTCCGGGGTCACTGTCGCCGAGGTCCGGGCGGCCACGGGGGCGGCCGTCGAGGTCGATGATGCACTGGTCGAACGGGTCGGCTGAGGGCAATGTCGTGAATTCGGCCTGTTCACAGGGCCGGCAGCTTGTCCATAGCCGTCCGGATCACCTCCAGGAAGAAGCGCTGAGCGGCGCTGCGTCCGGTCGCGTGCCGGGTGTAGGCGGCCACCTCGACCGGTTCGATGGGCCAGGGCAGCGCGAAGATCCGCACGGAATGGGTTCGGGCCAGCGCGCGGGCGACCCGCTCCGGGACGATCGCGACGAGTTCGCTGTCCTGCACCAAGTATGGAAGTGTCGCGAACCGGGTGACCCGGACCGCGATGCGACTTTCCAGCCGATGTTCGACCAGCGCCCGGCGCGGCCCCAGATGGCCGCTGCCGCCGTCCACGACCACATGCCGCTCTCGCTCGAGATCGGCGTGCGTCGGGGTGCCGGTGCCCAGCCGGGGGTGATCGGCGGCGACCATTGCCGCGTACCCCTCGGTGAACAGGGGTGTCCGGCGCAGCCGGGGCGAATCGAGGACCGGGCTGGCCACGATGGCGTCCATCTCGCCGCGCGCCAGCCGATCGGTGGCGGTGTCCAGGTCGAACGCCTGGACCCGCAGACCCGCCTGCGGCGCCTGGGCTGCCAGTTCGGCCAGAAGCAGCGGCAGCACCGTCACCTCGCCCAGATCCGAGAGGCCGAGGGTGAAGCGGGTGGGCCGATCCGGATCGAAGTCCGTGGTCGCCCCCAGTGTTTCGGTGACCTCCGCCAGTGCGGCGCGCAGTGGCGGGTACAGCCGTTCGGATTCCGAGGTCGGGACCAGGCCGCCGGGCCCGCGGACGAACAGTTCGTCGTCGAGCCGCCTACGCAATTTACCCAGCCCGTAGCTGACGGTCGGCTGGGTCACGCCCAGCAGATCGGCCGCGGCCGTGACGCTGCGCGTCTCGTAGAGCAGGACGAATGTCCGGACCAGATTGAGGTCCACCTCGGGTGTCATAGATCTCCTCTATTCCGCTTCAGAAAATCATCTATTGGATTTCTGATGAAGCGGAGCCTAGCGTGAGTGCCATCACAGACCGGGTCGCGTCGTCCGACCCGAAGATCAGAAGAGAACCCTCATCATGAACAAGCTGCTGTCGTGGCCGGCCGCGCTGTGCTGGCTCACCGTGCTCCTCGACGGGTACGACCTCGTCGTCCTCGGCGCGGTCATTCCGACGCTGATCGACGAGAACCACGCCGGGTTCACCGCGTCGGGCGCGACCTTCGCCGCGACCATCTCTCTGGTCGGCGTCGCCATCGGTGCCGCCGGAGTCGGTCCGCTCGCCGACCGCTACGGCCGCCGCTCGGTACTGCTGGCCTCGATCACCCTGTTCTCGGTGTTCACCATCGCGGTGCCCTGGGCCGGATCGGTGGCCGTGTTCGGTGCCTTCCGGTTGCTCGCGGGGCTCGGGCTGGGCGCCTGTATGCCGACCGCGCTCACCTTCATGGCCGAGCATATGCCCGCCTCGCGCCGGGCCTTCGCCAGCACCTTCACCATGACCGGATACCATTTCGGCGCGGTCCTGGCCTCGCTGTTCGCGCTCTGGCTCGTGCCGAACTGGGAGATCCTGTTCTATGCCGGCGGTATCGCCGGATTCCTGCTGCTGCCGCTGATGTGGTGGAAGCTACCCGAATCCGGTGCCTATCTGGCGGCCCAGGGAAAAACCGAACGCGTCGGCCCCACCGTGGTCCTGCAACCGAAGTACCTGCGCACCACCCTCGGCGTGTGGGTCGGCTCGTTCATGGGACTGCTGCTGGTCTACGGTCTCAACACCTGGCTGCCGAAACTGATGCGCGACGCCGGATACAACATGTCGACCTCGCTGACCCTGCTGCTGGTGCTGAACATCGGCGCCATCATCGGGCTGATCGTGGCGGGGACCCTGGCCGACCGGCGCGGCACCAAACCGACCATCCTGGTCTGGTTCGGCGCGGCCGCGGCGCTGCTCGCCCTGCTGAGCATCAAGGTGCCGAACACGGTGCTGCTCAATGCCCTGGTGCTGGTGACCGGCATCTTCGTCTTCTCGGCCCAGGTGCTCGTCTACGCCTACGTCACCCAGGCCTACCCGGCCGAGGTCCGCGCCACCGCGCTCGGTCTCGCCTCCGCGGTCGGCCGCCTCGGCGCCATCTTCGGGCCGAGTATCACCGGTGCGCTCATCGTGGCCGGTTCCGCCCATCCGTGGGGCTTCTACTTCTTCGCGGTGGTCGCCGCGATCGGGTTGCTCGCGCTGGCGACGGTTCCCCGCCTGGCCGCCCGGCACTCGGAACCCACGGCACCGGCACCCATCACCGGCGAGACGAAGGAGTACGCGCTGTGACCACCATTCGGACCCAGGTAGCGATTGTCGGGGCGGGCCCGGCCGGGCTGCTGCTCTCCCATCTGCTGCACCGATCCGGAATCGACTCGGTGGTCGTCGATATCCGCAGCCGGCGCGATATCGCCACCACGATCCGCGCCGGAATCCTCGAAGCGGGATCGGTGCGCACCCTGGTCGACACCGGGGTGTCCGATCGGGTGATCACCGACGGCGACCGGCACGACGGTGTGGTGTTCCGGTTCGGCGGCGAGAACCACCGCATCGACTTCCAGGAACTGGTCGGCGAATCGGTCTGGCTGTACCCGCAGAACGATGTCTTCACCGACCTGGCGGCCCGCCGGGAGACCGACGGGGGCGATGTGCGCTACGGCGTCTCCGAGACCGCGGTCGACACCTCCGGCGCACGGCCCGTGGTGTCCTTCATCGATTCCGACGGCAACCCCGGCCGGATCGAGGCGGAACTGGTCGTCGGCTCTGACGGGTCCCGCTCCATTTGCCGCAAAGCCTTCCCGGCCGGGACCCGCGGTGAATGGTTCCGCGAATACCCGTTCGCCTGGTTCGGGTTCCTCGCCGAGGCGCCCCCCTCGCATCCGGAGCTGATCTACGCGCAGTCCGAGCACGGCTTCGCGCTGGTGAGCCAGCGCACGCCCACGATGCAGCGGATGTATTTCCAGTGCGCACCCGGCGAGCGGCCCGAGGATTGGGACGACGACCGGATCTGGGCGGAGATGCGCCGCCGGGTCAACGGGAACGGGTTCGAGATCCAGGAGGGGCCGGTCAGCGCGAAGATGGTGCTGCCGTTCCGTTCCTTCGTCACCGCTCCGATGCGCTACGGCCGGTTGCTGCTCGCCGGCGATGCCGCGCACACCGTACCGCCGACCGGCGCCAAAGGGCTCAACCTGGCGCTCGCGGATGTCCGCGTACTGCACGAGGCGATCACCGATTTCCTCGCCGGCGCCGGGGACGAGGCCCTCGACCGCTACACCGACCGCGCTCTGGACCGGGTATGGAAGGCCCAGCACTTCTCCTACTGGATGACCACCATGCTCCACTCCGTGGAGGGAGCGTCTCCGTTCGATATCGCACGGCAGCGCGGCGAGCTGGCGCTGGTCACCGGTTCCCGGCACGGCGCCGCCTATCTGGCGGAGGCCTATACCGGATGGCAGCAGGCGGCCTGACCCCGATCGCTCGCCCACCCGGCCACGGTTGCCGGATCGAGCTGGCGTCGCGGACCGGGGACCGGCTGGTGCGGATTTCCGATCGAACGCAGGGCCGGTCCCGGTTCGCGCCGCCGGATGCGGCGCAATCGACACAGTCGGCGGGTGCGGCGAGGATACTCGTCCTCGCGGCCACTCCCTCCTACGCACCACACCGCACTTCAGGAGTTCCCCTATGACCACCCCCGATTCGGCCACCACCACGTGGCGCGACGCGCTGTTCGACGGCGCGTTCCGGCCCGTCTCCCGCACCCTGACCGTGGTCTCGCCGGCCACCGCCGCGGTACTCGACACCGTGGGCGAAGCCGGGACCGCCGAACTGGAGACAGCGGTGCGCTCGGCGACGGCGGCGCACCAGGACTGGGCGGCCCGTACCTACGACGAACGAGTGGCCGTCCTGCTGCGCGCGGCGCAGCTGCTGGGCGAGAACCCGGACCGGCTCGGTTCCTGGCTGGTCGCCGAAGCCGGTTCGGGACAGGCGAAGGCGGCCTTCGAAGTCGGCCTGGTGACGAGCGAACTGCAGGAGTCCGCGGCCCTGGCCGCGCACCCGTACGGGGAGATCCTGCGTTCCGGAAAACCGCGCCTGTCGCTGGCCCGCCGGATTCCGGTGGGGGTCGTGGGGGTGATCTCGCCGTTCAACTTTCCCGCCATCCTGTCGATGCGGTCGGTCGCCCCGGCGCTGGCCCTGGGTAACACGGTGATCCTCAAACCGGATCCGCGGACCCCGATCTCGGGCGGGCTGGCCCTGGCCGAATTGCTGCGGGACGCGGGGCTGCCCGCCGGGGTGCTGCACGTGCTGCCCGGTGGCGGCGCACTGGGCGCGGCGATGGTCGAACACCCGAGGATCCCGTGCCTGTCGTTCACCGGCTCCACGGCCGCCGGCCGCCGGATCGCCGCGGCGGCCGGGCCGCTGCTCAAGAAACTGCACCTCGAGCTGGGCGGGAACAATGCGCTGCTGGTGCTACCCGATGCGGATGTGCAGGCGGCCGCGTCGGCGGGCGCCTGGGGCTCGTTCCTGCACCAGGGGCAGATCTGCATGACCACCGGCCGGCATCTCGTGCACCGGTCCGTCGCCGAGGAGTATGTGGCCGCCCTGGTGGACAAAGCGCGGCACATTCCGGTGGGCGATCCCATCGACCCGGGCAACGCGCTGGGACCGATCATCGATGCCGGTCAGCGCGACCGGGTCCACGGACTGGTCACCGCGGCCGTCGAGGCCGGCGCGACGGTGGCCGCGGGCGGGCAGTTCACGGATCTGTTCTATCGGCCGACCGTTCTCACCGGCCTCACCCCGGACAATCCTGCCTGGACCGAGGAGATCTTCGGCCCGGTGGCGCCGGTCCTGGTCTACGACACGGTCGAGGAAGCCGTGGATATCATCAATGCCTCCGAGTACGGCCTGTCCGTGGGCATCCTCACCGGCGACGCGTTCAAGGCCTACGAACTCGCCGACCGGATCGTCTCGGGCGCCGTGCACATCAACGATCAGACCGTGGACGACGAGGCGCCGATCCCGTTCGGCGGGCTGAAGGCCTCCGGAGTCGGCGGCCGTTTCGGCGGGCCGACCGCCAACCTCGATACCTTCACCGAAACCCAGTGGATCACTGTGCAATCCGAGACCCAGCGGTACCCGTTCTGATCCGTCCGCGCACGCCGCGGGGGTCACGCCAGCAGGGCCTTGGTCTCCACCGCGTTCGGGGCGGCCAGTACCTCCGCGGTACGGCCCTGTTCGACGACGGCGCCATGACCGAGGACCACGATGTGCGGGCAATAGGCGGCGATCACGGCCATATCGTGGCTGATGACGAGGGCGCCGATGCCGCGGGTGTGCCGGGTGCGCTCGATCAGGTCCATGATCGACCGGGCGGTCCGGTCGTCGAGCGCCGAGGTTACCTCGTCGCAGATGAGAATGTCGGGCTCGGCGCCGAGTGCGCGGGCGATGGCGACACGCTGGCGCTGGCCGCCGGACAGCGCGCCGGGGTAGCGGTGCAGCAGATCGGGCGCGAGGTCGACGCTGCGCAGCAGGCCGGCCGCGCGCTCGGCGATCTCGGAACGGGCGGTGTTCCCGGTCAGCCGTAGTGGTCGCGACAGTGCTTGCAGGACCGTGTGTTTCGGGTTCAGCGTGGACAGTGGGTTCTGTGGGATCAATTGGATGCGGCGCCGGTCGCGCCTGGTTCGGCGGGCCCGGCCGACAGCCAGTGGGCGGCCGTCGACCACGAGGTGGCCGGTGGCCTCGGTGTGTATGCCGGTGAGCGCCCGCGCCAGTGTGGTTTTCCCGGCCCCGGACGGCCCGGCGAGCGCCACCGAGCCGCCGGCCGGGATCGTGAGATCTACGGAGCTGAGCAGGCGGGTGCGCCCGGCCGTCGCGGAGATCGCGGCTGCTTCCAGTGCGGGTGGCCCGGAGCTCGGTGGCTCTGCGGTGCGGGCGGCGAGCCGAGTCAATGCGGTCCGTGATTCGCCCAGTTCGACGACCTCGTCGGCGAGGCGGTGCAGGATCTCGGTGTGGTGCCCGGAGACCACCAGCGCGAGTTTGTCCTCGGTGGCCAGCGAGCGTAGGAGGTCGGCGATCACATTGCGCAGGTTTCCGTGGAGACCGGCGAGTGGTTCATCGGCCACCAGGACGCCCACCTCGCGCACGAGGGCGATGGCGAGCGCGACTCGCCGCTGTTCGCCGCCGGACAATTCGCCGGGCCGCCGGCGCAGGAAGGATTCGGGCAGGTCCACCCGGGCGAGGGCGGCGCGGAGCATGCTGTCGCTCGGCCGGGACGCTGCTTCCTCGAGCAGGGTGCGCACACGCATGACGGGGTTGAGTGCGGCGCCGGGGTCCTGATCGACGAATGCGATGTTTCGCCGCCGGAAGTGCTGCCGCGCGGCAGCACTCAGGGCGAAGACGTCCTGCCCGGCGACGTGCACGGTGCCATGCGTTCGGGTGGCGCCCTGGGCCAGGTGCCCGAGCAGAGCCCGCATCAGCGTGGTCTTGCCGGTCCCGGAAGGCCCGGTCAACGCGGCCACGGTGCCCGGCGCTACCCGCAGCGATATCGGTGCCAGTAGTTCGGCACCGGACAGTGCGTGGATCGACAGATCGTCGACGACTACGCCGCCGCTCATATCGGCCGTTCCCCGGCAAAGGCGGTCACGGCACTGTTGACGCTCACTGCCAGCAGACCGATCGCCAGGCTCGGAGCCAGCACGGCCGCTGGATTGAGCAGTATTCCCGACGCGTTCTCCCGGACCATTACCGCCCAGTTGGCGGCACCCAGCGAGGTGGGCAACTGCAGAAACGACACCGTGCTGACGATGTAGATGGCTTCCACGAACCGCAAACCGAGCTGGGTGAGCAATGTGTGACGCAGATTCGGCAGCAATTCGCGGAACACCAGGTAGCCCGGGCGTTCTCCGCGCGCGCGGGCGGCCTCGACGAAGCCCGCCCGCGCGACACCACTCGCGGCCGCGGCGAATACGCGTGCCGAGTAGGGTGTTCCCGCAACGACGGCGACGGTGATCAGGCCCCCGGTACCGGACTCGGGCCAGGACAGCATGAACAGCAGAATCGCCAGCACCGGCGGCAGCAGCATGCACAGGTCCGCGGCGCGTTCGATCCACGCGCCCGCTCGGCTGTACAACGCGGCCGTCGAACCCAGGACGGCCGCGCAGGTGGTGACCAGGCCGGCGATGACCGCGGCGAGCACCAGCAACCCCCAGCCGCCGTGCAGCAACTGACTCGTGACGTCCTGGCCGACCCGGTCGCCACCCAACCAGGCGGTGGTGCTGGGCGTTTCGAACGCGATGCCCACGGGATAGTCGACCGGATGCGGGGCGAGGAAGGGACCGGCCACCGCGAGCGCGGCGATCAGGACTGCGGGGGACACGGCCGCCGCGACGCGCCGGCGGGTGAGCACTGGCATCATCGCCGGCCCCGGTTCGCCCAGATGCGGATGCCGTCGGCCGCCAGCAGTACACACATGATCGTCGTGCCGGTGAGCGCCACGATCGCGGCCACCAGCGCCGTATCGCGGTCGGAGACGGAACCGGCGATCAGCGCACCCACGCCCGGGTAGTTGAATATCGTCTCCACGACGAGAGCGCCGCCGAACAGGGTGCCCACGGAGGTCGCGAAGGACGCCGCGATGGCCGGGAGCGCGAACGGAACCACATGCCGGAGCAGGACCGTCCGCTCCGGTAGTCCGTTCAGGAGGGCGTTGTCGACATGGGGAGCCGTCGCCGCGTCGAGCACCGCGCCCCGGACGACACGTGCGTTCCACGCCGCCTGCGGTACGGCCAGCGCGACGACCGGCAGTACCAGCATGTCCGGGCTCGCCGGGTAGCCCGATCGATCGGTGAAGGTCACCGAGGGAAGGACACCCAGCCACAGCGAGAACACCAGCACGAGGACGATCGCTACGACGAACTCCGGGATCGCGGTGGCGAAGGCCGTACCCGGTTGCAGTACCCGGGCCGCGAGACCGGAGGGCCGCGCCGCCCACCACATCCCGCACAGCAATGCGACCGCCACGGTGACCAGCATGGCGATCGATGCCAGCAACAGTGTCTGAGGGAAGTTCTCGGCCAGCAACTCGTTCACCGACTGTCCATGAGCGGTGGTACCGAAATCACCCGTCAGCGCACCGGTGAACCAGGACCAGAAACGCTCCGGCAGTGGGCGGTCGAGACCCAGTTCGTGTTCTTTGGCGGCGATCCGATCCGCCGGCGCGTCCCGCCCGAGCACGGCGCGTGCGGCATTGCCCGGCAGCAGATCGACCACGAGGAAGACCAGGGCGAGCAGCACGAACAGCAGAGCGAGCCGGCGCGCCACCAGACCGGCGACCTTCCTCAACTCGACAACCACGCTCGTTCGAGCTGCACCCGGCCGTACCCGCCGAGATCGGGCAGTCCCTGAACCGAGGCGGCGGCGATATCGATCCCGTCGGCCATGCCCCACACGAGGTAACCGCCGCGGTCGTACTGGATCCGCTGGATCTCTCGGCTGGCCTCGATGAACTCGGCGCCGGCGGGCGCGGCGAGGGCCCGGGCGTAGGCCTTGTCGAAGGCAGGATCGGCGAAATCCGTCTCGTTCCAGGCGGTGTGCGAGGTCATGACCTTGCTGGCGAAGAACACCACCGAGTCGTTGGTGCCCCAGTTGACCGTGTAGAAAGGCGCCTGGAGCCAGGTCCGGTCGTAGAAGTCGTTGGCCTCCTGGACGACGACCTCGATCTTCAGGCCGGCGTCTCCGGCCTGGGCGGCGAAAACCCGGGCGGATTCGACTTCGCCGGCGGCCTCCTGTTTGGTCACCAGTTGGTAGGTCTTCGATGTGTCGAATCCGGCCTCCGCCAGCAGCGCCTTCGCCCGGTCGATATCGCGCGTGCGCTGCGGCAGGGACCGGTCGAAGCTCGGATCCGCAGTACCGAGAACATCATTGGCGACCGTGCCGTAACCCGACAGGACCTGGGCCACCATCGCGTCACGATCGACGATGAGACGCAGCGCCTCCCGGACCCGCGGATCGGCGAACGGCCCCTCGGAGGTACGCATCGCGATGGCCACCGCGACATCGTCCGGCCGCCGGACGACCTTCAGATCACCCCGGCGTTCCGCGGTGCGCCCGGCCACCGCGCCGACACTGGAAGCCAGATCGATCTGACCGGCCATGATCGCGTTCGACATCGACTCCGGGCTCTCGAACAAGGTGACCTCTATCGCGTCGAGCAGGGGCGGGCCGCCGTGCCACGCCTCGTTGCGTACCAGCCGCGCGTTGCCGCGGTCGAAGGATTCGAGCCGGAACGGCCCGCTGCCCACAGCCTTGGTGAAATCGGTGGTGCTCTCGGGCACCACGAATGTCATCATCCGCAGCAGCAGCGGCAGCTGACTGTTCGGCGCGGCGCAGGTAAGCGCCACCGCGTCCGGGCCCGCGGACCGGATATCGGCCACCGAGGACACCGGAACCTTGGTTTCCCCGGCCATCTCGCGCAGCCGGCGAAGCGACCACACCACATCCGCCGAGGTCACCGGCCGGCCGTCATGGAAACTCGCGCCTTCGGCGAGAGTGAAAGTCCAATGCCGCTGATCTTTGTCCGCCTCCCACCGAGCCGCCAGTCGCGGGGCCACATTGGGATCGGCGCCGGGCACGGTCAGCGGATCGTAGAGGAGCGACATGATCAGGAAATCGCTGTCGTTGCTCAGCGTGGCGTGCGGGTCGCGCTCGATCTTCGACGACTTACCCAGCGCCCCGACGCGTAGCGTCCCGCCGGGCCTGGGCGGACCACTGGCGCCGACACTCGAACCGGGAGAACCGCTTCCGCACGCCGCGACCGCCAATATCGCGCTCACGCCGAGGCCGGCCCGGAGCAGTCGGCGCCTGTTGATATCCACTACCCGACCTCGTCCGCTCGCCCGATCAGAGGTTAGCCTCTGCTAACTCGATTGAGGTTATCGTGCTGCGCACACCGGGACAACAGCTTTGGCCGGTCGGTGCGACGCAGACGGGAGCGCCCCGGTGGGGCACCCACGGCGGTGGTGAGGGCCGCCCGGCATACTCGGCGGGTGGCGAACGACGAGATCTGCGGTACCGCGGTGGCCCCGGACACCGCGGTACTGGACGACCCGGTGGGCGAATCGCTGCGCGGACGCCATGCGCCTCTGGCCCGCCGGATCGGCCGGGTCCGCACGTACCTGCCCGAAGTCGCGACCTTCGCGGCGGTCGGTACGGATCCGGATCCGCGGGATTGGGCCGCTCTCGCGCGGCTGCTCGGGCCGGGCGAACTCGCCGATATGTTCAGCTGTGCGGCGCCCCCGCCCCCGGCCTGGGAAGAGGTCTTCACACTCGCGGGCCGGCAGATGATCTTCTCCGGCGGCGGCCTGCCCGCGCCCGGGCCCGATCGCGGGATGGTCGAACTGGGTGTGGACGACGTGCCCGACATGCTCGACCTCGTCGCGCGCACCCGGCCCGGCCCGTTCCGGCCGCGCACCCGGGAACTCGGCACCTACCTCGGTATCCGCGACAGCGGCCGGCTGGTGGCCATGGCGGGTGAACGACTCCGGCCACCGGGATGGACCGAGATCAGCGCCGTCTGTACCGCTTCCGAGGCGCGGGGGCAGGGCCATGCTGCCCGCCTGGTCCGTGCGCTCATCGCCCGGATCGAGGCTCGCGGCGAACGTCCTTTTCTGCATGTCGCGGAAGGGAACGCGGGCGCGATCGCCCTCTATGAGCGGCTCGGATTCCGGACCCGCGTATCCGTGACCTTCCGCGGGTATCGCATCCCGTAGCCTCCGCAGCCTCCGCGCGCGCGTTGCGCCCCCGGGCTGCCCGGGTGGGTCGCGTGGCCGGCGCTACGCGGCCGGGCGGGAGCTACCCGGTCTCGTCGACCCCGTTCGTAAAGCCGCCGGTGGTCGAGGCCGCCGGCCCTCCAGTCGCGCGCCCCTCCGTATCGGAGCGGCAGCCGTTCTGCCGGGCTGCGTCGACTGTTGGTTGCGTGATATTTCCTACCGACACCACTTGCACTGTCCTGCGGAGAGTGCTAAAAATTATCTCTGTCAGATGACAGAGATAATCTTAGTTCCCTTCGACAGTGAATGGAGTGAACTGGAAGTGGCGACCATGCTGATGCGCACCGATCCCTTCCGCGACCTGGACCGCCTGACCCAGCAGGTATTCGGTACGCCCGCACGTCCGGCGGTGATGCCGATGGACGCCTGGCGGGAAGGCGACGAATTCTTCGTGGAACTGGACCTGCCCGGGATCGACCCGGATTCACTGGACCTGGATGTCGAACGCAACGTGGTGACGGTGCGTGCGTCGCGGCCGGAGCTGAACTCGAACCGGTCCATGATCGCGGCCGAACGCACCCGCGGGGTGTTCAGCCGGCAGCTGTTCCTCGGCGAGAACCTCGATACCGAGGCGATCCGGGCCGACTACCGCGACGGCGTCCTGCGGTTGGTGATTCCGGTTTCGGAGAAGGCCAAACCGCGCAAGATCGAGGTCGCACGCCACGACAGCGAGCCTCAGGCGATCACCGCCTGACGGTTCGGCCGGAGCATCCGTGCCGAGGAGTACGAGAGGTCCGGCCGCCGCCGCGCATCCGAACTGTCCTACTCCCTCCCGCGGCCGGGCCCGGCACATTCGCCGGGCCCGGCCCCGCTAGCCAGGAGTCACCCGCATGTCAGCCAGGAATGCTGTGACGACCACTACTGCTGCCGCTGCCGTGACCACCGGGCCCGTCGCCACCGGCGACTCGTCGCCGGCTCGGGTCGGCCAGGGCGCCATAGACGTGCAATGGCCCGACCCCAGCCCGCTGCAGAGCTGGTGGACCGAGATCATGGACGGCGTCTCGATGCCCTGTCCCCGCAGGGCCGCCTGAGCCGCTGTTGTCCTGAAGGGGGTCGAGCCGTGGCGATATCCGCATGCCGGCGCCCCGGGTCGTCCGGTGCCCGGCAGCCGCGGGGGCGCCCGGCCACCGGGCAACCGATGCCGAATCGATTCCGCATACCTGATTACCACGAGAGTCCGTTACCCGAGTCCCTCTCCGAGAGCGGAGTGTTCCGGCCGCCGAACCGGCCGAGGGTCCCAAGAAGTTCGAGGCGGTGCGCTATCCGGTGTTCCACAGCGAAAACCTCGGTGAGATCGAGGCATTTCTCCGTACCGCGTACCCCGGGGTGCTGATCGGCCATACCGGTCCCCGGCACACCTCGGTGGGGCTGCGCCGCGATGTGCTCGGCCCCGTCACCCTGGACCGGATCGCTCTCGGGTTCGACCTCTCCTACGGCGTCGAGCGGACGGGCACGCTGTGTGTGGCGAGCGTGCACGCCGGGGTGATCGAGCACAGCGGTCCCGGCGACGGAACCGAAGACCTCACGCCCGGCCGGGTGGGGCTGCTCGGTGCGAACGAACTCCCGTCCTCGGGAATGATCCGCGCCGGCCGCTACGACCTCACGCTGTTCGATTCGGCATTGCTGGACCGCTTGGCCACCGGCGCGGGTGGGGCACCGGTGCGGATCACCGCGCCCGGGCCGCGTACCCCGGCCGCCGCCCGTCGGCTCACCGAGGCGGTCACACATTTGAAGCATCTCGCCGCCGACCCCGCCACCGCGGACAATCCGCTGCTGGTCGCCACCGCCACCGACTATCTGGCCGCGACCGTACTGGCGACCGTGCCCACCACCGCGGTCACCGCACCGGGCGCCGCCGACCGCCGCGACGCCCACCCCGGCGTGGTGCGCCGCGCTATCGCCTACCTGGAATCGCATGTGCACGAGGAAATCACCGTCGCCGCGGTCGCGGCCGCGGCCTTCGTCACCCCGCGGGCCCTGCAACTGGCCTTCCGCCGCCACCTCGGCACCACCCCGCTGCGCTACCTGCAGCGGTTACGGCTGGCGGGTGCGCACGAACAACTCCTCGCGGCGGTTCCCAGGGACGGACAGACCGTCGCCTCCATCGCTCGTACGTGGGGCTTCGCCCATCCGGGGCGCTTCGCCGCCGCCTACAACCGCTGTTACGGACGTACCCCCTCCGAGGTCTTGCGCCACACCAGGTGAGCGGGCCCCGGGTCCCGAACGGCAAGGGCTGCTCGGCCGCGCGGTGAGCTGCTCGGCCGCGCGGTGAATCGAGGGTATGCGCACGATCCGGGGCCGGAGTGGACCGGCTGTCGTACCCGGCGGACGACGTGAGGCGATGTGTTGAGCGCCCTGCCTACCGAGAGGGGAGCGCGCGCCTTGCCGGAGGGGTCAACTGCTGCGGTCCGTGTTGTCGAGTTTGTCGAGGATGCGGCCGGCGATCGAGGCCAGGGCGTCCACCTGGTCGTCGGTGAGTGCGTCGAAAACCAGCTCGCGCACGGTGTCGACATGCCTCGGCGCGGCCTGTTCGATCGCGGCGCGGCCCTGCTCGGTGAGCACGATGTAGGCGCCGCGGGCGTCGTCCGGACAGTCTTCGCGCAGCACCAGGCCGCGTCGCTGCATCCGGCCCAGGTGGTGGGACAGCCGGCTCTTCTCCCATTGCAGGGCCTGCCCCAGTTCGCCCACCCGCATCCGCGGCTCGGGCCGGTCGGTGAGCTGGACGAGGACGTCGAAATCGGCCAGTGACAGGCCCGAGTCCTGCTGTAGCTGCCGGTGCAGGTGGGCGACCAACCGGGCGTGCATCGTCAGATAGCCCCGCCAGGCCCGGCGCTCGCGCTCGTCGAGCCATCGCGTCTCGGTCATATGTCCAGCGTAACCCAGTAGTTGACATATCACCAATCACGGAGCAGGCTTTATATGACACATCAACAAGGACTCGGAGGCGCACATGACGACCGCGACGAACGTGAACGAGCTGAGCGGAACCTACGTACTGGACCCGACCCACACCCGGGTCGGTTTCGTCACCAGGCACGCGATGGTGACCAAGGTGCGTGGTGCGTTCAACGAATTCACCGGCCGCGCGTACTTCGACGGCGACAACCCGGCCAACTCCTCGGGGGAGGTGACGATCCAGGTGGCCAGCATCGACACCCGCAATGCCGACCGCGACAAGCATCTGCGCGGACTCGACTTCCTGGGCCTGGACGAATACCCCGAGATCACCTTCCGCTCCACGGCGATCACGCCGACGGGTCCGGATGCGTTCGACGTCACCGGCGATCTCACGATCAAGGGCATCACCCGGTCCGTGACCGTCCCCTTCACGTTCGAAGGCCAGGCCACCGACCCGTTCGGCAATGTGCGGGTCGGTTTCGAAGGTTCGGCCACCATCAACCGCAAGGATTTCGGCATCACCTGGAACGCGGCGCTGGAAACCGGCGGTGTGCTGGTCGCCGACAAGGTCGTTCTGGAATTCGAGGTTTCGGCGATCAAGCAGGACGCCGCGGCGAACTGACCACCGCCGGGCCTGTGGGGCACGAGCGGAGCGCGGTGGGGCGTGTTCACGCCTCCACCGCGACGGCTCCGCGGTCCCTACCCGGCGGCCTTCTCCGGATCGTGGCCCCAATTCATCAGTGAATACCGCCACCTGCTGTGCCCGGTGTCGCCGGCGGGGCGTTGTTCGAGGTGACGGTGCGCATATCCGACGACCTTGCGCATATGGGCATAGTCGTCGTCGGTGAGATCCTTCGTCTTCTTCTCGAGCAGTTCGACGATGCGGCGCCCACTGGAATGTCCGGTGGATTCGCCGCCGCCGGACGGTTTCTGCCCGACCGATTTCGACTCGTCGGTATCGAGCCACCGCCGGAGCTCCGCGGCCGTCATATTGACGGTGTCGCCGAACTGCGCGCGAGTTTTCTCGTTCTCCTCCGACACGGCCGTCACCTCCGGGTATCAGTCGCCCCGGGGGCGAAGGGCGTCGGGTTTGTGCACGGCGTCGCGGCCGCTCTTCGCGCTGCGCACCCGGTATTGCGGGTCCTCGTCGGATGCGCGGACCGTGCGGCCGGCCGCCTCGGTGTCGGAGGTGATGACCTCTTCCACCTCGCCTTCGGCGGTGCTGCCGTGGCTGTTCCATTCGACTTTGTCGCCTGTGCGGAAGGATTTCTTGCTCAAGGCTGCCTCCTGCCCTGTTCAGGCCCCCGTGCGACCGCCTTACCCGTGGGACGAGGCGGGAAACCGGCAGATCACCTCGGGTCGTGACCACCGCCCGGTCGGATCGTGCGGTACCAGTCGAGTAGCTCCGGCCGGTCCACCGCGTTGCGGTCCACGATGCGGTCCGGGTCGGCGCCCTGGAACAGTTTCTTGATCGGTACCTCCAGTTTCTTGCCGGTGCGGGTGCGCGGGATGCCGGGGGCTGGAATGATCTCGTCCGGCACGTGCCGGGGTGAGACCTCGGTGCGGATGGTGGTGGCGATGAGCGCCTGGAGCTCGTCGGTGAGTTCGGCGCCGGGTGCCGGAACCACGAACAGCGGCATCCAGTAGCCGCCGTCGGGTTGTTCGACACCGATCACCAGCGCCTCGGCGATATCCGGTAACCGTTCGACTGCCTGGTAGATATCGGCGCTGCCCATCCGGATACCGTGCCGGTTGAGGGTGGAATCTGAGCGGCCGTGCACGATGACGCTGTGGCGCTCGGTGACGGTGATCCAGTCGCCGTGCCGCCAGACGCCGGGGAAGGTGTCGAAGTACGCGTCGCGATACCGCGTACCGTCCTCGTCGCCCCAGAAGCGGACCGGCATCGACGGCATCGGCGCGGTGATCACGAGTTCACCCACCTCACCGCGCACCGGCTGCCCGGCCGGGTCGTAGGCGTCCAGCGCGACACCGAGGAAGGGCGCCGACAGTTCGCCCGGCCACACCGGTACGGTGCGCGCGCCGCCGAGGAACGCCGAGACGACGTCGGTGCCGCCACTGATCGAGGAGACGTGGACGTGTTCGCCGGCGTTCTCGCTCAGCCACCGGGCCGAGGAGGCCGGTAGCGCGGAGCCGGTCACGCCGACGGTGCGCAGTGCCGACAGATCGTGCTCGACGCGCGGAACCGAGCCCGCCTTGATACAGGCCAGCGCATATCCCGGGCTGATACCCAGGACGGTGGCGCCGACGTCGGCGGCGATCCGCCACAGCGCGTCCGGGGCCGGCGCGTTGGGGCTGCCCTCGTACGTGACGATGGTCGCCCCGGTCAGCAGGCCCGCGACCTGGAAATTCCACATCATCCAGCTCGGGCTGGTGTACCAGAAGAATGTATCGTCGGGGCCGATATCGGATTGCAGTGCCACGGCTTTGAGGTGTTCCAGCACTACGCCCCCGTGTCCGTGCACGATGCCCTTGGGCGGGCCGGTCGTGCCGGAAGAGAACACGATCCACAACGGATGGTCGAAATCCACGGGTTCCGTGGCGAGTTCCCGCGGCAGTGTCTCGGCGCCGCCGCCGATCGCGTCGTCCCAGGAGATCGAATCCGGCACCGCGAGCCCGAGACGCCCGATCACGACCGTGCCGCGTACCGAGTCCAGGCCCGCGCGCAACGCGGCGATATCGGCGCGTTTGTCGTGGGCCCGGCCGCCGAATCGGTAACCGTCGGCGGTGACCAGGACGGTGGGTTCGAGTTGTCCGAGCCGGTCCAGCGCGGCTTTCGGCGAGTAGTCCTGTCCGCAAGCGCTCCACACCGCACCGATACTCGCGGTGGCCAGGAACGCGACGATCGTCTCCGGGATATTCGGCAGATACCCGGCCACCCGGTCACCGGCCCGGACGCCCAGGGTGCGCAACGTCCGGGCGAACGCGGCGGTGTGGTCGAGCAATTCGGCCCAGGAGATATCGCGGACCGGGGCGTCCTCGCCGACCGCTCTGATCGCGGGCCGGTCGGCGCGCGCCCGGCGGATCACCTGGTCGACATAGTTGAGCCGGGTCCCGGGGAACCACCGCGCGCCGGGCATCCGCGCATCCGCCAGCACCTCGCCCGCGATGTCCCCGAGCACGAAATAGTCCCAGAGCGCGTGCCAGAACCCTTCGAGGTCCTCGACCGACCAGCGCCACAGTGCGAGATAGTCGGCGGTATTCGCACCCGTGCGTTCCGCGACGAATCGCGCGAAGTCGGTGAGAGCGGCCTCGGTGACGTCCTGTTCGGTCGGCACCCACAGTGGTTGCATTCTATTTCTCCTACCGGGCCGGCCGGAGCACGCCCTCATCGCGCGCTCCAGCCGCCGTCCATCGTGTACGCCGCACCGGTGACCATCCCGGCTTCCGGGGCGGCGAGCCAGCTCACCAGTGCGGCGACCTCGTCCGGCTCGACGAGGCGTTTGATCGCGCTCTCGGTGAGCAGAACCTTCTCCAGCACTTCTTGTTCGGGGATGCCGTGCGCCGCGGCCTGATCCGCGATCTGTTCGTCGACCAGGGGAGTGCGCACATAGCCGGGATTGACGCAGTTGCTCGTCACGCCGTGCGGACCACCCTCCAGCGCGCTCACTTTCGACAAACCCTCCAGCCCGTGTTTGGCCGTCACATAGGCGACCTTGTAAGGGGAGGCGCGCAGACCGTGCACCGACGAGATATTGACGATCCGCCCCCAGCCCTGCCGGTACATATGTGGCAGAGCCGCGCGTACCAGCAGGAAAGGTGCCTCGACCATCAGCGTGAGCAGGTCGCGGAACCGCTGCGGCGCGAACTCCTCGATGGGGGAGATGTGCTGCACCCCGGCGTTGTTCACCAGGATGTCGGTGCGGAGTTCCAAGTCCTCCAGCGCCGCGACGTCGAGCAGATCGACCGCCCACGACTCGCCGCCGAGTTCCCCGGCGACCGCCGCGGCGCCGGCGGCGTCGATATCGGCCACCGTCACTGTGGCGCCGCGCGCCGCCAGCGCCCGGGCGCATGCCGCGCCGATACCGCTCGCGCCACCGGTGACCAGGGCGCTGCGTCCCGCCAGATCGGTCATCGCGCGGACACCTCGGCGGCGCGCGGCGTCAGGCTCTCGGCGTCGGCGCGATCGATGCTCTCCAGGTCGAGCCCCTTGGTCTCGCGTGCGGCCAGGACGGCGATCGCGCTGACCGCCGCCGCACCCGCCAGATACCAGGCGATCGGCACCGCGGACCCGTAGGTATCGAGCAGCTGGACCGCGATGATCGGCGCGAGGGATCCGGCCACGATCGAGGTCACCTGATAACCCAAAGACACACCGGAATAGCGCATACGGGTCGGGAACATCTCGGCCATGATCGCGGGCTGCCCGGCGTACATGAAGGCATGGAAGACCAGTCCGATGATGATGGCGGACACGATGATCAGGTTGTTACCGCTGTCCATCATCGGGAAGGCGAAGAAGCCCCAGGTGCCCGCCGTCAGCGCGCCGATCATATAGACGGGCCGGCGGCCGATTCGGTCGGACAGGCTACCGACCAGTGGAACGACCACGAAGTGCACGGCGTGCGCGGCGAGCAGCCACCACAGGATCACCGCGGTGTCGGCGTGCACCTCGACCTTCAGATAGGTGATGGTGAAGGTGACGACCAGGTAGTACATGATGTTCTCGCCGAACCGCAGGCCCATCGCGGTGAGCACACCGCGGGGGTAGCGGCGCAGCACCTCGACGACGCTCAGCGAAGTGGCCTTGATCTCCTCGGCCTCCTGCTGTGCGGCGACGAAGATGGGCGCGTCGGTGATCTTCGTGCGGATGTAGTACCCCACCAGCACCACCACCGCCGACAGCCAGAACGCGACCCGCCAGCCCCAGCCGAGGAACGCCTCGTCGGACAGTGTTGTGGTCAGCACCAGCAGGACGACCGTGGCCAGCAGATTGCCCGCGGGCACGCCGGCCTGCGGCCAGCTCGCCCAGAAACCGCGGCGGCGACTCGGACTGTGCTCGGCGACCAGTAGTACCGCGCCACCCCATTCGCCGCCGACCGCGAAACCCTGGATGAAGCGCAGCGCCACCAATAGGGCCGGTGCCCAGTAACCGATCTGGCCGAAGGTCGGCAGGCAGCCCATCAGGAAGGTGGCGGCGCCGACCAGGATGAGGCTGAACTGCAGCAGTTTCTTGCGGCCGTATTTGTCGCCGTAGTGTCCGAAGACCACGCCGCCCAGCGGGCGGGCCACGAAACCGACCGCGTAGGTGACGAACGCGGCGAGGATCGCATCCAGGTCGCTGGTGCCCTCCGCGAAGAACACCTTGCTGAACACCAGCGTCGCGGCGGTGCCGTAGAGAAAGAATTCGTACCACTCCACGACGGTGCCCGCCATCGATGCGGCCACCACGCGCCGCAGGCCGGCGGCCGTTCCACCGGATCCGGCGTCCTTCGATACCGCCGGATCCGGTCCGGCGCTGTGCTCCCGCATCGCACTTCTCCTTCGTGCCCGGGGCCACATCACCTCTCGTGATGTGACGGGCCCCACATTGCTTGGCTGCATCGAGTATTGGTGCAGACCGAGGGGCTCGCAATGACTATTACTGCAGTACGGATGTGCGAAAATGCAGATATGAGTACGGCCTTTCCGGGTCGCCCCAGCGCGGACGACCTTCTCGTCCTGCTGGCCGTCGGTCGCTCGGGACGATTCGTCACCGCGGCCGAGCAACTCGGCCTCAACCACACCACCATCTCCCGCCGGATCGCCGCACTGGAGCAGACCCTCGGCGGGCGGGTGCTCACGCGAGTGACCGGCGGCTGGGAACTGACCGACCTCGGCAGAGAAGCCCTGGCCGCGGCCGAGGCGGTGGAGTCGGCGGTGAAATCACTCGCGGCGGACGCGGGCGGGAACCGGGTGCTGGCAGGCGTGGTCCGACTCTCGGCGACCGACGGCTTCAGCGCCTATATCGCCGCCCCCGCCGCGGCGGCGGTGCGCCGGCGGTACCCGGAGATCGCGGTCGAGCTCGTGGCGACCACCAGGCGGGCGTCGCAACAGCGCTCCGGGCTCGACCTGGAGGTCGTCGTCGGCGAACCGCGGGTGCGCCGGGCCACGGCGACGCATCTGGCCGACTACCGCCTGGGTCTCTACGGTTCGCGCGCGTACCTGCGGGAACACGGAGCCCCGGCGACGATCGATGATCTCGCCCGGTATCCGCTGGTGTACTTCATCGATTCCATGCTCCAGGTCGACGATCTCGACCTGGCCTCCGGTCATGTCCCCACCATGCGGGAATCGGTGACCTCCACGAATGTCTTCGTGCACGTGGAGGCGACCCGCGCGTCCGCCGGGCTGGGCCTGCTGCCCTGTTTCATGGCCGATCGCCACCCGGATCTCGTGCGGGTCCTGGCCGATTCGGTGGCGGTGACCCTCGGTTACTGGCTGGTGGCCCGCACCGAGACCCTGCGTCGTCCGGAAGTCGCCGCGGTGGTCGCCGCGATCCGGTCCGTGATCGACGACCAGCGCGACGCGCTTCTCGGCGCCGGGTGAATCGGGCCCCGGCGGGGGCGCGCGTGCCGGAGAGCCCACTCGGTCGATGCGGGGTGTCGCCCGAGTGCGCCGGACGGCGTGGCCGGTCCGTGATCAGCCGGGCTCGCCGGCCGTTGCGGTACGTACCGGCTCGCGCGCGGAATCGGGAACGAATCGGGTGATCTCCCGGCGGGAACCGATCATCAGTTTCTGCAGGATAGACGATATCTGTGCGGCAACGGTTCTGGCCGAACTGCCGCGCCGGGCGGCAATGGCGGTGTTGGGAAGACCGGCCGCGGCAAGGACCGCGACAGCGCGTTCCGCGGCGGTCAGCCGCTCCCATTCCGTGGGTACTGCGGCGACCGGTGCCTCGGCGCGCGGTGGCGGTGCGCCGAGGGCCAGACGCTGTACTTCGCCCAGCTCCGGGCGGAGGAGCTCGCCTTCTCGTTCGGCCGCTTCGTAGGCGCGGTCGCCCAGGATGTGGCGCGCGGTCTCGATCGCGGCACAGGTTTGATCGGCGAACGGTCCGAGACCCTCGAGGTCCACGCCCACGCCCGCGCGCAACGTCCGGGCCCCGCCCGCCAGCCGAGCCGTTTCCGTGGCCGGGCCCACGGCCGCCTCGCTGTCCGCCGGTAGATCCCGGGCCTGCGCGGCAATAGCCCATGCGGCGATATGCACCGCCCACAGCGCGCCCCACTGATCGTGATGGTCCAGTTGCCGCCGTAGCGCGCTGCGGGTGGTCAGCAGTGCCTGCCGGGGGTCGCCGAACCGGACGAGGGCGACGGCCGAGGCCAATTCGGCCCAGGACAGGGCCCAGTTCGCGCCGGATTCACGGGCCGCGGCCAGGTGCCGGCGGGTGAGCTTCGCCGCGACGGGACCCGGACCGAAGAAGCCCGCCGCGAGCGCCTGGAACATCTCCGCGACCGCTTCGCCGCCGATATCGCCCGCCGTGCGAAATGCGGTGCGGGCGGCATCGAAAACGGCCACCGCGCCCGGATCCCGGTCGACGAGCATGGGCCGGGCACCCTCGGCCAGCGCCACCGGTGCGGGCAGCCCCGCGGCCGGTACCGGGCCCGCCGCGGGATCGGCGCCACACACTCGCCGGGCTTCGGCCAGGATGCGCTCGGCGTCGTCGTGGCTGCCCTGGCACAGTGCCAGCCACCCGGTCATCGCCAGCGCACCGATCCGGGCCGGGGTCGGCCGCGGCCGCGCTCGCCGGTCGGCGAGGACAGCCTGTTCGGCCCACCGGCGCATCTCGCGCAGGGTGCCCATGAAGAACGGTGCCCGGATCGCGATCAACCCGGTCGCGATCTCCAGGCCCACCTCCGCTTCGCCCGGCGTGGTCACGCTGCCCTCGATCGCGACGAGCAGGTTGTCCCAGGCGGCACGTGCCCAGCCCAGCAATCGCTGTTCCTCGGGGCTGTACCAGGTGGCACGGGCCAGGACGACCTTGTCCCGGTAGTAGCGCCGATGGGCCGCGGCCAAGCGGGCGGGCTCGGCCGCGGCCCGCTCGGCCAGTCGTCGCGCGGCGAACAGGCGAATGGTCTCGAGCATCGAATACCCGGTCGCGGTGGCCGACTCGTGCGCGGTGACCAGCGACGGGTCCACCAGCTGTGCCAGCAGCGCGGCCACACGATCCGGGCTCAGCCCCGGCCCGGAGTCCACTTCCGGGTCCGCGCACACCATCCGGATCGCCTCCAGTTCGGCGCCCACGGACTCGGTCGAGTCGGTCCCGCCGCTGTCGTATCCCGTGGCGAACACCGACAGGCGTTCGAACAGGAGCTGTTCGTCGGGACCACACAGCTCATAGGACCAGCCGATGACATCGACGACACCGCGATGCCGGCGCTCGACTCCCGCCCGCGGCCCGTGCGCCCAGCGCATCCGCCGATCGTCCTGCGCGCCGGTCAGTTCGCGGAGGACGACGCGTAACGGCTGGTAGCGCAACCGGGCCGCCGCCAGCCCGATATAGAGCGGATTGTCGTGGACCCGCCGGCAGATCGCGCTCACGATCGAGGCGGTGGCGTCGTCGCTGTCGATACCACGTCCGGCCAGTAGTGCGCGACCCCGGAACAACGCGACCGCCTGCGCCCTGGTCAGGGCGGGAACTCCGATCGTCCGCTCGCCCGCCGTACGCAGCGGTTGCCGGCTGGTCGCCACGACGGTGAGTCCCTCGACCGCGCCGAGCAGCTCCCTGGCCAGCGACCGGACGGTTTCCAGCACATGCTCGCAGTTGTCCAGTACGAGCACGACCGGCAACCGCCGCCCGACCGCGTCCACCCGGGTCAGTGCCGAGACGATCGCCGCCCGCTCGGTCCGCCCGGAGAAATCGGCCGGGAGCACCGCGCGCGCGATCTCCTGCTCGACCGCCACGGTGCCGGCCTGCGCGCCCAGACGCGCGAGACGTACCCAGTAGGTGGGCGTTCCGGTCGCGCGCCGGTAGCGGCGGACGGTTTCCGCGGCGAGCCGGGTCTTTCCGATACCACCGGTCCCGGTCAAGGTCGCCAGCCGCGCACGCTCGAGCAGCAGCCCGGTGATCAGGTCCAGTTCCCGTTCGCGGCCGACGAAACGACTCGTGGGCGCCACGGCATCACCGGTATCCGCCCCGCCCCTGTGCCCCATGGCGACCGAGCCTACTCGCCATGGGCGCCGGCCGTTCCGGCTGCCGCGGGGCCGAATCTCCGGCGGCCCTACCGATGTCGTCGATCTACCTACCGGGCCATCCTGTGACCGCCCACGACCGTGCGACAGCCCTGCGGCCGCGGGCACAGCCCTGCACCGATGAGCACCATCCAGCCGCTGGAGTCATCCACTTGCTTATACCCTCGGCCCGCACCGGCCAGCACGCTTCGCCCACCGGTCGCGACGAGCCCCGCGTCCCGCTGTACTCCGCCGAGTTCGCGGCCGATCCACACGCCGCCTACCGCCGGATGCGCGACCGATACGGCTCGCTGGTTCCTGTGGAACTGGCGCCCGGCGTGCCCGCCACACTGGTGGTCGGATATCGCGCCGCCCTGCGTATTCTCAACGACCCCGAACGCTTTCCCGCCGATCCGCGCGCCTGGCAGCGCGGTATTCCCGCCGATTGCCCGGTCCTGCCGGTCCTGGAGTGGCGGCCGAGCGCGATCCGCAGCGCGGGCGCCGAGCACGCCCGCTACCGCGGAGTCAACACCGCCGGTATCGACGGCGTCGATCTGCACGCCCTGCACGGCGTCGTCGGGCGGATCGCGGTCCCGTTGATCAACGCCTTCTGCGAGAGGGGGGGCAGCCGATCTCGTCACCCAGTACGCGTTCCCGCTGGCATTCGAGGCGATCAACGCGATGCTGGGCTGCCCACCCGAGATCGGCCGGAAGGTCGCGGAGGCCACACAGACGGTCTTCGACGGTGTGGACGCCGAACGCGGCAACCAGATGCTCAGCGCCGCGGTGCTCGAACTGGTCGAGTTGAAGCGGGCCGAACCCGGTGACGACATCACCTCGCGGGTGCTCGCGCACCCCGCGAATCTCGACGAAGCGGAACTCATCCATCAGATCGTCGTCCTCTACGGGGCCGGGATCGAGCCGCTGCAGAACCTCATCATCAACACCCTGCTGCTGATCCTCACCGACGACCGGTTCGCGGGCAGTCTCCTCGGTGGCGCGCTGGCCACCCGGGACGCGCTGGACGAGGTATTGTTCATGGATCCGCCGATGGCGAATTTCAGTGTCACCTACCCGCGGCAGCCGATCCTGATCGACGACGTCTGGCTGCCCGCGAACGAACCCGTGGTGATCAGCCTGGCCGGGTGCAACAACGACCCCGCGATCAGCAACGGCGACCATACCGGCAACCGGTCCCATCTGGCCTGGGGCGCGGGCCCGCATTCCTGTCCGGCCAGATCCGCGGCCTACCTGATCGCTCAGGGCGCCATCGATCAGTTGCTGGACGCCCTTCCCGATCTGCGGCTGGCCGTACCCGCGGACGCGCTGACGCGGCGGCCCGGGCCGTTCCACCGGGCCCTGGCCGGTCTACCGGTGGAGTTCCCGCCGTGCCCACAGCAGAGCACTTTCTGAGGCCCGCACCGGCCCCGGCAGGCCCGGCCGGGGACACCGGCGCCGGCACGATCACCCGAGCGGTGCGGTGTCCGCGTTGTGGGCGGCGGTGAAGCGGACCATATCGGCCGGCCGGGCGAAGGTGTCGGCGAAGGCGTCCGCCAGCGCGGGGTCGTGCTGTGCGGCCAGCATGAACTGCTGCATCTCGGCCGGCGGGTCGAGCACCGCCGCCGTCCACCGCGCGGCATGGTGCGCGGTGCCGGTGAGCCAGGGCGTGGCGGCAGACTCCATCCAGGACCGGTCGAACGGCCCGTCCGGACGGGCCAGGATCGCGGCGGCGTAAACCTGTGCGCAGTGGGCGGCGTTGTTCGCGCCCTGGGCGCCGCCGGGGTCCATCCGGCACACCACGTCACCGCCCCCGAGCACCGGCCGGCCCGAGGGAAGTGTCCCCACCGGCCGACGCACCATCGGCTGCACCGCACCTGTCAGCGCGGCACGGGCATCGGTCAATTCGGCCGTGCGATAGCGATCCGCGAGATCGGCGGGCAGATGGGTCTCCAGCAGACGACGGGCCCGGCGCAACTGCTCGGACGGTGGGTCGTGTGGATCGAAGACATCGAAGAGGCCGCCGGGGATCGCCTCGATCAGCAGCATCTCGCACCGCCGCTCCTCGCCCGGCGCTCCGGTGAGCCCGGGGTAGGAGATCACTTCCCCCAGGCCGGGAAGCGATACATAGATCCCGAGGTCGTCCGGGTCCGGCGTCGCACCCTCGAGGTAGAGCACGGCCAGCTGCCGGGCGGGGCGGCCGGGCGCCGGCCAGCCGGGATCGACAGGGAAGCAGGCGGCCAGCTCACCGGAGGCGCGGGTGACCACGGTCAGGTCGTACTCGCCGGCCCGGTGGTCGATTTCGGCCACCGGCGGATCGCCGATCTCCAGATCCCCACCGGCGTCGATGTAATCGGTGAGCCAGCGCGCGAACACGGTACGCTGATCGACGCTCTGCGCCGGCCGGGCGAACCGGCCGGTCCAGCCCAATATCCGCTGGCCGTCCATCACCGCGGCCAGCCGGATACCGCGTATCTCCGGCGCCACGGACCGCCAGTGTCCCAGGCCGGCCGCGCTTTCCAGGTCCAGTGTCGCCGGGAACTTGACCTGGGTGCTGGTCACTGTCCCGTTCAGTACGGCGGCGGCCTCGCGCGCCGCCACCAGCGTGACCGGACGACCCGCGCGTAGCAGCCGATGCGCCAACGGGAGCCCGCATTCGCCCGCCCCCAGAATCCGGATATGTCCCATCACACGCCCTTTCCTCTGACCGATTCGGCCGGTTCCGACCAGATGATCCTCGGCGAATAGGTGGGCGGGGCACATCGGTACCAGCTGCGCGAAATTGTCGGCGCCGACTACACCGGCGCACCAGGACTCGGTCGAGACGGCGGCCGCGTAGCGGCCGCGGCGGCGGGCAGCTCGGCCGGGTGCCTGAGAAGCGGGTGCCGGTAGAGACAGGCGGAGAGGCCGGGAATACCCTTCCCGGCCCCTCCTGATAAACGAGTGGGATTCGAACCCACTACCGTCGGAATGAGAGTCCGATGCTCTACCGGATGAGCTATCGTTCGTTCCACCTGTGATCGCCGAGTATGCGGGTGTGAGTCATAGTGAGTAACCCCGCGCGTTTCCTTTACGCCACAGCGGCAGGGAGAGCCGCCGCCGGGAATCGAACCCGGATCTCGGGGGTGCATCGCGCACATCCGCCCGTCGAGCGATCGATGAAATTGTTGAGCTTGGAGCAAGAAGCTGAGTTTTCGGCAGGACCTGGCAGCGCCTGCGCTGTGTGAGTATGAATTTGAGTCTCAGATTGTGCTCCATCCCCCCGCAGGGGGAGTCTGTGGTCTCGGCTACCCGAACAGGTAGTCGAGAATGGCCCGGCCGGGCTCTATATCCGTCACGGGTGTCGCGTTCGCCGTCTCCCGGGCGACGCGCACCGCGTCGAGCAGCTTGCCGAGCCGGTCGTCGATATCACCGACCTCCTTCGCCGGCAGCGCGCCGGAGAACTTCGTGGTAGTCCAGCGGCCGACCACGACGTCCTCGTGATACACCTCCACCTGCGCCGGGTGCTTGTCGGTGGCCGGTGCCAGCACGTGGTTGCGCGGCACCTTCTTGGTCCGCACCGTCTGCGACGGCTGGGTGGCGTAGCAATCGCTGACCTCGTCGAACGCCCACGACTCCGCCGGATCCAGGGTGGGCAGCTTGGCGACGAACTTCTTCAGTTCGCTGAGCTGCTTCTCCAGGAACAGCAGGTAGGTGACCGGCAGTTCCCGGGCGACGGTGATGCCGTCGACGGTCACGTCGGCCTTCGCCGAGCAGTTGGCCGTGTCCTTTGTCGCGGTCACATCGAACAACCGTGTCAGGGTGCTCTTCATATCGGCGATCACTTCGCGTGTGCGCACCTGGACCCGCTTGGACTCCGACGGCAGCTCCTCACCCATATCGTCGAGCGGACGGTAGGTGCGCGAAATACCGGACAGCAGATCGGCCTTGCCCACGCGCTGATAGGCGGCGGTCACATCAGCGTTCGCCTGTGACTTCGCGCCCTTCTCGATGGCGATGAGCTGATTCAGCTTGGTGGACAATGCTTTTCCCTCCTCCGGTCACCTCGTCGCGACCGGGAAGAACCGTAACCGAGCGAGGCCGGAGCATGCCACCGAATATCCAGCGCGCGACACCCTCCGGGCCGCACGGCGGTCACGGCTGCGGATCCGCCGCCCTGCCGAGTGGCGTCCCGTCAGACTCGGCCGGGGGCACGGTGGGACGTGGGCCCGGGATCACCGGAGGCGTGACGTTTTTCGAGCCACAGACTCACCGCCACTGCCACGTACGCGGCGGCGGCCGCCAGTCCCGGCAGGACGAGCATCAGCGAAAGGAACGAGAGGAACGAAGACACGGGCCCTCCTGGAGCACACGACGGGAACTGCCGAACCGGTGCGCCGCATTGCGTCACCGTCCTGCCGGGACATACCCACGTCCGGACAGTGAAACGTGCACGGGGCGGAGACGGGAGTGATGGTCGCCACCGGCGCCCTCGGAACCGCGCGGCGTGGCAGGGCAGACCGTCGTGGACGGGCACTCCCTGAGCGCCGGGACCCGAACAGTGGAGCGATATCCCCCCGAAAGGGGACGCCGCCGAATCCGGCTCGGACAACAGTCGAAAGCCGAGGCGTCCGATGGTCGTCTCGGCCGGGTCGGTGGGCAGGCCTTCTCCGATGCCCCTGCCCCATCTTCTGCGGCCCTGGGGAAACGAAATGAGCGGTAACGCCGGGAGCACTCTGCTCGCCTCGGTCACCCGGCGCCTGGCCATGGGGTTGAACGAAACCACAGGCCGGTTGGTGCAGTCGTTCGGGCAGTTCTATCGAACCACCAGCGATCTGATGCGCGACGGCGCCCATATGATCGAACATCGCGATGGCATACATGTCCTGTGGGAGATCGCCCCGGACGGGCTCGGGACCCGGCCGGGCAAGCCGGTCACCTCGCGTTATCGGCCCAGCGCGGCCGAGGCGACCATGTCCGGGCGCCGATGGGACAGGGATGAGGCGTTCGACCCCGAGATGCTCGAACACGTCCGCGAAGCCGCGAGCGCCTCGATCCGGAAAATGCGTTCGACCGACGGCGGAACGAACATCTACAAATCCGAAGCGGGCGAGAACTACGACGGATTGTTCCATTTCCGGCCGTATCGTGGCGCGCAGACCGACCGGGAAGTCGCGGCATATCGTCTGGACGAGGCGCTCGGCTTCGGCCGGATTCCGCCCACTGCCCGGACGAACGGAGTCGGCGGACCCGACCCGGACTACACCGGACCCGGCATGATCCAGCAGTTCGTCGAATCGAGGCCTGCGGAAGAGATTACGCGCTACCGGAGACGCCAGCGGCAGCAAGTCGCGGTGCTCGACTACATCATGGGCAACCTGGACCGGCGCCCTGCGAATTTCCGCACCGTGGACCGCGGGGACGGCACAGTCGACCTGCTCGCCATCGACCACGGTCGGGCTTTTCCCGAGTCGTTCGATTCGCTGGCCGTGCCGATGAAATCGGATTTTCTTGCGGAGTCGGCGAGAGAGGGTACGGATTTGGATCCGGATGTCCTGGCAGCCGTGGACCGCGTCGACGCGGACAGGCTACGCGTGGCTCTGCTGGATGCGGGGTTGAGCGAGAACGCGACCACGGGCGCCCTGCACCGACTCGAACACCTGCGTGCCTTGCGGAGAGTTCCGCCCTATATCGCTCACGGATGATTCGATCGCTGTCCGAATCACACACCGCAGGGTCGGTGCACGGGCCTCCGGTTCCGCCCGCGGTCGGCTCACACTCCGCGGTGACCCCGCACCACGGCTGTTCCCGCGACTACGACAGCGCCGAGACTGCCCGGATGCCGGCACGCCAGCAGGACAGCTCGACCGTGTCAGTACTCGGTGAGGGCCATGAACACGAAGAACGCACCTCCTGGGACGTCTGATAGGACTGAACGGGTGAACACCGCGCGGCGATCCGCTGAGCCGCGGCACCAGGGCGGCGAGGTCCGTACCCGATGGTTCGGCCTGTGGGACGGTTATCTCGCCGTGGCCTTCGCTGTCGCGCTGCTCTTCCTGATCACCGGAACGGGCAGCCCCGCCGGTGGGCGCACGATCGCCATCGTGCTGCTCACCGCCCTCGTGCCCTGGTACGCCGCGCAGGGCAGACCCGCCATTCTCGCGGAGGACCGGGGCCGCGGGGCCGGATTCGCCGCAGCGCTGCTCGTGGGCTTTGCGGGCGCCGTCCTGGCCGACCAAGCGGCGACATTCGCGCTGTTCGCGGTCGCCCCGCTGTTGATCATGTCGCTTCCGCTGCCTGCCGGGTTCGCGGCGGTACTGCTGGCTCACCTGTGGCCCCTCGTCTGTGTGATGCTGCGCGCCCGCAGTATCGACCGGCAGGCGCTGGGGTGGCTGCCCTACCTGGTGCTCGGCGCCGTGTTCGCCACTGTTTTCGGCTTGTTCGTCTCCCGCGTCATCGAACAGTCACGCCAACGGGCCGCGATGATCGACGAACTCCGGCGAAGTCGCGGCGAACTGGCACGTCTTTCCCACGAAGCCGGAGTCGCGGCCGAACGCGATCGACTCGCTCGCGAGATCCACGACACCCTTGCCCAGAGTCTCACCAGTATTTCCGCTCTGGTGCAGGCCGCCGACGCCGATCTCGGGCACGCCCCCGAACGGGCCCGGCGCCACCTCGATCTCGCGCGCCGCGCCGCGAGTGAAAGCCTGGCCGAGGCGCGGGCCTTCGTCGCCGACCGCACTCCGCCGGTACTGGCGCGCTATTCACTCGTGGCCGCGGTGACCCGTGAGGCCGAAACCCACGCCGACCGATATCAGTGCGAAGTCGGCTGCTCGGTGCGGGGTACGGAAGCGGCCGTGGCCACCCAGGCCGCGGTCGTCGTGCTGCGTGCCGTCCAGGAATCGCTGACCAATATCGCCAAGCACGCGCCGACAGCCCGCACCGTCACCGTCGGCCTGGACTACGGCGACGACCATTTGACCGCCGAGATCATCGACGACGGCCCCGGGTTCGACGTCACCCGCGGCGGCCGCACCGACCACGGCGACCCGGGTACCGGCCACGGCCTGGCCGGCGCCCGGACCCGGGCCGCCGCGATCGGCGGGCATTTCGAGGTCCACAGCGAGCCCGGAGCGGGAACCGCCGTGCGGGTCACCGTCCCGCTCACACCGATGACAGCCGAGGAGATCTGTTGACCGTTCGCGTGTTGATCGCCGACGATCACCCCGTCGTCCGAGCCGGTATGGCCGCCGTGCTGGGTACCGGCCAGGGTATCGAGGTGGTCGGTGAAGCCGGCTCCGGTGAGGAAACGCTCGTCCGCACCGCGACGCTGCGGCCCGATCTGGTGCTGCTGGATCTGCGGATGGGTGGTATCGACGGCGCCGAGACCACCCGGCGAATCCGGCAGCAGGACGACCCGCCGCGAATCGTCATCCTCACCACCTATGACGATGCCGCCGACATCCTCCGCTGCATCGAGGCAGGCGCCGTCGGCTACCTGCTCAAGGGCAGCTCCCGCACCGAACTCATCGCGGCCGTGCACGCCGCTGTTCGCGGTGAGACCGTACTGACGCCTTCCCTGGCGCCCAAACTGTTCGAGGCGCGCTCGGCGGCCGGCGAACCACAGCTGTCCACCCGGGAACGCGATGTGCTGGAACTGGTCGCCCGTGGACACAGCAACCCCCAGATCGCCGCCCGGCTCTACATCGCCGAGGCCACCGTGAAGACCCATCTGCTGCGCATCTTCAAGAAACTCGATGTCTCCGACCGCACCGCGGCGGTGACCACAGCGCTGGCCCGGAGGATCATTCGGCTGTAGCCGAGCGTTCCGACAATCTTCCGCAATACCAACTCGAAATGTGCCGAGACCACCGGCCCTGAACGGCGAGGAGAGCGGTACGCCGCCCGATGACGAATGGTGCCGGGTCCGCGGGGCACGCGGCGTGCGTGACAGACGAGGCGAATTCGCCGCATCGAACAGTTGTGCGATGCTCGCGCCGGCTGCGCGCCGCCGGGGTCACCGATACCGAACCGGCCCGGTCGGCCGCACCGATCGGCCTGGACCCGGGGCGGAAACTCCGGAGGAGACGGCGGTGTCCATTGCCGCCGAGATGGTCGTCCGGCGCTGCGGTGGCACCGGTGCGCGGCTGCGCGCTGTCGATTCGCCCATCCACCGCGGTGGCTTCGGCAATCCGGTCCCGCGGGCCAGGGTTTGAGCCGCGACGCGGTGGTTAACCGCCGCGCATGGACGCTGCCGCCAAGCACAGCGAAATAGCCCTCGAGGTGGACGGACGGCAGCGGACGCTGCGCGTGGACAACCGCATGACGCTGCTCGATGCGCTACGCGAGCGGCTCGGCGTCACCGCACCGAAGAAAGGGTGCGACCACGGCCAGTGCGGATCCTGCACGGTGCTGCTCGACGGCCGCCGCGCCACCACCTGTCTCACCTTCGCCGCCGCCCACGACGGCACGCGGATCGTCACCGCCGCCGGACTGGCCGACGGCGACCGTCTGCACGGCGTCCAGCAGGCATTTCTCGACCAGGACGGATTCCAGTGCGGCTATTGCACGCCGGGTCAGATCTGCTCCGCGGTAGGGATGCTCGAGGAGGTGGAGGCCGGCAACCCGAGCTTCGTCACCGAGGATCTCGGTGGGGAAGCCGAACTGTCCGACGCGGAGATACGGGAGCGGATGAGCGGCAACCTGTGCCGCTGCGCGGCGTATCCGAATATTGTCGCCGCGATCCGGCAGGCGGCGCGATGATCCCGTTCGAGTACCGTCGTGCGGACAGCACCCGGGACGCGGTGACCGCGGTGGCCGAGCGCCCCGGAGCGGTTTTCCTCGCCGGCGGAACGAACCTGGTCGATCATATGAAACTGGGTATTGCCGCTCCCGAGCTGCTCGTCGATGTCAGCAGACTGCCGCTGGGCGAGATCGAGGAGACCGCGGACGGCGGGCTCCGGGTGGGCGCCGCCGTGCACAACAGCGATCTGGCGGCGCATCCACTGGTCCGGCTGCGCTATCCGGCACTGTCGCGGGCGCTGCTGTCCGGCGCCTCCGGACAATTGCGTAATCTGGCCACCACCGGCGGGAATCTGCTGCAGCGCACCCGGTGCGTGTACTTCCAGGATGTCACGACGCCCTGTAACAAACGGGAGCCCGGCAGCGGCTGCTCGGCGCTGGGTGGCTACGTCCGCTATCACGCCGTGCTGGGTGCGTCCGATCAGTGCGTGGCGGTCCATCCCTCGGATATGGCGGTGGCCCTGGCGGCGCTGGACGCCCGGGTGGTGGTCGAGGACATCGAGGGTGTGCAGCGTATCGCGGTCACCGACTTCTATCGCCTGCCCGGTGACAGTCCCGAGCGCGATACCGTGCTGCGCCACGGCCAGCTCATCACCGGGATAGAACTGCCCCCGCCGCCCGGCCCGGTGTTCGCCGATTATCGCAAGGTGCGCGATCGCGCATCCTATGCCTTCGCGCTCGTTTCCGTGGCTGCCGCACTGGCCTTCGAATCCGATGGCGCCACAGTCGGTTCGGCGCGGGTGGCGCTCGGCGGTGTCGCGCATCGTCCCTGGCGCGCCCGCCGGGCCGAAGCCGAACTGACCGGCGCCCCGGCCACCACGGAGACCTTCGAGCGGGCGGCCCGGGCCGAACTCGCCGAGGCCCGCCCACTGGAGGGCAACGAGTTCAAGGTCGAACTGGCCCGCCGCACGCTCGTCTCGACCCTGCGGGACCTCACCGGAAAGGCACAGCGATGACGTCGATTCCGGCTGCGTCGATGGGCGCGCCGCTCGCCCGGCTGGACGGGTACGCGAAAGTCACCGGAACGGCCCCGTACGCCTTCGAGCATGCCGTGGACGATCCCCTGTACCTGCATCCGGTTCAGGCCACCGTCGCGCGCGGGACGATCCGCGCCATGGACGCCGACCGCGCCGCGCGGCTATCCGGTGTGATCGCGGTGCTGACCGTGTTCGACGCCCCGGCGCTCGCGGACACCTCCGACGGCGAGCTGACCATCCTGCAGGACGACCGGGTGCATTTCCGCGGTCAGCCGATCGGCGCGGTGGTTGCCGAGAGTGCCGAAATCGCCCGGGAGGCAGCGGATCTGGTGTCGGTCGACTACCGCACCGAGCCCCACCACACCGAGCTGCACCCCGACGATCCCGGCCTGTACGCGCCCGAGCAGGTCAACCCGTCCTTTCCGACCGATACCGATGCGGGGGACGTCGACAGGGCGCTCGCCGGCGCGGCGGTCCGCATCGAACGGACCTACCGCACGCCCACCGAACACAACAATCCGATGGAACCGCACGCCTGCATCGCGATGTGGGACGAATCCGGCGACCGGGCGCAGGTGACGCTCTACGATTCGACCCAGGGTGTGCACGCCGTCCGCAAGGCCCTCGCGCCGCTGTTCGGGCTCGACCCCGGGCAACTCCGCATCATATCGCCCCATGTGGGCGGTGGGTTCGGATCGAAGGGCGCACCACACGCCCACAATGTGCTCGCGTTGCTGGCCGCCCGGCGCATTCCCGGGCGGCCGGTGAAACTCGCACTCACCCGGCAGCAGATGTTCTCCCTCGTCGGCTACCGGACCCCGACCGTCCAGCGGATCGAACTGGGCGCGGCGGCGGACGGCACACTGACCGCACTCGCCCATGACGTGGTCGAGACCACCGCGCGGGTCAAGGAATTCGCCGAGCAGACGGCGGTCGCCTCCCGGATGATGTACGCCGTCCCCAACCGCCGGACCTCCCATCGGCTGGCGGCGCTGGATGTGCCGGTACCCTTCTGGATGCGCGCACCCGGTGAATGCCCCGGTATGTACGCCGCGGAATCCGCGATGGACGAACTCGCCATCGCCTGCGGGATCGATCCGATCGAGCTGCGGATCCGGAACGAACCCGCCACCGACCCCGAGACCGGGAAACCGTGGTCCGGCCGGCGTCTCACCGAGTGCCTGCGCACCGGTGCCGACCGTTTCGGGTGGGCCGGGCGCGATCCGGCTCCGCGTGCCCGCCGCGACGGTGACTGGCTGGTCGGTACCGGTGTCGCTGCCGCGACCTATCCGGCGGGTGCGATGCCGGGCAACAGCGCGCGGATCGAATTCGGCGCCGACGGCCGCTACACCGTCGACGTCGGCGCGGCCGATATCGGTACCGGCACCTGGACGGCGCTGACCCAGATCGCGGCCGACGCCCTCGATATCGACGCCGAGCGGGTCCGCCTGCGGATCGGCGATACCGATCTGCCGGAGGCCAGTGTGGCGGGCGGCTCCACCGGGATCTCCTCGTGGGGTTCGGCCATAGTCGCCGCCGCCCGAGAGTTCCGGCACGACCACGGCCGGGATCCGGCCGCGGGGGCCCACACCACCACGCAGGCGCCGGAGAATCCCGATGCGGAGAAATTCGCGCTGCACTCTTTCGGCGCGCAATTCGTCGAGGCACGAGTACATCGCTTCACCGGCGAGATCCGGATCCCGCGGATGCTGGGGGTGTTCTCGGTCGGCCGGGCCGTCAATCCGCGAACCCTGCGTTCGCAGCTGATCGGCGGTATGACGATGGGTATTTCGGGCGCGCTGCACGAGGAGAGCGTGCGCGACCACCGGTTCGGCCATGTCGTCACTCAGGATCTAGCGTCCTACCACATCAGCGCCCACGCGGATATCCAGGATATCGACGCGATCTGGCTGGACGAGGTGGACGAGCACGCCAACCCCATGGGGGCCCGGGGCGCGGGGGAGATCGGTATCGTCGGGGCCGCCGCCGCGGTGGCCAATGCGATCTATCACGCGACGGGGGTGCGCGTACGCACCCTTCCCATCACCGTCGACGCCGTGCTGACCTGAGCCGTCACTGGTACCCGGGCGACGATGGTCCGCCAGGACCGTCGCGCAGTTCGTTCGGGATCCGCGCGCAATCGTCTTCGCGACAGCGAATTCGTCGGACCGGCCGGTAGCAGCCGAGTGCTGTCGCCGGGGCAGCCGGCGTGCGGGCAGCCGAATCCGTTCCGGCGCTGCGGTACCGGTGGGTTCGGACCACTCGGGCGGCGGGCGCGCCCGGTAGCCGTGCGGCTTTCATTTCGGCAGGTCAGGAGACACCGCCCGACGGGCACGGCGCGCCCTGTGATATCCGTTACGTCCATAAGGACGTGACGGTTCGACGATGGAGGGGCTCGATGAAACCGCAGTACGTGTATCGCTGGGTCAACAATCACGGATTGATCGTCCTGTTCAAGAAGATCCGGCTGCGCCAGGGTGATCTGTTCGCGCGGTTGAACTGCAGTGCGGAAGGTATCGAGGACCCGTACGCACTGATCGAGGAGTTGCGTGGACCGGGCGGATTGCGCCGGACGCTTCCGGTGTGGACGACCTTCGATCACGAGATGGTCCGGAACATTCTGCGCGACAATCGTTTCGGTGCCGGCATCCCGACGGTCTTCGGCACACCGCGGCCGGTGCGGCGCGCACTGGCGCGCCGGCCGCTGCCGCCGAATCCGGTGGACCGGCCCTCGATGCTGGTGCTGGACCAGCCCGAGCACACCCGGATGCGCAAGCCCGTGGCCGCCGCGTTCACCCCGCGCGCGGTCGCCCGGTTGCGCGACCGGATCGAGACGGTCACCGAGGAACTGCTCGCGACACTGCCCGACGACGGGCCCACCGATCTGGTGGCGCGGTACGCCGCCCAGGTGCCGATCGCCATCATCTCCGAGATGCTCGGCTTCCCGGACACCGATCGCGAGATGTTCCTGCGTTGGGGCGACGACATCAGCCCTTTGCTGGATCTCGGTATCTCCTGGCGGACACATCAGCGCGCAATGGAATCCTCGGAGCGGGTGCACCGATATCTGCTGGACCACATCGAAAGGCAACGTGCCGAACCCGGCGACGATATCCTCAGCAGCCTGGTGACCGCGGGTGATCTCTCCACCGGTGAACTGTGCGCCTCGGCGACCCTGCTGATGGCCGCGGGCTTCGAGACCACGGTCAACCTGATCGGGAAGGGCATCGTCTGGCTGCTGGGTCATCCCGACCAGCTGGGCCGGCTGCGGGCCGAGCCGGAACTCTGGCCCAACGCGGTGGAGGAGATCCTGCGGATCGATCCACCGGTGCAGAGCACTGCGCGCACCACCCGCACCGAACTGGAGATCGGCGGTACCCGGTTGCGCAGCGGATCGACGGTGGTGCTGTCGCTGGCGGGCGCGAACCGCGACCCCGCGGTGTTCGCCGATCCGGCCCGCTTCGATATCACCCGGGACAACGCGAAGAATCACCTGTCCTTCAGCAGCGGTATCCACGTGTGCCTGGGGGCCGGCCTGGCCCGGACGGAAGCGGCGCACGCATTGCGCGCCCTGTTCGAAACGTTTCCCGATCTGCGCCTGACCGATCCTCCCACCCGGCGGCCCCTGTTCACCCTGCACGGTTACGAACATCTTCCCGCGCATACCGGTCCGCGCGTCCGCAGCCGGCACTCCGGCGGGCCTGTCTCCGTGGCGTAGCCGTAGCGCGCTGCGCCCGTTTCGCTTTCCGGACGGCCGTACCATGAGGTATGCCCGTAGAGTCGGTTCACTTCGCCGGGGAGGCCATGGATATCGCGGTGCCGTCCAGGCCGCTGCGGGTGGCGGGGGTCGCGATGGCGGGTTTTCGTGGCCGCGTCTCGAATCCGGCGGATCTGCCGGTCGTTCCCTATCCGGCGGCGACCGTTTTCCTCGACTTCGGTGATGTCGTATTCGTCGACGAGGCCCGCGGTGCGCGGGTCGACGGCAGCTGGGTGCTCGGGCTCGGCCCCGTCGGTGTTCGCGGCGCCGGGCGTGAGGTCGATCTTCTCCAGGTGCGGTTGTCGCCGGTTGCCGGCTACGCCGTCCTGGGAGCCTCGCCGGGGGTGGACGCGCGCGTGCTCACGCTCGAGGAGTTCTGGGGTCGGGACGTGGAGCGAATTCGAGAGCAACTGCGCGCCGCCCGCTCCTGGGACGAGAGATTCGCGCTCGTGGAGACTGCGGTCGGTAGCCGGCAGGAGGCGGGGCGAGCGGTCGACCCGGAAATCGGGTACGCCTGGTGGCGAATCGTGGCCGGCGGCGGACGGATACGGGTCGAACGGCTGGCGGCCGAGGTGGGGTGGAGTCGTAAGCGGTTGTGGTCGCGGTTCCGGTCCCAACTCGGGACGACTCCGAAACGTGCCGCGCAGCTGGTTCGGTTCGACCGGGCGGCACATCGCCTCTCCCGGGGACACAGCGCCGCTATGGTATCCGCGGACGGCGGGTACGCCGACCAATCTCACCTGTATCGGGAGGCCGCCGCCTTCGCCGGGCTGACACCCACGGCTCTCGCGGCCGCGCCGTGGCTCACGGTCGATCCCGTGGCATGGGTGGCGCCGGCGTACGTATCCAGGCACTGAAAACTTCCGGACGAATTGTCCGCCGCCGATTCTCGTCCTCGGCAGACGGCGCGGGAACATTCCTTCAAGACACGCCCCGGTGCACCGGCGATGCTGACAGCGAGGTCCGAACACGCCCGGCCGGCACACGACAGTGGTGCCGGCGCGGGCGGTGCTGTCGAGGAGGAACGGAATGAAGCACACGACCGGTATCGACCGGCTGCCACGCGGTGTCCGGCTGCTGCACGCACTGCAGAAGGAGCCGGACTGGCCGGCCATGACGGCGACGGAGCTGGCCTCCTACCGGCAGAAGGCGAACCGCTTGGCTTCCTCGCGCCTGGTACGGGTGATCACCGGACGTCCGGATCGCGGTGCCGAGATCGGCTGGGAGAAGGTGACCGTGGCCGATCGCGGGGTCCTGGTCCGGGTCTACCGGCCGTCGCCGGCCGGAGCCGCCGAGGCGGCGCTGCCGCTCGTACTGCAGGTGCACGGTGGTGGATTCGTGGGCACGGCCGCGCAATGCGACTGGATGAACAGTCATCTCGCCGTCCGGCTACCCGCGGTGGTCGTATCGGTCGAGCATCGGCTGCTCGCCTGGGGATCTCCGATGCTCGCCGCGGTGGACGACGGCTGGGACGTACTGTGCCACGTCCTCGAGCACGCGGACCGATGGGGTATCGACCCCGCGCGGGTCGCCGTCGCCGGTGAGAGCGGCGGCGCGCTGATCGCGGCGCTGGCCGCGATCCGGGCCGGATCCCGGGGCCTGCCCCTGCGTGCGCAGGTATTGACCAATCCCGTCTGCGATCTGACCGAGACAATGCTCGACTATCCCTCGATATCCCGGCACGGCGACGGTCCTGGACCGAGTGAAGCGAAACTCCGCCTCGTCCGTGAGCTGGCCGTGCCGCCCGGAACCGACCCCGCTGCGGTATCGCCGATATACGCCGCCGGCCTCGGCGGTCTGGCCCCGGCGCTCGTGATCGTGCCCACCCTGGACTCGCTGGCCGACCACGGACGCCGGTACGCGCAGCGGCTGCGCGAGTCCGGGACGCCCGCCGATGTCGCCGAGCATCCCGGGGCGCCGCACGCGTTCGTGACGCTGCCGGGTGTGGCACCACAGGCCGCGGCCGCGCGGCGGCAGATCACCGACTTCCTCCGCGCGCGCCTGGCCGGGTCACCGGCGTCCCCGGCGGGGCCGGCAGCGGCCCGCGTCCGGTGACCACCACGTGTCCGGGCGTCCGCGGGTGCTCGGCGACCGGGACGGACGCCGCTCAGGAGTGGGCGAAGGGGAATTCCGTATAGAGTCGGCCGGCGAACCGGAGGCGTGGTGTTCGCGCATGCGGCGCCCGTAGACCGGGTCGCCGGCGAGCGCGGTGTACCCGGTGAAAGCGGTCGTGCGGACCTACCGTCTCGCGGTCGGGGGGGGGCCGGGGTTCAGCGGTGCGGCAGAGAGTGCAGCGTCACCTCGCGCAATTCCCCGGACCGGATTTGCGCGGTCAGGTAGGTGTGTTCGGGTTGCCGGCGGCGATCGGTCGGCGAACCGGGGTTGAGCAGGCGCAGACCGGTTTCGGTGACGCTGTCCCAGGGAATGTGGCTGTGGCCGAAGACCAGCACATCGGTTTCCGGGAAGGCCGCCGCGCAGCGGCGTTCCCGGCCTTTCGCGGGCCCGGTCTCGTGCACCACGGCCAGCCGGAGACCGGCGAGGTCCACCCGGGCGATCTCGGGCAGCCGGGCGCGCAACTCCGGTCCGTCATTGTTGCCGTACACGCCGATGAGTCGGCTGCTGCGTGTTTCCAGCCGGTCCAGCAGCGCGAGTTCGACCCAGTCACCCGCGTGCACGACGATATCGGCCGCGTGCACCTCGTCCCAGAGAACCGCGGGCAGGTCCCGTGCCCGCTTCGGTACATGCGTATCGGACGTGATGAGCAACCGCATGGTTCCGGTGTAGCACCCGGACACTTCCGCACCGCATCCGCCCGGGGTACGAGCGTGGCTCAGAGCACGACCGGGTGATCGGAGACCACACGACCGCCCAGATGAACCCAGCCGTCCGGATCGTGCCTGGTGAACAGGTGTGAACCCCGCCCCTGGGTGATGGTCAGGCCGCGACCCAGCCGGGCGGTCAGGGCGATGGCGGCGGCGCCGGTGGCCTCGTCCTCGGCAATGCCCATGGCAGGTGCGAACATACGCGAACGCACCGCGCCGCGAGCCCGGTCGCTCCAAGCCCAGACGTAGTGATGGCCGCTGTCGAAATCGCCGGGCGTCACGGTGCCGAGGAGTTCGGTGTCGTCGAATTCGTGGAAGCTGAATTCGGGCGCCCATCCCGGCCGGGCCCGTACCCAGGTGAGACCGGCATCCGAGGTGACGGCCACCGGGCCCGCGGGCACCTCGAGCGTTTCGACCGGCGTGCCCTGGTCGGCCAGCCACCAGGCCGTCCCGACCGTGGGGTGGCCGGCGAAGGGGAGTTCGACGGCAGGGGTGTAGATGCGCAATCGCGCGATCTCGTCGGCCGGCGCCTCGACCACGACCGTCTCGCTGTAACCGAGCCGGGCGGCCAGCGCCTGGTGGTCGGCACCTTCCACATCGCCGGCCCGAGCGATACCGAGAGGATTGCCCCACCGGCCCGCGGTGTCGGTGAAGACCCGGACGACCTCGATCTGCGTACTGTCTTGCTCTGGCGTGCGCACGGAATCAGACTAGTCGAACGCGACCACCGAACCGCGGAGCTCCGGAGCCGGGGCACGTACCCTGCGGCGGCCGTATGCGGCGGCGAAGCGGTCCCACCGCTCCGGACGACGACGGCGGCCGCCCCGGTATGTCACCGGGGCGGCCGCCGTCGCCGGTATCCCCGCTCGCACTCCGCGTGGAGATGTGGAGCGGATATCGGCGTTGTACGGGTCGTTACCGGCCCTGATGCGAACGCTGGCGGGTTTCCTCCAGGTCGGCCTCGGATCGGGCCTTCTCGGCCTCCGCTTCCTTCTGCGCGACCTCGCGTTGCGATTCGGCCTTGTCCTGCTGGGCGATGCCTTCGTCCCGCAGGTCGTTGTGCCCGGTCACGGTGCCCGCGACCTCCTTGGCCTTGCCCTTGACGCCCTCGACGGCGCCTTCCAGTCCTTCCCGGGGGCCAGTTCGATTCTCGGCCACGATATCTACCTCCGATGTCGATTGTTCGGGTGGACAAGCAGCGCGTACCCCGCATCCGCGGGTTCAATCCGGATCGTCGAGGAGTTTTCGTGCGTGGAATGCCGTAGGGGACGCGGGGGCATACCCGCGCCGACGCGGCTGCGCGAACAATGATCCCGGATCCCGAAGCGGAGCCCGCCTCGGACCCGCGAACCGGGTGGCGCGTGGTCCGTGCCGCGGAGCCGCACCCGGTAGATGATTCCGGCGCAGGGGTTGAGTGTGCCGTTGCGGCATGGTTTTTCCTTGTTCCGAACGCGAAAACCCATACGGGAGGACGGAATGACCATGACCGAACAGCATTGCGACCGGACTAGTGGCGCCCCTGCGCTGCCGGCAGCCCTGCCGGCCGGCGGCCCGGTCCCCGAGACCGATGCCGTCGAGCCGCGGTCCACACTGCTCGACCAGATGGGCGGGCCGATGGGGTTCGTGTACTCGACCGTTCCGGTCGTGGTGTTCGTGGCGGCCGACGCGGTGCTCCCGCCGGCGGCGACGATCGGGGTCTCCATCGCGGTCGGCGTGGCGCTCACCGTGTTCCGGCTGTTGCGCGGTGAGCGGTTCTCCTCGGCGGTCGGTGGTCTGCTGGGGCTGGCGGTCGCCGTGGGGATCGTCGCGTGGACCGGGTCGGCGAAGGATTTCTTCGTCCTCGGCATCTGGGTGGCGCTGGCGGGTTTCGTCGTCACATTCGGGTCGGTGCTGGCCCGGCGGCCGCTGACCGGCGTGATCTGGAACCTGCTGCACGGCGGCCGGCACGCGTGGCGTGCGGATCGGGCCGTGCTGCGCGCGCACGATATCGCCACCCTGGCCGCCGCGGCGGTGTTCGGCACCCGGTTCGTCGTCAAGGAATGGTTGTACCTCGCCGACTCGACGACCTGGCTGGCCGTCGCCAAGATCGCGATGGGAACGCCGCTCACGGTGCTGGCCGCGCTGGTTGTGCTCTGGGCGTTCCGGCGCACCACCAAGCGCCTCGGGAAGTAGGGGCGGGTGCCGCGGCGCACGGCCGCCTCTGGTAGCGGAAAGAGACGGCCCGTCGGCGCACGCCGGCGGGCCGCGCGGCGGTGGTCAGGCGCCGAGCAGCCGGATTTCGGTCTCGAGTTCGGCGGCCTGCACGGTCAGGGCGCTGTTGTCGGGGTCCGCGCCGATGCGGTCGACGAGTGCGGCCCGGGTGATGACGGGAAGCCACTGGGCGGCGACGTCGGGATCGGTCTCGACCCGGACTGTGCCACCGGCCAGTGCCAGCGTGGCCTGCGCGTTCTCCGTGTCGAGTAATCGGCGCAGGTCGTCGGGCGTGACCTGGGTGTGTGGTTGCCGCGACGCGCTACCGGCGGCCGACGGATCGTCCGGTGTGCGGCTCTCGGTAGTCATGGCCTTCGGTTGCCCGGCCGGGCCGGTGGGAAACCTGCGCAGGTCGGCGCCCGTTTTCGAGCCCGGACCCTCATCGACCGGTGCCCAATTTGTCGACACCGTCGAGCAGGCACCGCAGTCCGAATTCGAAAATGCTCTCCAATTGTGACGCTTCCGGGGCGTCCACGCCGAAGCGGGCGATCATCGGCAAGGTGCCCGCGGCCAGCGCCTGCCGGATCTGCGCGTCACGTGCGCCCAGCCATTCCTCGCGGGTGTTCGTCGCGAACTGTTCGTGAGCGGATACCCACGGCGATGGGGGATGCCCTCACCGAGTGGCTGCGTGCGGCCGGAATGAGCATCGAGGTGACGGCCGGCTGCGCAGCCTGAACGGATGCGGCCGGGACACCGCGCGCCGAACGGAAGTCAGTCGGTAGGACGCTCTTCGAGCACGCCGGCGAGCGCCGACGCGACGAGTGCCACGGCATGATCGGGATCGCCGCCCAGCTCCCGCAGAACGCCCAGCGCCAGGTGCGCCGGCATCTCGGCGAGGGCCTGGGTGAGGCGTATTCGCACCGCCGGCTCGGTGGCGTGCGCGGCGAGTTCCCCGGCCAGGGCGTCCATGATCCGGTCGGCGAGTGCGGCGTCCAGCGCCAGTGATCCCAGCACCTCGGCGGCGTCCACATCATTGATGCCCTCGACCACCATTTGGACGAGTACCGGGACGGTCGCCGGCTCGCCACGCGCCCCGGCGGCCAGGGCGGCGGGCCGGTGCACCGCCGCGTCCGGATCGGTGAGTGCGCTGGTGAGCGCCGCGCTCGCGTCGTCGCCGGGTATCTCGGCGATCGCGAGTACCGCGCGCCGCCGGATGGCGGGATCCGCGGCGCGCAGGCCGGCCACGACGCCGGCCAGGCTGTCCCCGCCCGCTCGGGCGAGCGCCCAGCGCAGGGCACCGGCCACATTCGGATCGGATTCGGTGAGGACCGCCCCGGCCAGCAGTTCGGTGGATACCGGCACCTCCTCGGCCGACGCCAGGACGGTTTGCTGCCGGCGTGCGGCACTCGGCGACTCGAGCCCGTGCAGAAGTTCGACGATGCGCAGGACATCCGGCCAGCCCGCCGGCGTCGAGGCATCGACGGTCCGGAGCCGGTCGAGGAGCTCCTGCTCCCGCCGCACCCGCGCCTCGGTCCGCCGGATGAGCGCGCCGACCAGCTCCGCCGGGGTGAAGGCGGGATCCTGCAGGGCCCGCCCGACCTCCCGCAACGAGAGCCCCAGCGAGCGCAGGCTTTCCACGTGGAAGATCCGCCGGATGTCCGCGGGGGCGTACTCGCGGTAGCCGCCGACGGTGCGGCCGGTCGGCCGCACCAGTCCGAGGGAGTCGTAGTGCCGCAGCATCCGGGTGCTGACCCCCGAACGGCGCGCCACTTCACCGATCAGCACGCGGCCGGCCCGGCGCGTTCCGGACCGAGCGCGACGATCCGTTTGGCCTCGGCGACATCCGGATCGAAACCGGCGTCCGGGTCGCGCAGTAGCCGTTCGGTGGCGCGGGCATGCGCGCGCACCACCGGATCCGGGCTGGTCAGCCTCGCCTGCACGGCCGGCTCGGCATGGTCGCCGAGGGCCACCAGCGCTCGGCTGAGACTCAGCTGGACCGTCCGGTCGCCGCGTCCGAGTTGCGTCGCCAGTTCCGCGGCCAGCGCCACCTGCCCATCGGCCGGCACGAGGATCACGGCCGCGCGCCAGGCGCTCCGGGCGACCTCGTCGTCGGCGTCGTGCAGCAGCGATCGGGTGATCGCCGGCCAGACGGATCCGTCACCGATCTTGGACAGGGTGTGCAGCGCCTGACTGCGGGCCTGCGCGTCCGCGGAACGCAGCTCCGCGCGCAGCACCGGTACGGTGAGCTCGGCCGGATGGCGGGTCAATGCCCAGGTGAGCATGTCACGGACGTAGAAGTCGGGTTCGACAGCGCACCGCGCAACGAGCGCGCCGACCAGGCCGGGGCCGGGGTTTGTGCCGGCGGCCAGCGCCGCCTGGAGCCGGGTCGAGGAGTTCGGCGCGCGCAACGCCTCGAGCAGGCGCGTATCGGGTGAATCGAATATCGGGTCGATGGGGACCACCTCCTACGCTCAGTCAAAACCTTGTCACAGTGTCAGGGTCAAATACGGCAGGTCCGGTCGCCTCGCGCGGGAGCCGTCGGTGGCGCCGTCCCGCCTCCGTTGCGGCACCGAATCGGTATGCCGGAATGTGTTGGGCGACTTGCCCGGATGGGGTATACCTGCGGGGGTACCGATCCCACCACGTCGCAAGGAGCATCCGCCGTGTCCGACGGCTCTATCGACCTGCGTACCGATGTCGCGCATCCCGCCCGCATGTACGACTACTTTCTGGGCGGCAAAGATTCCTACGACGCCGACCGGGCCGCGGCCGAACAGGCACTGCGCAATTTTCCGGCGGTCCGGCTGACCGCGCGCACCAACCGCGAATTCATGCGCCACGCCACCCGCTATCTCACCGAGCAGGGGATCCGCCAATTCCTCGATATCGGCACCGGTATCCCGACCGAACCCAATCTGCACCAGGTCGCCCAGGGCCTGGCGCCGGATTCGCGGGTGGTCTACGTCGACAACGACCCGATCGTCCTCGCGCACGCGCGAGCGCTGCTGGTGAGCTCCGAAAAGGGCCGCACCGCCTACATCCAGGCCGACGCGGGGGATCCGGAGGCCATCCTCGCCGCGCCGGAACTTCGCGCCACGCTGGATCTGTCGCAGCCGGTGGCGGTCTCGCTCATGGCCGTGCTGCATTTCGTGCCCGGTGATGTCTACGAGATCGTGAACACCCTCATGGCGCCGCTGGCGCCGGGTTCGTATCTGGCGATGTCACATGTCACGACGGAGTTCGATGAGGGCCCCGACGACCCCGACGGCATGGCCCGGCTGTTGCAGGTCTATGTGGATCGCGGGATTCCGGTGCGGCCGCGTACCCGCGCGGAGGTGGCCCGGTTCTTCGATCAGCTGGAACTCGTGGATCCGGGTGTCGAGGTGATCCATCGGTGGCGCAACTCGGGTATCGAACATCCGCAGAGCCATGACAAGAAGGTGTCGCTCTACGGTGCCATGGGCCGGAAGGTCTGACACGCATCGTCGCCCGGCGGCGCGGGTGGCCGGCCACCGGTAGCGGTTCCGGCCACGATGCGCGACTTCACCGGGCGACCGCACCGTGATCCGATTCGCTGACGGCCGGGATCGGCGGGTGCCCCCGGTCGTCGCCGATGCGCTCCGCGTCGGGCGGCGTGGGACGGCGGGCCCATTGGGCGTCGACCACTGCGCCCAGCAGTACCGCGAAATTGGTAACCCACAGCCAGACGAGGAAGACGACCGCCGCCGCCAGCGAACCGTAGACCTTGTCGAAAGAGTCGAAATGGGCGGCATAGAACGACAGTCCGGCCGACCCGGCCAGCCATACCGCGACCGCCAGGGCGCTCCCCGCGGTGAGCCAGCGGAACGGTTGCCCGGTCACATTGGGCGCCACCCAATACAGCAGTGACAGCGCGAAACTCACCACCAGGGCGAGCACGATCCACCGGAGGATCGCCCAGATCCCGTGCACAAAAGGCAGGTCGGCGAGGTCACCGCCGAATCGCCCCGCCACGCCGTTGGTGATCACGAAACCGAGGCCGGTGAACACGATCATCGCGATCAGGACCACGCTGAGCGATAGTTGCAGGAGTACCGTCCTGGGCCGGGACCTGCTCTCCGCCACGGAGTACAGGGCGTTGGCGGCCCGGATGAACGCGCCGATATAGCTCGACGCCGTCCACAGCCCCGACACCAGTCCCACGATCGCGATCGGCGCCGACCAGGCCCGGACCTGTTCGAGGTGGCGCACCGAATCGGCGAGCAGGGTCCGGCTGCCCTGCGGGCCGACGTGGGTCGCCGCCCCCGCGAGCACACCGGTCGGCTCGGGGCCGGCCAGGCCGAGCGCGGCGACGGTGAGCAGCAGGGCCGGAAACAGCGACAGCATGCTGTAGTACGTGAGGGCCGCTGCCCAGTCGGACAGCTCATCCGACCACGCCGCCCGCAGTGTGCGCACCAGGATTCGTACCTCGCCGCGCCGCAGCAGTCGAACGCTCGCCCCGCGATAACGCCGATCCATTCCCGGCAACACCTCCGGTTCTCTCGGCTACCCGCGCTGTGCGCTGCGCAAACGCGGCCGTTTCGGTGACTCACATATGCGAGCCTCCGTCGACGCGCACCTCGGTCCCGGTGACGAAATAGGCATCGGGGGAGCCGAGCATCGCCACCACCGCGGCCACCGCGTCGGGTCCGGCGAACGGCGCGCCCGCCGGCAGCGGCAATGCCGGCGCGGCCTTGGCGAACAGTGCGATATCGGCATCGGCGGGCAGGCCGGGACCGAGGCTCTGGCCGGACGCCCCACTGCCGTCGGTCATCCCGGACGAGATCGAGCCCGGCTGGACGGCATTGAACCGGATGCCCTGCCGGCCGAATTCCATTGCCAGCGCATGGGTCATCGCCTGGATACCGCCCTTGGATGCGGCGTAGGCGGACATATAGGGGTGGGCGAATACCGCGGAGGTGGAGCTGAAATTCACGACCGCCGGGGCGTTCCCGGCGCGCAGCGCGGTCAGGGACTCGCGGGTGACCACGAAGGTGCCGACCAGATTGATCCGCAGCACCTGCTCGAACTCCGCGACCGAGGTCTGTTCGAAATGCGCCGACCGTAGGACACCGGCGGCATTGACCAGGGTGTCGAGTCCGCCGAGCCATCGCAGGGCTTCGGCCACCCCGTCGCGGACCGACTCCTCGTCCGCGATATCCATGATCGACGTGTTCAGCCGTGCCCGATCGGCGCCGGCCTTGTCCAGCGTGTCCGCGAGCCCGGCCGCGCTGATGTCCGCGGCGACCACCTGGCCGCCTTCCCGCAGTATGCGCAGCGTCGTGGCCTGACCGATACCGGATCCGCCGCCGGTGACGAGGACGCGGCGGCCGCTGTATCGCTGGAGATCGGTCATGGGAGGCTCCTGTCGGAAGTCATGGCTCGGCGGGCGGCGCGATCGGCGCGCCACCCGACTCCCGAGGATGCGGGCCCGGGCCGACGGCGGGCCGTGGGATTCCGCTGGGTGGACGCTCGGCTCTGGAACCGGGCCGGCGCCCTCGAGAATCACGCGTATGAGCGACGGACTCCCCACACCGGATCAGCCGACCGCGCTGCCCGGGACAGTGACGGGCACGGTCACCGCCGAGACTCTGGACGGCGGCGACCATATGAATGTCGTGCAGAACCCGAGACGGGGCACCGATGGGGTCCGCCGCGCTCGTCCGAGCGGCTCCGTGGGCTACCGGGTCAGTCCGGCGCCGGCCGCACCCGCGGTGAGCGGCTCGAGACCGAATGCTTCGACCGGGCCCAGCGCGCCGGCGCCACGCAAACCGCCGTCGAGCGCGGTCTGCGCACCCCAGGCGAGGATCGCCGCGGTGAAGTCATAGGGGTCACCGCCGGCCAGGGTCACCGAGGCGAGGACCGTACCGGATGCGTCGGTCACCTCGGCCACCGCCCACGTCCGGGTCCGGGCCCGCGCGGTGGCCGCCGGGCCACCGGTCGAACCTTTGACGATCCGGGACAGGACGTTCTCGGCCAGTCGTTTCACCGGGGTGACCCGGGCGAGTGAGCCGGTGAGCAGCGAGGCGACCCGTAGACCGTGCGCCGCCCCGCCGGGCATACCGAGGTAGACGTCGGCATCACGCAGGTGCGGATAGGAACGGGCGAGCGCGAAATGTTCCGAACCGGGCACCGACGCTCCGGTGAGCTCTCGGCCGGCGACGTCGAAACTGCGGACCCGCGCGGCCGTACGCTCGGGCACGACCCGGCCGCCGCGCAGGGCGAAACCCTCTTCGAAGAGCATGCCCGCCATCGACGCCCGCGTACCGCCACTGGTGCCGGGGTCGGTGATGAAGTAGCCGATATTCGCGCGGACCGCCTCCGGCGCTTCGGCCAGCGCGAGGCCGGCGGCCAGATTTCCGGGCACGTAGTCGTACCCGAACGCGGTGAGCAGGCCGACGCCCGCCCGTCGGGCCGCGTCGTCGTGCTCGAAGACGGTGCGGATGAACGGGCCCTCACCGGTGGAGTCGAAATAATGCGCCCCGGCCTCGACGGCCGCGGCCAGCGCGGGGCCGCCGTAGCGCAGGAACGGCCCCACGGTGCTGATCAGCACATCGCCGGGCCCCAGCAGGGCCCGGACCGAATCCGGGTCGGTCACATCGGCCACCGCGGTGTCGGCGCCGCCGACGTCCGCGGCCAATTTCTCCAGGGCGGTCGCATTGCGCGCGGCCAGCACGGGTGCGGCGCCCCGGCCGACCAGGATTTCGGCGATCAGCCGACCGGTGTAACCGGTGGCCCCGAACAGAACGATCTTCGGCATCACTGGTACTTCCCTTCTGTACTCGGTGGGGCAGGACATGATGTCGCGGGGCGTCCGCGGGCTCACTACGGCCGGTCGCGGAAGTGTTCCGGCCCCAGCAGGTGCAGGGCCAGGAGCGCGGTGTCGTCGGTGACACCGGTGCCGAGCGAATCGAGCAGCGCGGTGACCGCGGAGACGGTTCCGGTGGCGGACGCGGGAGCGAGATCGCGGGCGAAGTCGAGCAATGCCGACTCCCCGTAGAAGCCCTCGGCGGTGCGCGCCTCGGTGAGTCCGTCGGTGTAGAGCAGCAGCGTGGCGCCGGGATCCAGGGTGAAGGTCACGGTCGAGACCGCCGCGTCCGGGAACACCCCGACCAGTTGCCCCCCGGGAGTGTGCAGGTAATCGGCCGTACCGTCGGTGCGTAACAGCAGGGCGGGGGGATGCCCGCCGGAGGCCAGCGTGACGGTGGCGCGGGGGCCGACGGAACTGTCGGCCAGAGTGAGCCGACCGTAGAGCACGGTACAGAAGCGGGGGTGCCCGCGACGGTGGTCGCGCACCATGGTGGTGTTCAGGTGCTGCAGGACCGCGGTCGGATCCGAGTCGTAGACCGCGGCGGCGCGCAACGTGTACCGGGCGAGCGAGGTGATGCCGGCGGCGACGGCGCCTTTGCCGCAGACGTCACCGAGGAAGAATCCCCAGGTTCCGGGGGATATGGGGAACAGGTCGTAGAAGTCGCCGCCGACCTCGTCGGAGGAGGCGGCATGGTAGTGCGCGGCGACATCGGCTCCCGGAACCGGCTCGAGCACCGCGGGCAGCAGCGTGCGCTGCAGGGTCGCGTTCAACCGTTGCAGGCGTTCGCGGTCGCGTTCGACCTCGCGGCGAGCCCGCAGCAGTTCGGTTTCGTAGGCGCGGCGCTCGCGGGCATCGAACACAGTGGTCCTGATCAACAGCGGCTGCCCGTCCCCCCCGGCCTTCACCGTGGCGGTCACCAGGACGGGCAGCCTCGAGCCGTCGGCCGTCCGGAGTTCGAGGGCGATACCGTCGATATGGCCTTGCATCCGCAACAGCGGCGCGAAATGGGTTTCGTGGTAGAGACGGCCCCCGACGGTGAGCAGATCACTGAAGTGACGTCGCCCCACCAGGTCTTCGCGCCGGTAGCCGAGCCAGTCCAGCAACGTCGTGTTGATCTTGGCGATCCGCCCGTCGAGCAAGGTGGACAGATAGCCGCAGGGGGCGTTCTCGTACAGGTCTTCGACGTCGTCCTCCAGCAGGGCGGTGAACTCCGCGCGTTGGTCCGGATCGTCCGGTTCGAACCCGGCGCGTTCCGGCCCTGAGCCGCCTGCGCGGCACATCATCATGATAGGTCGCGCACGAAGCCGGTGATCGCGGCGGCGGTCTCCTCGGGAGCCGCCAGTTGTGGACAGTGGCCGGTCGCGGTGAGGGTCATCAACCGGCTGCCGGGTATATGGGCATGGACGAATTCGCCGACCTCCGGCGGGGCGATCGCGTCGTTCGAGCACTGCGCCACCAGCGTCGGTACCCGCACGGCCGCGAGATCGTCACGGTTGTCGGACAGGAATGTCACCCGCGCGAAGGCCCGGGCGATCTCCGGATCGGTGCGGCAGAACGACGTCTCCAGTTCCTGCGCGAGCTCCGGCCGCTCCGGATTGCCCATGATCACCGGCGCCATGGCCCCCGACCAGCCCAGATAGTTGGCATCCAGCGATTCGAGCAACTCGTCGATATCGTCGGCGCTGAAGCCGCCCCGGTACCCGCTCGCCGGATCGTCGATGAAGCAGGGACTCGGCGCCAGCAGTACCAGGCCCTGGAACAACTGCGGTTCCGCCGCGGCGGCCAGCACACCCATCATGGCCGCCACCGAATGGCCGACCAGCACCACCGGCCCCCGATCGATCGCCCGGCACACCTGCCGGATGTCCTCGGCGTATCCGGCCATGGTCGAGTACCGCTGTGGGTCCCAGGCCGACAGATCCGACCGGCCCGAGCCCACATGATCGAACAGGACGACGCCGAACTGCTGCGCCAACAGGGGCGCCACCAGCCGCCACAAGCCCTGGTCACACCCGAAGCCGTGCGCGAGGACGAGCACCGGCGCTCCGGTGCGACCCATCACGACCACACGATTTCTGTTCAGCACATCGACCACGGACCCCATCCTCGCAGAAGTATTCGTCCCGGACCGACCGCGCCCGGACGGTCGCCGCGGCGCACTGCGCTTTGCGTACCGCCGGCTGCGCGCCGGCGACCGTCCGTGCGCGCGGTCATCGGCTCGGTGAGCCCACCGCCGGACGCCGCTCCCGCTGCTCACCGGCCTCGGGACCGGCCTGAACTCCGAACTCTTCCCATTCCGGGTGAGTCGTCGTCATCGCATGGCGGACCACGACGTTTCACACTGGTTCCATGTCTGTGTGCGTCATATCGTGGATGCCGACCGAACTGACCCACAGTCCGGCCCGGCTGCGTTGACGACAAACGGGGACATCGTTGAACGAGACTCCGAAGGTGGACACGGACGGGCTACGGGCCTTGGTGACAACGCTCGAGAAGCTGATCACCGAGGCCTCCCGCGTCACCGGAGAACTGAAGGCTGCCATAGCTTCCGCCGAGGCGATCTCGGCGCCGGGCCAGGCGGTCGTTGCCTCCTCGGCGGTATCGGTATCTCCCGAACACGCTGTACCGGTAGGAAATCGGCTCGGCTCCGGTGGACAGGCCGGTGCCTCGGCTGCCGTCCGCGCACCGGCTTCGACCCCGTGGGCTCGTAAACGGGCAGCCACATCCGCGGTGGTTCGGCCTGCACCTACCGGCACGGTTGCCACCACGGGCCTGCCGGTATCACCCGTGAAACCAACGACCTGTACCGAAATGCCGGCGCCGGTGGCCGAGCCGATACCGGCCTCATCCTCGACGGCCGTATCCTCCGCGGCGGCGACCGGGGCGGCGCGATCCGCTTCGCCGTCGTCCGCGGTCGTGGCCGAACCGGGACCACGGCAAGCGCTGCACCCGGTCGATTCCTCGACAGGTCCGGTGCCGGCCGCCGACACCGTGGGGCCGGTGCACGAGACCCAGCCCCCGCCGGCGCTCTCCGGAACCGGCGGTACGCCGCCGACCGTATCCGGCGGCCACGAGGCCGATTCCGCGCCGCCGGACCCGCCGGAGGCGCTGATCGACACCTGTGCCGCCACCGCGGACAGCAGCGTGGCCGCGGCGAGCGCCGATGCGCGAGTGCTCCGAGAGCGTGCGGCGCCGTCCGAGCCCGCGGCCGGGCCGGCCGAACAGCCGCGGATGGCCGCGCACAGTGAAACCGCCCGGCCCCCGGCCCCGGAGCCCCGCCCCGCGCCGCGCACGATCGAGTTGCCCCCCGAGTTATCGCTGCAACTGGCCCGGATCACGGTACCGGCCCGGGCCCGGCCGGTGCTGCGGTCGGAAGAACCGGTACGCAGAGAGGTACCGGCCGAGCCGGTGCGCGGGGAGCCGGTTCGCTCGGATGTACCGGCCGAGCCGGTGTGCGGGGAGGTACCGGCGAAAGCAATGGGGACGGAGCCACCGCCTGGGCCGATGCACTCGGAGGTACTGGCCGAACCGGTGCGCACAGAGGAGCCGAGGCGCCGGGAGCCACCGATCGAGCCGGTGCCCGCGGAACTGCTGGTTGAGCCGGTGGCCGCGGAGCTGCTGGTTGAGCCGGTGCCCGCGGAGTCTCCGGCTGGGCCGGCGCCCGGGGCGCCGGTGGTCGGGCCGGCCCCCATGGAGCCGCCGGCCGGGCCGGTATGCCCGGAACCACCGGTCGGGCCGGTTCGCGCGGATCTGCCGACCGAGCCGGAGACAGCTCCGGCGTTGCATTTGGTGGATGACCCGCCCCCGCCGGATACGCTCGCGCCGCCCGAGGCGGAGCCGGAGCCGTTCTCGCCGCCCGAGGCGCTGACCGTGGTGCCGGGAACGGGGGGCAACCCCGCCGACGCGATCCGGCTCGCGAAGGATATGGCCCGCAGGCACGGCCTGCGAATCCGTGGCTTCGAGACGGCCGGGCTGGAAACCGAGGTGGTGCACCAGATCGCCGCGGCGCTGAACGACCTGCTCGGGAAGTACACCGTCGCGCTATACGGCATCGAGGTCACCGAACAACGCGACGATACGATCCGCCGGGAGCGCAAGAAAGCGGCGGAGTCGGGTTCGGCCGAGCCGCCTCCGGTGTGGATCACCCTGGAACGCGCGGAGCTGGCGGGCCCGGCGGGTGCCGTCGGCTCGGGACCGAGCAGAAGGCGTTTCCGTCGGGCCGGTGCCACCGGCCGGCCGGCGTACGCCGCGGTGGTCCGCGCATTCGCGGCCGCGCTCGACGAGGCAGGGGATTACCGGGCCCGTCAGGAAGCCTGGCGGATCCTGATGGCCGGTTCTCTCAGCGGCGGGCCGGATATCGGTGCGGGGCTGCTGGACCCCGGGCGCGCGCTGGTCGAGGGCTTCGTCGAAGCGGAGCTACACGGTAAGCGGGCGGGCGAGCCGGCAAAGGAGCTGCACCGGGCACTCCTGAAAATGGCTCAGGCCGAGTCCGAGGAGTCCACGGCCTGACCGGCACCCCCGCCCGCTGCCGTGGTGTCAGGTATCGGCCCGGGCGGGTGTGGCCGCGCGGGCGTCGCGGCGGCCGAGGTTGTCGCGCAGGGTGGTGCCGGTGTACTAGCCGCGTAGGACGCCGCCGCCCTTCCCGGGCGTGCGAACGGTCGTGACCGTGCGGTGGCGACCGCACGTCCGGGATAGCGACATACTGTCACCTCGTGCGCGCGAGAGTGATCGAATCTCCCTACCGGGTGGCCGCGGGGCTGGTGGCCCTGCTCGTGTTGACGGCCGCGGTGGCGGCCACCGTCGTCGCCGACGGACGCGGCCCCCGGCCGGTCGCGGCGTCGGCGACCGACCGGTTCAGCGCCGAACGGGCCCTGACCGACCTGCAGCGCTTCGCGACCGAACCGCGGCCGCTGGGCAGTCCGGCGAACGACCGGGCCCGGGCATACCTCACCGGGGAGCTGGAGTCGGCGGGCTTCTCGGTGCAGACCCAGCGCGGTGTCGGCGCGCGGGCGTCCGAAGGGCTCGCGACATTCGGCCGGGTGGACAATGTGATCGCCACCCTGCCCGGCCGTGCTTCCACCGGGACGGTTCTACTGGCCGCACATTATGATTCGGCCGCGACGGGCCCGGGTGCCTCGGACGACGGTGCCGCGGTCGCGGCGATGGTGGAGGTGGGCCGGCTGATCGCCCGGCAGGGCGATCAGCGCAACGATCTCGTGCTGCTGTTCACCGACGGTGAAGAGGACGGTCTGCTCGGTGCCGAGGCGTTCGCCCGGGAGCACCCGCTCGCCCGCGTCGGCGGTGTGGTGCTCAACTGGGAGGCCCGTGGTGTCGGTGGGCCGTCACTGATGTTCGAGACCTCGGTGGACAATGCCGCGCTGGTATCACTGTTCGCCGCCTTGCCGCATCCACGAGGTGATTCGTCGCTGGTCGAGGTGTACCGGATGATGCCGAATTTCACCGATTTCACGGCTCTCTCGAAAGCCGGCTTCACCGGACTCAACTTCGCATATATCGAGAATTCGTCCTACTATCACACCGCCGGTGACACCATCGGCAACCTCGATCGGGGCAGCCTGCAGCACCACGGTGAGAACATGCTCCACCTCGCCCACGCGCTGGGCGCGGCCGATCTGGCCGAGTTGCGATCCGACCACGACGCCACCTACTTCCGCCTCGCGGGCACCATGATCACTTATTCGAACGCGCTGGCCCTGCCGATCGCGCTGCTCGCCGTGGTGGCGGTCGGTGCCGTGGTGGTGCTCGCGCGCCGCCGCGGCCCGGCGCGAAGCGGGCAGCTGCTGCTCGCCGCGGCGTCGGTAGCAGTCCCACTGGGCGCAGCGGCGCTGCTCGGGCAGGGGATGTGGTCGGTGCTGGAGTGGCTGCGTCCCGCATATCAGCAGATGGGCGGGTTGCTGCATCGTCCCCAGGTCTATCACTGGGCACTGGTGGCGCTGGCCGTGACGTCGGTGCTCGGCTGGTATCTACCGGCACGCCGCCGGTTGGGGCCGGTCGCGCCGGCGATCGGCGCCCTGGCCTGGCCGGCCGGACTCGGTGTGGTGTGTGCGGTGGCGGCGCCCGGCGCCTCGTTCCTGTTCGCTCTGCCGGCCCTGTTCGTTGCGCTGGGCACGCTGGCGGCGCTGCTACCGGTGCGCTGGAGCCTGTGGCCGGTGACGGTGTTCACGCTGGGGGCGTCGGTTGCCGCCGCGCTGCTCGGGCCGCTGAGCGGGAACCTGATCGACGGAGTCGGCCTGACATCCGGCGGGGCCGCCGCGGCGGGTGCGGCGCTGTTCGTGGTGATGGTGCTCCCGCTGATCGAGTTGCTGCTACCCGGCCCCGCCGCCCGCCGCCCCGTCACCGTCGCGGTGCCGGTGACGGCAGCGGTGGTGTCGGCACTCCTGATCGCCGCGGGAACCGTGGTCGACACCTTCGACGCCCGGCATCCCGCCCGCGCGCACCTGGCCTATGTCCTGAACGCGGATACCGGTGTGGCGAGCTGGGTGAGCGGGGATACCGAACCGGCCGGCTGGACTCGTACCTTCGTGGACGGCACCGATATCGCGCGGCTCTCCCCCGGGTACGTGTGGGGCACGGTGTGGACCGGCCCGGCCGAGCCGATGGCGCTCGACGGCCCGGTGGTCGAGGTGCTCCATCGCGACGGCGACACCATCACCGTGCATGTGGCGTCCCGGCGCGCGGCCTCCGGGCTGGTGCTGCGCGTCGATCACCGGATCGACCGGGTCGTCGCGGCCGTCGCGGGCGCGGCGCCGGTCGAACTGGCCCTCACCGGGGAGCGGGCCGATAACTGGCCGGGCGAGATACGGTTCCGCGACCTGCCGCCGGATGGAGTCGACATCACCGTGCGGACCCCCGGCGCCGACCGCGTCCGGGTGACCGCTGCCGACGAAACCCACGGCCTGGCCGCGGCCCCGGGTTTCCGGCCCCGCCCGGACGATCTCGTCCCCTCGATCCGAGAGGACGGCGAGCGGATCGTGGTGACACGCACCGTAGATCTCTGATCGAAGTCCGATGGGTGCAGAAATTCACCCATCGGCGAGAGCCTCGAGCGGGTGTAGCCCGGACGCCGGTGGCCGAGCACACGGCCGCCGGCGTCCGAGGCGGGCGGAGTGCCGTCGAACTCAGTCCGGCGGCTCCTGTGTCTCGTCGGCGACGGTCACCTCCGGCGCGATCTCGCGCGTGGCCATCCCGCCGTCGCGGCCGTGGTCGACCGGGCCCGGCCGTCCGCCTCGGGGCTCGTCGTTGTCGTTCTTCTCGGTGCGTTTCGCTTCGGTCAAGACGACTCCTTTCGCTGTGGCTTCGGCCTACCCGGGTTCCCGGAGTCCAAAAGGAGAGATTCGAGAGCGCGCCCGCGGGTTTGTGCCGGAGCACTCGGGGTACCGCGTTCGGGCTGCCGGGCCGACTTTTCGGAAGGGAGAGCGCGTGGATTACCTACAGAAGGCGAAAGAGGAAGTGGTCACCCTCGTCGGCCGAGCCGTGGGTTCGGTATCCGGCGGCACCGGCAGGCGGGTCCTGACGATCGAGCGGCCGCGCGCGGCAGTGGAAGAATTCTGGCGTGACCCGGACAATCTGTCGCGCGTTTTCGACGGGTTCGCCGACGTGCGATCGACAGCGCCGGACCGCTACGAATGGACCGCGGCGCCGGAGGGCGCGGACATGATCAGCTGGGAGAGCGTACTGCTGACGGAGCAGGACGGATTACAGTTCGTCGACGCGGTGGATCCCGAACGTGCGCGGATCGAGCTGGAATTCGCCGACGCGCCCCGAGGACAGGGCACCGAAGTACATATCTCGGCGATGGCACCGCTGCCGCGGCAGCTCACCGGCGCGGCGATCTTCGCGGTCCTCTATCGCGCGCGTGCGCTGATGCAGACGGGCGAAGTGCCAACCCTCGACCGCAACCCCAGCGGCCGGGCGGCCGGACAGGAGGCATGATGCGTGCACTGTGCTGGAACGGGGTCAACGATCTCGCGGTCGAAACCGTGCCCGACCCGGGTCTGGTCAATCCCCACGATGTGATCGTCCGGGTGATGCTGACCACGACCTGCGGCTCGGACCTGCATTTCATCGACGGTTATCTACCCGGTATGCGGGCGGGCGACGTGTTCGGCCACGAGTTCATGGGGGAGGTGGTCGAGACCGGCGCGGAGGTCACCGCGACGAAGGTGGGGGACCGGGTGGTGGTGCCGTCGTTCATCGGATGCGGCACGTGCTGGTATTGCGAGCACGACCTGTACTCGGTGTGTGACACCACCAACCCCAACGCGGCCCTGCAGCAACCGGTCTTCGGTCATCCGACCGGCGGTATCTACGGGTACACCCATCCGTTCGGTGGGTACCAGGGTTCGCACGCGAACTACATCCGCGTCCCCTTCGGTGATGTCAACTGCTTCACCGTGCCGGAGGGCATCACCGACGAACAAGCGCTGTTCTGTTCCGACGCGGTCCCCACGGGCCTCATGGGTGCCGACTTCTGCGATATCGCCCCCGGTGACACCGTCGCGGTGTGGGGCGGCGGCGGGGTCGGCCTGATGGCGGCCCACTCCGCCCGGCTCCTCGGTGCCGAGCGGGCCGTGGTGATCGACCGGATCCCGGAACGCCTGGCCCTCGCCCGGGACCGATACGACGCGGAGACGATCGACTACACCGCGGTGGACAGTGTCCAGGAGGCATTGCTCGAAATGACCGGTGGCAGAGGCCCCGACGCGTGTATCGACGCGGTGGGTATGGAGGGGCACGGAACCGGTCTGCAGCAGCTCTACGACCGGGCCAAACAACTGCTACGCCTGGAAACCGACCGGGCGACCTCGCTGCGGCAGGCGCTGCTGGCCTGCCGCAAAGGCGGTGTCGTCTCGGTGCTCGGCATCTACGGCCTCACCGACAAATTTCCGATGGGGGTGGTGACGAACAAGAGCCTCACCCTCCGGACCGCGCAGCAGCACGGGCAGCGGTACATGCCGCGGATGTTCGACTACATCCAGCAGGGCGATCTCGACCCCTCCCATCTGATCACCCACGATATGCCGCTGGAGGACGCGGTGCGCGGCTACGAGCTGTTCAAAACCAAACAGGAGGGCTGCATCCGGGCGGTGTTCCGGCCGTGAACGCCGTCTTCCACCGGTGGGTGCGAGTTCGATGAAGGTCGTGGTCACCGGGGCCAGCGGCAATGTGGGGACGGCACTGCTGCGCTCGGCCCGGCCCGGACCGGAACTGATCGGGATCGCCCGCCGCCGTCCGCCGCGGGGACGGGAGCCGTACGACCGGGCCCGGTGGGTCGAATGCGATATCGGCGATCCGGCGGCGGCGACCCTCCTACCGAAGGTTTTCGCCGGGGCCGACGTGGTGGTCCATCTGGCCTGGGCGGTTCATCCGCAACGGACCGATCCGCCGTTGACCAGGACCAATGCCGCCGGCACCGCCAATGTTCTGCGTGCGGTCACCGAGGCGGGGGTGCGGCATGTGGTGTGCGCGTCCTCGGTGGCGGCCTACACTCCCGCCGCGCGGTGGAGTCGTGTCGACGAGCAGTGGCCGTGCGGTGGACTGTCCGCGAGCGCCTACAGCAGGGGTAAAGCCGAGCTCGAGGCGCAACTCGACGCGTTCGAGCATCGGCAGCCCACGATCCGGGTGGCACGGATCCGGCCGTGTGCTGTCGTACAGGGTGACGCGGCCGCGGAAATGGGCGAGTGGCTGTTCGGCCGGTGGCTGCCGCGCACGGTGCTCGGCCGGCCCGGGGTGCCCGTTCCGCTGTGGTACGGGCTGCGCCTGCAGCTGGTGCATGCCGCGGACGTGGCCGCGGCCGTCGGCTCGATCGTCGAACAACGCGCCACCGGCGCGTTCAACCTCGCCGCCGACCCCGTGCTCACCGCCACCGACCTGGCCGCGGTATTCGGGGGCTTCCGGGTACCCGTGCCGCACCGCGTGCTGACCGTGGGAGCGGGGGTGAGCTGGCGGTTGGGTCTGCAGCCACTGCATCCGGCCTGGCTCCGGCTGGCCGACCGCGCATGCCTGGTGGACGCGGGCCGGGCCGCCCGCGAACTCGGCTGGACGCCGCGATACGACGCGGTCGCCGCCTGCGCCGAACTCGCGGCGGCGATGCGGGCCGGACGGTCCGGTTCCAGTGCGCCCCTCGCGCCGGAGCGCCCTGCTTTCCGGTTGGGGAGACCGACCCACCAGAGCCAGCGTCCGCTTACCAGGGCCCCGGCGGCGGCCGCCGGAGCCGGGCCGCGGACCGGCGGGTCAGCCCGGGGAGCGGGGGGAGCGCCCGACGGCGAGGGCGGCGAACCGCTGGAGTGATTCCCGGTTGCGCGGTACCAGCGCCAGGTCCTGTACCGACCCCGGGAGGAATTTCCCGGGGCCGCGGACGACGCGTTCGGTGATCGTTACTTCGGTACGGTCGGGCCCGAGCTCGGTGAGATCGAGCCGGATATAGGCCGCGCCCGCCGGCCACAGCCAGGCCTCGAGCTCGAGCCGGTGTGGTGCGTCGACCGAGCGAACTTTCGTGGTGTCCTGCCGGGCCAGTGGCCAGCCCCCCACGCTGTGATGGATACGGGTACCCACCTGCGGCCACCCGGGGTCGACCTTGCGGATATGCGAAGCGCCGACCACCCACAGCCCGTACAGCCAGCCGTCGGCGAGGACCGCGAACGCGTCCTGTACAGGTATCGGTATCTCCACACTCGGTTCGGCCGCCATCGCTCCTCCGATCTTCCGAACCACCTCGGTCACCGGGGCGCGGCTTCCCGCCCAGCGAATGCGGGCGCCATACCCGGGATCGGCGACGCGAAACACCGGTCCCCGGCCGGGCGCGGTGTTCGTCCGGCACGGGGTTTGCCGGGCGGAGTGCGGGGCACCCGGCGAGCAGGCCGGAGCGAGACCTGCCCCGCCCCGGCGGCCAGGAGAAAAGGACGAGCCAGTGCCGAACCGAAACCGCACCACCACTGCGACCGCCCGCTCGCCGGTACAACTCGCCGCTACCGCGGTCGGCGCGGTCTTCTTGCTGGTCGGAGTGCTCGGCTTCATACCCGGGATCACCACCGATTACGGGGCTCTCGCGTGGGCGGGGCACCATTCCCAGGCCCAGTTATTCGGCCTCTTCAATGTGTCGGTGCTACACAACATCGTGCATCTGGCATTCGGTATCGCCGGTCTGATCGCGGGCGCGCGACCCCGGCCGGCCCGGGCCTACCTTTTGGTAGGCGGAGCGATCTATCTGCTGCTGTGGGTGTACGGGCTGATCGTCGATCAACACAGCGCCGCCAATTTCGTGCCACTGGACACCGCGGACAACTGGCTGCACTTCGGCCTCGGCGTGGGCATGGTGCTGCTCGGCGTCGCGCTGCCCCGGCACAGTGACGACGTGGGGCGCCACCTGTCCGATCGGCAACCCGGCATCATCGAGTAGGAGCAGGACAGCGAGTGGACGGACGAGAACGAGCCGTACCCGAGCCGACCGGGCCTGCCGTGCGGGTGGTCGGTGAGCGGGACGGTCACCCATCGCCCATGGTGGTCGGTGTGGTGGCCGATCCCGATCTTTTGGCGTCGGGCGGATCTGGGCGACTCACTCTGTGGCCAGCATCCGCACCTGGTCCGGCCGGAGACGCACTCCGCATTCCTCCATGCGGGTCAGCACTTGCCTCATGAGATGCTGTGTGGGCAGATAGTGGCCGCTCTGGTCGGTGATCAGGCGAATCTCACCGTTCACTACCTCGATCTCACCGGCTCCCGCGACTGGTCCTCCAGCAAGAAAGCTGGAGTGCTGGAGTATGTTCCGCTTTGCAAACAATGAGGCGTAAATATTCCCATGTTCGTCCATGACGAATATCGCTCGTTCAAGCGGCGCCCCAGAGCGTCTCTCACGTTCGCGTTCCTTGTATCGAACAGGTTTCCGTTGGCGTCGCGGACACGGCCGTCGCGGATGTCGAGGCAGAACGGGAGCCGTTCCGCCTCGGTGCGTAGGTACCGCACACCTGTGTCGCTGACGCGCCCCGGTACGTCCTCACCGATGTGACCGTCCCCCATATCCACGGTGTCGAATCGCCCATCGCTGGATTCGCCCCAGGTATCGCTATCGGGATCCCAATAATCAACACCTTCGGCGTCGCTATCCGGAGTCGAGCGTCGGAGATCGAGGGTCGGCGATTCTCCTCTGGCGAAGGAGGACCGGTCCACGCCGGCCGCGTGGCCTGCACCCAGGTCGAGCGTATCGCCGAACTTTCGGAACCGGCCCGCCGCGGCGTCGGCGACCGACTCGATGGACCGGGCGGTGCTCGCCACCATCTGCTCCACCACGTGAGGCAGCGGCTTTCCTGACAGTTCGTCTGGCCCCACCGAGTGCACCTCACCGACCAAATCCCACAAGTTATCATTCTTCGATCCGCGGGGCTGAGTAGACAACTCTACGGCAAACCGGGGGTCCCGAAGATGGGAAGGCGCCCCTGAAATACCAGGCCGGGGCGCGGTGTGGCGTGGTAACCCCACCAGGACTCCGGTACATTCCCCCATCGCTGCCGGTCGGGCCACTGTCGTTATTTCCGCCCTATCGCTACCAGAGCCCTATCTGCGCCCGCGCGGGAGCTCACCTCGAGGAGGGCTGGTCGAGGCTGCCCCTGGTCGCGGGCAGCGCACTCGCCCCGCAGCGTCTCGAAACCTTGGTTATGAGACGGCAGGTCGATGTAATGGCAGCGGATTGAGCGTCGAGGGCGGCCTGTACGCGCTGCACCAGCTGCGGCATTCGCGGTTGACCCATGCCGCGGAGGATGGTGCGTCGACTCCGGTGCTGATGAAGCTGTCGGGGCATGCCTCGGTGCGCAGCCTCGCCAAGTAGCGCTCGCCCGGACAACGAACTCGCCGCCCCGCGTGAGGACCGCGCCCTCCTTCCGGCTCACGTCGAATCGAGCGGTCGCCCAAGGCTGAAACGGTTTCCCGGAGAGAACCGCTCACGGCTCGTCCGGTGCATCGGAATCGCGCAGCGGCCGGTGTGTTCCGCCGAGATCGTGGTGTGCGGACCGGATCGGCCGCGTGGAGTGCGCGCCGGAAGGTTTGCTGGTCGCCGCGGGTCCGGCGCCGCTCGGCCGCATCGCGCCCCCACGTCCTCGAATCCGGTGGGCCTGTGTTCTTCGCTGGCCCGCAGCAGTTCTCGATCGCCCGGCAGTCCGGCCCGGGAGCCGACGGGAACACCGTGTCCCGAACGTGTCGTACCCCGCTGCTACCGTGCTGTCGTAGTGCGAAAAGCGTTGTGTCTCAGCCCAGCTGTCCCTGTCTTCGCGTCCCGGCCGTCAAACCCTCTAGTTCATCCATCCTTCCGGGCCTAGGCGGAGCGCGCGAAAATAATTACACTCGGCGTCAGGCTCTGGCTACGAGCCTGGGCGCAGGGGTCCGGTAGCTGGAAGGTGTCGGTGTGGGTGTCGAGTTCGTTCCGGGAGTGGAGGGTTCGCCCGATCGGGCCGGTCACGGAAGCGACCGGGTCCGGGTACCCGCCGGTGCGGCTCCGCGGTCCGTAAGGCAGCACGGCCGGACCCGGTACGACGAATTCGCCCGGCAACACCGTGTCGACCCCGGAGAGGAAATCGAGTGGGAACTGTCGGGCTCCGCGGGGGAAGCGGGAACACCTCGCGAGCGTGGATCGGTCAGAACTGGAAACGCTCATGGGCAACGAAGCTCCGGACCGCCCCGTGGCTATGGCGGACTATCTGAACGCTGATCCCACCACGACGACCGTCTCGTCGTTCGTCGTCGAGGCACGTCGGCGCGGGGTCGATCCGTCCCCTTTACTGGATGCCGATTTCTTTCTCCGCGGCGAGGACTAGGTCGCTCGGCCGGATGCCGAACACCTTGCAGATCTTGTACATCTGTGCCATCGTCATCGCTCGTTCGCCACGCTCGAGCCGGATGATGGTCTTCTTGTTGTAGCCGGTCTTCTCGGCCAGTGCTTCTTGACTCCAGCCGCGCCGCGCCCGCATCGCGCGTACCTCCGCGCCCAACGCCGCGTCCAGGCGTGCCTCCTCGGTGGTCGCTGCCTCCGACTCCGCGGGCGTCGCATCCATGTCGACCATTCTGGGATCGGGCAGGGTCTGAATCAAGTGCCCGACAGTTTCGGGTCCGCGGCAGAATCCCGGCCGACATAGTGCCCGAAATAGGCCTAATAGTGACTGAAAAAGGTTGAAAAAAGACCGAACGGGGCCTACGGTGAAGAGAGCGGTTGTCTATCACCGCAGTTCACGCCCCGTAGCGCGGTCGCGTCCGCACCGGTGAACACGGCCGGCCTCCCGGGGCGCCGACGACGATCGGCGCGAGGACAGGAGGGTCCGATGGCCTGGAGCGGAGACCCGGTATGGCTGGCCGAGGTGCTGCGCGGCGCCGGCCTGCCGGTGATCGAACACGACGGCTGGCGCGAACGCGGCCACGGCGACTTTCTCGATATCCGCGGCGTGCTGTGTCATCACACGGGCGGAGGGGGCCCGAACGACTGGCGCATCGTCCAGGACGGTCGTCCCGATCTGCCGGGCCCGCTCGCCCAGCTGGTGCTCGAGAAGGACGGCACCTACCGGGTGATCGCCGTCGGCGTCGGCTGGCATGCCGGGCGTGGGAGCTGGCCGGGCTGGCCCACCGACAACGCGAACTATCACACCATCGGCATCGAAGCCGTTTCGCGTGGCACACCACCCTGGGATTGGACGCCGGTTCAGCTCGACGCCTACAAGCGCGGCTGCGCGGCCCTGCTCCGGCGCATCGGCCGCGGCGCGGGCGATTGCGTCGCGCACCGCGAGTACTCCAGCGAAGGAAAGATCGACCCGGCGGGCATAGATATGAACGCCTTCCGCCGGGACGTACAGGCACTCCTGGACGGAAAGGGTGAGCAGATGGCGTTTTTGGAAGAAAAGATCACCAACTATCACGGTGAGCAGGTCACCGTGGGGACCCTGCTGCACTACCTGGACAAGCATGTGGGGCTCACGCTGGATCAGCTCTCCGGTGCCGGGACCGCCCGCGGGGCGAACTTTCCCGGCTGGGATTTCTTGGGTGACCGGACCACCGCCGAGGCGCTGGGCGTCATCGGCGCGGCATTGAAGATCCCCGGATTCCGCGATCCGGCCACCGACGAACGCGCCTGAGGAAGGACGCGACACCCCTGCCGCAGTTGGGAGGACAGCATGATCAGCGAAGTGGCATCTGTCCTCGGCGGCCTGCTCACCGGCGTCGGTGGGGTATGCGCGGCCGGAATGCTGGGCAGGCGTAAACGGCGGGCCGATGCCGTCCAGGTGCTGACCCAGGCCGCCACCCAGATGGTCGAGCCGCTGTCGCGGCAGCTCGCCGCGATGACCGCCGAACTGGAAGCGCACCGACGGGTCGTCGCCGACGCGGAACGACGCTGCCGCCTGGCCGCCCCCCAGCACGCCAGCTGGGACATCGTAGTCCGGTCCTCGCTGCTCGACCTCGGCGTCGATGTGCCGCCACCGCCACCGCTCACCAGGGAGATCTCCGAATGACGGCGGCAAGGGTGTGGTTCGGCCGGTAGCAGTACTCGTGACCGCGCGGGCGGTGCTCGGTGCCCTCACTGTTGCTCGGTGGCCTCCAGAGATCGCCGAGCCGAGGGGGCGGGACCGAGGAGGCGCAATCGTGACGTCGTGGCGGGCGCGGGACCTCGAAGCGAATGATGCTGCGGACTCCGCTCAGACCTCGACCTGCGAGCCCATGATCACTGTCCGGTCGCGGGGCAGCCCGAAATAGTCGGCGGCGTCGGAGGTGAGGTAGGAGGTGGCGATGAACAGGCGTTTGCGCCAGGGCGCCATGGTGGGCGCCGGGCCCGGCTTGAGTTCGATCTTCGACAGGAAATAGGAGGCCCCCTCCACCTCGATCGGGCCCTCGGTCTGCGCGGGGTCGAGCCGGCCCAGCAGCTGCGGCACCTTCGGGGTTTCCATATAACCGTGGTGGACGGTGACATGGACGATGCCGTCGTCGGTATAACCCAGCGGATCGACGCGGAGGCGGTCGGCATCGGGCACCCGCGGGACGGGCACGGTGTCCAGCGAGAGGATCACGACGTGTTCGTGCAGTACCCGGTTGTGTTCGGCGGTGGCGCGCATCGCCAGCGGAGTGGTGCTGCTGCCGCGGTTGAGGAACACCGCCGTACCGGGAATCCGGATCAGGGGTGGCCGGCGGCTGCGCAACTGTTCGACGAATTGCGGTAGCGGACCCTCGGCCTGTCGCCGCGCGGCGGTGACGATGACACGGCCGCGCGCCCAGGTGATCATCACGGCGAACGCGGTGAGTCCGATCAACAGCGGCAGCCACGCCCCGTGGACCAGTTTGGTCAGGTTCGCCGCGACGAACAGCGCGTCGACGGTGAGCAGGGGGATCGCGCCGAGTAGCACGAGCCACAGCGGGGTACGCCATTTGGTGCGGGCCACGTAGAAGAAGAGCAGGGTCGTGATGGTGATGGTCGCGGTCACCGCCATACCGAAGGCGTAGGCCAGTGCCGCGGAACTCCGGAAGGCGAAGACCAATGTCAAAACCGACACCATGAGCAACCAGTTGATCCACGGAACGTAGATCTGCCCGATGGTGGATTCGGAGGTGTGCGCGACCCGCAGGCGCGGCAGGTAACCCAGCCGCACCGCTTGGGCGGCCACCGAGAACGCGCCGGTGATCACCGCCTGGGACGCGATCACCGTCGCGGCGGTCGCCAGCAGCACGAGGGGCAGCCGGGCCCACCCGGGGGCGAGCAGGAAGAAGGGGCTGTCCACCGCGGCCTCGTCACCGAGGACGAGCGCGCCCTGCCCGAAATAGCTCAGTGTGCAGGCGGGCAGGACCAACCCCAGCCACCCCCGGGTGATCGCTTTCCGGCCGAAATGGCCCATATCGGCGTAGAGCGCCTCGGCGCCGGTGACCGCGAGTACGACGGCGGCCAGGGCGAAGAACGCGATATGGAAATGCCCGGTGGCGAAACTCAGCGCGTAGGTCGGGGAGAGGGCTTTCAGTATCTGGGGATGGCGGGCGATTCCGGCGATACCCAGGGCGCCGATGGTCAGGAACCACACGATCATCACGGGGCCGAACAGCCGGCCAACCGTGGCGGTACCTCGCCGCTGGACGGAGAAGAGGGCCACGATGATCACGACCGTGATCGGGATGATCAGGTCTCTGAGGTCCGGTTCGACGATCCGCAGCCCTTCGACCGCGGAGAGCACCGAGATGGCGGGGGTGATCATGCCGTCGCCGAAGAAGAGTGCGGCGCCGAAGATCCCGGCCCCCGCGAGGAAACCGGCGGTCCGGCGGCCACGGGTGGCGCCGAGGCGGCGCAGCAGCGTGATCAGCGCCATGATGCCGCCTTCGCCGTCGTTGTCCGCGCGCATCACCAGGGAGATGTAGGTGAAGGTGACGATGGTCATCACCGACCAGAAGATCAGCGACACCACCCCGTACACATTGGCGGTACCGATCGGTACCGGATGCGGATCCTGCGGATCGAACACGGTCTGGATGGTGTAGATCGGGCTGGTGCCGATATCGCCGAAGACCACGCCCAGCGCGCCCACGATCACCGCCGCCCGCACCGGTCCGCGGCCGGCGGTGGGTGCGGGGGGACCGGTACGTGTTTCGCTCACCATGGGTTTGCTCCTCGTCGGCCGGGTCCGCACTATCGTGCACTGCCCGACCCCGAGTCCGCGGGAGCGGCCGCCGGTGCGCACGTCGGTCCGCGCGGGCGGCCGGTGCGCAGGTCCCCGGCGGGCGAGGTCACCGGCCGGGACCGCGGTCAGTGCGCCGCGAGGGTCCGCTCGGCGGGGGCCGCGGTGACCCGGCCCAGTGCGGTGACCAGGACCAGAGCGGCGACCACCGGTACGCAGGCGAGGAGCACGATCGTGCCGGTCGACGCGCCGACCGCGATGAGAGCGCCCCCGATGATCGGTCCGAGCACCGAACCGAGCCGTCCCATGGACGATGCCCATCCGACACCCGTGGCGGCGGTGCGGTCGGGGTACAGCGAGACCGCGAGCGCGGCCTGGCCGATCATGCCGGCCTGCAGGCCGAGGCCCACTCCGCCGAACACAATGAGCAGCAATGCCTTGTCCGTGCCGAGGAGGCCGGAAACGATCAGGAAGACCACGGCCGCGACGGTGGTGCCCGCCAGTACTGAGGTCATGCGCAGGCGCAGCACGCCGAGCATGAGCACTCCGGCGCCGATGATGCTGCCGACCCCGAGTGCCGCCGAGCCCAGCGGGGCCAGGCCCTTGCTGAACCCGTAGCTGGTGAGCAGGGTCGGCAGCCAGGACGAGAAGATGTAGTAGACCGAGAAGGTGAGGAAGGAGAATCCCCACAGCAGGGCGGTGCGGGTGCGGACTCCGGGGTCGAAGAGCCGGGCCACCGAGGCGCCGTGCCTGGCGGCGGCCGGTTCGATCGTGCCCATGACCTCCTCTTCGTCCGGTAGGCCCAGCCACAGCAGCGGGAACAGGACGGCAGAGGCGAGCGCACCGATGACGAACACCGACTCCCAGCCGTGGCTGCTGACGAGTGTGCTGCCGAGCAAACCCGCGATCAGCGCGCCCAGCGAGATCCCCATGGTGACGAACACCGCGATGGACTGGCGGAAGCGGGCGGGATTGAGGGCGGTCGCGTGGGCGACGGCCGCGGGGAGCACCGCACCGAGACCGAGGCCGGTGACCAGTCGCAGGGCGGTCAGCTCCCAGATGGACGTCGCGGTGGCGGTGAGCAGCGACCCCGCGGTGAACACGAGTACGGCGGCGAGAATGACACGCCTGCTACCGAACCGGGCGACCAGTTGACCGACCGCGATGTATCCCAGGGCGACGCCGAGGCTGGTGATCGACAGCGCCGGCGTGAAACGCGACGCGGAGACACCCCATTCCTCGGACAGCGCGGGTATCGACAGGCCCAGGGCGATGGTGTCGTAGCCGTCGAGTACGACAGCGACGAAGGCCAGCGCGAGCACGACCCAGTTGGGGCGGGTGACGGTGCTCGGGGTTACGGCTGCGGGGGGTCCGCTCACGGTGGCGTCCTCGGCAATAGTCGGCGCTGGGCGCCTGATCGATAGGTTAGACCGGGGTGCGGTCGTGGGGGGAGGTGACCTTGTGCCCCGACCGCTGGGGTCGGGCCGGGCTCGGGGTGGAGATCGGGGCCATGGAGTGGGCTTTCGGTTCAGGGATGTGCAGATGTGGTGGGCGCTGATCTCCCGAGGAGACGGCTTTGCGCCAAGGCATGTGTAATCGCTTAGCGCTAAGACGTCAATGGGCGACCGGGACTCCGGCGAGCTCGTCGCGGCTGCGTCCTCGGCCGGAAACAGCGGAGACGCAGGTCACAGGCCCGGTGATGCCGGTCACGGCAATCGGAAAAATCTACGGTGGCGGGCGTCGGTTCGGTGGTGCGCTCACCCGGAGGGCGCCGGTCGCGTGGGTACTACGGTGCGCGGAGGAACACGCCTCGCTGTGTGGGTGCCCGCCGAACTCGACCGAACTGGAGGCTCCCCGGGTGAAGGGCTCGATCCCGCGGTCACGGTGTTCCGCCGCGATATGATCCTGGCCGATATCGGTTACATCGGTCAGCTCGATCCGCAATTTCGCGCCGGCCGCGACGCACAGGCGGGGCCGGCCGGACTACGCCGCCGCGCCGCCGCGCACGGGTCCGGGCACGGCGGTGTGGGGCCGCCGCATCCGGTCGACGATCAGGCCCGCCGCCGCCAGCGCACCGGCGAGCGGCAATTCGACCGCACCGGCGACGGCGAGGGCGCCCAGCCCGCCGTAGTAGATATAACGGGTCGGCAGGGACAACTCGACCGGCCCGGCCTTCACATCGATGCCCCGGCCGGGGATCGCGACCTCGGCGCTGAGATGGGGCAGCGTGAGACTGGCCGCGGGCGCGGCCCGTGCCGGGGAACGATCGGCCGTTCTCGCCGGGGCGGCGGCGGACGGTCGACCGGTACTGTTCGCACTACTGGGGGAAGGCATGGAAACACGGTCCTCTCGTGGTCGATAACTGCCGATTCACCGACGGTCGACCGGACCGGCACCGCCGGGTCGCTCCTCATCGATGATCGCGCCCTGACCAGGTCGAAGGCAACCGCTCGGTTCGTCCGGTCGGTTCCCGCCCGCCGCGATATCGGGTGCTGCGGCGGTTTCTCACCCCGGCGACCGTCGGCTGCGGAACATTTTTCCGATACTCGGTGAGGCCGCTCGGCGGATAGTGAGGGCCGACCGGGTACCGCCCGCTACGGGCCTCCCGGATCGACCCGCACAGGATTCCTACGAGAGGACACCCGTCGTGACGAACCCACTCGAGCCCGCCCGGTTGCAGGCCGCCCTGGACGATATCCACCGCGCGGGAATTCCCGGCGTGTTCGCCGAAGTGCGCGACGGTGATCGGCTGTGGCGCGGTGCGGCCGGGGTCGCCGATATCGAGACCGGCCGTCCGGTCACGGCGGATATGCGGCACCGGGTCGGCAGTATCACCAAAACCTTCACCGCCGCGGCGGTATTGCAGCAGGTGGAGAGCGGACAGCTCGACCTGGACACATCGATCGGCCATTACCTGCCGAAGCTGGTCCCCGGTGCCCGCGGTCAAGCCGTGACGGTTCGCATGTTGATCAACCACACCAGCGGTCTGGCCGAATATCTCCCGTACGCCTACCCGTCCCTCGCCGCCTTCCCCGCCGTGGCCGAGACACGGCCGGACAGCCTGGACGAGAACCGGCACACGCGTTTCGACCCCCTCGAACTGATCGGACTGGGGGTCTCCGCTCCCGCGGCCGGGACGCCCGGCGGCACCCCGGGTATCTACTCCAATACCAACTACCTGCTCCTGTGCCGGCTCCTGGAACTGGTGACCGGCACGACCGCGGAGAAGTGCATCACCCGTAACGTCATCGAACGGGCCGGACTGCAAGACACCGAGCTCCCGGAGAGCACCGGTGTCGACGGGCCGCATTCGCGGATCTACGAGGCGTGGTTCGGGATGTTCGAACCCCCGCGCGATTACAGCGATTTCGATATGTCGTGGGTGGGGCCGGCGGCTTCGCTGATCTCGACCGTGGCCGACCTGAACCGGTTCTTCGCCCTGCTGCTCGCCGGTGAGATCGTGGACCGCTCGTCGCTGGCGCAGATGCAGCACACCGTCCCGGTCATCTCCTTCGAGGGCAAGACGATCGAATACGGTCTGGGTTTGCACCGGATGGAGGTCCCCGGGCACGGGACATTCTGGGGTCACGACGGTTCGGTCTGGGGCGCCGGAGCGATCTCGATGACCCGCGCCGACGGTGCCCGGCAGTTCTCGGCCGCGGTCAACATGCAGCGCTGGAACCGGCTCGACGGACGGGGCAGGCCGCAGCCGCATCCCATCGACGGCGCGCTCTCGGCGTTCTACCGGCTCGTCATGTGAGGTATGCACGCCCCCCTGAGTGGCACGTCGTCCGTGCGCGATGCCGCCGGGACCGCGGCGGTCCCGGCGCTTTCTCCCGGCACGGCGTGGATCGCTGCCGGACGGTGCCCGGCATGGTTCTCGTGGCTACCGATAGCGTGTGCGTCGCGGCGCCGCGGCCAGCGGCGAACCCCTCGGACGTGGCCCTCCGGCTCGGCGGGCTCGCGCCCGCTGGCAGACTGGGCGAATGGCCCGTTCCGCGGTAAACCGTCCGACACCGGCCGATCTGGCGGCCGCGGCCGGGACGACGATTCCCGATGTACTGGCACCGGATCTGCGAGTGCTGTTCTGCGGAATCAATCCCGGCCTGTGGTCCGGTGCGACCGGCCACCATTTCGCTCGGCCGGGAAACCGCTTCTGGCCCGCGCTGTTCCGATCGGGTTTCACGCCGCGCCTGTTCCGCCCCGACGAACAGGACGAACTGCCGGCGCTGGGGCTGGGCATCACCAATGTCGTCTCCCGGACGAGCGCGAAGGCCGACGAGTTGACGAAGGAGGAACTGCGCGACGGCGGCGCCGCGCTCGTCGAGCGCGTGCGGCGGAGCCGGCCGCGAATCCTCGCGGTGCTGGGCCTGGGCGCCTACCGCACCGCGTTCGGGCGGCCGCGGACCACCGTCGGGCGCCAGGACGAGATGATCGGCGCCACCGAGGTCTGGGTACTGCCCAATCCGAGCGGTCTCAACGCCCACTACACCCTGGACGCGCTGGCTGCCGCATTCCGCACACTGCGAGTGGAATCGGCGCGTGCGGTCGCGGCCGACCGCGCTGCCGAGTAGCGTGCCGCCTGCCGCGATCACCCACCGGCGACCGACGGAATGATCATGACCTCGGTGCCGGCGTCGAGCGGTGTGTCCAAACCCCGCAGTGTCCGGCATTCGTCGCCGTCGACGTAGAAGTTCACATAGCGGCGTAGTTCACCGCTCTCGTCGCGGAGGCGGCGCTCCAGCGCGGGCGACCGCTCGCGCAGCACGTCCAGTACGGTGCGCAGCGTCGCGCCGTCGACGGCGAGTTCCCGGTCGCCGCCGACGTAGGGCCGCAGTGCGGACGGCAGGCGCACCTGTGCCACGGCGTTATCCGACCACTCGGGCGCGTACGCACAGGACGTCGGGCAGTTTGTCGGCCACCAGCTGCCAGTGCTCACCCTCGTCGGGACTGCAGTAGACCTCGCCGTTGCGGGTGCCGAAATAGATCCCGGCGGGGTCGGCGTCGTCGGCGCACATGGCATCGCGCATGACCGCGGCCCAGAACGGCTCCCGCGGAAGCCCGCTGGTCTGCGCCGACCAGGTCCCGCCACCGTCGGCACTGCGGTAGACGGCGCATTCGGCGTTCGGAGGAAAACGGAACCGCTCCATATCGGCGACCAGCGGGAAGGTGTAGATCACCCCGGGGCGTCGCGGGTGCGCGACGATCGGGAAGCCGAAGTTCGAGGCCGGTAGGCCGCCGTCGATCGACTGCCAGCTCGTGCCGTCGTCGGTGGTGCGGAAGACTCCGCCGTGGTTCTGCAGATACATCGTGCTCGGTGTGCCGGCGTCCATGGCGACCTTGTGCACGCACTGCCCCCACTCCGGCAGCTCACCGGGCATGAAATCGGCCGTGACCCCTTTGTTGGTGGGTCTCCAGGACCTACCGCCGTCGGCGGTCTGATAGACGCCGCCGGTCGACATGGCGACCGTGATGCGTTCCGCGTCCGCCGGATGCGGGATGATCGTGTGCAACGCCAGCCCGCCGCCACCCGGCATCCACTCGGGGCGGTGCGGGTGATCCCACAGCCCGCGGATCAGTTCGAACGTCCGCCCCGCGTCGGACGAGCGGAACAACGCCGACGGTTCGGCGCCCGCGTACACCACCTCCGGCTCGGCCGCGGTCGCGGGCGCGATCTGCCATACGCCCTGCAATGCCGCCCCGGTATCCGACGGGAACGCCAGCGGCGCGTCGTCCGGTTCGCTCCACGTCCGGCCGAGATCGTCGCTGGTCACCAGGGTCGGGCCGAAATGGCTGTCCAGGACTCCGGCGAGCACGCGCGGCCTCGTCCGCCGCGTATCGATCGCCAGTGCTTTCACATCCGCCACGGCGAACCGCGGCGGGCTCACCTCCCAGCTCGACCGGCCGTCGGTACTGCGCGCCAGGAACAAACCCTTACGCGTCCCGATTCCGAGTAGAACATCCATGTGCCGACCTCCAGGTGTCACCGCCACGCCGACGCGTGCGAGCGTACCCCGCGGCTGTGACCCGACTCACCGGAATGCGGCAGGCGAGTCGCGGCGGGTCCGGACCGATCAGTTCTGTTCCGGGCGCCGATCGGCCGTGCGTAGCGTATCCGCCGGGGACGGGAAGGGTTCCGCATTCGCCGTGGTGGGCAGTGCGGATTCGGCGCCCAGGCCCTTCTCCGCGGCGGTCGCGCGGACCGCGTCGACGACGAGCAGCAGTGCGGCACGCCGGGCCGTGTTGGTGCGGTAGGCCAGCGATACGGTCCGGGTGAGCACGTCGCCCAGGGCGACGATGTCCACTCCCGGCGGACGCAATGCCAGACCCAGATCCGACACGAGTGTCACACCCAGCCCGGCCGCCACCATCGCCATGGCCGTCGCCTGCTCCTCCACCTCGTGATCGATCCGTGGTTCGAGCCCGACGGATTGGAACGCCAGCCGGGCCGCATGTCCGAAATGCGACCGGGCGGGCGCGAGGATCCACGGATGCTCGGCGAGGTCGGCCAGCGTCACGCTGGCCGACGGCACGGCTCCGGACGGGACCGCGGCGTAGATCCGCTCGACCGCGATGACGGCGCGCTCCAGGCCGCTGTCCCAGGTCATCGGGTAGTTGGAGTATTCGAGTACGAACGACAGGTCCAATGCCCCGTCGCGCACCGCGGCGGCGGTGGCCTCCGGAACAAGTTCTCGCGTGCGCACCGAGATACCCGGGTGGGTGCGCGCGAGGGCGGTGAGCGCATCGGGCAGCAGGCCGGAGGCGACCGACGCCCACACACCGGCGGTGAGTTTCGCCGTCATGATCTCGCCCGCGTCCTCGAGCGCCTGGGTCGCCCGCTCGACCGATGCGAGGATCTCCTCGGCGTGCTCGGCCAGCAGCACCCCGAGATCGGTGAGTTGCAGCCGGCGCCCCCGCCGCTCGAACAGCCGGGTGCCGACATCGCGTTCCAGCTGGGCGAGCTGCTGGGACACCGCCGACGCGGTGTAGTGCAGTGCGGTCGCGGCCGCCGTGACCGTGCCGCGTCGATGCAATTCGCGCAACATTCGCAGACGGGCCAGCGACAGGTCCATGGTTCGAGCCTAAGCGTTGTGCAGCAACGCTGAACACCGCCGTGAACGAACCGTAAATAGACGAGCGGGCAGGTGCGAATGCAGGCTGGTGACACCGGAATCGAGCCATCGGCCGGGGACGACGTAGTCCGGACAGGGGATTACGCACCCGGCGCTTCTCCGTGGGTGATGGTGTAACCGGCACGAACACGAAGAGGAGGTGGTTCGTCGTGACGACGATGCAGGACCCGGCGAGGGGCGCCGCGCAGATTACCGCGCAGGCAGTTCCGGACGTCTCGGCGGCAGTGGCCCTCACCCCCGCGGTCCGTCGTTCCGAGCCGTATATGCGCTTGCACTGGACGGATTCGCAGACGGGCGCGGTCGGTTACCTTGTGGTGCACACCCTGCGCGGTGGCCTGGCCACCGGCGGCACCCGGATGCGGGCCGGCTGTACGGTGAGCGAAGTCGAGGATCTGGCCCGGGGTATGGCCAACAAGACCGCGACGTTCGATCTACCCATCGGCGGGGCCAAGGGCGGGATCGACTTCGATCCCAAGGATCCGCGCGCCGTCGAAGTACTGGAACGGTTCTGCGAGGCCATGCGTCCGTGGATCGATTCGCACTGGGTGACCGCCGAAGACCTGGGGGTTCCGCAGCATCTGATCGACGAGGTCTTCGAAAGACTCGGCCTGGGCCAGAGCTACCACGCCGCGATCCGCCGGGCCGTCGATCCCGCCGCGACCCTGGAACGGGTCCGCCGCGGTTTGAACGCGGCGGTCGAGGGTGGATTCATGCTGGGCGATGTGATCGGTGGCTACGGTGTCGCGCACGCCTGCCTCGCCGCCGCGGTCTGGTGGGGGCAGGTGCCCGCCGAGACCACGGTCGCGATCCAGGGTGTAGGCACCATGGGCGGGGCGGCGGCCTACTACCTGTACGAGGCCGGAATGAAGGTCACCACCGTGGCCGATGCCGCCGGGACTCTGTACTGCGCCGACGGGCTGGACATCCCGGCGCTGCTGGCCCTGCGTAACGGGTACGGCGAGATCGACCGCTCCCGGTTGCCGGCCGGGGTCGAGCAGCTGCCGCGGACCACGATCCTGGCCGCCGATGTCGACATTCTGGTGCCGGCGGCGATCTCCTATGCGATCACGCCGGACAACTCCTTCGATGTCCGGGCCCGGATCGTCGTCGAGGCCGCGAACGCGGCCACCACCCCCGAAGCGGAGGCGATGCTCGCCGCCCGCGGTATCCCGGTGCTGCCGGACTTCGTCGCGAACGCCGGGGCCGTGGCCTGGGCGTGGTGGTTGCTGCTCGGTCAGGTCGACGATACGCCGGAGAACTCGTTCGACCGGCTCCGCACCATCATGCACAGCAAGGTCGCCCTGCTGCTGGCGGCATGGGCGGAGCAGGGCGTGACCCCGCGCGAAACCGGTCACCGTTGGGCCGACGACCCGCCGCCGCTCACCGAGCCGGTCGTCGTCCCTTGAGCCCGGAGCCCGGATCCGCCGGTCGCCGCACCGTCAGCGGCCGGCGGATACCGGGCGCCTGATCTCCACGGCTCGCCGGGCCGGCCACTGGAAGTCGTCCCACAGCTCCGGTGCGTTGCGATCCGCACGGTACTTCTCCACGAGGGGCCGCACTACGTTCCAGCACGTCCGCAGCGAATCGCCCCAGGAGTCGGCCACGACATCGCGCGGTATGAACCCGCTCCGGCACATGATGCCCACGCAGTCGTAGCTGTGGCACACTCCTTCGACGCGTTGGATGTCCTCGTCCGACCACGACGCGAATTCCCGCACCCGCAGGTGCCGCATGACGAAACGACGGTCCGGGCGCAGTGATTCGTCCTGGAGCATGTCGTAGACAGCTTTGACCGCGCTGGCATAGGTGGTTTTCCGCATCTCGACCACCTGCCATACGACCAGTACCGCGGCGACCAGGGCGATCAGCGCTGTCGCTACGCCGGCCGCCGCCGCGATCGCAGACGAGTCCATCCGGCACACCCCATATCACCGCCGGCGGAACCGCCTCGAGCGTAACCGATGCGTTGCCGGTCCGTGGTCCTCCGGTCCCGGTACGGCAACCGGCGAAGCGGCTTCCGGCGCAGACCATCTCGGATTCGTGCGGGGTGGCGTCGTCCGCTGTCCCGCGGTGGGTCGACACGCGGTCGTCCGTGCGGATCGGGTGCTCGGCGCATCGGCCGTTACTGCCGAAGTCACCCGCGGTGATACCGCTACCGAGAGCTGTCGGGACCCTCGCCGAGCCCGGCCCGATGGAACGCCCGCCGGCTGTGAACGAGCAGTTCACGTACCACGGGGCGGCCGGTGTCCTTCCAGACCAAGGCGAGGAACGCGGAAGTCTCGGCACCCTCGAGGGTGAGGGTGACGAGCCGGTCGCGGTGGGCCGCGGCCATGGAATCGCTGAGGACGGCGACCGCGAGTCCGCGCGCGGCGAGATCGGCGATGGCGTCGGCCGCACCGGCCTGGAGCGCGACCACCGGGCGGAGGTTCTGGGTCGCGCAGGCGCGGTCGAACACGGCGCGCACACCGGTACCCGGAGGCATACAGACGAGGGGGTGGGCGCACAACTCGGCGAGGGTGACCCGCCGCCGCGCCGCCAGTGGATGGCCGGTGGGGACCGCCGCGACGAGCTGTTCCCGGATGAGGGTGAGCGCTTCCAGTCCGTCGGGTTCGGCGGTCGCCGTACCGATGAGAGCCACGTCCAGCGCACCGGCCCGCACGGCCTCGGCGAGCCGGTCGGAGTTGTCCTCGAGCAGGGTGATCTCCACACCGGGATGGGCGCGGTGGAAATCGGCGAGTGCGTCGAACAGCGGTGTGACGGTGCAGCCGACGACCATACCCATGGTGAGTGTGCCCCGGATCAGGTCGGTGACCTCACCGACCGCCTGAGTGACGGCTTCGGCGGCATCGAGGGCGGTGCGGGCGTGTTCGAGGGCGGCCTTTCCCGCGACGGTCAGGGTGGCGGTCCGTGCCGAGCGGTCGAACAGTTCGGCGCCGAGTTCTTTCTCCAGTGCGCGGATCTGGGCGCTGACACCGGACTGGCTGATGTGCACCCGCTGCGCCGCCCGGGTGAAGTTCTGCTCCTCCGCGACCGCGACGAAGTATTCCAGCTGCCTCAGCTCCATAACTGATAATTCTAGCTTTCATAAGAACCATCTGTTGGACTTCTGATAACCGTCCGGCCAGGCTGGAACACGTCGAAATCGAAAATTACAGGAGGAAATCGATGCCCGAGTACGAGAAGGCGCTGCGGCCCGAAGACATCACGCGCCTGTTCGTCGAACGCTCCAATGCCGGTGACGCGGCGGGAGTCGCCGAACTCTACGAAGAGGACGCCGTCCTGGCCTACCCACCCGGCAGCCGGACTGTCGGGCGGGCGGCGATCCGCGCGCTGTGGGAGAAGGTGCTGGACGCCGGACCCCGCTTCGAGCCGGAAGAACCGCTGCCGACGCTGATCAGCGGCGACCTCGCCCTCACCTCGACGCCGCCGAAGGACGGTACCGGTGCGCGTGCGCAGGTCGTCCGGCGCCAGCCCGACGGCAGCTGGCTGCGCGTACTCGACCAGCCGGAGTTCGTCGCGCCGACACCCTGAGCCCGGACGCAGGTCCCCGCCTCGTCGCCGTCGGGACCGGACCACCGACGGCGGCGCCGGAGGAACGCCCGGCTCGCGTTCTGCTGCCCGCGCCGCGTCCCGCGCGCCCGGACCGTCGACTCCGCACCACCGGGTCCCTCCGGGTCCGGCATCCAGCGCCTGGCCATCGGCATCAAGGGCGGCAACCCGGATAAGCGCGACGTCGCCAAGGCAGACGCCAACGGCAACTTCAGTCATTGGGTCACCGACGAGGGCGATTACACCACCTACGCCGGCCCGGTGAGAACGACCGCGCCTGACGTCTGCATCAACGGGGCGGTGGAATCTTCACGAATACCGGCGACTACGGGAACACCTCAGGTGTATCGTACTGGGGCTCAACACAACCGGGCGCAGCCGAACCGATGCCCGCCCTCTCGGTCGGTGGGCGCAGAAACTGCGCGTCCGTTCTCAACACATCCGAGCAGCCGGGTTCACCGCGCGGCGAGAACACGAAACACCCCCAATAGGAGACATCATGACTATCCGTGTTCGTAGCGTACTCATGTTACTGGGCGCAGTGGCCACGGCGGTGACCCTGGCCAACGCAGGAACTGCAGCCGCCCAACCCGGTGGCGTAATGCCGCACGACGGTGACTATCTGGTCGGCGTCGACATCGTGCCCGGAATCTGGGAGGCGCCGGGCACCCCCGACCCGGCTCTGGAGTGTGCTTGGAAGAGGCTGTGGCGGCCTTGGACCGCCGCCGACGACGACAACCCGAAATCGCGGCCACTGCTCGACCAGCACTTCACTCGCGACGAGCACCCGGTGCGGGTGACCATCCAGCCGACCGATGCAGCGTTCAAGACCGCCAACTGCGGCGAGTGGCACTTGATCTTGCCACTGCCGACCGGCTCGTCCAACCCCTGAGGTCCCGCGCCGGACACCAGAGCACCGCTGGTAGTGCCCACGCGCACCGAGGCCGGCAACCCGCGGATGCCGGCCAACGTCATGAGAACCGATACCGTGCGAGAGCAGACCTTTATACATCGCGATCGTTGGTTCGGCGTGAATCCTGCGGTAGCCGTATGACCCGACCCCGACCGCCGCAGGCGCTAGGACGTCTCGATCACCTGGGTACCGTCCGCCACCCGGTCGTGCCAACCCTGCTTCGTCGAGCTGGAGGCGACTGTGACGGCGATACCGAGTGCGGCGAAGAACCAGAGGACGCCGCCGATGCAGGGCACCAGGTTGAGCAGCATATAGGCGTTGCGCAGGGCGGATTCCTTGATGCCGGGCTTCGCCGCCCCGCCGGAACCATTGACGTGCAGGCCGAGCAGCTTCTTACCGGGGGTGGATCCGGAGGTCACCTCGAACCCGACGAAGTACAGGAAGGCGAATCCGGCGCCGGGCAGGATCGACACCCAGCCGGGGGTGTGGGCGGTCGTGTTCAGCAACCAGAAGAAGATCCCGCCGACGATCGCCGCGACGATCCAGTCGATGAAGCGGGCCGCGGCACGTTTGCCCAGTCCACCCGGGGTGATCTCCGCAGCCGCGGTGAATCGGGGGTCGTATGCTCCGGTGGTCATCGTGCTCCTCCTCGATAGCGACCGCCCCCGGCGGGGTGGGCGCGGTGCCCATCCGGGGGCGGTTCCACGATCTCATATCTGGTCGTGACGTTCGATACGGTCGTCCGCAGAGTGGTTGGGGCCGTTGATATCCCGGGCTCCGCCGCGGTGCCGTTCGCCCCGCGAATCGTCGGTGGCGGCCGTGGGTGGCACCGGTTCGCTGTCCGCGTGCCGCGGCGGGGTGGTCCGGGGCGGCGTTTCCGTGACCGGCCGGGGCAGCAGGCGTTGCAGGACATCGGTAATGGTGATCAGGCCGACCGGGTCCGCGCGGCCGGCAGCGGTGACGACGGCGAGGTGGCTGCGGGTCTCCCGCATGGTGCGCAGCGCCTCGTATACCTTCGTCGCGGAGGCCAGGGTCAGGACCGGGCGCATCAGCCGCCGCGCGGTGGTGCCCGGCCCGGCCTGCAGGCTGTCGCGAACGTGCAGGACCCCGTCGATCCGGGCGCCCTCGCGAACCAGCAGGCGCAGATGGCCGGACTCGCGCGAGATCGCCTGGATCGTCTCCGGCCCGGCGTCCGGGCGGACCGCGCTGGGGTGGGCGTCGGGCCGGACGATATCGGCGACCGTGAGCTGTTCCAGTTCCAGCGCGCTGATGAGATTGCCGTGGTAGCGCTCGTCGAGGGTGCCCACGGTCGCGGAGTGTTCGACGAGGTGGCGCAGCGCGGCGGGGTCCTGACCGGCGTCGACTTCGTCCACCGGGGTCACGCCGACGACGCGCAGGCACCGGTTGGCGGTGCTGTTGAGCGCGGTGAGCAGCGGGCGGGTGAACCACATGAAGACGCGCATCGGGACGGCCAGAATCGTGGCCGACTTCTCCGGATGCGCGATCGCCCAGGATTTGGGCGCCATCTCACCGACCACCAGATGCAGGAATGTCACCACGATGAGCGCGAGGACGAAGCCGATGACATCGGCGACCCACACCGGCGCGCCGAGATCTTCGAACAGCGGGGTCAGCCAATGGTGCACAGCGGGTTTGGTGATCGCGCCCAGCGCCAGGGTGCACACGGTGATACCGAGCTGTGACCCGGCCAGCAGCACCGACAGCTCCGCGGCACTGCGCAGCGCCGCGCGCGCGGCCGTGCTGCTCGCCGCGGCGTCCTCGAGCCGGTGCCGCCGGGCGGCGATGAGCGCGAACTCGACCGCGACGAAGAACGCGCTCGCCGCGATCAACCCCACCGTCACCGCCGCGACGATCCAGGGGTTACTCATCTGCGGTGGCCTCCGATTCGGGCCGCACGGTGACGAACACCGACGCGGGCACGTGCTTGTCGACGCGGCGCACCTCGGCGACCAGGACGCGGGCCGGGCGTGGCGGGTCGCTGAGATAGTCGGCCGGCTCCGCCGGCAAGGGGACGCGGACCTGATCCCCGACTTCGGGTAATCCACCGAAGACGCTGATCATCAGGCCGGCGAGGGTTTCGTGATCGCCGCTGGGCAGGGTGCATTCGAGGAGACGTTCGACCTCGTCGAGATGGATATCACCGCGCAGCAGCCAGCCCTCGCCCTCGGCGACGATATCGGCGGTGGTGCCGGAGTCGTGTTCGTCGGCGATTTCGCCGACGAGTTCTTCGGCGATGTCCTCGACGGTGACGATACCGGCGAAACCACCGTATTCGTCGACGACGAGCGCCATCTCCTCGCGGGCGGCGCCGAGCCGGTCCACCAGCTCGGGCAGCGGCAGCGATGCCGGGACCAGGACCGCGGGGCGCAACCGGGTCTGCGCGGTACCGGCGGGTGCGCCGTCGAGGAGGTCGTGCAGATGGATCACCCCGCGCAGGTCGTCGCTGGAATCACTGACGACCGGGTAGCGCGTATGGCCCGTGCGCATCCTGGTGAGGACCTCGTGCACCGGATCATCGATGTGCACCGTGTCGACCCGCGCCCGGGGGACCATGGCGTGTTCGGCGGTGCTGGTCGGGAAGTCGAGGATACGGTCGAGCAGCGTGGACAATTCGGCGGGTAGTTCCCCGGAATCACGGGATGCCGCGACGATGTGCTCGAGGTCGCGGGGGGTGGCCGAATGCTCGACATCGTGCACCGGGTCGATGCGCAGGGCGCGCAGCAGCAGGTTCGACGACTGGTCGAACAGCCGGATCAGCCATCCGAACGCCTTCAGGTACACCGTCGTCGAGGCCGCGAGCCGGCGGGCGACCGGCTCGGGCCGGGCGATGGCGAGGTTCTTCGGTACCAGTTCCCCGAACAGCATCTGCACCACGGTGGAGAACGCGATGGCCAGCACCGCCCCGATGCCGATCCCCACGGCGGCCGGGACCCCGGCATCGCCCAGCAGATCCCCGAGCCCCCGGCCGATGAGCGGTTCGGCGACATAGCCGACCAGCAGCCCCGTCACCGTGATCCCGAGCTGGGCGCCCGAGAGCATGAACGACGTGCGCCGGGTGACCCGCAGCGCCCGGCCGGCGGCCCGGTCGCCGGCCGCGGCACCGGCTTTCAACCGGGACCGGTCCACGGCCATGAACGCGAATTCCTGGGCGACGAAATAACCTGTCACCGCCGTGATGAGCAGGACGACGACGATGCCGAGGGCGATGTTCAGTGCGGTCAGCATTGTCGCGTCCCGGTTCGGTGTCGGGGAGGCTCCTCGCCCCGGCGCGCGCCGGAGTGCCGATTCTTGCGCGGTGCGCGTCTCATGAACTCTCTTTGCTCAGGGAACGGTTGTAGGTGAACATGGAGCCAGTCTTGCTGGGCGTCAGACGTTGACGCCGTAGTCGCGGGCGATCCCGGCGAGTCCGGACGCGTAACCCTGTCCGACGGCGCGGAACTTCCATTCGGCACCGTGCCGGTACAGCTCGCCGAACACCATCGCGGTTTCGGTGGAAGCGTCCTCGGACAGGTCGTAGCGCGCCAGTTCCGCCCCGTTGGCCCGGTCCACCACCCGGATGAACGCATTGCGCACCTGGCCGAACGATTGCTGCCGGGCATCGGCGTCGTGGATGGACACCGGGAAGAAAATATTGGTGATCGTCGGCGGGGTGGCCGCCAGATCGACATTGATCACCTCGTCGTCGCCCTCGCCCTCACCGGTGAGGTTGTCGCCGGTGTGCTCGATACTGCCCTCGGGGGAACGCAGGTTGTTGTAGAACACGAAGTGCTGGTCGGACACTACTTTCTGCTCCGGGCCCGTCGCGATGGCGCTGGCGTCCAGATCGAAATCGGCACCCGTGGTCGCCCGCACATCCCAGCCCAGACCGACCGCCACCGCGGTCAGGTTCGGCGCCTGCTTCGACAGCGAGACATTTCCGCCCTTGGCGAGACTGACACTCATTTCGGCTACTCCTGATTCTCGAGACGTCATCGGCTGTCCGGTACCGCGGTCGTCGGGGCGGCCGCGGTGGGGCGTTCTTCGTTGCCCGGTGTTCGCGTGACCGGCCGTTCGGAAACCTGCGCGAAGGTAGGTCGCCCGGCGTGAACGCCGGTTGCGGCCAAGCACGCGCGGGGTGTCCGGACCACCGGCCGTTCGGTGCCGGTGACGCTGCGCGTTTGCCGAGTCCCTCGTGCGGGCATACGTCCGACACTAGCACGCACCACTGTATGGTTGACGGTGGCAGAAGGAGGTGCCCGTGCCCGAGTCGCCGCTCCGGATCGGTGAGTTCGCTGCCCGCGCCGAGGTCAGCGCCCGTACCATCGACTACTACACCGGACTGGGCCTGCTGGCGCCGGCCGAACGCACGACCGGTAACTATCGGCTTTACGACGCTGCCGATATCGCCCGGGTCCACCTCATCCGCCGGCTAGAGGCGCAGGGGTTGCCCTTGGAGGAGATCGCCACCGCGCTCACCGCTGGCCCCGGCGATATCGGGCAGGTGCTGGACCGTATCGACGACGATCTGAAACTCCTGCACGCCGCCGCCGAAACCGCTCCGGCCGAGATCCACGGCCTGCTGACGGTGATCAGCGCCCGCATCCACTCGCTGATCATGGTGGCGCTGCAACTGCCGCCCGATATTCCGGTCCTGTGAATCGCAACCGGGTGTGGTGCTACGCGGGTGCCCGCAGATCCAGGAGCTGTTCGAAGAATCCACCGAAACCGCGGGCGCGGTCGACGAGATGGATCTCCAGGATCCAATGGCAGGGGCGGCCGGTGGGGTCGGCGCGCCGCATGGGGATATCGGATCCGGGCGCGATATAGGACGTGACCTCGGTGCCGGAGATCTGCTTGTACGGGAACTCTCCGATCAAGTGGCCCGCGAGGGGGGCGGTGAAGGCCCAGCCCTGTTCGGCGGCCCGCGCGACGGTCCAGTCGTAGAGTTGTGCGCCGGTGATCTCGGGATGGGTGTCGAAGTGGTCGCGCACCCGCTCCCACAGTGGTTCGAGGGCATCGCGTACCGCCAGTTTGGCCGGGTCGTCGCCGAGTACGTAGGTGCGGCCGAAGTCGGCCTCCCATTCGGCGAAGATCGGCCCGAAGTCGAGGAAGCAGATATCGTCCGCGCCGATGACCCGGTCCGGCGGGTTCGCCGCGTAGGGCTCGAGGGTGTTCACGCCGGCGCGGACGATGCGTTTGTGCCAGAAGCGGCGGATGCCGAACATTTCGTGTGCGAGATCGCGCACGGCGTCGCCGACCGCGGACTCGGTGCCGCCGGGGGCGAGGAGACCGCGGGCGACCACCTCGTCGAACAGGGCCGCGGCCTTGGCCTCGGCATCCAGCAGTGCTGCGATTCGCGCCGATTCGGCGGGGTCCACCTCCATGGATCCGACCCTAGGACATCGGAACCGCTACGCCGCGAGGGACGGCGCGATCGGAGATCAGGGGATCGGGCGGCGGATGAATCCGCCGCGGTCAGCGTAGGAAGGGAACGACCTCGGCGAGCAGGGCGTCGGGGCGGTCGAGCGGGATGATGTGGCCGCAGGACGGGATCAGCCGGCCGACGAGATCCTCGGCGACCGTGCTCAATTGCCGGTACAGGGCGTTACCCACGCTGTCGGCGCCCAAGGCCAGTGTCGGTACGCGCAGCCGGTAATCGGAGACCGCCGTGGCGATCTGGCGCGCATTCTCGGGCATGGCACGGTAGTAGGCGAAACCGCTGCGCAGCGCCTCGGCTCCGGTATACGCCCGGAGGACGGCGGCCCGCAGGTCGGCCGGTATCCGTTCGGGTCGGGTGGTGCCCGCGGTGAGGAACCAATCTATGTACTCGGCTTCGCGGCCCGCCAGAACTGTTTCCGCGAGACCGGGCACCGCGTGGAACCCGAACCACCAGGGTGGTCCGGCGGCCAGGAATTCCTCCGCACCGGGCAGCGGAGCCAACAGGGATTCCATCAGGACGAGCCGGTGTACGCGCTCGGGCTGCCGCAGTGCGAACAGGAATGCCGCGGGCACCGAAGCGTCCAGAGCCAGTACCGACGCGGCCGGGAGATCGAAGGCGTCGAGCAGGCCCGCGAGATCCGCGGCGAGGGTGCCCGCGTCGTAGCCGTCGCGCGGCCGGGCGCTGTCACCGAGACCGCGCAGGTCCGGCGCGATGACCAGGTGATCCCGGGCCAGCGCCGGGATCACCTGGTCCCAGATGCGCCGGGTGTGTGGCCAGCCATGGAGCAGCATGAGCCCGGGGCCGGAGTCGGACACCGTCACGGCCAGGTCCACCGAATTCGCGTTGATCCGCACCTCCTGCGGTGGTGTGCCGGTCCGCATATCGCGCCTCCTGAGTAACCTTCGGTGATCACATCACCGTAGGAAAGCGAGCGCGGGTGGAACAAGACGGCACTTTCGCGAAACTCGGTCACCCCGGGGTGACCGCTCGGCGCGGCGATCTGTTCGCACCGGACTGCCCGACCCGGCAGCTGCTGGACCGGCTCGGGACGAAATGGGTCTCGATGGTGGTCAAGGTACTGGCCGAGGACAGCCCGCGTCCGGTACGTTTCGCTGCGCTGCGCCGGCGGATGCCCGGTGTCTCGCAGAAAATGCTGTCACAGACCCTGCGGGGGCTCGTCGCCGACGGACTCGTCACCCGGCACGTCGAACCGACTGTGCCGCCGCAGGTCCACTACGGACTGACCGAGCTCGGGCAGTCACTGGAACTCGTCCTCGCCGCGATGCGGGACTGGGCCGAAACACATATGCCGACGATCAGTACCCATCGTATGGCGGGTGTCGGACCGGAGGATGCGGTGGCGGAGGGGCACGGGTCCGGCCGAACGGATATGTAGGGCCGACCGGTGCCACACCCCCGCATTCTCGAGGATGCGACGACGAATGACCCACTGCACCGGTACCGGTCAGCCGAGCCTCGACGGTCGGCAGGGCAGTACCGGAATTCGGGTGCCGTCCAGGAACGACCGCGGGGAAACGCCCATGAGAGAACGGAATTCGGCGGACATATGGGACTGGTCGTAATAACCGGCGCCGGCGGCCAGGTGTGACCACGAGGAAGTTCCGGCCGCGGCGAGCACCCTCCGGACCCGGTCTATCCGGGTGTAGTGCTTCGGGGAGACACCGATTCCGGCAGTGAAGAGATTGCGCAGCTGGCGTTCGCTTACGGCGAGGGCACCGGCCAGCGCGGGGATCGTACCGCCGGTGGGCTCCGCGGATACGGTGTCGACGGCGATCCGGAGCAGCGTCCGATGCAGCCGCTGAGTCGGGCTCTCCCGGATACGTCGCGGTAGCCGCTCTTCCAGGTAGGGCAGCAGCTCGTCGTGGCGCAACTCGGCCAGTTCGGCGGCGAGGCCGGCCGCCGGGCCCGGCAGCTCGGCGAGGCGGACGACCCGGTCGGTCAGGTCGTCGGCGCCGACCCCGAGCACCGGCCCGGTGGCGCCCGGCGCGAGCCGTAGCCGGAGGCAACCGAGGGGTTTGTCCGCGGTGGCATAGGACGCACGGGTGCGTGGTCCGAGGACGAGCGGGTCGCGTGAGCCGTGGTCTTGTTCGGTGCGTAGCACGATCATGGTGGTGGCCCACGGAAGATGGGCGAAGGGTACGGCGAAGTTGCGGTTCGCCGGAATGCGGCCGAGTTCGGTGAGCCACGGACGCAGGGACGGTGGTGCCGGCGTCGTGGTCTCGGTGAGGTCGGTGGTCACGGACGGCAGCTGCGCCGGCGGGATGGTCACTCTTCGAGTGTATGCAGGTCAGGATGCTCGGATTGTGCCGAAATCTCCTATCGGTCCGGCCCCGGGCGAGGGCACGGTGGTGCCATGATCCTGATCACCGGTGCCACGGGCACCATCGGCAGCGAGATCGTCCGGCAGCTGGCCGCCCGCGGCGAACGAGTTCGTGCTGTCACCCGCAACCCCGGTGCGGCCTCGGTTCCCGCCGGAGTGGAGGTCGTCCACGGCGACTACACCGACGTGCCCGGCGTGGCCCGCGCGATGACCGGCGCCGAATCGGTATTCGTCCTCGGTGTGCTCGGACCGGAACATGTCGAGTCCGACCGCGCGCTGATCCGGGCGGCCCGGGACGCCGGAGCCCGCCGTATCGTGAAGTTGTCCGCGATCGGCACCGGGGACCCCGAACTCGGGCGGGTCGGGACCTGGCATCTGCCCGGGGAGGAAGCTGTTCGCGACAGCGGCGTGGACTGGACTGTCCTGCGGCCCAGTTCGTTCGCTTCGAACACCCTCGCCTGGGCGAGCGCGCTCCGAGCCGGGCTCCCCGTCTCGAACCTCACCGGCTCCGGCGCGCAGGGAGTGGTCGACCCGCGCGATGTGGCCGCCGTCGCCACCGAAGCGCTGCTCTCCTCCGCTCATACCGGTCGGGTCTACACGCTCACGGGCCCGGAACTGCTCACCACACACGACCAGGCCGCCACCCTTGCCGCCGCGCTCGGACGCCCGGTCGAGGTGGTCGACATCGCCGAGAGTGCCGCCCGGGAACATATGCTCGCCGCCGGGGCCACCACGGAATTCGCGGACGGGGCGCTGGCCGGTCAGGCTTTCGCCCGGGCCGGCGGGAATGCCGTGGTGACCGGCGATATCGGCGAAGTCCTCGGCCGGCCGCCGCGTACCTACGCCGACTGGGTCGCCGACCACGCTTCGGCGTTCGGTGACGTGCCGGCGGTGCGCAACTGGCGTTCGTACTGACGCGGGCCGCGCGGGGTGTCGTCGTCGCCGGTCCGCGTGCGGGTCAGGCCCCGAGCCTCTTCAGGATGACACTGATCTCGATGGCCTGGCCCGACCCGAAGCTCGGGGCGAGGGTGCTGAACGCTTCCCAGCCCGCGCGCCCGAGTTCGTTGAGGTCCTCCTCGATCCGGGCGTAGTCGAAGCCCTTCATCCGGAGTTTGTAGGTCAGCACCTTGTACTCCCATTGCGCGGCCATGAACCGTCTCCCTTCGGTCGTCTCACCGCCGGCGCCCGGGCCGGCCTGCACGGGTCATTCGAAACCATGCCGCTACGGCACGGTCAACTACGGGCTGCCGGTGCGGACCGGGGCCGGAGAGCCCGTACGTAGTCGGCCGTGTCCCGCGGACAGAAGAGGCGGTGTGTCCCGGCCGCGGTGGGAATATATCGTCCGGGCGCCGCGCGCAATAGTTTTGATTTCGATGTCTCCGATCGCGGCAATTCTGGTTGCGGTTGTGTGAACAGTGGATGAGGGGGCATGAGTACCCCGGTCGGGGGGATGGCCGCGGGTCGATTTTCGATACGATTCTGATCGTCGGCGCGATCGCGGTCCCAGGTGTGCGTAGTCGATTACTCTATGCGCGTACGTATTTCACGATCGAGTGGATGCCTGATCGGCGGCGAGACCGCAGCAGCCACCGATCCGGATGCGCGGACGGGAATTCGTCAGAGAATTACCGATCCGCGGGATCTCGATTATCCGGGACCATTCCATCGAGAGAAAGTTGACGCCGTGACGATCGATGACAGCGCCGTTCCGGGACTACGGAATATGAATGGCGATTACGCCCGGCGCTGGTGGAGGCCGTCGAGCTGGCGGCTACGGACCCGTTTCGGGTCCCGCGGGATCTACGCGTTCACGGCCACACTGTGCCTGGCCGCGACGGTCGCTCTGGTGCGCCGGTACCGCTGAGTCCGGCGCGGGAAATGGTGGTGCCGGGTGGCCACGTGCCACCCGGCAGCGCTCCTGTGCGGGCGGGGTTGCCGGGCAGGCGATCACCCGCGTTCGGCGTGAAGCGCTTCGATTCACCATGAGCCCAAAAATCTGTGGCCGTTGGGAAATTGCATACGATCCGGCGGTGACCACCCGGACTTCCGTTCGTTCCGGGGCAGGTCCGCGTCGTGACTTTCGCGGCGCACGCAGACAGTTCGGTTCGGCCGGGCTCCCGCCCGCGTCGAGCTCGCCGTGAGAGATGGGTCGGACCACTGTCTTCGGCGGCCCGAGGTGCGGGCCACGGGTCTCTCCGGTGCGCGAGAGGCCGGAGTGGATCAGGCGTCGGCGAATTTCTGCCCCCGTGTCCATTCCGCGAAGCTGGTGAGCGGGATGCCGAGTGCCCGCGCGTACTCCGGCCGCCCCGGTTGGCCCGCCGCGTTCAGGAATTCGTGTGTGGCACCCATCGGCGGCATCCCGGCGGCGGCCGCTTGCTCCTCGGTCATATCGGGCGCTGCCAGTGGCCGGCCGAGGGCGCTGGAGAGAGTTCCGGCGATTTCGGTCATGGACAGGTGATCGCTCGCCAGCTCCAGCTCGACCCGGTGGAAACGCTTCGGGTCCGCGACGGCCGCGGCGGCCGCCCGGCCGATATCGTCCACCGCCACCAGGGACAGCCGGGTTTGCGGCTTCAGCACACTCACCAGACCGCCCTCGATTCCGCGCGGGAACAGGAATGCCATGGAGGGCAGGAAATTCTCCATGAAGAAACCGGGCTTCAGAATCGTCCAGCGCGGAAAAGCGGCAATGCGCACCCGGTTCTGGATCTCTGCCTTGGTGTCGAGGGAGGGGGCCACCGCCGACCACCGGCCCTCGGACCAGCCGGGTGTCTCGGCGTGTTGTCCGGCGCCGGTGACCGACGAGTGCACGAACTGCTCCACCCCGGCGGCCGAGGCGGCTTCGACGAGATTCGTGGCCTGGGACAGCTCCCCGGCGAAATCGAACCCTGCGGCGGTGAGCGGGGGCATCTGCACCGAGAACACCGAGCGGACGCCGCGGGCGGCTCGGGTCACCGAATCGCGATCGTCCAGATCGCCGGTGACCAGTTCGGCGCCGAGCGCGGCGACGGCCGCAGCGCGCGGGGTGGACGGATCACGGACCAGGGCGCGTACGGGGATACCGGCCGCGCGTAGCGCGCGGACGGTGGCGCCGCCCTGTCGGCCGGTGGCCCCGGTGACCAGAACGGGTGCAGTTTCGGTGGACATGGATGCTCCTCGCGAGATCGACCATAAGTGGCGGGGCCCGCCATTTATGCTCCGCTAGAATACGGCGGGGCCCGCCACTTAGCAATATCGGAGATGAGGACGCCATGCCGGACCGCAAGCGCGCCGACGCGCGGCGTAACTACACCCGCATCCTCGCCGTGGCCCAAGAAGAGGTCGCCGCGCACGGCGCCGGCGCGTCCCTCGAACAGATCGCCCGGACCGCCGGGGTCGGTTCGGCGACGGTACGCAGGCATTTCCCCACCCGCCGCGCGCTGCTCGAGGCCGTTTCACGGGAGCGGATCGAGGCACTGCGGCTGCGCGCCGCCGTCCTCGCCGGCGTGGACGACAGCCGCAACGCGCTGCTGGAATGGCTGAGCGATCTCGTCGACTACTGCGTCTCCGCCCGGGGCCTGGCCGCCGCGCTGTCCTACGACGGCGGCGCCGCCGCCGACCCGGTGCACGCGAACACCTGTGCCGCGTCCATGCGGGAAGCGGTCGAGCCCCTGGTCCGGCGGGCCGCCCGGGACGGTGCGGTGGCCGCCGGCACCACCGCCGGTGACCTCATCACCTTGGTTGTCGGTATCTCCCTGGCCACCGAGCACTTTCCCGACCCGGCCGCGGAGGCGGATCGGCTCTTCCGGCTCACCGTGGCGGGCCTGAGCCCGTAACGCCACACCTTCCGGGCGCTGCGGCCGCTACCCGGGGCCGGTTTCGTCCAGCCAGGCCACCAGTGTCTTCGGGGCGACGGTGCGGTAGGCGTCGACCACGATCTCGCCGATCTCCGCCCAATCGACCGGTACATCCAGATAGACCCCGAGCCAGCCGCGGTGCCCTACATAGGGAGGCCGGAAGAATCGTTCGGGTTCGGCGCTCACCATGGCCTCTTGGGCCCCGGGCGGCGCGGCGCACCAGAAACCCAGTCGATCGCTGTGATGGTGATCGGCGTAGGTGACGAAGGTCTTCCTCCCCCGGATGAACCAGGTGGGTTCGCCATGACTGATCCGCTCGGAGGTCTCGGGGAGCGCAGTGCACAGTCCGCGCAGCCTGGTCAGTGGCGTTTCGGCCATGGCGTCACCCTAGCAACGTGCACCGACGATTTTCGTGGCACGCCGCCCGCCCGGGGTGCCGATCCGATGTCCGGACGGGCGGGCTCAGCTGCCCGCGCGCCGACGGTATCCGCGCTGTCGACAGGTCGGCCCGCAGTAGCGGGCCGGCCGGCCGGTGGTCCGATCCCGCAAGCGGGTACCGCATTCGGCGCAATGGCGGCCGCGCCCGGTTTCGTGACGACGCGGCACCGCATTGTCACGGAAGTCGGCTCCTTCCGTGACGGCCGTGGCCCGCACGACATCGATCAATTGCCGGACGAGCCGGGCGCCGCCCGCCCGGCTGCGGTGCGCCGACCGGATCGCGGCGCCGCCGACGGTCAGCGCGGTCAGATCGGCGACCTGTACCTCGGCGTCCACCGCACCGGCCCGTTGCGCGTGGTGCAACAGGCGTCGCAGCGCCTCGTCGAACTGTTGCGCCGCGGTCGTGAGCAGGGCATGTGGCCAGCTCTGATCAGCGGTCAGCGCATCGCAGATCTGTTTGCGGCCCGCCGTTTTCTCGATCACCTCGAGCAGGAAACCGAACAGCGCGTCGCCGGGCGCGGCCGATTCGGCCCACCGGTCGGCCGCCCGGGCGAGACTTGCGACATGTTCGGCGAGTACCGCCTCGATCAGAATTTCCTTACTGGGGAAATGCCGGTACACCGTCCCGGCGCCCACTCCCGCGCGCCGGGCGATCCGGCCGATCGACACCTCCGGCCCGTCCTCGGTGAACACGCGTACGGCGGTCTGCAGGACGAGCTCTCGATTGCGCCGGGCGTCGGCGCGCTCACTGTTGGGCGCCGGTGGTGCTGTCATGTCACGTATTCCTTGTCCGGGAAAGGGAAACGGGCGAAGTATTCCGGATCATGTCAGTATCCACATTCGACGGAACGGACGCCGTGCGCACCGATTCCGATTCCGATTCACCGATTTTCGTCACCGGTGCCACCGGCCGGCAGGGCGGCGCCACCGCGCGGCGCCTGCTGGCCGCGGGCCGGCCGGTGCGTGCCCTGGTCCGTGATACCGAGGCCCCGGCCGCGCTCGCGCTGGCCGCCGCGGGCGCCCGGCTGGTGCGCGGAGATTTCGACGACCCGTCCGGCCTGGCGCGCGCACTGGATGGTGTCGCCGGCGTATTCGGCATACCGCCCGTGGCGTTGGGGCCGGCCGGCGTCGATACCGAAGTCGAGGCGGCGCGTGGCCGGGCGCTGATCGATGCGGCAGTGGCCGCGGGGGTCGAGCAGGTCGTGTTCAGCACGGTCGCCTCGACCTCGGCGCCGTTGCCGGGCGGGGCCGGGAAGCGGGCGATCGAGGAGTATCTCCTCGACAGAGTCGCCGTGCCGACGGTGCTACGACCGGTCCGATTCATGACCAACTATCTCGGCGTCGCGGTGGCCGGTATCGACGGTATATCCCGTGGGATGCATCGGCATCTGTTCCCGCCCCACGAGCCCATGCAGATCATCGCGGTGGAGGATATCGCCGAATTCGCTCTCCTCGCCTTCACCGACCCGGCCCGGTTCGCCGGACGCACACTGGAACTCGCGGGGGACCAGCCGACCCCGGTCGCGGCCGCCGCCGCGATCAGCGAGGCCACCGGAATCGCGGTGCGGTACGAGCAGCTCACCGACGACGAGGCCGCGGCGCTCGGCACCGAGATCGCCGCGGTGCGCACGAACTGGCGCGATGGTTACCGCTGGCACGCCGATATCGAAGCTCTCCGCGTGATCCATCCCGGCCTGCGTACCTTCGGTGACTGGCTCGCCGAATCCGGCGCCACCGTCCTCCGGGAGCATCTCACCGCCGCCGGCGTCGAATTCGTGCGGTAGACCCGTGGGCGGCTCGGGGCGCTCGGCCGGCTCTCGTATTGCCACCGGTTTCCGCTCCGGGCATCGACCGCGCCTCGTGCCGGCCTTCGCTTCCGCCTGGGCCGGCCGGGCGCGCAACGCCTTCGCCGAGGCACCGAGCTCGCCACGACGGTGCTCGGTGTCGTGAGCGCGGGCGGTGCGCCGGAGCCGCGATCACGACGCCGAACCCGTGGGCTCAGACCTCCGGAACCGATGGGTCGCCGGTCTCTACGGGGTTGGACGGATCCTCGCTCCACTGCGACCAGGAACCGGGAAACAGGCTCGCGTTCCGCCCGGCAGCGGTGAGCGCGGCGACAGCGATCGCGGCTGTCACGCCCGAACCGCAGTAGACGGCCGGCGGCCGCGCCGGGTCGCCGGCCGGATACCGGGCGAGGATCTCCTCGTCCGGAAGGAACCGGCCGGACTCGTCGAGCAGGCCCGTCGCGGGAACATTGCGTGCCCCCGGGATATGGCCGGCCACGGGATCGACCGGTTCGTTCTCGCCCCGGTACCGCTCCGGGGCCCGAACATCGACGAGCGATCCCTGCGCGGCGATATCGGCCAATTCCTCCGCCGTCACGACATCGCGCGCACCGGTGTAAAGGTCCGGCCGGGTCACGGTGGCGTCGCCGGGCGCCGGGATCACCTGACCGCTCTCGAGGGCACCGCCGAACTCCCGCCAGGCCGGCAGACCGCCGTCGAGGATGCGGACCTCCGGCAGTCCGGCGGCGGTGAGCACCCACCAGGCGCGCGCCGAACCGGCGCGATTCCAGTCGTCGTAGACCACCACCGGGACGCCGTCGCGGACGCCCCAGGCCCGCAGGCTCCGTTGCAGTGCCGCACCGTCGGGTAGCGGGTGGCGACCGCGGCCGGTCACCGAGTGGTCGGACAGTTCGCTGTCCAGGTCGACGTAGACGGCGCCGGGCAGGTGGGCGGCGCGGTAGTCGGCGCGCCCGTCGGGGCGGTCCAGCCGCCACCGCACATCCAGCAGCGTCACCTCGGTTCCGGACGCGAGCGTCGCCGCCAGTTCGGCGGCGGTAGTGAACACTTCGGCACGAGCAGTCATCGAATGGTCTCCACCTCTGCGGCTTGCCGTCACGGGCTGTTCCGCCACGGGCGACCGGTGCGGATCGGTCGGCGACGGCACAGCGGATGCTAGCAGCGGTCCGAGCGGGTACCGGCTGCCGCGATCCCGGCGTCGCGTCGTGACCGTCCTGTCATGATTCGAATCTGTGCGAGGCGAACTCGGCGCCGCACACCGCGGGAACAGGCGAGTCCGTGGCGGTCGTCACCGCCGGGCCGGCAGCAGGTCGGGCGACGATCGGAACTGCTCGCGAGCGATGGGTGGGCGCAACTGTGCGCCGGTAGCTCATCGATGACCCTCGGAGGCGGTGGCATGTAGGTCTCCCCTCGACAGCTGGATCCGGGCTACCAGGGCCCGGTGATCCGCGCCGGGCAGCCCCACAGTTTCGACCGCCACCGCGCGGCCGCCCGCGGTCAGGATGTGGTCGATACCGACGAGCGGCGGCCACCGCTTATCGGTCGGGTAGGTGACCAGGTGCCCGGCCCCCGCCTGTACGGCGGCGTCGGCGAACCGGCCGGATGACAGGGCTCGGTACTGCGCATGGTCGTAGGTCGCGTTGAAATCACCGCCGACGAGCACCGGCCGGTCCGCGGGCGCCCGTTCGAGGATCGCGCGCAGCCGCGACAACTCGTCCGCCCACACCCGTGTCCCGTACACCGGCGGTACCGGATGGAACGCGTACACCGCCACCGGCCCGATCTCCGGGATCGACACGGTCGCCGAGAGCTGGTTCAGCACGAATCCGTCGTACTCGACGGTATCGGAGAGCGGGTGGCTGCTCCAGATCCCGGTCCCGGTCGCGGTCCGGCCGGGGGAGAGGTAGCGATGGGGCAATGCCTCGTCGAGTCCGGCCCGGTCGAGTGCCGCGACCGCCGCGGGGGTGAGTTCATCGACGGTGAGTATCTCGACCTTCCGGGCGCGTACTTCGTCGACCAGCGCTCGCGGATCCGCGCCGTCGAAGAGGAGATTGGCCTGCATCACGGTCACCGTGCGGCCCTGGTCGTCACCCTGGCCACCGGTGTAGAGGGGAGCCTGCGTCCAGATCCCGGCGGCGGCGACCACCCCGGCCAACCCCGCACCGCCCCAGCGCCGCCCGGCGGCGAAGACCGCCACGCCGACGAGCGCGGAACCCATCAGATACGGCGCGCCCGAGGCCGCGAGCACCAGCAGGCGGGAACTCGAGCGACTGAAGTGCAGACCCACCCCGGCGGCTCCGGCGAGGGTGGCCGTCCAGGCCAGTGCCCCGATACCCACGCGAACCGGATGCCACCTCATATCCGACAGCCAAGCACACGGCCCGCGCCGCGAATCAGGCCGTTCCGGCCTTCGGCGCGGGCCGGCCGGCTCGGCCGGGTACGCGATGCCGGGCAACGGTCTGCCGTCGCGACATCGCCTCGAACATCGCTGCCGCGGTAGTGATCAGGAGTTACCGGAGGTGTCCGGTCGGCCGGGCGCGGTCTGCCGCCGCGGCATTGCCTTGCATGTCGCTGCCGCGGTGAGGGTTCGGTTGGCCGGAGGCGTTCCGCTCAGCCGGGCGGTACGAGTTCCGCGGCGATCGTGCGACCCAGGCGTAGCGGCTCCACCGTGTGCTCGAATTTGGAGCCGGCCAGCGCGCCGTCGTAGATCAACTGGATGCGGCGGGCGAGCCCGGCGGCCTCGGTGGCGCCGCGGGCGCGGAGCAGTTCGGTGAGGGTGTCCAGCATCCAGCGGCGGTGGGCGATTACCGGGGGCAGCGTTTCCTCCGGGAATTCGGTTGCGGCATTCGCGTATTGGCAGCCCCGGAAACCGCGGCTGGGTGCGGACGCGAGCGCGAGGTCGAAGAAGGTGAGGATCTTCTCGCCCGGGTCGGTGATCTCGGCGGTGGCTTCGTTCCATCGGGTGCGATCGCGGTGGTCGAGATGGTCGAGGTAGGCGATGACCAGCGCGTCCTTTGAGCCGTAGCTCGAATACAGGCTGGCGCGCGCCACCCCGGACTCGGCGAGAATCCGATCGATACCCACCGCGCGGATGCCGTACCGGGCGAACAGGGTTGTCGCGGTGTCGAGCAGGCGTTGCGCGGGCGCTGGTCTGCCGCGGCGTTCGGCGGCAGCCGGTGCCGCGGACTCCGTTGTTGTGGCCACGAGTCCACCATAACCATTTCTCGATATAGACAGATCGGTCTATCTGTGGATAGTCTGTTGCCGTGACCCGCAGCAACCTGACTCGCCGCTTGCACGTGGACCTCGTGCGCGTCGCGACCGCTGCCTGTCGTCACCAGCGCTGATCCGGCTCCCCACCCGGCGGAGCGAACCGTTCACGCATCTCCCGGCCGCGGTCGCGGCCGTGCACTCTCGCAGATCCCACCCTCGGAAGGCAGCTGCCATGTCCCTCTACCTGTACGAAATCGTGCCCACCGGCGCTGCCGCCCGCACCCTCGAGGAATTCGGCGCGCGTGCCGAGAAAGAGGGCGGCGGGCTGATCGAAGCCCAGGTGACCGCGGGTGCCACCCGAATATTCGCGATCACCGAATTCGCGAGCTGTCGCGCTCCCGAGCTCCCGGCCGCGGACCTACTCGCCGATAGCGTCGACGGCCCGCACGAAGTCCGGCTGGTCGGCGCCGACCTGGCCACGATCAAGGCCGCCCGGCCCACCGCCGGTTACCTGGTCGAATGGGATATTCCGGCCGAGATCGATATGGACACCTACCTCGCGCGGAAGAGGGCGAACGCGCCCAAGTACGCCGATGTCCCCGAGGTGAGCTTCCTGCGCACCTATGTCCGCGAGGACACGGCCAAATGCCTGTGCTTCTACGACGCCCCCGACGAGGCCGCGGTCCGCCGCGCCCGCGACGTGGTGAGCACGCCGGTCGATCGACTGCACGAACTGACGGACCCGCGGATATGACCGCCGCCGTCACCTCCGGCGGCCGCACGGTCGCGGAATTCGTCCGGGCCCGCGCCGCCGATCTCGACCTCGGCCGTGCCGATACCCGCGCCGATATCGCCGAGATCGGCCGGCGCGGGTTGCTCGGCGCCGAGCTCGGCGGCTCGGACATTCGCGAGATCGCCGGCGTCATCGAGCAGGTCGCGGCCGAGAGCCTGGCGGCGGGCTTCTCGCTGTGGGCGCAGCGGATGGCACTCGAATACGTCTGGCGCGCACCGGAACCGGTGCGAGAACGCCATCTCGACGAACTCGCCTCGGGCCGGCAGGTCGGTGTCACCGCGATGGCGGCGGCACTCAAACACCTGGCGGGACTCGGCGAACTACCACTGCACGCCGACGAGGCGGTCGACGATCGGGTGTCCGGTCCCATAGCCTGGGCCTCCAATGTGTTCGCGGACGCACTGATCGTCTTCCCGTTCCGCGGCCGGGACGGGCAGGGGCGGGTCGGCGTGGTGCGCGCCGACGCCGACGGCGTGGGTATCCGCCCGGCGCCGGAACTGCTGGCGCTGGGCGCGACGGCCTCGACGGCGCTGACCTTCGACCGGGTGTGGGTATGCGAGGATCAGTTGGTCACCGCGGACCTTCCGGCGTTCTGCGCGACCATCCGGCCGGTGTTCCTGCTGTTGCAGACGGCGTTCTGTGTGGGGGTCGCCGGGACCTCGGCCGGTGAGGCGGGAACCCGGCTGCACGGGCTCGGCGCCCAGTTCCGCGCCGAATACCGCACTGTCGCCCAGCGGTACGCCTCGGCGCAGCGGCGGCTGCACAGCTACGCGCGGGACGCGCACGCGAACACTCCGGCCGACCTCATCCGGCTGCGCCTGGACGCCGCCCGCGTCGCGGTGGACGCGACCCGGCTGGAATCCACCCTGCGTGGCGGCGCCGGCTACGCCGTGCACTGCGATACCAACCGGCGGTTCCGGGAAGCCGCCTTCCTCCCTGTTCAATCCCCTTCGGAAGGCCAATTGCGGTGGGAACTGTCGCAGTACGACTAGCGGGCGCCCGCAAAACCTATCCCGGCCGCTCCGAACCCGTCCTCGACGGAGTCGATCTGCGGATCGGCGCCGGAGAGTTGCTCGTGGTGCTCGGCGCCAGCGGTAGCGGGAAATCGACGCTGCTACGCGTGGTGGCGGGTCTGGACCGGCTCGACGGCGGGGAGATCAGCTGGGGTGCGGGCGAGGACCGCGGTCCGGCCACCGGCATGGTCTTCCAGCAACCGCTGCTGATGCCGTGGCTCACGGTGCGTGACAATGTCCGGTTCGGCGGTCGCTTCGCCCGGCACCGGGCCGGTTTCGATTCCGGGCACGTGGACGACCTGCTGGACCGGTTCGGCCTGGCCGGGCTCGCGGACCGGCGGCCCGACCAGCTTTCCGGTGGGCAGGCACAGCGGGTCGCGGTGATCCGGGCGGTGGCGGTGCGGCCGCGGCTGCTGCTGCTCGACGAGCCGTTCAGCGCGCTCGACCCCGCGGTCCGTGCCGATCTGCAGGACTGGCTGGCCGATCTCGTCCGCGAGATCGATTGCACCACGGTAATGGTCACCCACGATATCGACGAGGCCCTGCGCCTAGGCGACCGTATCGTGCTCATCGGTTCCGGCGGTACGGTCCGCGAGGAGTTCCGCGACCTGGGCGACGCCGGGGAACGAGATCACCTGCGGCAGCGGATCATCGACCGCTACCGGGATTCGGCGGTCGCGCGGTGAGCGCGGTGCCGATATCGCGGCGCGGATTGCTCTGCGGCTGTGCCGGATTGGTCGCGGCGGGCGGTCTCGCCGGACTGGCCGACCTCGGCCGGGCGGCGGCGCAGCGGCGCGGGGGCGGCGGGGAGCGGCTGCGGATCGGCTACCTGCCCATCACCGACGCCGCCCCGCTGCTCATCGCCGAGCGCGGGGCCGCGGACCTCGCCGAACCGGTGCTGTTCCGCAGCTGGGCGGCACTGGCCGAAGCGTTCCTCACCCGGCAGGTCGATATCGTGCATCTGCTCATGCCGATGGCGGTGCAGCTGCGCTTCGGCCTCGGCGCCCCGGCCCGCGTCCTGGGCTGGAATCACACCAACGGATCGGCGCTGACCGTCGCGCCCGGGATCACCGACCTCGGGCAGCTCGCCGGAACCCAGGTCGCGATACCGTTCTGGTGGTCCATCCACAACATCGTGATCCAGCAGTTGTTGCGCGCGAACGGGTTACGTCCGGTGATCCGCGGCGCCGCCGACCGTGCGGCGAACACGGTGGAACTGGTCGTGATGAGTCCCTCGGATATGGTCCCGGCGCTGGCCAACGGCTCTATCAGCGCCTTCACCGTCGCCGATCCCTTCAATGCCGTCGCCGAACTGCGCGGTGTCGGCCGCATCCACCGGTTCCTCGGCGATCTGTGGCGCGATCACGCCTGTTGCGCGCTCGTCGTGCACCAGGACCTGCTGGACCGGCGTCCCGTGGCCGCCCAGGCGGTGGCCGACGCGGTGGTCGCGGCCCAGTTGCGTATCGGCGCCGACCGGCCCGCCGCCGCGAAACAGCTGTCGGGCGCCTATCTTCCGCAGCCGTTGCCCGCCATCACCAAGGCGCTCACCTATCCCGATACGCTTCCGGTCCGTCACCCCACCTGGCAGCCGCAACGCATCGGGTTCCAGCCCTTTCCCTTTCCGAGTTTCACCACCGCGCTGGTGGCAGCCATGCACGAGACGGTCGTCGACGGCGATACCCGTTTCCTCGCCGGCCTGGATCCGGACCGGGCGCACGACACGCTCGTCGACGACCGATTCATCCGGGCCGCGCTCGACCGTGCGGGCGGCCCGGCCGCCTTCGGCCTGCCCGACCGGCTCACCCGCATCGAGGAGATCGACCCATCGTGAACACTGTCGAGACCCGGCCCCGGACCGGTATCTGGTTGCCGCGCCTCGCCGCGGTCGCCGCCGCCCTGCTGCTGTGGTGGATTCTCACCGATCTGGTGGCCGGCCCCGAATCGCTACTGCGCGAGTTCGGCCCGCAACATGTGCCCGGTGCGGCCGGGCAACTGTTCGATCGCGGTGTGCTGCTCCCGGATATCGCGGTGAGTATGTGGCGACTGCTGGTCGGCCTGTTGATCGCGGTCACCGTCGGTATCCCGCTCGGACTGCTGCTGGGGTTGCACGCGGTCACCGAACAGGCGGTCGCGCCGGTCGTGCAGTTCCTGCGCATGATCTCCCCGCTGTCCTGGGCGCCGATCGCGGTGGCGTTGTTCGGTATCGGGAACCAGCCGGTGATCTTCCTCGTCGCCGCGGCCTCGGTGTGGCCGATCGTGCTCAATACGGCGGCGGGGGTACGGGCGATCGACCCCGGGCTGCTGCTGGTGGCGCGGTCCTTCGGCGCGTCGCGCCGGGAGCGGCTCACTGCGGTTATCCTGCCCGCGATCCGCGCCCAGGTACAGACCGGTCTCCGGATCGGACTGGGTATCGCCTGGGTGGTGCTGGTGCCCGCCGAGATGCTCGGTGTCCGTTCCGGGCTGGGCTACCAGATCCTCAACGCCCGTGACCAGCTCGCCTACGACCAGGTGATGGCGGTGATCGTGGTGATCGGCATCATCGGCTACGCACTCGACACGCTTTCCCGGGTGGTACTCGACCGCCGCTGACCGGCCCGGGCAGGGACAAGTGATCAGGAATCGAGAAGCGCTGGTCACAGCGCCGCCATTAGCGTCGTCCGCATCGACATTCGCACGGCCGAGCGCCGGACCGCGAATCTCTTCCGAGGAGGACGCAATGAATTGGAACAGGCCGATCCGGCGGACGCACCGCGCGCTGGTGCCGATCTTCACGGCGACCCTGGTGATCACCGTGGTCGTCCTGGCCTTGCAGGGTCCGGAGTGGGTGTCCTATCTACCGCTTCCGCCACTGGTCTTCCTGTTCCTGTCCGGCGTCTATCTGTTCGTGCGACCTCTCGTCGCGGCCCGGCGCGATGGCGCGGCCGCGGACTTCGCGCGGCGGGTGGACGCGGGATCGCCGGGCCGGCCGGCCGCGTACCGCGTCCGGCAACTGCACCGCTGGTCCGCCTTCACCTTCACACTGACCGTGCTGGCGACCATCGTCGCGTTGTCGCTGCCGGAGCCCATCGTGTGGGTCTCCTACCTGCCGCTGATTCCGCTCGCGCTGCTCTTCTTCTCCGGGCTCTACCAGTTCGCCCTGCCGTACCTCGGTGTGCGCCGCCGCTCTGCGGGGGTGACCGGCCGGCGGACACCGGTGGCCTGACGCGCTCGTACCGAATCACCGAGAGCCTGTCGTCGACGTCGGTTCGCCGCACCGCCGGAACGCGCTTGCCCGAGCGTTCACACGAGGCCCGCCGCACGGGGCACCGAGCGAATCGGCGTGCGCACCGGGCTCAGCGGTAGAGGCCGACCAGGGCGCGTGCGGCCGCATCGACGATCTCGTCCGCGGACGCTCGCAGGGTGCCGTCGAGCCAGGCGGTGACGAGTTCGGCCATACCGCCGACGAAGAGCAGGCCGGCGGTTTCGTCGGCGTTCTCGCTGCGGTCGCGGGGGCCGAAGAATTCTCGCGCCTCCAGCGCCGACTGATGGGCGAGGTGGCGTAGGAGTTCGGTGCGGCGCCGGCGCAATTCCGGTACTGCGACCGACTCCACGATGGCGACCCGGCCTTTGCGAGGATCGTCGAGCAGCTGTTGGACGAATGCGCGGATCGAGGCCCGGGCGCGTGCGGCCGGGTCCGTGCCGGCGTGCTCGGCGGCCCGCCGGCTGATCTCCTCGATCTCCGCCGCGATCCCGTCCATCACCGCTTCGAGCAAGGCGTCGAGCCCGGAGAAGCTTTCGTAGAAGTAGCGCTCGCTGAGTCCCGCCGCGGCGCAGACGGCGGTCATCGTGGTCCGCGTGTCCGGGTCCGCCCAGACGGTCAGACCCGCTTCGAGCAGCCGGGCGCGGCGTTCGGCGGCGCGATCGGCCGCGCTGACGCCCCGGTAGACCCCCGATTGCACGGCCACATCCTCAGCATGCCACAGGAAACGGAGAACCAAGGTTGACAGGATGCCCTTCCTGAATCAGGCTGGACGTGACCACCGCCACACCAGCATGAGGTGAGTAGATGAAGGCCGAGGCCCTGGAGCCACGCGAGGAAGCCGCTACGACGGGGCCGGCGACCACGCGGCCGATCCCGGTCCAGCACCGCGACGACCGCGGATTACCCCTGCTCGGGCAGGTGCTGGAGTACGCCAAAGACCCGGTCGCGCTGTGCCGCGGCCGCTGGGAGCGCTATGGTCCGGTCGCACCGTTCCGTGCGCTCGGTAAGAACTCGGTGATGCTGCTCGGGCCCGATGCCTGCGGCACGGCACTACAGAACAAGGACAAGGCGTTCGCCAATGAGCCGGCCTGGTCCGAACTCGTCGGTCCGTTCTTTCACCGCGGTCTCATGCTCATCGATTTCGAGGAGCACCTGGCGCACCGGCGGATCATGCAGGAGGCATTCACCAGAACCCGCCTCGAGGCCTACACCCAGCGCCTGCACCCGGCCATCGAACAGGGTGTGGCGGCCTGGGAAGAAGGCACCGAGTTCCCGTCGTACTGGAAACTCAAGCAGCTCACCCTCGATATCGCCGCGGATCTGTTCATGGGCGGTGTGCAGGACACCGGGCAGGCCGAGATGGACCGGATCAACAAAGCGTTCATCGCCTGTGTGCAGGCAGCCGCCGGGATCGTCCGGATCAACGCGCCGTTCACCCGGTGGGGCCGGGCCTATCGCGGCCGCAAAGTGCTCGAGGACTTCCTCCGCCACTACCTGCCCGCCAAACGCGCCCGGCCGACCGACGATATCTTCTCGGTGCTCTGCCACGTCGAGAACGAGGACGGCGAGCGGTTCGGCGACGACGACGTGGTCAACCATATGATCTTCCTGATGATGGCGGCCCACGACACCTCCACCATCACCACTTCCACCATCCTGCAGTACCTCGGACAGCATCCGGACTGGCAGGAGCGTTGCCGGACCGAGGCGCTCGCGCTCGGGCCGGCACCCTCGATGGCCGAGCTGGACAAGCTGGTCTCGATCGATCTGGTGATGCGGGAGGCGCTGCGCCTGCGGGCCCCGGTCCCGGTGCTGGTCCGGTACGCGGTGAAGGACACCGTGGTCGAAGGTGTTCGTATCCCCGCCGGTACCGATGTCATCGTGGGTATCCAGTTCACCCATCTCATGGAGGACTACTGGACCGATCCGCTGTCCTTCGACCCCGACCGGTTCGGCCCCGAACGCCGCGAGGACAAATCGCACCGCTTCGCGTGGGAACCGTTCGGCGGCGGTGTACACAAATGCATCGGAATGTATTTCGGGGGTCTGGAGGTGAAGGCGATCATGCACAGGTTGCTGCGCGAGTACCACTGGACTGTCGATCCCGGCTATGTGCCGCCGATGGACTACCACTCGCTGCCGTTCCCCAAGGACGGCCTGCCGATCACCTTGATCCGTAACTGACCCACCGGCGGCCTGCCGCCCGGCGTCGCTCTCGGCGGCAGTCTCACCGCGGGCGCGAACCCGCCTCCGCACTGTACGCGAATACGAGTTGCCGCTGTGGCGCGCCGGTGCGGATCGGAACCGGTCGCGCGCAACCACCCGAGCGATTGCCGGCCGAAGGGTCGCTACGGGGTCTCGCCGGTTCGCCGCCGTGTTCGTTTCTTGCCCTGTACTCCTATCGACCATGCGGGTAACCAGGAATACGCTGGAGATCGTCCACCGTAACGTGGTCTGTCCCGTTTCTGGGGTCTCTGGTCTCGGCCGCTCCCATCGTGAGGTGTAGCGGTATCCGAGGCGGCGAGGAGTGAGCATGAAAGGCGGAGCAAGAATTGCTTTAGGGGTGGGAATCGGATATTTCCTGGGTCGTACCCGCAAAATGCGCTGGGCGATGGGATTGGCGGGCGCGGCGATGTCCAAACGATCCACTGGGCTCGCGGGTGAGCTACTCGAACGCGGCACATCGACGCTGGGCGGCTCCAAGGAGCTGACCAAGATCACCGACACCGTGCGGGGCGAGCTGCTGGGGGCGGTGCGATCGGCGGCCGTGACCGCGGCGAGCAACCGCCTCGACGCGCTGAACGAGCGGCTGCAACCATCGTCGACCGAGGACGAGGACGGCGGTGGCCGCCGGCGGGCCGCCGCAGCGGAGGAGGACACCGAGCCCGAGCCGGATGAGACCGACGAGGCGGCCGAGGAAGAGCGCGACGAGTCTCCGGACGAAGAACGCGACGAGTCTCCGGACGAAGAAGAAGCCGAAGAACCCGCGCTCCGGCCGCGTGCCCGCCGGACGCCCGCGGCCAAGTCCTCCCGGTCCGGTACCCGCACGTCGACCCGGGCGTCCGGCTCCGAAGAGAGCGGGAAGACCACGACGCGCCGGCGTCGTTCCACGGCCCAGACCGACGAGGCGCCCGTGCGGCGCACGAGGCGGTGACAGCGATGGCGAAAGTATTGCGCGATACAGCCTCGGGAGTCGGAAAAGCGGCCACCGGCACCGCCGGCCGGGCGACCGGGGCCGCGAAATCGGCCGGTTCGACGGCCCGGAAGACCGCGGAACAGGGAAGTCCCGGCGATTTGCTCCGGCAGTCGGTGCAGAATCTCGCCGGAACTCTCGCCCAGCGTGCGGTGTCCGGTCTGTCCGGCGGGGTGTCGGGTGCGGCCGGCCGGTTGAACGAATACGCCGAAGGCCAGGGCGGCAATTTGCTCGCGGCGCTGACGGGGGTCGAGAAACTCTCCGAGGGCGCCTCCCCGATGCGAGCGGCCATGAGCGCGGGAATGAGCAAAGTCGGGCAGTCGGTCAAGGACACGGTGTCGTCTGCCAAGGATGCGCTCACCGGCGGGGGCGGCAAGGGCGGCAAGGGGAAGAAACTCAAACTGGCCAATATCGTCGAGCACATCGATATCGGTGCCGAGGTCGAGCTCGTCTACGACCAGTGGACCCAGTTCGCGGAATTCCCCAAATTCACGAAGAAGGTCGAACAGGTCGAACAGGTCGCCGATGAGAAACTCTCCTGGACCGGGCGCGTGTTCTGGTCGCGGCGGACCTGGGAGTCCACGATCCTCGAACAGGTGCCGTTCGAGCGGATCATCTGGCGATCCAAAGGGGCCAAGGGTTATATCGACGGCGCGGTCACCTTCCATCAACTGGGCCCGCATTTCACCCGGGTCCTGGTGGTTCTGGAATATCACCCGCAGGGCTTGTTCGAGAAGACCGCCAATATCTGGCGCGCGGCCGGGCGTCGATGCCGCCTGGAACTCAAGCATTTCGAGCGCTACGTCATGACCGAGGCGGTGTTACGTCCCGACGACATCGTGGGCTGGCACGGGGAGATCCGTGACGGCGAGGTTGTGGAGGACGACGAGACCGCGCGACGTCGGGAGCAGGAGGAGGCCGAGGGCGAGGACACGGAGGGAGAAGGTGAGGGCGCGGAGGACGAAGGCGCCGCGGATGAGGAACCCTCGGACGAGGACGAGGACGAGGACGAGGACGAGGACGAGGACGAGAGCGAGGACGAGGACGAGGAGGAAGAGGAAGAGGAAGACGAGGACGAGGAGCGCGGAGACGAGGAGGGCGGCCCCGACGACGAGGAGACGGAGGACAGCACGGAAGACGAGGACCGCGAGGCCCGGCCGTCGCGTCGCGCGCGTACCGACCGCCGTGCCGCCGCACCACGCCGTTCCCGCGCACAGCGAGGAGCGAGGACATGACCATAGAACCCGCGGGTGGCGGCGGCAGTGGCGCAGTGGCCCGTCCCAATTCGTCCGGCCTGGCCGAGGTCATCGACACCATCCTCGACAAAGGACTGGTCGTCGACGCGTTCGTCCGGGTCTCTCTGGTCGGCATCGAACTGGTGACCATCGACGCCCGCGTGGTGGTCGCCAGCGTCGACACGTATCTGCGTTTCGCCGAGGCCGTCAACCGTCTGGAGATTTCCAGTAACGAGCCCAAAGGACTCACCGACCTGGTGGGTGATGTCACCGAGGGCGCGGCCGAGCACAAGACGAAAGGCGCCATCGAAGCGGCGGGGAAAAAGGTGCAGGACTTCCTCGGGGATGTGGAGGACAAGCGCCAGCCCTCCAAGCGAGGGGAGCGTTGATGTCCACCGCTGGTACCACCTCCGAGAGCGACCGCGACCAGCGCACCGGGGTGTACGTGTACGGCATCGTGACCGGCGATGTGGAGCCGGAGCCGCACGCCCGGGGTATCGGTGACCCACCGGCCGATATCGCCGTGGTACGACACGGCGATATCGCCGCCCTGGTCAGCGAGGTCTCGCTCGACCGCCCGCTGGGCATGCCCGACGATCTCACCGCGCACGCGCGCCTGCTGGACGGGACGGCGGCTGTCGCCCCGGTGCTGCCGCTGCAGTTCGGCGGTGTCGTGACCGATACCGAAGCGGTGGAGAAGGAGCTACTCGCCCCCAATCACGACCAGTTCCGCAGCGCGCTCGACGATCTGGAGGGCCGCGCCCAGTACGTGATCCGGGGACGCTACACCGAGAACACTGTGTTCCAAGAGATCTTGGACGAGAATCCCGACGCGGCACGATTGCGCGCGGAGATCCGCGACAAACCCGAAGAGGCCACCCGGAACGAGCGAATCAGACTGGGCGAAATCGTGAACCGGGAGATCGAGGCCAAACGCGCCGCGGACACCCGTCGGGTGGCGGCCGCCCTGAGCGATTTCGATCCGACCGTGCGGGAGCGTCAGCCAACGCACGAAGAGGAGGCGGTCCACCTCGCCGTGTTGCTGGACCTGTCCCGGGAGGACGATCTGGTCAGTGCGCTGACCGAACTCGGTGAGGCATGGGACGGACGGGTCCGGCTGGACCTGCTCGGCCCGATGGCGCCCTACGATTTCGTCACTGTCGGCGAACCCGCGGGGTGAGGAGATGGGGCTGCTGTCGTCGATCGTCCTATTGCCGCTGGCTCCTGTCCGGGGGGTGATCTGGCTTGGTGAAGTGATCGAGGAGCAGGTCGATAAGCAGTGGCGCAGTCCGGCCGCCGTCCGGCGCGATATCGAGGAGATCGAGGCGGCCGCCGCGGCCGGCGATATCTCCGAGGACGAGCGGGACCGGGCGTTGCGGGAGGTTCTCTCCCGGATCAGGCGTCCGTCCGGCGGCATCCCGCCGCCCGGCAACAGAAATGAGTCACCATGAGCCGCAGGTCGACCACCGAGGATGCCGCGGATGTCGATCCGGATCCGGACCGGCCGCAACCTCTCACCGCCATGGAGGCCGCGACGGCGGCGATCGAGCACCTGCGGCAGTTGACGTCGAAATCGGTGGAGGGGGTGACCTGCATGGAGCCGCTCGAAGACGGCCGGCTGGTGGAGATCGAAGTGCTCGAGGACCACCGCATCCCCTCGTCGGCGGATATGCTCGCGCTCTACGAAGTGGAGATCGACTTCGACGGGAATCTGCTGGCCTACCGTCGAACCGCACGCTATGCACGCGGTAGCACCGAGATCGGCGGAAGAGGCCGGCGATGACGGTGGTCGGAGGTGGGGCCGGGTCCTACGAGCCGCAGCCTTACGGCGGCGGGCATCAATCGACCAACCTCGCCGATATCCTCGAACGGGTCCTGGACAAAGGGCTGGTCATCGCGGGCGATATCCAGGTGAACCTGCTCGATATCGAATTGCTCACCATCAAACTGCGGCTGGTGGTCGCGTCCTTGGAGACCGCGAAGGCCGTGGGTATCGACTGGTGGGAGACCGACCCGTGGCTCAACAGCAAGGCCCGGACGCTCGAGCGGCAGGATCGTGACCTCGAACTGGAGAATCGCGAATTGCGCGACCGGATCGCCGAGCTCGAGGCCGGACGAAACCGGCGCGAAGCCGTCGAAGGGCGGCGTGACGTGCAGGAGAGCGATCCGCCGTGACCGGCGGGACCGGTGTCTGGCTGTATGCGGTGATGGCGGCCGCGGACGCTGCCGCGGGTTTCGACGGGCTCACCGGAGTGGCCGGTGAGCCGGTCCGGGTCGTGATCTCCGAGCCGCTCGCCGCGCTCGTGGGTTCGGTACCGCTCGACGTGTTCGGGGCGCAGCCGCTGAGCCGGAACCTGGAGGATCTGGATTGGCTGGCCGTCACCGCCCGGGCACACGATGTGGTGGTATCCGCGGCGGTGCGCCGGGCCCCGTCGGCGCCGTTGCGGCTGGCGACCGTTTTTCTCGACGACGAGCGGGTGCGGGAACTGCTCCGGGACCGGCAGGCGGATCTGGAGGCGGCGCTGGTCCTGGTCAGCGGTCGCACCGAATGGGGCGTGAAGGTCTACGGAGATCGCGCCGCACTGACCGCGGCCGTGGCCGAGGCCCGCGCCGAAGACACCGCGAAAGGCGCGGGCGCCGCCTATCTGGCCCGTCGCCGTGCTCAGCTGTCCGCCCAGGAAACCGTGGAACACGATGCGGCCCAGCGTGCGGAGGCCGTCCATACCCGGTTGAGCCGCCGCGCCGCGGCCGGTCGCCGGCAGCCGACCACCGATCCCGCGCTGAGTGGTCGCAGTGATTGGATGGTGCTCAACGGGACCTACCTGGTCGACGACGAGCGCGCCGAGGATTTCGCCGCGGCCGTCGACGCGCTCGCTGCCGAATTCCCCGGCATCCGGCTCGAACTCACCGGCCCGTGGCCTCCGTATTCGTTCGCCGGTGTGGAACGCGAGCCGCGGTGAACAGCGTCGACAGCGAGCGCCGCATCGCACTGGTCGACCTGCTGGACCGAGTGCTGGCGGGTGGTGTCGTCGTCACCGGCGATATCAAGCTCGCCATCGCCGATGTCGATCTGGTGCAGATCTCGTTGCGGGCGCTGATCTCTTCGGTCAGCACGCTGTACGGGCCCACGCAGGAGCCACCCGGATGACCGAATTCGACGGTATCTCACCGCGTATCGACACCGATCCCGAATCGGTGGAACGCGGCCTGGTCACGCTCGTCCTCACCCTGGTGGAACTGCTGCGTCAGTTGATGGAACGGCAGGCCCTGCGACGGGTCGACGCCGGCGATCTGAGCGAGGATCAGGTCGAGCGCATCGGCACCACCCTGATGCTCCTCGAGCAGCGAATGGACGAGCTGCGTGAGCATTTCGGTCTCACCCCCGAAGATCTCAATATCGACCTCGGCCCCCTCGGGCCGCTACTTCCGGAGAATCCCTCCGGCAGGTGACCGGAACGGGTCTGCCGGTCATCGCGCCGGTCCGCCGATTCCGGGGCACCGAACCCGCCGCCCGGGCATAGAATTCGCTGATGGTCCCCGCCGCCAATCTGCTGGCCTTCGTGGCCGCCGCCACCCTCATCGTCGTGGTTCCCGGGCCCGGCGTGCTCTTCACCATCGGGCGCGCGCTCACCCTCGGGCGCCGCGCGGCGTTGATCTCGGTCCTGGGCCACTCGCTGGGTGTCCAGATCGCCCTGCTGTTCGTCGCGGTGGGATTGGGCGCGGTGCTGGCGGCCTCGGCCACTGCCATGGCGATCGTCAAGGTTGCGGGTGCGCTGTACCTGATCCATCTCGGGGTCCAGGCCATCCGGGAACGGAAAGCGCTGCGCGAGGTACTGGGTGCGCCCGTGGCACCGGCGAGTGGGCGCCGGGTGTTCCGGCAGAGCGTGGTCGTCGGCGTCACCAACCCGAAGGCGATCGTATTCTTCGCCGCGGTGCTACCCCATTTCGCCGATCATGCTTCGGGCTCGCTGCCACTCCAGCTGCTGGTGCTGGGCTCGATCTTCCTGGTGATCGCGCTGATATGTGACAGCGCCTGGGCTTTGCTCGCCTCCGCGGCGCGCAACTGGTTCGCGCGGTCGCCGAAGCGGCTGGAGGCGGTCGGGGGCGCGGGCGGGGCGCTGATCGTCGGGCTCGGTGCGTCGGTCGCGGTGGATCAGGGCGTATCCGGTCGCTGAACATTCCATGCGGGCCGTACTCACCCCTGTTGCGTTTACTCAGCGGCAGGACACCGGGTCCGCCCGGCTACCCCGCCATCTCATCGCCCGGGAACAGAGGGGCCGATACCGGCCATAATCGAGCACCTTGTCGTGGGCCGCTCTCCTGCGATCCGAGGAGCGGGTCAGGAGCGGTGAGGGAGCGCGGCATTCATCACCCGGCTCGCGGTGACCTTGACCGAATCGGGCAGTACATGCGCGACCGTGGCCATCGCACGGGTCCCCAGCGATCCACCGACGACCTTCTGCTTGTCCTGGAGCAGCGCGTCCACCCCTTGTCGCGCCACCCGCGCCGGATCCTCTTTGGGGCCGCGACCCATCGGTGTCTCGAGGAGACCGGCGCGGCGGAAGAAGTCCGTATCGGTCGGTCCCGGCATCAGCGCGGTCACGGTCACCCCGGTATCGCGCACTTCCTCGCGCAGCGCCTCCGCGAAGGACTGGACGAACGATTTCGACGCGTGGTACACCGCCTGCCCGGCGCCGGGCATCATCGCCGCGACCGAGGAGGTGAACAACAGCCCACCGGTGTCGCGCCGCACCATATCGCCCAGCGTGAGCTTGGCCAAGTGCACAGTCGAGCGCACGTTGAGCGCGATGAGATCGAGTTCGTCGTCGAGGTCGGTCTCGGCGAAGTTGCCGCCGCGACCGACTCCGGCGTTGAGCGCGACCGCGTCGAGCGGCCGTTCGTCCTGGGTCGCCGCGGAGTACACCTGTTCCACGCCTTCCGGTGTGCGCAGATCGGCCTGGACCGCCCGTACCTCGATCCCGGGGCGGCGGACGGTGTCGGCCGCGGTTTCGATGTCCGCATCCTCCGCGGCCATGACCACGTCATAGCCGCGTTCGGCGAACGCGGTGGCGAGTTCCAGACCGATACCGCTCGAGGCGCCGGTCACGAGCGCGAGGGGATGAATAGTGGTCATCTGCGGCGGCTACCCAGGTTCCTGCGGATCATGCCACCGTGCGACGCCGGGATCCGGTCAGCTGTCGCGGTTGTATCCGAGTTCCTCGGTGATCGGGTTGGGTGGAACCTCTATCTCCTGCTCCGCCAGGCCCGGATGGTGGTGGGTGCGCCGTTGGGCGGCCCGGTCCGCCGGCGACCGCCGCGGCTCGAGGTTCACCGACTGCAGAACTTCCTGCAGATTGCCGTAGGTCTCCGGGGGGATCGCCTTCAGGGCGCGCACCGTGTCGTTGTCGGCGTGCGCCCGGGTCGCGCAGTGCACCAGCTCTGGCTTCTCGGCCGGAAAATCAGCGGCGGACAGTGCCGCCCGGACTCGATCCGCGTCGGTTGCGACCATCGTCGTCCTCCTTGTTTCGCCTCGACGGTCGGGTGTGTGCGGTGGCGCGATACCCAGCCCGCCCGCCACTAACCCGAAGCGCGGAAGTGCGTCAGCAGGTCACGTGGATATCGGCCGTCGAGTCGAACGAGACGTGTACGTGGTCGTAGTGATTGGCGGTGGGGTCGCCGCGATCCTCCATGTACGACCAGCCGCTGCCATCGTTGTACCGCTGCTGCCAGATCACATAGGTCACACCGAAGCGCTCTTTGTTGGCCAGCACGAAGTCGGCGATCGCGTCGCCGCGGGCCGGATCGTAGGTCATGAAGTCGAGCGCCAGACCCGCGCCGTGATCGCCGTCGTAGCGGCCGTTGGCGCCCCCGATATCGCCGACGCCGAACGTCTGGTCGATGAGGTTGCCCACCTGCGCCACCTGCGGACGCGCACCGGCGAGTTCGGTCGAGCACGCGATGACGGGTGGCGGGGGAGGCGCATGCCGTTTCGCGTACCGGGCGGGCTCCGGAAGTCGCGCGATCGTGGCCGCCGGTGCCGGCATACCGGGCGGGGCCGGCGTCGTCGCCGGAGCCCGGCCGAGGCCGGCCACCGGTATCGGCGCGTCCGGCGCGTGCGTCGTCTCCGTAGTTTTGTCGAGGCCGGCGGTGGGCACCGCGGCCGCGTCGACCGCGGCCGCGGCGGGTTGTGCCTCCGGGCCGGGACGTGCCGTTACGGACAGTGCGATCACCGCCGTCGCCGCTATCGCGCTTCCGGCCAGCGGAGCGATCCTTCGGGCTCGGGCCGGTTTGCGGTGTTGACCAGGCATAATGATGACTACTCGTAACGCTCGACGACAAGATCACTGTTAGATTACGAAATGGTCGCGGTAATGTCACGGTCGCTGGCTCACATGGGTCACGGCCCGGACGGTTCGTGCACGTCCGCGCCACTCCGCCGGCCGAGCGGCCTCTCCGGTGGATCAAGCCCGGTACGACCTCCCGCCCACCGTGCGCCGATCAACTGTTATGGTCGAAATCGTTCTGACACGGGGTGCTCCGCGATTGCGGGGCTGAGAACATACCCGAGAACCTGTCCAGGTAATGCTGACGAAGGAATGTCTTGGCTTCACGCGCGCACACCACCGAATCCGGCAGATTCACCGAACACCTCTGGGATCGGACGAAAGATCTCCGCGGCGCCATCGATGAGCTCGAATTCCTGCGCCGGCTCGGCGACGGCACCCTCCCGCTCGAGGTGTTCCGCACCTACGTGGAGCAGGATTCGCTGTATCTCGCCGGTTATTCGAAGGTGCTGGCCCTGCTCTCGGCCAAGTCACCCGACGCGCAGGCCGCGCAGTTCTGGGCGGGTTCGGCCGCCACGGCGGTCGCCGTCGAGGCGGAACTGCACCGCGACCTGCTCGGTGACAGCCGGCTCCCCGCGCGGGAAGGCGAGCCGGAACCGTCCACGGCCTGCCTGGGATACGTTTCCTACCTCATCGCCACCGCCGCGACCGAGTCCTACGCCGTGGGCGCGGCGGCCGCGCTGCCGTGCTTCTGGATCTACGCCGAGGTCGGCCGTGACCTGGCCGCGAGTGCGGCGGAAGTTCTCGCGGCCGACCCCGGTCACCCGTACGCCCAGTGGGTGTCCACCTACGGCGCCGCGGAGTTCCAGGAGTCCGCGGCCGCGGCCCGGTCGTTCGTCGATGCGGCGGCCGAGGCGGCGAGCGAGCGGGATCGTGCGGCGATGGCGACAGCGTTCACCGTGGCCACCCGGTACGAGCTGATGTTCTGGGACACCGCCCTGCATCCGCAGCCCTGGCCCGCCGCATGAGCGGCCGCCTGCGCCGCGCCCTCGCGGCGACGGTCGCGATCGTGGCGGCACTGTCCGCGCTCACCGCCTGCACCGCGGGGCCCGGCGACGGCGAGACCATCCGTTTCGCCCTGGACTGGACGCCGAACACCAACCACACGGGGTTGTTCGTCGCGCAGCAGCGCGGCTACTTCGCCGACGCCGGCCTGGATGTGCAGATCCTGCCGTACAACAACACCGCGGTCGATACGGTCATCGACGCCGGTAATGCCGAGTTCGGTATCAGCACCCATAATTCGTCGACCTTCGCGCGGGCGTCGGGGGCGCATACGCTGTCCGTGCTCGCACCGCTGCAACACTGGGCGACCGGGATCGGGGTGAAGGCCGACCGCACCGATATCACCCGTCCGAAGGATCTCGATGGCAAGACCTACGCCGGTTTCGGGGACCCCGGTGAAGTGGAAGCGCTCCAGCAGGTGATCCGTAACGACGGCGGCCGCGGCGATTTCACGACCGTCACCCTGGGCACCTCGGCCTACGAGGCCGTCTACTCGGGCCGAGCCGACTTCACCGTCTCCTACCTCGGCTGGGAGGGTATCGAAGCCGAGCACCACGGCACCCCGATGCGGTACTTCCGCTACACCGACTTCGGTTTCCCGGACGCGTACGCCATCGTGGTCGACGCCAACCAGGACTGGCTGGCCGCGAACCCCGACCGCGCGCGAAAGTTCGTGCAGGCCCTGCAGCGCGGTTACCAGTTCGCCGCGGACGACCCCGATGCCGGCGCTGCGGACCTTCTCGCCGCCAACCCCGGCGCATTCAACGACGAGGGCCTGGTTTTCGAGAGTCAGCGGATGCTGGCCGAGCAATTCATGAAGGGCCCCGGCGGCCGGGTGGGCGTCCAGACCCGCGAGCAGTGGGCCGCGAATTCCGGTTTCCTGTACGAGAAGGGTCTGCTGACCGGTCCCGACGGCGCCCCGCTGACCGAGGAACCGGACTGGTCGACCTACTTCACCAATGATTACCTCACCGCCCCCTGACGACTCCGAGCCAGAGGTCGCGCCCGGGACGAATCCGGTCGCCCGGACCACACCGGGCCGATCGACCGGGATACGCTGGGCACTCCCGTCCGTCGTGACGGTGGCGCTACTCGTCGTGCTGTGGCAGGTCTATGTCGAGGTCAGCGGTATCCGCCCGCAACTGTTGCCGTCCCCGGTGCGGGTCGTGGCGCAGGGGTGGGCGCACCGCGACGAGATCGGGGTCCATGCCGCCGCCACCCTCCAGGTGACACTGGCCGGCTTCGCGGTATCGCTGTGCCTGGCCTGGCTGCTGGCCGTGGTGGTCGACTTCTCGCCCTGGCTGCGGCGCGCGTTCGTGCCGTTGTTCGTCGCCTCTCAGACGCTGCCGATCATCGCGATAGCACCGTTGATGATCATCTGGTTCGGTTTCGGGCTGCTCCCGAAGGTGCTCGTCGTCGCACTCGTCACCTTCTTCCCCATGGCGATCGGGCTGATCGAGGGATTCGCCGCGGCCGACCGAGAGGCGGGCGCGTTGCTGCGCAGTATGGGGGCGTCCCGTGTCCAAGTGTTCCGTTATGTGCGGCTGCCGTCGGCGGTGCCGCGATTCTTCACCGCATTGCGGATCGGGATCACCTATGCGGTCGTCGGCGCGGTCTTCGCCGAATATGTCGGCGCCAGCGAAGGCCTCGGCATCTATATGAGCCTGCAGAAGAACTCCTTCCGCACCGACCTGGTGCTGGCGGCGGTACTGGTGACCGCGCTGCTCAGTATCGCGTTGTACCTGCTCACCTTCGCGATCGAACGGCTCGTCGCACCGTGGTCCCGCGCGGAGAACAGGAGCCGACGTGAGTGACGCGCGCGGACACCGGATCGTCGTCGACGGCCTCATCAAATCGTTTCCGCAGCCCGGCCGGCGCCGTCCCGACCGGAAGGTCCTCGGCGGTGTCTCCTTCACCGCGCAACCGGGTGAGTTCGTCTCCGTCATCGGCCCGAGCGGCTGCGGTAAGAGCACCGTCTTCAATATGCTGGCCGGCCTGGAGACTCCCGACACGGGCAGTATCCGTTTCGGCACGAGTGACGGGGAACCAACGGCACCGCACTGCGCCTATATGCCGCAGAAGGATCTGCTGTTCCCGTGGCGCACGGTCCTGGACAACACCGTCCTGGGTCTCCAGGTGCACGGCGTCCCGAAACCGGAGGCCCGGCGCCGGGCCCGCGAACTGTTCCCGGTCTTCGGATTGTCCGGATTCGAGGACGCCCGGCCGTCCCAGCTCTCCGGCGGTATGCGGCAGCGGGCGGCATTGCTGCGGACCGTGGTCCAGGAACGCGAACTGCTGCTGCTGGACGAGCCGTTCGGCGCACTGGACTCGCTGACCCGCACCGAGATGCAGTCGTGGCTCCAGGATGTCTGGCAGCGCTACCGATGGATGGTGCTGATGATCACCCACGACATCCGGGAAGCGGTGTACCTGTCCGATCGCGTGATCGTGCTGTCCGCGCGCCCGGCCACCGTACGCCGCGAGGTGCGCGTCGATCTGCCACGGCCACGCGAGTTGTCGATGATCACCACACCGGAGTTCGTCGCGCTGGAGCAGGACCTGCTCGACGTGCTCCACGAGGAGGCGCGCCACGCACTCGCTCAACGAGACCACTGAGTTCCACCCGCCGAATTCGCCGGTCGGCACTTCCCGGTCGCGAGTGCCCCGACCACGGTGGTCGACAGCGCCGGACCTCCCGGACAGGTCTTGCGGGTAAGGAAACCGGCGCAGTGCCGCCGTGCGGATCGACCACCGTAAGAATTCCGGCCCGCCGCGGCCGGTTCAGCGAGACAATCGTCGGACCGCCGGAAGATCCGCAGAATCGACTCCCGGCGCATGCGAGATCCGTAGGAGGGCCATGTTCGTCCCGTTCAGTGTCTCCGATTTCCTCGACCGCGCCGAAACCGTGTACGGCGACCGGATCGGTATCGTCGACGAACCCGCCCAGCCCGCGCCCGGCCAGGGCTCACCGACCTATTCCCAGGTTGCCGACCTCGCCCGCAGGCAGGCCGCCCGACTCGATGAAATGGGTATCGGAGCCGGGGACCGGGTCGCGGTGGTCAGCCACAATTCGAGCCGGCTGCTGACCTCGTTCTTCGGGGTGAGCGGATGGGGCCGGGTGCTGGTCCCGATCAACTTCCGCCTGCGCCCGGACGAGGTGCGCTACATCGTCGAGGATTCCGGGGCCCGCGCCCTGTACGTGGACCCGGAACTCGCGGACTCGCTCGGCGAGGTCGACTGTGAGCACAAGTTCGTATTGGGCGCCGATACCGACCTCTACGCCGCCCCCGGGGCGATACCGCGGCCGTGGGAACCCGACGAATCCGCCACCGCCACCATCAACTACACCTCCGGGACCACCGCCCGCCCCAAGGGCGTGCAGATCACCCATCGCAGTATCTGGGTCAATGCCGTCACCTTCGGCCTGCACGCCACGATCAGCGACCGCGACGTATATCTGCACACCCTGCCGATGTTCCACGCGAACGGCTGGGGCATGCCGTTCGCGATGACCGGCGTCGGCGCCCGGCACATCGTCCTGCGCAAGATCGACGGCGCCGAGATCCTGCGCCGGGTGCGCGACCACGGTGTCACGGTGCTGTGCGCGGCGCCCGCGGTCGCCGCCGCGGTGCTCGAGGCCGCGCAGACCTGGGAGGGCGAGATCCCTGGACGCGACCGGGTGCGGATCATCATGGCCGGGGCACCGCCGCCGACGAAAACCGTCGCCCGCGTCGAGGAGGAACTCGGCTGGGAGTTCATCCAGATCTACGGCCTGACCGAAACTTCACCGCTGCTGACCGTCAACCGCGCGCGGGCGGAATGGGACGACCTCGACCCCGAGACCAGGGCCGCGAAGCTGACCCGCGCCGGTGCCCCGGCCCTGGGCGTCCGGCTGCGGGCCGAGGAGCCCGAGGAAGGCTCGGGAGAGGTTTTGGCCCGGTCCAATGTGGTGATGGAGGGTTACTGGGACCGCCCCGAGGAGAGCGCGGCGGCGCTGGCCGGCGGATGGTTCCACACCGGTGACGGCGGCGCTCTCGGCGACGACGGCTACCTGACCATCGCCGACCGCAAGAAGGACGTGATCATCACCGGCGGCGAGAACGTGTCCTCGATCGAAGTCGAGGACTGCCTGTTCTCCCACCCCGCCGTGGCCGAGGTGGCGGTGATCGCGGTGCCGAGCGAGAAGTGGGGGGAGACGATCAAGGCGCTGGTCGTGCTGACCCCGGACGCCGAAGCGAGCAACGCGACCGAAGCCGAACTGATCGCCTGGTGCAAACAGCGGCTGGCCGGCTACAAGGCACCGACCTCGGTCGAGTTCCGCAGCGAGCTGGCCCGGACCGCCACCGGCAAACTGCAGAAGTTCAAACTGCGCGCACCGTACTGGAGCGGTCGCGGCCGTCAGGTCAACTGATATCCGGCGGGAGTCCGCGAACCTCACCGCTTGGCGTAGTCGGTGACCCCCTGCCAGTCGATCATGACGCAGGGTTCGTCGCCGACGGTCCAGGCATCGTGTCCGGGTGGGACGATCATGAAATCGCCAGGGCCGAATTCCTGTTTCTCACCGTCGTCCATGACCACAGCCAGGTGCCCCGAGACGCAGTAGCCCGTATGGGGTGCCTGGCAACTGTCGGTCCCGGCGATCGGCCGGACATGTTCCGACCAGCGCCAGCCGGGTTCGAAGACCGCCCGGCCCACCGGGCCGGCGTCGAGGTTGACCAGGTCGATCTTGCCCTTGCCTGCCTCGAAAGGACGGGTTTCCTCGGGTGAATCGAAGTTCTTGCGGACCAAACCGGACATAATTGTTCTCCTCGGTACTGCGAATCCCCGTTCCGGATGGGTCGGATTTCTCCTTCGGGCGCCTACGCTGCCGATATCGGCACAGCTCAGCGTTGGATGTGACAGGAATAACATTTTACTGGCGGGCCGATGGCGGCGGCAAGGCAGCGGGCCGCCACAGTCGTACGAGCCGGGCACGCGGTAGTGGGGGACGCCCGCCGCCGGTTCGCGGGCCGGACGGGTCGCCGCTCCCGGCGCCGGGCGACTACGGGGGCCCCGCGCCCACCCGGTCGGCGGAGGCGAGCGGTATCGGCTCGAACATCGGGGGCTCGTCCGCGGGGAACAGGGCCGTCGGACCGTAGACCCAGTCGGTGAACGCGTAGTCGCCGACCCCACGCTCTCGCAGCAGCACATTGCGCTGCGCGCGCCGGATCCCGTCGAGATGCCAGAGTTCACCCCACGCCCGGGCCGTCAGCACCACCCGCCGGCAGTGTTCGGGCCGGACCGCCTCGTACGCCGCGAGGGCCCCTGCCCAGTCGACCACGCCGTCGTCGTCCCGGAGGCGCCGCACGTGCTCGGCGAGCACCCACCCGTCCTCGATCGCCATGATCGCGCCCTGCGCCATGTATTGCAGCGGCGGGTGGGCGGCGTCGCCGAGGAGCGCGATCCGTCCGTCGACCCAGGTGTCGATCGGGTCGCGGTCGTACATCCGCCACCATTTGTCCCGCCACATATGCGGTAACCGATCCTGGACGAAATCGCAGGTCGCGGCGAAGGCGGTGTCGAGCTCGTCGGGAGTGCCCCAGTCGTCGAGCCCGGCCACGGCCTTCGGGGATTCGAATACCGCCACCTGGTTGAGCAGATCGCCGCCCCGCAGCCCGTAGTGGACGAAATGGCACCGCGGCCCGACATAGACGACCACTTCGGAGAGGTCCACCGGCCGGTCCACCTCCGCGATCGGCACGGTACCTCGGTAGGCGACATAGGCCGAGGACACCGGACGGTCGTCGGTGAACAGTGTGCGCGCGACGGAATGCAACCCGTCGGCCGCGATCACGATATTCGCCTCGTGGACCGCACCGGACTGCGTGGTCGCACCGGCTTTTCCATCGTCCTGCGTGTAGGAGACGACGCGCTGTTCGGTGCGCAGTTCGACACCTGCCTCCCGGCACGCCTCCAGGAACAGCGCGTGCAGATCACTGCGGTGGATGACCAGATACGGGAAGCCGTACTCGCGCTCCAGATCGCGCAGGTCGAGCGAGGTCAGTTCGCTTCCGTCGACCGCGTCCCGCATCACCATCCGGTCGGGCACGACCCCGCGGGCTTTTACCTCGTCCAGCAGACCGTAGTCCTCGAGAATGCGGGTGCAGTTGGGCGCGAGTTGAATACCCGCTCCGACCTCCCCGAACTGTTTCGCCTGCTCCAGGACCCGCACCTGTAGGCCGAGCCGGGACAGTGCGAAAGCGGTACTCAGCCCGCCGATGCCGCCGCCGACGATGACGACGTCAGGGGTGCTCACGATGAGCCTCCTTTACAACCAGGGGCCGAGGTCGGGGACGCCGGCGAGGGAATGGGGACGACCGGCGAGGTAGGCGGCGACCTCGGGTAGCGGGCCGTCGGGGATTTCGTCGAGTCCGCGTTTGCCTCGGATATCGGTGACGAGTGCGGACAGGAATTCGTCGGGGAGGTCGGCGAAGGTGGTGCCCGTGCCGAGATCGACGGCATGGACACACACCTCGCGCGCCCGCAGCCACGGGATCTCCGTGGCCGGGACGGTCCGCCCCTGCGCGGTGACGACCTCGGTGCGCCAGTCGTCCCAGGTCAGCGCCTCCATCGCGACGGACAATGTGCGCACCGCCTGGTTCAACCAGACCGTCAGCTCGTCCGCGGTCAGTTCCGCACCCGACTCGATATCGGCAGTGCGCTGGTCGGCCGAGGAATACATCGGCGTGCGTTCGCCGCTGCGTGCCCAGTGCACCAGATTCCCGAGCGCGTCGGCATTGGCCGCGATATGCGCCACCAGATGCTTACGCGTCCACCCGGGCAGGCTGCTCGGTGCCGACAGCGTCTCGTCGTCGAGCAGCGCGGCGTGCGTGACGAACAGTCCCGTCCCGTGCTCGGCCCACTTCAGCGAGTCGGCGTGCGTCCGCCCGGTCACGAGGCCTGCACGACCTTGTTCGTGCACGCCCCCACCCCGGCGATCCGGGTCACCACGGTTTCCCCGCCGACCAGATAGACCTTCGGGTCCCGGGCGTGACCGACCCCGGCCGGGGTGCCGGTGGCGATCAGGTCGCCCGGGTTCAGCCGGATCACCGTCGACACGTACTGCACCAGGCGCACCGGGTCGAACAGCAGCGTCCCGGTGTCATCGTGCTGCATGACCTGCCCGTCGACCAGCGTCTCCACCTCGAGCGCCGGCCGTACCCCGCCGACCTCGTCCGGGGTGACCACATAGGGCCCGACCGGGGTGGAGGAATCCCAGATCTTGCCCTGCGTCCATTCGATCGTGCGGAACTGCCAGTCCCGCACCGACACATCGTTCATGACGGTGAACCCCGCGATGGCGTCCGCGGCCTCGGTCTCGCTGGCCCGCCGCACCGGCTTGCCCACGACCACCACCAGCTCGACCTCCCAGTCCAGCGCGTCGGTCTCGGCCGGTTTCACGATCGGATCGTCCGGCCCGATGAGGCTGTCGGCGAATTTCGGGAACAGTGTCGGGTAGCTGGGGAGTTCGCGCCCCATCTCCTTGATGTGATTGGTGTAGTTGTGCCCGACGCAAATCACCTTCGACGGGTTCGGCACCACCGCGGCGAAATTTGCGCCGGTCACCGGCCAGGCCCGCCCGGAGGCCTCGGCCGCGATCGCGGCCCAGTCGTCCCGGGCGAACAGTACGCCGAGATCGTCGTAGCCGAGGTCGACGAGCGTGTCACCGTCGAGGCGCACCGCGCGGGTGCCGCCGTCGACGCGCAGGGTGGCGAGTTTCATCGGGTGATCTCCTGACGGTCGAGCCGGAGCGCCGCGAAAACGGGCGCGTCCGAGAAACGGAAAAGGTCCAGAGCGCCGGAATCGGAGTCGGTGCCACCGGCTTCCGACCTGGCGGAGAAGGCTTCCCACGAAGGGACGACGAACAGGTCACCGCGGGTGACCGACCAGCTCTTGTCTCCCACGGTCACCGTGCCGGACCCGTCGAACACCTGATACACCGACGACCCGGTCTCCCGGACCGGCGCGGTTTCCGAACCTCGGGTGACCCGGTGGAATTCCGCCCGCATGGTCGGCAGCACATCGGTGCCGTCGTGCGGATTCGAGAACCGCACCGCCGCGTGCCCGGGTTCGACGGTCCCGCCGGATCCCTCCTTCTCCAACAGCAGCTGATCGTTCAACGCGGCATCCGTGTGCTCCCACTTGTAGGCCAGCAGCGGCGACCCCGGTGCCACCGCCCCCACCGACAGCGGCCGCAGCCCCGGATGCCCCCACAGCCGCTCCGATCGTGACCGCTCCGGCGTGACCCGCTCCGCGGCGCTGATCCCCGCGCGCCCGAACTCGAAGAACTGCGATTCCACGACGTATTGGAACGGGATGTCCAGCCCGTCGATCCAGGCCATCGGCTCCGCGGTCGCATTGTGGTGCGCATGCCAGTTCCACCCGGCCTGCGGCAGGAAATCTCCCCGTCGCATCGGCACCGCGTCGCCGGTGGCCGTCTCCCCGGTGCCACCCACCACGGTCCACACCCCGGACCCCTCGACCACGAAGCGGAAGGCATGCTGGGTATGCCGGTGCTCCGGGGCATCCTCTCCCGGCATCAGATACTGGATCGCCGCCCACAATGTCGGCGTCGCGAACGGCCGCCCACCGAGCGCCGGATTCGCCAGCGCGATCGCCCGCCGCTCACCCCCGCGGCCGACCGGCACGATATCGCCCGCCTGCGCCGCCAGCCGCAGCAGATTCTCCCACCGCCACCGATGCGGCACCGCCCGCGACCGCGGATGCGCCGGCATCAGATCACCGATCTCGGTCCACAGCGGAACCAGCAGCTCCTGTTCGAAGCCGCGGTACAGCTCCTCGAGGGCGGGGGTGACGTCCGGCTGGTCCGGCGCCGCGACCGCCCGCAGGCGGACGGGGGTGTCAGTGCTGCTCATATCGCCTACAGTGACCCTTGTCGAGCCAGCAGAACAGGTAATTCTGGAGAGCAGAACAGGCAGATGGGCAACACGGAACCGAAGACGCCACCGGCATACGTCGTGACCAGCGCGGACCACGCACTGCGGGCCGCGGTGATGCTGCAGCTGGAGGGCGGGTTGACGGTCAGCCGGGTCGCCGAACGGCTCGGGGTGGCGCGATCGACGGCGCATCGGTTGCTGCAGACGCTGGTGTACCGGGATTTTGCGGTGCAGGACGAGCAACGGGCCTACCACCCGGGCCCGGTGCTCGAGCTGGCCACGCACTCGCAGTCGCGGACCTCGCGGCTCCGGGCGGCCGCGCTGCCGCATCTGCAACGGCTGGTCGATCTGGTGGGGGAGTCGGCGAACCTGACCATCCGGGCCGGGGACACAGCGCGGTTCATCGCCAGTGTGGAATGCCGGCAGGCATTGCGGGTGGGGTCGCGGGAGGGAATGGTGTTCCCGGCCCATCGCACCACCGCCGGCCTGGTGCTGCTCGCGGAACTCGACCCGGCCGAGTTGGACGAACTCTACGACGAGGCACGATATACGGAACGTCCCGACGAACGGCCGGACCTACCGAGTCTGCGCAGCCGGCTCGCCAAAGTGCGCCGGGCGGGGTTCGCACTGAACGACGGGCTCTCGGAGCGCGGAGTGGTCGCGGTCGGGGTTTCGGTGCGGGACGCGGACGGGACCGCGCTGGCGGGCCTGTCGGTATCGATGCCCTCGATCCGCTATGACCGGAACAAGTTGCCGGCCTTGGTTGCCACCCTGCACCGGGCCGCCGGCGGGATCGAAGCGAGCCGCGGCGGCGACCGGGGGCTTACCCCGCTACCCGAGCGGCACAAGTAGGAGAGGCCGACTCGGCAGCCGGCCCTGCACCCGTCACCGCGGCGGTTGTCAGAGGATCGGTGTCGATCGCTCCAGGCCGGGAATCTCGCCGTTACGGAACGCATCGACGAAAAGCTCGTGGTCGGTGCGCGTGCGAAGAGCGTAGGACTGACCGAACTTCACCATATCGCGCACGAATTCTTCCTCGTCGGAGCCGATGGCTGCCACGATCGCCTCCTCGCTCTGGAAATCGACCAGTGTCTGATCGGAGTCGGCGTCGGAGACACAATGCATACCCGCGGTCGCCTGACCGAGGTATTCGATCACCGGCTGCATTTCCGCCGGCTCGGTGAGATCGGACCAGTCGAGGTCGCTCACGTAAGGGGAGAGTTCGGAGACGATATAACCGTCCCCGCCGATCTCGGTGTAGCCGAGCCAGGGGTCGGCGTGGGCCTGGAGGGCGCGCTGGGACACGGCGGTGCGGTGTCCGTGGTGCCGGAAATAGTCCCGGATCCGCTCGTCCTGCACGATCCGGCTGGGCGCGGCGACATTCCCCTGTTTCATGGACAGGATCACATCGTTCTCCAGCGCCTCGGTCTGCCCCTCCACGAGGATGTTGTACGCGGGCAGCCCCGCCGACCCGATCCCGAATCCTTTGCGGCCGACGATATCTTTCACCTGGTAGGTGATGCTCCGGAACCGCTTGTGCTCCGGGATCGTCTCGAGATATCGGGTGAAGGCGTCCAGTACCAGGGTGCGTTCCTCCTCCTCCACACAACGAACATCCTTACCCGGCCGGAATCGGCGTTCGTAGTTCTCGACCATCGTGGTGCTCGCCAACAGGGCAGTGCGGGTGTTCATCCGTGCGTCGAGCAACACATCGTGCACGGGGCCCGTGGTGTTCCGCAGATGCAGTTTGAAGTCCTGCTCGTTCTGGGTGCCCTCGTGAAAGGCGCGCACCATTCGCACATAGGAGCGCACATATGTCGCTGTCAATGCCTCGATATCGGCATCGGAGACGGCCTTGCGGCGGGCCAGCAGCGCGACGCTGGCGCAGAGACGTTTGATATCCCAGGTGAACGCGCCGAGATACGCTTCGTCGAAATCATTGACGTCGAAGACGAATTGTCCGGCGGAATCCATATAGGTGCCGAAGTTCTCCGCATGCAGATCGGCCTGGATCCAGATCCGGCCGGTGCGCTCATCGGCCCACCGATCCTCGGTGGCGGCCATATCGTTGTAGAACAGGCAGGCGGACCCGCGGTAGAAGGCGAACGGGTTATCCGCCATTTTGCGGAATTTCTTACGGAACGCGTCCGGGTCGGCGGCGATCATCTCGCCGAAGGCGTCGGTGAAGACCTCGACGATCTCGGCCCTGCGGTCGTGTGCGGTGTGCTCGCTGAACCCGTTGTCCATACCCACGATTCCGGGCCGGTCCTCTCGTCGTGATGGTGTTGCAGCCCTGGCTCGGCACCAGGGCGGCGATGTATTCGATCGTGCCAGAACCCCTTCCGCCGCGCTCGACTCCGGCAATCGGCCGGCGGGCCCGGTAATGCCCTCGACCCCGCTGATGGACCGATCGCCGCAGCCACCGGCAAGATCGTGCAGATCACGCGTGCGAGGTCACCGGTCGAGGAAGCGCAGCAGTTCCGCGGTGACGAAGCCGGGGTTCTCCTCGACGAGCCAGTGTCCGGTGTTCGGCACATCCACCGCGCGCACGATATTGCTCAGATAGGGGGCGACGGTGGCTCGGACCGGGTCGAGTTGTCCCTGGGCGGTCATGAGCAGGGCCAGCACCTGTATCGGCGGTGTCGCGCCGGTATCGCGAACATCTTGGTCGAGAGCCCGGTACAGCTCGAAGCCGCCGGTCAGGACCTCGGGCCGGCTGTACGTCCGTGCGTATTCGTCGATTTCGGCATCGGTGAACGGGGAGCGGTCCGCGGTGCCTCCGAAGGCCGTCCCCCCGAACGAGACCTGCGGGTAGAACAGCGCCAGGTATTCCCGGACGTCGTCGCCGACGACGGCCTCGGGGACTCGGCGCTGGGAATGGAAGGCGATATGCCAGCTCATCGAACGGTAGGTGGGCGCGTCGATCGCAGGCCCCGGCAGGGGCAGATCGAGGTAGCCGAGGCGGGCAGTATCGGCCGGGAACTGGGCGGCGTACTGGAATGCCACCGCCGCACCGAAATCGTGTCCGACGACCTGGACATCACGGATGCCGAGCCGATCGGCGATCAGCGTGTGGACGTAGCGCGCCAGGGTGGCTTTGTCGTAGCCGGTCGGGGAACCGGAACTGTCGCCCAGCCCGGGGAGGTCGACGGCATAGACGGTGTGGCGCTCGGCGAGTTCGGGCATGAGCTCCCACCAGCCGTACCAGGTCTGCGGCCACCCGTGGATCAGCACTACCGGCGTGCCGCTGCCCCCGGTCACGTAGTGCATGCGGACGCCGTCGATATCGGCGAATTCGTGCCGGAAGGTCTGCGCGAACTCGGGGTCGTCCCGGGTGGCGGCGGCGTACCGAGGGACGCCGGCAGCGGTGGTCGAGGCGCAGGAGGCGGTGCCGGCCGTGAGCAAGAGCGTGAGCGTGAGGGCCGCTGCCGTGCGCGCGGGCAGGAGTAGGCGGTGTGCTGCGGTGATCATGGCATCGGTGTCCTGGTCGTAGGGGAGCCGGTCTGTGCCGGAACGCCTTCAGCCTCACCGACTCACTATCGTCCTGACACGAAATCTTGCCGTTCCGGCAAGATGGCCACGTGGACCACGAAACAGACGATGTGCTCGACGCGGTGGGGCCCCGGCTGCGTGCGCTGCGTCGCGACCGCGGCATCACCCTCGCCGGACTCGCGGCGACCACCGGGGTGTCGGAGAGCACCCTGTCCCGGCTGGAAAGCGGCCAACGCCGGGCGACCCTGGAATTACTGCTGCCGCTGGCTCGCACCTACGACGTTCCATTGGACGACCTGGTCGGTGCCCCGCGCACCGGTGACCCCCGGATCCACCTGAAGCCGATCCGGCGGTACGGAATGACGTTCATTCCCTTGTCCCGGCGGCCGGGCGGGGTGCAGGCGTTCAAGATGATCATTCCCGCGCAGCCGAAACCGCAGAAGCCGACACCGCAAACCCACGAGGGCTTCGAATGGCTGTACGTGCTCAACGGTCGGCTGCGGCTGGTGTTGGGCGAGCGCGACCTGAACCTGCCGCCCGGGGAAGCCGCCGAATTCGACACGGCCCTGCCCCACTGGCTGGGCAGCGCCGACGGGGGCATGGTCGAACTACTTATTCTTTTCGGCCCGCAGGGGATGCGTGCGCATGTGCGCCCGGGCAGACATCGGCCGGAGTCCGCCGCGAGCCGCTGATCGGTTTCGGGGTGCACGTGGTCTTCGCGATAGGTGCGGCTCGAAGCAATCCCGCCATCGACACGGCGCCGGTAGCAGCATGTCTCCCTGGCGCTAGCCCGACGCGCGACCCGGATCTCGAGTGTGAGCACGGGTCGCCGCCGCCTTTTTCATACCTTTTCGAGGGCATCCTCCGTCGAGTGTCGCCGTTGTTACGCAGCCCCCGGCATCGCACTAGAGGATGACACGGCAGCCGCCGGTCGCAGCCGAGCGAGGATGCCGTCGAGGTCGAGGGTGAACATCTCGGGCCGGAAGACGTGACCGCCGGATACCTCGTGCCATTCGTGCGGGATGCCGGCGTCGGTGAGGCGGGCGCGGAACTCCCGCTGGCCGGCCAGCACCTGGGTCTCGTTCACACTGTCGAACCAGTTGACCGGGTCCGGACTGGTGCCGGCGACCAGGAAGATCCGCTTGTTCCGGTAGCTTTCGATCCGCTCGACCGGATTGTCGGCGCTGACCCTCGCCTGGTTCCAGAACGGCGCGCCGTAGACCGTGCCGCCGCCCAATTCCACGGTCGCCGAAGACAGGTTCGCCCAGTGGACGACCAGCCCGAAATCCCGACGCAGACTTGCCGGGCCGGAATGGCTGCTGACCGAGGCGAAGTGGCCGTAGTACTTCGCTGTGTATTTCAACGCACCGAAGCCACCCATCGAGAACCCGGCGACCGCGCGGCCGTCGTACTCGGCATAGGTGCGGAAATTCGCCTCGATCCAGGGGAGCAGCTGGGCGATGTGGAACGTCTCCCAGTTGCGCGGGCCGACGAACGAGCTGACCGGGTTGGAGTACCAGCCCGCGCGCCCACCGTCGGGCATCACGACGATGATCGGCTTTCCGGCGGTCAGGTCGCGGATGCCCAGGAAATCGAACTGACGGAAGTCCTCGCCGCCGCCATGCAGGAGGTAGAGGACCGGATAGGTGCGTCCACTGGTCAGGTAGTCGTCGGGAAGCAGGACGTTGACCCCGGGGTTCCAGCCGATCGCGCTGGTCTGGAACCGGTAATACCACATACGAGGGTCGCTCTCGTTGCGGTCCACGATCGTGAGCCCGAATCCGTCGCTGCGTCCGACGAATAACACCAGGACATCTCCGGCGCCGATGACCTCGGGATCGGCCAGGCCGTTGACGGTGGCGATCAGTGGTGAAAACGAGGAGTCGCCGTAGAAGCGTGCCGCCAACTCCGCGACCGTGTCTCCGGCGAGGACCTTGTATCTCGTCAGGTCGGGAATGATCAGCTGTTGGCCCGCTTCGATGGTGTCGGGGTCGGTGATATCGCTGGCGTCGGCGATCAGGCGGTGTAGTCCCGCGTCGCCATAGAAGCGTAATGCCAAGGCCGCCAACGTATCCCCGGAGACAACCTCGTACCTGGTGAAGTCGGGGATGATCAATTGTTGCCCGACATCGATGGTGTCGGGGTCGGTGATCGCGCCGGCGGTGGCGATCAGTCGGTGTAGTCCTGCGTCACCGTAGAAGCGCAATGCCAAGGCCGGCAACGTTTCCCCTGCGACTACCGTGTGTGTTCTGACCATTTGAATCACCCCTTCAATAGCAGATTGCTCTAGTGTCCAACGTGGGTAATTCTTTGTCCAGTAGTTCAGAAGAACTAGTTGTTCAGCGAAAACGTTGCCCGATGGCAAGATTCGGCGGCGGGTTGGGCGCTGATCGGAACGTCCCTCGATGTGACTGCAAACACTTCAGGCATCAGGATTTCGCCCCTCTGTCCATGCGACCCCCGAAAGCCGCCCCGGGCAGCGAGGCCAACGCAATGCCGGGCTCGTGGCTGTGACCGGGTTCCGCGCGTGGTCCGGACCGGTGTTCGGACAGGCGCCGCCCGCCGCTGTCGCATCCTCGGCCACCGGCCACCCCGGCCCGCGGTATGCGCCCGCTTCCCCTGGATCGATTTGCGCACCGAGATGCGGAAGATGCGTAGGCCGTCCCAAAGTGGGTAATTCGGCGGTCGCAGTACGTCCTACCAGCGCAAACGACGCAATATGCGGTAACCGCAGTATCGCGGATCCAGCTACCGATATATCGAGGAGGACTCATTGATGTACACGATCGGTCACCACAGCGGCGGGGTACGCCGACTGTGGGCAGGCGCAGTGCTCGCGGTAATTCTCGTCGGGGGTGGTTCCGCCGCGGCGACCGCGCAGCCGGTGCCCGAGGACCAGCAGTCGCTGGAGGCGGCGCTGCAGGCGCTGATGGGGGCGACGGTCGAATCCGTCGAGGTCGACCTGTCCAGCGGTGCCCCCGAGTTGGAGGTCGACCTCCGAACCCGTGACGGCGCCGGCTACGAGGTGACGGTCGATATGAGCACCGCCACGGTGCTGTCCGTCGAGCCGGACGACGACTGAGCCGCCTCCCGCCTCCCGCCTCCCGCCTCCCGGCGCCTGCGGTCGGCGAACCGTTCTGAGGGTGCCGCCGAAACGCCGCGCCGGGCCGAACGGCAGGCGGATCGACGACCAGAAAACGGGTCCGGCGTGGGCGCTCGGGCAGTGCCGGCGCACACCGGCCAGAGGCCGGGGCAGTTCGAAGGCCGGGGAAGTCGTCGATCACAGAAGGGTGCCCGGAACTCGGGCATCCTCTGGTGGAGGTGTCCGCCGGATCTTCGACACGATACGGGCGACGAGTTCGTCGAGGCGGTCCTGGTGGGCGCCCGCCCAGTAGACCCGTGCGCAGCCGGTGCATCGGCGGAAGGTGTCGTGATAACGGCGAGTGAGGGGAGGTAGCCGGGCGATCACGTCGGCCTTCGCTACGTCGGCCAGGGGTGCGCCGCAGCGGAGGCAGCGGGTGAGCGGAGCCAGGCAGTTGGACAGGTCGAGGCGGTCGATCACCTCCACCACCTGATCGACCGGAAGATCAGCGCGCACGAAGAGGCCGTGGGTGACGATACGGCGGGCGAGCAGGCCGCGGTCCCTGGTGAGCAGGATGCGGTGGTCGTTCGTGGCGATCTCGGCGAGTTGCGCGTCTTCGGCGTCGAATTCACAGCGGACGTCGAAACCCATCAGCCGTAGTAGTCGAGCGGCGCCCCCGAGATTGACGTCGACGAGTAGACGCGGTTCACGTAGCGGGTGTGGGCGCACCCGGGTGAGTGCGGCGATATCGAGGCTCTCGAACACCGGGTAGACGGCGAGCCGATCGCCCGGGCCGGGACGGTGCCCGAAGTCGACCGATTCCCCGTTCACCAGCAGGAGGTCGATTTCGGTGTGCGGGATACCGGCCGCCTCGATGATGTCCTTCACGGTCTGATGGGGGCGTACCGGGCGCCGCAGCGCCGAGAACCGGGACCGCGGGGGTAGGAAGTCGTTCAGCTCGGCATAGACACGTAACTCGAGGCTGTCGTGTCCTTCGATGATATTGCCGGTGTGCGTCTCCATGATCGAACTCCGTGCTGGAACCGACTCCACTCGAACCCTGCGCAGCCTCGAAGTCTACTCACGGACTCCGGCTCTGCTTCCTGGCGGAGGACGTCGGCCCGGCGGGTTTCGCAGGGCTGTGCCGGGCGACGCCGACCCGGCGCACCGGACGTCGGAGTCCGCTCGTGGTCGAGCGGGGGAGCGCGATCCTCATCAGGCGTCCGACCGAATCGCGGACGCCTGATGAGTACCGTCAGTGGGCCCCGAGTACGTCCAGAATCATCGGGCGAGCGGTGGCGAGTGCCCGGCCCCAGTAGGGCCAGGTGTGGGTGCCGTCGACGACGTCGATACGGGCCGGGATACCCAGCGCGGCGACCCGGTCGCGGAAGATCTGCGTGCCCACCGCGGCTGTCGCCTCCAGCCCCATGGCGTTCATCGTGTTGCCGACCCCGAACGGCACATCAGGAGCCCCGGGGCTGCCGTTGCCGGCCGAGATGTACATCGGCAGGCCGCGCAGGAGTTCGGCCTGCACCGTCGGATCGTTGCGGCTCCAGGCCGGGTCGCCGACCGGCCCCCACATATCGTCCACATTGAACCGGCCCTCGTCCCACATCGCGGCGCGAACCGCTTCGTTCCACATCGGGAAGGTCGGGTTCAGGAATCCGGAGAACGATCCGGCGAACTTGAACTGGTCGCGGTGGTGTGCGGCCAATGTCAGAGCGGCCCCGCCGCCCATGGAGGCGCCGACAATGGCCTTGTTGGTCCGCGACACCCCGTATCCGGCGAGGAAGCCGGGCAATTCACGGGTGAGGAAGGTTTCCCACTTGTATGTTTCCGCCTGACCGTTGGTCCCGCTGGGCCGGTACCAGTCGGTGTAGAAACTGGAACGGCCGCCGACCGGGAACACCAGGGTGACATTGTCGCCCGCGAACTGCCGCAGGACGTCGGTATCACTGGTCCACTGACTGTGATCGGCCGGTGCACGGAGGCCGTCGAGAACGTAGAGCGCCGCACTGCCACCGCGCGCCGCCCACTGCACCTGGACCTTGATCGGTCCCATCCCGGACGGTACGAAGAGTTCTTCGTACCCACCCGCCGGGGCCCGCAGCACCGGAGTGCCGATCGGGGACGCGCTCACTACTGCCCCGCCCACCCAGGTGGTCAGGACCATCGACGCAACAACCGCAGCGACTCTGCGCAGCCGCTTCCGCACCACCCACCGACTCCTCGTTCGCACCCGCTACTCCTCATTGGTCTCGGATATCGGACGGGTGAGCACGCTACCGAAGCAACCAGGATTCGACCGCGCGCCGCACAGGCGTCCGCCGAACTTTTCCGCTTTCATCGGAAGAAGGCCCTTCGGAGTGTGCGCCTCGCGAACCCGCAGGTCTCACGGCATCCGGGCGGTTCCACCCAACCCCACGTCGATCACCGTTCCGGTGACGTAGCGCCCGGTCTCGCCGACGAGATGGCCGACGGCGTCGGCGACCGCTTCCGGCGGGCACCACGGGATCCGCATGGGGCTCATCCGCGCATAGCGCTTTTCGACGTCGTGACGGGAGGGATTGTCGAGATCGGGGGCGAACAGCGAGTACAGGGCCGGAGCGTTCGAATGCCGTATCGAGCACATCGGTACGGGCGCCCAGCAGCCGCGTCCCGATCTCCAGATTCTCCCGAACCGTCAGGCGCGGGAACAGTTGCCGCCCCTGCGGGACGAACGCGAGCCCGGCGCGCAGCCTCTTCTGGGCGGGCGCGGCATTGAGATCGTCGTCGTCGACGAGGACGGTTCCGCTCGCGGGTGTACTGCCGAACAGCGCGGACAGCAGGCTCGATTTACCAGCGCCGTTCGGCCCGACCACTGCCGTGACCTCCCCGGACCGCGCCTCGAGCGCTGTCTCCCGGACCGCGACGGCCGTGCCGTAGCGGACGCCGACTCCGCGGGCGGTGATCATCGGGCCTCCTGAGTGGTACCGAAGTACACGGAGCGCCGGCAGGTGCGCGACGCGGGACATTCAGTGGTCCTGGTGGATCACAATGTCGACCTGGTCGCCGAACTCGCCGATTCGGTCGTGCTGCTGGCCGACGGTGCCGTGGCGTTCACCGGCAGCCCGCAGGACTGTATGCGCAGCGCCGAGGATCTCCGGCGCGGCGCCGCCATCGACGAACGCGGCCACCACGGTGTCGGTCACCTCGTCGCGCCGCTGCGACAGATGTTCCCGGTGGTAGCGAATCGACCACCACACACCCTCGCGCAACATCCGCGCGAACTCGACCGGGTCGAGCCCGGCGCGCAGTTCCCCGCAGGTACTGGCCCGGGTCGCGGCGTCGATCCAGAACGTATGCGCCTCCCGGACCGCGTGCGCGATCTCCGCGGGCGCGCCCGGTCCGTGGTAGGTCTTCTCGTTCTGGTAGATCTCGGTCGCGTACGGATGTGCCTCGGCGATCTCGATCGAGGAATAGACGAGGGCGCGCAACTCCTCCCGCATGCCGGTCACGTGCGGAAGTACGGATCGGTAGCGAGCATTCAGGTCGGTCAGGAAATCGTCGAGGATCGCGAACGCGATCGCATCCTTGGAGGGGAAATGATGGTAGAGGCTTCCGGACAACATCCCGACACCCTCGGCGATATCCCGGACGCTGGTTCCCGCTACTCCGCGCTCGACGAAAAGCCCGGCAGCGACGCGTTTGATCTGGTCTCGGCGGCTCACCACCCGCCCATGCTTACCGTCGATGACGACGCCTGTCGAGCGGCCGTGCGCGCGACTACTCGGTCGTTCCGGCCCGCTGCCCGCCGGCCGTGCCTCCGGCCGATGGTCCGTGGTTCAACTGTCCGAAAGCCGGTCGAAGCTCGGCCGTCGGTGTTCGCGGCACCGCGCGTCCTTACGGCTCCGTACAGCCCGGGGCCTGTGGGGTCCCGGCGAAGCGGTCGGCGAGGAAGTTCATGCCGCCGAGTGCTTCACCCGCGCCGGCTCCGATATGTCCGGGGAACAGCGAGCGAGTCGCGGTGAGGGTGGCGCCCGCGGCGCAGTAGGCATCGACAAGGGCGGTGTAGCCGGCGACGGGAATCTTCTCGTCGGAGACGCTGTGGTACAGGTAGAGCGGGGCGTCGGGGGCGGTACCACCGAGTTCGTTGGGGACGGCCGCGGCGCGGAAAGCGGGATGCGTCGGCAAGTTCGGAACCGCGGCGAGGTCGTCGATGTGGGTATCCGGGTACTTCTGGGCCAGATCCGCACCGCAGGCGGACGTATCCGCGGTGTGCAGCGCACTGCGTCCCTGGTCGTTCAGCAGATCGGCCAGCCTGGAATCGGGTTCGTTGCGGGCCAGCCCGAGCAGGATCAGTATCGCCCCAGCCTCACCGTCGGCGCGTTCGGCCATGGACGGGATATCGGTCGGGACGCCGCCGGCGCTGACGCCGGCGAACCCCACGTCGGGTGCGTATTCCTGGCGCAGCTGCGCGGCCCACAGCGTGGCGAAGGCTCCACTCGAATACCCGTAGGCCCCGATCGGGCCGGCGGCATCGAGCCCGGCGGGAGCGAAGGACCGGGCAGCCCGAATTCCGTCCAGGACTCCACGCCCGGAGGCCACCCCGTCGAAGAGCCGCGACTGCGGCCCTTCGTAATCGCTGACCACGACAACCCATCCGCGCCGCAGTGCGTCCGTGATGAACGGCGCATCCTGCGCGACGGCCGCCATATCGGTGTCGTTGCGTCCGCCGCGCAGGGTGTACGACGGCGCGCACCGGGTGTCGAGGCTGTTCTCGGGTACCTGGTAGGACAACATCGGCCGCGGACCGTCCCAGGGCACCGGCGGCACCAGCACCGTCGTGACGTTCATTTGGGGATGCTCGTCCGAATCCGTTGTGCGATAACGCAGTTGATACGCGTTCACCGGTAGTGGCAGGCCGAGCAGGGGAATCGTCCGCGATCCGAGCACCGCTCCGTTCGGATGCGACGCGAGATCGGCCGGTGCGGCATAGAAAGGATCCTCGCCGGGTGGCGGCACTGCGGCTCGCGCGACCGGCATCGACAATGCTGCCGGCAGCGCGACCGCGGCGAGCGCCAGAACTGCAAGCCAGAGTCGGCCGATGCGCCGAAGCGTCACCGGTTGCCGGCGCATGCCGTCGACCGGCAGGCCCGACCCGCGGGTAACCGGACAGGCTGCCCGGCCCCCGTTTTTCCGATATGTCGACAGAGTCTGCTCGGATTCCATCATGCCTTCCGCGTCCGGTCGGCCGACCCGCAAACCCTCCGGGACCGCGCTGACCGGCCATGTCACAGTTGGGCCAAGATCACGATAGCGTAACGACTGACTGCACGTTAGCATAACGATTGCTAGTTCCGTTTCGGCCGATCAGAAACTTACGAAGAAGAGTGCCGGTCGCTCGGACGGAGGTCGGTGACGGCACGGTCACCGAACCCGATGGCGGTATCCTGCCGAACCCGCACCGGCGGCTCGACCGGAGAGGTCGCGGGCAACTGGTGCGGCCATCTGCGTGGCGGAGAAACCTCGCTGGGCGGAGCCGATACCGGTGCGCGGGCGGACCTCGACACGCCGGACAGTTATCCGCCGAACGCTGTCACCGCACGAGACTGCGATCCTTGCACCACGCCGGCTTCGCACAAACAGATTTCAGGGCCCTGACCGCCGTGATCGTAGTGAGTCATGGGTGACCCGGACGCCGCGGCTTCAGCACACCACCCCAGCGCCGGTGCGAGACCCGAGATGTCCGAGCGGCGGAAACAGGATGCGGACACAGATGTCGTGGACAGGAGATCCGATGCCGATTCGATGGATTCGATGGCTTGTACTCGGGGTCATCACGGCGGCCACATTCGCCACAGTGCCCATGGGGTCGGCGAGTGCCGACCCGGTCGATGACATCCCGGGTGGGCTGGAGTCGTTCTACCACCAGCAATTGAACTGGGGGTCGTGTAACGACGCGGCGCTCGACGCTGCGGGGGCGCAGTGCGCGGGTGTTGTCGTGCCCCTCGACTACAACCGGCCGGACGCCCGCACGCTGGCCGTGGCGATCTCGCGCATCCCGGCCACCGACCCGGCCCGCAGACACGGGATCATGCTGTCCAACCCCGGCGGTCCGGGCGGTCCGGGCCTGGGCATGATGGTCGACCTGCGGGAACGGCTCACGCCGGAGGTCCGTGCCCGATACGACCTGATCGGCATGGACCCGCGTGGTATCGGCCGCTCGGATCCGGTGAACTGTGCGCTGCCGCTGCCCACGATGTTGTTCTCGGCCGGTTTCGACGCCTTCGGCTTCGCACGCGACACCGCCCTGGCCGCCGCGCTCGCGGCATCCTGCGTTGCCCCCGATCCCGAGAAGGCCCGCCAGATCACCACCCGCAATACCGCCCGGGACATGGACATCATTCGCAGCGCATTCGGTGAGCGCCGGCTCAACTATTACGGCGGCTCCTACGGCACCTATCTGGGCGCGGTCTACTCGCAGATGTTCCCGCAGCGCACCGACCGGATGGTGTTGGACAGCGCCATGGACCCGGACCGCTACTGGATCGGCACGTACCAGGACATGGGTGCCGTCAACGAGGCCGGGCTCGACGACTGGGCGATCTGGGCGGCCCGCCGCGACGCCGACTACCGCTTTGGTAGCAGCGGGCCACAGGTCCGCGCATTCGTCGAGGACATGATCCGACGCGCCGCCACGCATCCGGTCATCGGCAACGGCTATCTCATCGATGAACACACCGTGCCGATGATGCTGTTGGCGCTGTTGTCGAATCCGCGGAAGAACGCCGACCTCGCCGAGGTCGTGCGGTTCGTGGCCGACGCGGTGTCCGGGCTGCCGGTCGACATGGAGCAGCTGAAAACGAAGATCAGCGGCGGCGTTCCGATGAACGCATCGGGAATGGCCGCGGTCCTGTGCGGTGACCGGGCCGCACCCCGGGATCCGGCCTGGTATCGCCGCAACATCGAAAGCGTCCGGGCGACCCAACCGGTGTTCGGTGCGTTCGCCAACAACATCACCGCGTGCGCGTTCTGGCCGGACCCGATCGAGGAAATTACCGCTGTGCGCAACCCGGCACCGGCGCTGATCCTGCAGGCGACCGGCGATACCCGCACTCCCTACCAGCAAGGCCTCGCCCTACACGAGGACCTGACAGGGTCACGAATGGTCACGTTGGCGGACACCCGCGTGCACGGCGTCCTCCGCGCCGACCTGAGCCGCTGCGTGAACGAGACCGTCAACACCTACTTCCGTGACGGCACGCTCCCCGATGCCGACCTCACCTGCAGGCCCGACCCCGGCTCTCTCCCCGATTAGATGAGTGATTCCAACGGGTGGGGTGGCTTTGGTCGACAGTGAAATATATTGCTGGGCAAGGTATCCATGAATTCAGCGAGTTTTGGGCGAGGGTGCCATAGAACAAGGTTGTGAGCAATGAACTCGGCACCCTCGCCACTGCACTCTATGTCGGCATCGACGACCTGTTGAGGGTTCGCCCGGATCTGAGGCCGTGGCGCCCGGTGATCGGGTTCACCCCTCGCGTGACCGATGCCGAACTGGTTACCTTGTCGGTGATGCAGGCCCTGCTCGGGTTCACCTCCGAGGCCCGATGGCTGCGCTACGCCCATCGCCACCTGCGGCATCTGTTCCGGTAACTGCCGAAACCGCCCGGCTACAACAAACGGTTGCGCAACGCTGCGGGGCTGATCCGGTCGGCGATCGGTGCCCTGGCCCGAGAGGATCTGGTCACAGACTCGGGACTGTCGCAGCGAGGGCCTACTTCGTCAGATGTCCTGGATATCTTCGGGTGACCAGTAGGCCTTCATGGATGTAATGAGTCCCTCATCGTTCACGGTGAAGATGTCCACGACTCGTACCCGTTTCGGGCGGTCCGAGCCGTCGAGCTGTAGCTCGAATTCGAACGGGAGTGCGGCAGCATCGGAATGCGAACCTCGGATCGGGCCGCTCTGGATGACGCGGATTTTCCCGGCGGCGGTCGCATACCGCTGGTGAAGCACGTTCTTATCCGAGAGTGGTTCGGTGCCGACAGGGTCTTCCCAGGTGAACTCGTCGGCGAACAGGTCCACCACCTTCTGCGGCTCGTCACCATCTATCGCCTTCAGATAGGCTTGCGCCGCTGTGACGGCCTTACCGTAGTTCATTGCAGAATCCTTCCGTTCGCCGATATCAAGACCGTACAGGCGCGGGTCCGCCACGCCGGCGCGAAGACCACGCTCGACACCCAGGTTCTGCCTAGAAGTGAGTTGATGAGATGGCACCGCACAGCGGTGTTTTCCGGCGCTGGCAATGGACCGGTGTGGGCAGCGATTGTGACATCGCTGCCATCGCCGGCCGACGCGGTCGGCGGGCAGATGGCTGCCCGTCGATTGCGAACTGCCCTATCGCCTGCGACCACCGGTCCGTGGACGTGGAAACCGCCCGAGGAGGAGAGGTTGGTCGCAGGCGAATCGGCTCCCGTGAGGTCAGTGAGTGGCCAACGCGGTGGACTGGTCGGAGCGCAGGTCCGGTCGCAGGACGAAGTCCGGATCGATCTGTGTGATCACGTCCCGGCCCGCCCAGGCCTCGGCGTTTCGGATATGGAATTGCACCGTGTGGTGGTGGTAGGTGTTCCAGTCCCGATCGACGGTGTCGAGTGCGGTCCGGATCTCGGTGAGGGCCTTGCGGTTGTCCGGTTCGAGGTCGGTGATCGGCCGGATTTCGCCGCGTTCGGCGGCCCGTACGTGTGCGGAACGTCCTATCCAGCACAGCAGGTCGTCTCCGACCTGTTCGCGTAGGAACTCGAGGTCCTGATCGTCGGAAATCTTGTTACCGACCACCGCGATGCGGATGCCGAAATCCTTGGCGTAGTCGACGTATTGGCGGTAGACGCCGACGCTGCGCAATGTCGGTTCGCACACCAGCGCGGTCAGATCGAAACGGGTGAACAGGCCCGACGCGAACGAGTCGGCGCCGGCGGTCATATCGACCACGACGTACTCGCCCGGGAGATCGACCATATGGTTGAGCAGCATTTCGGCGGCGCCGACTTTGGAGTGGTAGCAGGCCACTCCCAGCTCCTCTTCGGAGAACCGGCCGGTCACCATCAGCCGCGCGCCCTCGATTTCCCGTACGCAGGCGGAGTAGATCGGGTTGTCCTCCACCACGCCGAGCAGCCGCGAGCCGGTCCCCGGCGGGGTGGTCTTGAGCATCACCTCGCCGGAGGGGATGCGGGGGTTGCTGCCACGCAGATAGTCCTTGATCAACGGCAGCTGGTCGGCGAGGGTCGGCAGCGACGCCGATTCCTCCTCGGTGGCACCCAGCGCGGTCGCCAGGTGCTGGTTGATGTCGGCATCGATTGCCAGTACCGGCACGGACTGCGCGGCCAGCTGGCGAATGAACAGTGAGGACAGGGTCGTTTTGCCGCTGCCACCCTTTCCGACGAAGGCGATTTTCACCGCCACACTTCCTTCCCGTAGGTAACGAAATTCATGTTCGATAATGTCGCCGGTAATGTATCGGACGCCGCGTCGGGTGTGCACGCCGGGCGGTGCCGAGGGCATTCGGAAGCGCACTCGCAGTGTGGATTTCGCTGCGACCGAAGGGGAGTTCGACCGGACCTCCAGGTTCGGGGTATCACCGCCGAACACACCCGTCGTCGAGGTGAGGATCGTCGTGAGTGCGATGACGGCGTAGAGCCGGCCGGCCTGCTGCTCGCCCGGCCCGGCACTGTCGTCGCTCGGTGTGCCCCGGCCCGGTCCGAGCCGTTGTGAACGGTCCGCTCGGCCGCTGAGGATCGGGTGACAGACCCTCCGCGGCCGCCGTAACCGATTGGGGTATGGGGATTTCCGTGTCCGACCTCAGCGGAGCGGAATCTCCAAGTGGACGGTCTGGAAACCCTGACCGCCGTCCCGTGCGTCATAGACTATGTGGCCGTGCTCGAGCCAGAATTCGAGGGCGCCCGGTGTTCTGGCGTCGGTGTGCAGGTAGAGGCGGTCGAAGTCCGCTGAATCCGTGACGTACTCGATCGCGGCCCGCACCAGGCGGTTGGCGAGTCCGCGCCGTTGGTGTTCGGGCCGGACGTAGACACGGAACAGTTGGGCCGTGCGCGGGTCGGGATAGCGCTCGGTGAGCCACCGCGGGTGGGGTGGGTGGCGCGGGCCCTGCGCCCGGATGGCCGTGGTGGCGACGACGCGGCCCTCGTGTTCGGCGACCCATAGCCGGTTGCGGGGATGGTGCAGGTAAGCGGTCGCCGGGTCGACGACATCCGCGTGGTGTTCGGGTAGATACCCGATGCCGAACACCCGGTAGAAGGTGTCGAGCGTGACGCTGCGGGCCCCCGGAAGATCGTCTTCGCCGGCGAGCCGGATCCGATACCCGGTGGTGAGGGATACGGTCAACGCAGTGCTCCCAATTCTCGGTCGAGTACTTCGATTCCTTCCACGGCGACCGGGCCCGGCCCGGTGTAGCCGAAGGGCACGACGATCATGCGGTTGTCCCGGATGGCCGGCAGGCGGGCGAGTTCGGGCCGGTCGCGCAAGGCCTGCCGAACGGAATCAGGGGTCTGGTCGCCCTGGGTGAGCAGGACGATGAGGTCCGGGTCGCGGTCGATCAGAGCTTCGGTGTTGATTTCGGAGTAGCGGGTCGCGTGGTCGCCGAAGACGTTGTCCAGTCCGAGCATGTGCATCTGGTGGGATACGGTGCTGGTGCTGCCGTAGGCGCTGACCTTGTTTCCGTCCCGGGAGATGATCAGCGCGGCGGCCCGTAGCGGCGTGCGGGTGGCGTTGCGGTCGGCCACGGTGTCGACGCGCTGACGCAACGAGGTGACCTCCGCGTTCGCCGCCGCGCCGGTTCCGAAGAGTTTTCCGTAGAGTTCGATATCGGCGAAGATATCGTCGAAGCTACCCGCCGCGTCGCGGCAGTAGCCGCGGGTGACCAGCAGTGGGATGTTCACCTGAGCGAGGTCGTCGGCGGAGACGGCGGCGCCTTCGAAGCTTACGACGACATCAGGGCTCCGATCGATGATCTCCTCGCGGGCGATCTCACCGGTGCGGGAGGTGGTCTCGATACCGGTCAGCTCGTCGGCGTATTCGCCGGGAAACGGCGCGGATTCGAAAGTCCGGGTGACAATGCGGTCGGCAGCTCCGGCGGCGGCGATCAACGGGGCGGCGACGGAGCCGACGGTGACGACACGTTGCGGAGGGGCCGTGAAGGTGACCTCGCGTCCGCAGCTGGAGACGGTCATCGGGAAGCCCTCCGCGGCGGGACCGGTAGCGGCCGTCGGGCTGCCACACCCGGTCAGGAGCGCGGCGGCGAGCACTGCGACCCCGGGTAAGGCGCGGCGCGCGCCGCTGCGTAGTCGAGTGGACATCGTGTGTATTTCCTTTCGGGAGAGGGGATCAGTGCGGCGATTGCCGGAATCGGCGTACCAATACGAGGAGAAGCGGGGCGCCGACCACCGCGGTGACGATGCCCAGTGGTAGCTCACGGGGTGCGAAGGCGAGCCGGGCCACCACATCGGCCACCACCAGGAACAGTGCGCCGAGCAGGGCGGACAGGGGCAGCAGACGCCGGTGCCCGGCCCCGACACACAACCGGGCGACGTGCGGGACGATCAGACCCACGAATCCGATCGCCCCCGCGACGGCGACCATGCCGCCGATGGCCAGGGCCACGATGCCGAGGGTGATCATGCGCAGCCGCCCGGGGGACAGGCCGAGCGCGCGCGCGGTGTCGTCACCGGCGGCGAGCATGTCCAACCGAGTGGAGAGCAGGACGAGTGCGAGGATCGCGGCAACGGTCACGGCTGTGGTGGTGGCGACCGAGGACCAGGCTGCCGAGCCAAGTGAGCCCAGTAGCCAGAACAGCACGGTCCGGGCGCCCTCCTGATCGTCGGAGGCGAAGATCAGGAAACTGGTGGCGGCGGAGAAGAGGTAGCCGATGGTGACCCCGCCGAGCAGCAGCCGCAGCGAGGTCATCTGCCCGTTGAGGTGGGCGATCGCGAACAGCAGTGCGGTGGCCAGCACGGCGCCGGTGAACGCGCTGGCGGCGAGCGCCCCGGCGGCCACGGAACCGCCGAACAGCAGGGATACCGCCGCGCCGGTGGAGGCGCCGGAGGTGACGCCGAGGATATGCGGATCGGCCAGGACATTGCGGACCAGGGTCTGCAATACCGCCCCCGCCACTGCGAGAGCGGCGCCGACCAGCGCGCCGAGCAATACCCGGGGGACGCGTACCAGCCATACGATCGAATCCTGCGCTGTGCTCCAGTCCGCGGTCGCGGGCATACCCACGGTGTGATGGCCGATTATGCGCGCCACCGTGAGTGGCGGGACCGATACCGGGCCGAGCCCGGTGGCGATCAGCAGTACCAGCACCAGTGCGATACCGAAGCCGCCCAGCCACCACAGCATTCGGGCACGGTCACGCGCATGGCCGAGGTCGTCGACGGTTTTTTCGTCCGGCAGCGTAGCCGTCATCCGCCGACCTCCTGTGCCCGTGCCCCGTTCCGCCCGGTGGGGTCTCCGGTGCCTTGGCGATCACGCGGGCCGAAGAGCAGCTGGGTTCCGCCGAACGCGGTGCAGCGGTGTACGCGCACCCCGTATACGGGTTCGATGATCTCCGGTGTCAGCACCTGGTCGACCGGCCCCGCGGCGACCACCCGGCCACGGCGCAGCAGAACGAGTGCGTCGCAGTAGCGTGCCGCCAGGTTGAGATCGTGCAACACCACCAGGGTGGTAGCGGTCAATTCACGGACCAGCCCGAGCAACTCGTGCTGGTAACCGATATCCAGGTGGTTGGTGGGCTCGTCCAGCAGCAGGTGATCGGCCTGCTGGGCGAGTGCGCGCGCGATCAGGACCCGTTGACGCTCCCCGCCGGACAATTGGGCGACGGGACGGTCGGCCAGGTGCCGGGCGCCGACCCGCTCGAGGGCCGCCGCCGCCGCGATCCGGTCCGCGCGGGAATAGCCGCGCAGCGAATGAGCCCACGGCGCCCGGCCCAGGAGGACGGTGTCGGTGACCGTGGCCGGTGTCTCCGGCGGCGCTTCCTGGGCCACCACCGCGAGGCGGGCCGCGAGAGCTCGGCCCCGCAGCGTCTCGACCGGGATATCGTCGATGCCGACCACACCGGAATGTGGGCGCAGGGCTCGGTAGATCGTCCGAAGCAGAGTCGATTTGCCCGATCCGTTCGGGCCGATGAGCCCGACGGTGCTGCCCTGTTCCACGACCAGATCGATATCGTCGAGGACGGGATCGCCCGCGTATGAGAATCCGATACCGGCGGCGCTGATCATTGCCGGACCGCCTTCGTTGTCGGGAAGGTCATTGTGCGGTTCCGCCTTTCCTGGTGCGGGCTTGCGCGGGCAGTGGTACCCCGGCGGCCAGCAGTCCGCGCTCGCGCAACACGAGGACGCCGATCGCCGAGGCCATGCCGATCGATCCGCAGCACACGGCCGGTGGCCAGGCGAACGGGCCGCCGTACCGGTCGACCAGTGCGCCCAGACCGGATGTGGTGGCTACTGTGAATACTCCCGAGGCCAGATAGAAAGCACCGAAATAGGTTCCGGTGAGCGCGTCGCCGGCGAAGCGCGGAACGGCCTCGTTGACGAAGGGCTGGACCATCGCCACCCCGATCGCGAGGACGACGGCACCGGCCAGTACCGGTAGGAGGCGGATCGTCACCGTGAGCGGGCCGGGCCCCGGCGGCACCGACCAGAGCACCGCCAGCGGAGGAAGCAGGAATGCGGCACCCAGCAGCGCCATCCCGGCCGCCATGGCGGGCCCGCGGTCGGGCCGGCGGCTCAGCACGCGGGTGATCGGCATCTGGCAGGCCAGTACCGCGGCTGTCTCCACGAGGAATAGCGCGGCGACCGCCTTCGGTCCGGCGAGTTGCTGCACTTGCAGGGTGAAGAGAAAGTAGATCTGGCTCTGCAACGCGAACATTCCCATGAGAGCCGCGGCGAACCACCAGAAGACCCGATCGGTGAACAGCCGGCCCAGATCCGCGATGAGAGTAGTCCGCGCGGCCGGCCCGGGGCGCGCGGGCAGCAATGCCAGCTGGGCGACGGTCAGTATCGCGAACACCGCCGCTGCGGCGACCGCGGTGAGCCGGAAACCCATGTTCATCAGGAGCATGCCGACCAGTGGTCCGACCGCCGAGCCGGTATTTCCCACTACGGTGAACAGGGCGAAGGCCTGCGCCGACCGATCACCGCTGTCCCGCGCGATATATGCCCGAACGGCAGGATTGAACAGTGCCCCGGCGAATCCGGTGAGCACGGAGCCGAGCAATACCACCGGCAGTGAACCGCCGACCGCGAACAAGGCGAATCCGGCGGCCCGAATCGCCGCGCCCACGATGATGACACGGCGGGCGCCGAGCCGGTCCGCGGCGGCGCCGCCGACCAGAAACAACCCCTGTTGGCTGAGGTTGCGGACGCCGAGTACCACCCCGGCCACGGCTGCCGAAAGCGCGAGGTCGCCGAGCAGATAGTCGGCCAGGAAAGGAATCAGCATGTAGAAGCCGATATTTCCGAGCAGATGGTTGCCCAGTAACAGGCGTACGGACAGTGGGAAGGTTCCGAAGGAACCGAGCGCGCTCACCGAGCGCGCTCGTGCGGCGCCGGAACAATTACGGGGGACCGGGAACTGGATCCGCGGCCGGCAACGGTTCTCGCGAACGCGAACCGGGCGGGCGAACAAGCGAACTCAGTCACGGCACCCGGTACCGCTCCAGCCGGAAGGATTCCTCATCACGCACCCTCTCATCGAGGGATAATGATAACCGTTTCCAATTCGTTGCGGTAGGTGAGGCGCTATCTCCCCTGTGCGGCGGGCAAGTGTTCGTTGCGTGCCGATGAGCGCGGACGATGGCCGAGAGCGCCGACACCGTCCAGGCGATCATCGCGGCAGCATCCGCGACGGCCGGCGCGCATTCGAGGGTCGCGGCAGATGCTGCGTCACCAGTCATGCGGCCGCAGAATGTCTCAGCTCGAATTTTGGCGGAAATGTGACATATAAAAGACGTCGTCAACTGTCCACAGCCGCGCGTGCCGAAGTGAAACCGCTCCTGTGGGTATCCGGTTGGTGCGAGATTTCAGTATCAGCGGACGGGTCGTCGCGGAACGCATTGCTGTAAAACGAGTTTGGGTGCGCGACGCAAAGCATGGGCCCTAACCTGCTGCTTTGGGGGAACTGGTGCCGCTGGTCCACCGTCCCGGCCGGATGCCGGTGCGACGTGGGGTGGCCGATCGCACCGGCCGCTCGCTTGCGGCCGACCCGTCACACCAATACTGTTCCGACACAAGAGATGTCCAATAGAGGACAATCTCTCGGATTTGTCGCTGTTGTCTTCATTGGAGTTTCCGGCATTGACCAAGTCTCTACCTTCGTCCGAAACCGATACCGCTGGATGCCCCTACTCCGTTCACGGTCCGACCGGTGCCCCACCTCGAGTTGCTCTGTACACCGAGGAGTATGCCGCCGACCCACATCGTGTATTCGCCCAGATGCGTGATCGGTATGGAACGCTCGCGCCGGTGGAGCTGGCCCCGGGCATTCCGGCCACGCTGGTGCTCGGATACCACACCGCGATCGATATCTTCAACGACCCCGAGCATTTTCCGGCCGACGCGCGGTCGTGGGAGAAGACCGTTCCTGCCGACCACCCGCTCATGCCCATGATGGCATGGCGTCCCAATGTGATGCGTAGCACCGGACGGGAACATGCCCGGTACCGGCAGGCGATCACCGCCGCTCTCGACGGGGTCGATCTGTTCTCCATGCACCAGAATGTCGAAGAGGTTGCGGCGCCGCTGATCAACGGCTTCTGTATGGACGGCCGCGCCGAGGTGATCGGTCAGTACGCCTTCCCGCTGACCTTCCAGGTGCTCAACGCCATGCTGGGTTGCCCGGCGGATCTGGGGCAGCAGATCGCCGCCGGGATGGCCGATATGTTCGAAGGCGGCGCCGCCGCCACCGACGCGGATGCCAGGATCAACGAAGCATTGCTGGAACTGGTCGCACTCAAACGCGCCGAACCCGGCCGCGACATCACCTCTCGGCTGGTGGGTCATTCGGCCGGGCTCGGGGATGCGGAGATGGTGCACCAATTGGCCGTGCTCTACGGGGCGGGGATCGAGCCGCTGACCAATCTGACGGTCAACACCCTGCTTCTCATGATCACCGACCCGCGATTCACCGGCACCGCGTCACCCGGCGCGGCCCCGACGACCCGGGACGCACTGAACGAACTGCTGTACACCGATCCGCCGATGGCGAACTACTGCCTCAGCTACCCGAGGCAGCCGATGATGCGGGACGGAGTCTGGTTGCCCGCCGATCAGCCGGTTGTCATCGGCATGTCGGCGTGCAACAACGATCCGGTGATCCACTCGGGCCAGTACACCGACAACAACGCGCATCTCGCATGGGGTGCCGGCCCGCACGCCTGCCCCGCCAAGTCGATCGCCTATATGGTCGCCCAGAACGCGATCGATCAGTTGCTCGACGCGCTCCCCGAAATGCGGCTCGCCTGCTCGGTCGACGAACTGCGCTGGCGACCGGGACCTTTCCATCGCGCGCTCTCCGCGATGCCCGTGGAGTTTCCCTCCTCGCCACCGCTCGGTCTGTGACATCGTCGCGGTGCAGTCACGTGCGGCTGCACCGCGGTGATCCGCGCCGGCGCCGGCATGCCGTGTCTCGGTCTTGCTGCCGGAGTGTTTAAAATCTCTTCATCGAATGCCGTTGCGCCGTAGTTTGTCCGGCGAAATAGTCATGGCTCGCCAAGAGTGTCAGTCATAGCGTGGAACGATCACGCTGTATCAGGGTTTGTCCTAGAATCATTCGTAGCGCTAACGAGCCCAGAACCCAAGACCGCTCCGTATCCGCATTCTCGCCAACCCTCTGCCGATTCGCTGGATCGGCAGCACACCGGGAGCACTGTCGATTCTCGATATGTGCGACTCGCCGGTGACATCCAGCAGCGCGCAAACCCCTGCCGCATCGCACCGAGGAGGATGTCGTGTCTCAGCCCGTTTTCCTGGACGTCAGGCCAAGCAAGGAACGCATTTTAACCAGAGCATTCGAACTCGCGCAAGAGGATCCGGCATTGGCGGAGCGTTTGTTGCGCGTGAACGAAGTGGCCCGAGGTATTCGAACGGTGGAGGTCTGGGTTACCGACGCCTGTAATCTGCGGTGCAAGGGCTGCTGGTTCTTCGAACACGATATGGACAAGCAGAGCGTCGAGATTCGTGATCTGGACACGATCCGCGCGTTCGCCGAAGACCTGCGCGATTCCAAGAAGATCACCAGTACCTTACTGATCGGCGGTGAGCCGGCGCTGGTCCTGGATCGAGTCCGCGTGTTCGCGGAGACGATCCGCAATGTCACCGTGGTGACGAACGGTACGCGGCCGATACCCTATGACGGGCTGGAAGATCTCGCCATCGCGGTCTCCCTGTGGGGCGGTGGACCGGTGGACGACGAGTTGCGTGGTCACGGGCCCAACGGCCGGCGGATGAGCGGGTTGTTCGGCAAGGCGCTGCGCACGTATGCCGGCGACCCGCGGGCCACCTGGGTCTACACGCTCAGCGAGGCCGGGATGCCGTACCTCGAACGAACCGTCGAGGCCATCGCCGCCAACGGCAACCAGATCAACTTCGGGTATTACAGCGACAACGGCACCGATCCCACTGCGCGACTACACAATGAGGAGCGGGCGATCGAGGAAATGACTCGCATGCGCGAGACCTACCCGGACACCGTCATCGGCGACCCCTACTACTTCCGCACGCTGGTGACCGGCCGTACGCATTGGGGTACCTTCGGCGCGGAGACCTGCCCCAGCATCAGCAACGATCACCCGGCGCATGCCCGGCGCCTGACCGAGGGGCATCCGATCGTCGGCCGCTTCAACGCGTACCGGTCCGACCACAGCGTGCAGTACTGCGCCACCACCGGAGACTGCGACAACTGCCGGGACAGTCAGGCCGTGTGGAGCTGGCTGCTGGTCAACATGCACCGCTTCCTCGGCGATCGCGATCGGCTGAACACCTGGGTGACGTTGGCGGAGAACTTCTATCGCCAGTACTACTGGTCCGGTTACCATCCCGCCCGGCAGGCATCACCAGCCGAATCGGCAGTCGGTGCCTAGAGAAGGCGATATCCGACCATGGCAACAATGTCTCTGGAGAAGGCGCGGCTCTTCTCGGATGTCCTTCGCGGTGACCCCGGCGCCCGGATCCTCTGGGCCCCGCCGGGGGTCGACCGGCATCGACAATACGAGAAGGTTCGCGCCCGAGGTGCTCTGGCGAGCAGCCGTCGCGGACTGCTGTTCACCGCCGCCTATGGCTCGAGCCAGCAGGTGCTCACCGGCCGCGACTTCGGCCCGGCGCCCATCGGGGCGTCGGCCCGGCGCCGTAACGCGGCCGGTGATATCACGCTGGTGCATCCAGTCGACGATTCATTTCTGAAGCTGGAACCGCCGCGGCACACGGAGCTGCGATCCCTGGTCGCCCCCGTGTTCCACCGGCGCGCACTCGCCGACCTCGGCCCCCGGATCGAAAAGATCGTCGGGCACTGTCTGAACGAGCTTCCTCGCGATCGGGTCACGGACCTGATCACGAACTATGCCGAAGCAGTTCCCATGGCGATGATCTCGCATATCCTCGGGCTCCCGGATACCGAGGCCCCGCGCTTCGCCGCCTGGGGAAACGTGCTCGCCTCATTGCTGGACGGCGCCAGAACAGCGGAGGAACGGCAGCGTTCCCGTGCCCTCGTCAGCGAGATGACAGCGTACTTCAGGGATCGCCTGACCCACGCCGACCCGGAGGGTCCCGGGCTCATCGCCGGTCTGGCGCAGCAATGCCCGGCCCAGCTGAGCCTGCGTGAGGCCATCGCCACGTGCAGCATGCTGCTGGTCGGCGGCTTCGGCACCACCACGCATCTGCTCGGAAACACTCTGCACACGCTGCTGCGGCAGCCGCACCTGCGCCCGGCCGACGGCGATTACACGGCGGTGATCGAAGAGTCCCTCCGCTACGACACCCCCGTCCAGTACGTCGTCCGGGTCGCCAAGACCGAGACCCGGCTCGCCGGACGGCCCATCACCGCGGGAACGCCGATCGTGGTGCTTCTGGCCGCGGCGAATCGTGATCCGGAAATCTTCGCCGACCCACACGTATTCGACCCCTTACGCCGGGAGCCTCATCGCCACCTCACCTTCGGTGCGGGGATCCACTTCTGTATCGGCGCCGCGCTGGCCCGTGCGGAAGCGGCTATCGCTGTCCGATGTTTCTTCGAACGCTATCCGCACGCGCACGTCGCGGGGAAGACGGCGCCGCTGCGTTCCCGCACGCTCCACGGGTTGCGCCGGCTGCCCGTCATCCTCGAGGAGTGATGGTGCGGGTTTTTGCTGCGCCGTGGCGAGCCGCCGGAGCGGGCGCCGTCGCGGCATTCGAGGCACCGCCTCGGCCGGTGAACTTCCGGCACTGGTCGGGACCGTCGATGCCGCGCGGGTCAGTTCGGTCGCCATAGTGACCTCTATGGCGATCCGATCGTCGGGATGTTCACCTGCTGCTCCCCGGTGTCGTCGAGATCGGTTCTCGTGGTCCGGTCCACCACGGCAGCCGGTGTACCGGTGCGCCGGAGAGTGCGGCGTCGGCGTGATGTCGACCGAGTTCGATGGATGCTTCGATGAATTCGCGGTCGAAGTACAGGTAGCTGAACAGATCGCCGCGGCGTGGGCCGTCGCCGCTCAACGCGCGCCCCAGCATCCGTAACTCCGCCCGCCGCAGCGTCGACACGATTCCGCTCTGATGACGGCGTTGATCGGCGAAAACCTCCTCGGCGAGGTTTCCCAGGGTCGCTCGCGTGGGCGGCGTGAGAGGGAGGAAGGGGATGATCTTCTTCGGCCGCTCGGTCGTGGTGGCGGATACGGTCGAGGCCACCAACGAGTTGACCTTGGCCAGCGTGCGCACATCCTCGATCATCCGGTCGACCAGCGCGGCATCCATCAACCGCACGATGACATCGTCCACGTCGGGTGGCAGGTTGTTCGCTGCTGTCGGCGGTGGGGAATCGACTACGGGGTGGGTCGCCACGACCACGATCGCATCGGTGCCCAGCGCGATCGCGGGTTTGAGTGGCGCGTTGAGTCGTATTCCCCCGTCCAGATACCAACCGGCCCACTGCGGCGGGGCGCTGACGCGTACGGGTGGGAACACGACCGGAATCGCCGCCGAGGCGAGCACATGCTCGGCCGTGATCTCTGCGGCCACGTAATCGATCGGCCGTTCATCGTCGGATGGCGGCAGCGGTGCGGTGTCGGCGCGGTCGACGAACACCACGGTGCGATTGTCCGTACCGGATGTCGCGACCACAGCCAACGTGGCCCGCCCTTCGGCGATATTGCGGCGCAGCATATTCCAATCGACGGCAGTGCGGGCCGTGTGGTGCAGGGGCGAAGTATCGAGCAGATCGGTCAGTTGTACTCCCGGTATACCCAGCAGCTGACCGGCAGTGCGGCCGACGAGGCGCGGCAGGCCGATGACCGGGGACCGGAACACGTCGCGGACGGTGATGTCGCGCCACACCTGCAGCGCCCGCTCGGCCTGCTCGTCCGGCGGTAGATGGGACAGGGCGGCGAAAACCGTCGCATTGATGGCTCCGGCGCTGGTGCCGACGAACCGCACCGTGTCCACACCCGCGCTGCGCAGGCGCGGCACCAGGACCGAGAGCACACCGGCCTCGTAGCCACCGCGTGCTCCCGCACCCGCCACGACGACGCTCACCCGGCGGGCCGGGGTACCGGACCGGTCGATCATCAGTGACCTCCTGTGCTCCAGTGCAATGCCTGTCCAGCAGCGCGTCGGGAAATCCGTGCCGCATTCCCAGAGGTGCATTCCCGGGTCCGGGAGCGTCGCCGACGCCGGAGCCGGGTACCGATCGCCTGCCAGGATATGAGCAATTCACCTCATGAGCCGTCAGGGAACGGCCCCGCGCGTCGGGCCGGTGCCCTCCTTGGCGTCGATCGGCGACTGCCACGACAACGCTTCATCGATTCGATTCGATTCGATTCGATTCGAGGCCGAGCAGCGGCCGCCGCGGGTCCGGACCCTTGGTCTCGACCGCGGAACCGCCAGGCGCGGGCGAGGTTCAGGGGGTAGCGCGGCCCTGCCAGTGGAAACCTTCGAAGAGGTCGGCTGGGCTCACCCCTTCGGGTAGGTGGCGGGCGATCTCGGCGGCGATCTCGGCGGGAGTCGGGTAGGGGCGGGTCAGTTCATGGTTCATATCGTCGAGAAGCCGCTCCAGTGGCGGGGAAATCGGTGCCGAATCCAGGATCAGTGCAAGGCGGGAACGGATGTTGTTGCTCAACGCGCTCATGCTTCTCGTGAGGCGGTACCGGTCGGGACCGTAGTACCAATCGATATCGTGACCGATGGCGGTCGCGGCTCCGCGACGGCCGCGGACGGTGACGGTGAAATCCTCCACCTCGGATCGACGCAGGTATGCCCGCAGCAGCGGCAGGACATCGCGGCCACATCCGGTGGCCCCGTACCAGGGCTCGATCCACAGCTCGTCGAAGCGCGCGGTGAAACTGCCGTTCTCGTCGTATTCGATACTGAGGTCCAGATCACCGGCCTCGACCGGCGCCTCGCGCCGTAGCACGAAGACGCCGCGGAGCCGGATCCCCGAGGGGGGCGGTCCGGCTTCGTTGTACAGGTATTCGACGCGGGTCAGCTCCAGATCGAGGTCGAGACCATATCGCTGTTGCAACCCCGATAGGGCCGGCAGTAGTTCGTGCTCGGCCGGAAGGGCGGCGAGCAGATCCGGGACGGCCGGCACCCCGGACAGATCCGGACGCGGTGCGGTGCGCGCTCGCGGGACGGTGTCGGCAGCAACAGCGAGCAGACCCGGTCGGGGTAGGTTCGGGTCGACGGCGTGCATCATGAGTTGGTACACCTGTTCGAAGCTCAGGGGCTCCACACCACGCGAGGCCCACAAACCATTGGTGTTTGCGTACTTCCACAACCATCGGTAGTCGGAATGGAGGCGGTGGACCAGGGTTTCGGCCGTGCGGGGATCGCGGCGGATCTTCTCCACGAAATGACGGGAGTCGCCATAGAGCGAGTCGAGTACGGCCATCGCGCGCAACCGGCGGAACTCCCGGACCCCGGATTGCCCGTGCTGTTTCCGTATTTCGTCCTCGACCATCGTTTCGACCCGATCCAGGGCTCCCGGCGGCCATGGATTCCAGAAGATTTCGACGTAATCCCATAGCTGGTGCCGGATACCGGCGAGGTTCCAATTGTCGAGCAGGACCTCGCCGTCCGTCCGGACCCACAGATTGCGGAAGGTCGCGTTGCCATGGCTCAGGCCCACCTTCCAGGAACTTTCTCCCGGGACCCAGATCTCGTGCGGCATCGGCCACAGCGCATCCAGGACGCTCTCCCGCTCTTCGTACTTTATCCGCTGCATGCTCAGATACAGCTGCTCGTACTCGGTCAGGGACCGGGTGGACAGGTCCGCGGGCAGCTCGACGGTCTGCACCCGGCGCAGCTGGCGGAACAGGCCGCGCAATGTCTGCTCCCAGTCCGGATCGTCGGTGGTGGGAACACGACCGGCACCCATGCCGCGGAACGACCGTTCGCCCGCTCGGGCCAGCGTGGTCGGCACCAGGGCACCGGCCCGCCGGGCGAGTTTCTCCGCCCGTTCTTCGTCCAGATCGATGCGATGGAAACGCCGGTCGTCGCTCAGCAGTTTGGGATGGGCCGGGTTCGCCGACAGGTCCTTGTCGCCGGGCTGGGCCACGACGCGGCGAACCTTCACCGGGTTCCCACGGTCGTCGACCTCGCACCAGACCAGTACGTGGTGACCGACCGTGTCGGGGGAGCGCATCTCGGCGCGCACCAGAATCCGCGTGGCCTCGCTGAGTTGTATGCGGCGGCCGTCCAGCGGTTTGGTGAGGTCATGGAGCAGATCGCCGAGCAGGGCGGTGCCGCGTGATTGTCGGGCCGGTTTGCGATGCTCGAGCGGCGTCGGCGGCGCCGCCGGGTCGGCGAGGTTCTTGACCGCCCGGCGTCGGCCGAACATGGTGATCGGCCCGGTGCCGCCCACCGACCGCGGGGACGTGGTGGATGCGCCCGGCTCTCCCGGCCGCACCCAGTCGAAACCGTGCCGCGCCGCCTGGACCGCCGCCGCGCCCGAGACTTCGGTCTCGAACACGTCGGCACCCAAACGGCGGGCCAGAGCCTCGGCCGGCCCGAGTAAACGTGGGCCACCGTAGTCTTCGGCGAGGCGATCGAGCTCAGGGTTGGCCGCATCGAGGCTTGCGATGATCCGCCCCTCCTGATCCAGCTCGAAGCACATCGTCGTCTCACCGTATTCGCGGGCGCCGTTCATCAGCACGGTGCGGATCCGGATACGGCTGCGGTCGAGCGCGGCCCCGCCGCCGGTCGGTTCGTACTTCGCCGACACCGGTTCGAGGCGTGCGCGACCATCGGTACCTCGCAGCGTCGCGACGGCTGCCTGCAATGCCTGTTCGGCGTTCGTGCCGGCTTCACCGATATCCGCTCGCAGATACCGACGGATCGCCAGACGTGGCAATGCGGCCGGAACGGCCGGGGCCGGCGGCTGGTCGTGGTCGTCCGGGACCGGGTGTTGCGACCATCGCGACAGCAGGTCCCGCACCTGGGACAATGTCGGCGCGTCCCGATGTACCGCCGCGAACACGATGCGGAGGTTGCGGTGCAGAGCTCGGGCCGCCTCGTCGAAGAAGCCCGGATCGCGGGCGACCAACAGCGGCAACCGGAAACTGTCGCCCGCGACGGACTTCCACGCCTCGAGCACCATATAGCGGTCGAAGTCGGCGGCCGCGGCGTCGCCGTAGAAGCGGCGCAGTCGTTTTCGGCACCAGTCGATGATCGTGCTCCGGTCGTCCGGATTCCACCCGTTTCGCATCGCGAAGGCCACGTAGTCCCATACCGCCGGCCCCGGGTGGGCCAGTTCCAGATCGAGTAGTCCGCACTGTTCCGTTCCATCCTCCTCCAGAAGAATGAGGTTGCCGAAGGTCGGATCGCCGTGCAGCGCGCTCAGTGGTACGTCGTCGTCGGCGGCGGGCCGGACCTCGAACAATTCATAAAGACCGGGCATCCCGAGTTCACCGTGCAGCCGATCGTGCTCATCGAATTCCAGCGGGATCCGCGCCACCTCGCGGGCCATCCGCCGCTCCCACTCGACCCGCGTGGTGGGCGGTTTCTGCTCGAGTCCCATTCCGGACCAGTCGGATTCGTGCAGGGAATGGAGTCGATCGAGGGTACGGAACACGGCTTCGGCGGTGGGCAGGAGCGGGTCCTGCGGCGTCGGGTGCCGGCCGTCGAGGAACTCGTGGATCATGTAACGCTCGGGGTAGGAGTCCTGGGCGCCGCTGTGCAGTAGCTGGGGGACCCGGATATTCGTTGTGCGGCAGAGCTCCACCGCGGCCTCTTCCCCGAAGACCAGGCCGATTCGCGGGTCGAAATCGGGATTGGGTGTTTCGATCGCCACCCGGACGACGACCGCGCGGCCGTCCGGCAGCGGGACCACCCAGACCCCGTGATGATTTCCGGCGAAGTCGGCCCGGTCCCGAACCAGAGTGGTCAACAGGTCGATCTCCTGTTCGGTCAACGCCGGACCGTCGACGGTGAAATGGGGGTGCGCCATTCGGGTCATCGGCCGCGGATCGGTGCCGCGCGCGGCCGTCGCGCCCGCCGTGGGCATACCGTCCAGCACGCCCCACCACCGGCGGTTCTCCGGCCAGTCGTTCGGTATCCGGTCGAGATACTCCGCCAGTTCGGCGAACGTGGGCCGGGCCTCGGCGGGGCGGTCGAATCGGTCGAGCATCGGGTCCGCCGCCGTCTCGCGGTGATCGGCGCCCAACAGGTGCGTGGTGCTCTCGCGCGACTCGGCCAGACGTTGCGGATCCGCATCCAGCCGCAGACCGTGCCGTGCGGACATCGCGAAACCCGCTCGCCCGTGGACGGGCAGCACGATCCAGCCGTCCGCGCCGACACATTCGCGTAGTCGTGGAACGAAGTACTGCACGAAGCGGGCACCGGCGAAGGTGCTACCGATCTCGAGATGGTCGAAGGTTATCGACACGGCGCCCTGGTCGTCGGGGCGGATATGGAATCGCATATCGCCCACTTCGTCCGGGCCGCGCGGACCGGTGACAACGACGGTCGCCGAGACGGTCAGGCAGCGGGCATCCGCGGCGTCGTCGTACCGCACATGGGTTGGAGCCACGACGTAGCCGTGCGGTCCGTACTCCGTGTCGAGCAGACGGTTCGCGACGGCGAGTAGTGGGTCGCCGGTATGTTCGGCAGTCGGCAGTGTCGCGAGCGGGTCGGTTGCGGTGGGGGCCGGCCGGTTCGGCGGTACCACGGTCGGCTCGGTCTGCCGCGGCAGATCCGGCTCGGCAATCAGCTCGTCGACTGCCGCCGAAATCATAGTGCGGACCACTTCCGGTGACTCCGGTTCCCAACCGCGGAGTCGGCACAACCGCCGGTAGTCGGAGTGGAACCGGTCGATCAGGGCAGCGGCTTTGCCGGGATCCGCCGCGATTTGCGCCACAAAGGTCACGGAATCGGCGTAGAGCGAGTCGAGGCACGCCATGGTGAGCAGCCGCTCCAGCTCTTTCTCACCGCGGCGCCCGAACCGGTCCCGGACCTCGTTCCGTAACATGCCCTCGACCTCTTCGGCGGTCTCGGGCGGCCAGTTGGACCACAGCATGGTCACGTAATCCCACAGGGGATGGGTGATGGCGGCGTTGTCCCAGTCGATCAGCGTAATCGAGTCGTCCCTTCCGCTGATCGACCTGTTCTCGTCCGCGGCGCGGATTCGGACATTCTCGAGGTGCATATCGCAGTGGTTCAGACTGGGCGGCCAGGCCTCATCATCGGTCTCCGGCGACCACGCCTGATGTGGCGCCAGCCGGAACAGCCGGTCCAGCCAGGGTGCACGGTTACGGTAATTGCGGCGCTGGTGATCCAAGTAGAGATGCAGATGCTCGGTCACCGGCCGTACCTTCAGATGGGCGGATAGCGGGATGTCCAGCAACTTCCGTTTCGCCCGGAACAATTTTTCCAGGGTTGCCCGCCAGTCGCTGTCGGTGACCGCCGGGGTATCGCCATCGGCGAACTCCTCCACGTAGAAATCGCGCCATTGGTACATCCGCGCCGGGACGTCGATCACCTCGCCGGCGAGCCGCACGGCATCGGGTACGTCGAACGACAGCGGGTGGTACCAGCGAATGCCCCTTTGTGACGAGGCGGGATTGCGCGTCAGATCCTTGTCGTCCCCGGCCGCCCGGACCAACTGGTGGACGACGATCCGGTTTCCATTGTCGTCACGGAAGAACCACGCCCGCTTGCTGTTGCCCTGTCGGTCGGGTGCCCGGAGCCGGGCTCGCAGGAACTGCCGCGCGGCCACCTGCCAATCCATGGTGCCGATACCCTCGCGCTCGATCGTGGCGAAGAGGGTTTCCGGCGCGGGCGCGGGGCCCAGCGGTGCGGCCCGGACCGGTGGGGCCTCCGGCTCGCTCCACACGGTGTCCTCGACGGCCCCCAGGTCGATGAAGCCGAGCCACGCCGCGGCCACCCGTTCCAAGTCGAAGCCGAGATCGCTGAGACCGGCACCGAACAGCTCCCGGGGTGCGGGCACGATACCCGACCGCAGCTGACGCCGTATCGCCGCGGCGGCAGCGGGCAGCGCCGGTTCGCGTAGCTCGAGTTCGTCCAGTTCCTCGCAGAGGGCTCCATGAACAGCGGCCAATTCACCGGGATGCGCTCGGTTCCAGTCGAAGCCGGCGCGAATGGCCGCAAGAAAATCGGTGATCGGTGTGTGGAGAATGTCGGCGCCTGCGTCCCGGGCGAAAGCGAGCACGAGGCGATCGACCTTGAGGGAGGGATGTGCACCGGAACAGTGGGCGATCATCTGGCCGGAATCTTTTCGTACGAACTGGAAGTACACTTCATCGGACTCGCGCGTGCCCTGCACGATCGCGGCGGTCACGAAGATCGTGCCGCCCCTGGACTGCACCCTCGTCGGTTCCAGTCGCCGCGGCCCATCCCAGCGCTGAAGGAACCGCAGTGCCGAGCGGTCCACATCGATGAGCCGGTCGCTGTTCGACGCCCCGAGGATGGCGAAGAACTGTTGTATCCACCGGCGCGGTGCCGCCGCGGGCATCGGCGGTGCCTCCGGACGTGCCGCAGTGGGGAGATCCGGCATCAAGGCACGCAGTGACCACTCCAGCAGCAGGTCACGGACCGCGTCCTCGGATATCAGTTCCCGGCCGGCGGCGCGGCGCATGAGGTTGATGTTGCGGTGGAAGGCCGGTAGCGCCTCCTCGACGGTCAGGAACCCCGAAGCGATCTTGCTCGGCAGGCGATAGGCATCGCCGAGGATCGACTTGCGAGCTTCCAGGAGCACATACCGATCGAAATCCACCACCAGCGCGGCGCCGTTATCGGCACCGTATCGGTGCAGCATGGTTCGGATCTCGGCGGCGACGGTATGCCGTTCGGCGTCGTCGGCCCATTCGTTCACGAGGTAGTACCTGGCCCAATCCCAGGCGATCGGAGCATACTGGGCAAGCTTCGCATCGGTGAAGCCGATCCGGCCGTCCGTACCGCGCCGCATCTTGCGGCGGATCGGGTTGCCGTGCGTGTACCCCATCCGCCCCTGGTCGTCGCCGGGCAAGGTCGGCTGCCACATGGCGAACAGTGGTACACCGCCGGTCAGCTGGTCCAGACGGTGGCCGACATCGTCCTGCTCCAAGCCGAGCACCCGATTGCGTTGCTGCCGATCCCAGTCGAATTGCGACAGGGGACTCGGCACGTTGTGTAGCTGGTACAGCTCACGGAAGGTGTCCTCAGTGGTGCGCTCCCAGCCTTCGTGCGGCCCGACGTCCTTACCCGGTACGTATTCGTGAATCGTCACGCGCGTCCGGAAGTCGGGCGCGGTCAGGGCGGAATCGGAGTCGTAGAGCAACCGCGGTCCCCGCACCCCGGCTCGATGGAACAGGTCCGACGACTCCGCCGCCGACAGAGCGAAAGAGTCCAGGTCGAAGCCCAGCCGCTTCGCCTCGTCGAGATATACCCGGACGGTCACCATTGTCTCGGTATCCATACCCGGTTCGGTCGCCACCGGCAGATGCCAGACACCGCATTGATTCTCGGACTCGTGCGGTGAGGTCACCCGAACCTGTTCCATCACCTGCAACACCTGGTCTCTGGTGAGCCGCCGATCCAGCCGCGGGGCGACCGGTTCGGCCACGGCCGGAACCCATGCGCAGGGTTCGCTCAGCCACCCCGGGGCGTTCTCGACCGGTTCGAGGCCCGCCTGCGCGAGCAGGTTGCGACCGTGTAGTACCTCGCCGGCCGCGTCCTCGGCGGCCCTGATCCGCAGCACATCGGCGCCCGCTCCGCGCACGAAATGCCGCACTATATCGAGAAACGAGCCGCGGTCGGTACCGCCGCGGCCGGCCAGGTACTCCGGAACGAAGTCGGCGCCCGGGCCGGGCTCGACGGACGCGACCAGGGTGCCATCGACGTCGAGCTCGAAAGACAGCTCCACATCGCCCAATTCGGCCTGACCCACCATCACCAGGGCGCGCAGACGCACGGAGTCCGCCGCATCGGCGCGAACTTCACGCTTGATCTCGGCCACTTCCAGCCGATGGGTTCCGCTCTGTTGCCGACGCGCGCGGACCAGGCTGTCCGACCCCGGATCTTCGAGCAGCTGACGAGCGGTCGTCCCGAGTCGTGGGGGCAGCGGTTCATCGATTTCGGGTACGAGGTAATTTCGCCGCACCTGGGGCCAACCCTGGGCAATGCGTTCGGCGAGGGTGTCGAGGGTCGCCTGGCACTGTTCTTCGGTGACCGTGCGCAGGCCGGTAACGGCCTGGACCAAGCCCACTTCCGTGGTGAACGCCGCCAGGAGATCGGTGTGCCGCACCATATGGGCGACGAGATTCCGTGGTGCCTGTAGTGCCCGGCCGACGGCCGCGATACGGGCCTCGACCGCGAGATAGCGATCGAAGTGGCTGCGCTCGACCGCACCGTGCCGGTCCAGGACCTGCTGTTCGCACCATGCGAGCACTTGCGGCCGCACCTCGGGCGGCCATGGGTTGCGGATGACGAAGGCGGCGTATGCCCACGCGGGTGGCCCGACGTCGGCACGCGCCGGATACGTCCGCATGAGCGTGCCGTCGGATGTCCGCGCCAGGTCGGAGAGGGTTACGGTGCTATGAAGTGCTACCGCCGACTCCGCGCCTTCGGCGACCCGTTCCACGCCGAATGTCTCGGACAACGCGGGCAGGCCGAGCAATCCGGGTCCCGATCCCAGCAACGATCCGAGATCCAGACCGGCGATCTCGGCCTCCGCGCGACGCAGAGCGCGGTGCACGCCGCGATCCCATTCGGCCCGTGCGCGGGTCGTGGGGCGGTCATCGGCCGGTGCGTGCTGCGCGAACAACTGTTCGGCGCGATCGTGGCGGAACGTCATATCCGCTATGTCCACGAGGTGGGTAACCGTCAGCGGGGTGCCCGAGATGTGCTCGTGCACGACGAGATCATCGCTTTCGTAAAGGCTTCGCAGCCCTCGGACACCAACGCCGATTCCGGCGGGGTCGTTCGTGCTCGGGATCACCCGCAGCAATTCGCCGACGCCCGCGAGTACGTCGGCGTCGGTCCGGGCCACCATCCGCCGGGCGACCACCTGCGCACCCGCGTGCCCGGGCCGCGGATCGGGTAGCAGCCACAGCCGGTGTCCGCCGTCGGTTCCGCGCGGGGCCTCGCTGTCGGTCAGGAGCAGGAGCGCTTCGGCCTGCGCGGCGGTCAGGGCGGGAACGCCGTCGCTGGGTCGCGGATACTCGTCCCCGCGCCGTGGACCGGTGATTTCGCCGTCACGCGGGGTCGCGGCGCCGGGGCCGTTGGGCGTCGCGGGGGGAGTCTTCGGATGCTGACGAGCGTCCCGGTTGGCTCCGGCGTCCGATGTCAGGTCGGGGTCGTCGGCGTACCAGATCGCCTCCTGCTGCGGAGCGCGCCGGGTACTCCTGTTCCGCCGGGTCCACGGAGTGCGGTGCGGCTGGTCCGAAGAGCCGGTCGGCGGCTCCGGGTTGTCGACGATTTCGCGTTGCCGCTCGGCGATCCCGGATTCGAGCGCGGGTCCGTCGTGGGCGGGCCGTTCGATGTCCGGTATCCCGGAGGGCCGGGAATCTGCGGAGACGGCCGGATCGGCCGGATCTCCGAGCGCACGCTGCGTACCGCCCCACGGCGTCCGCCCGGCGCCGGATGACGACAACTCGGCGCGGCCGGGCCCCGGCGGCTCGGAGACGGCAGTCGGCGGTGGCCCGGTGCCGTCGTCTCGCGGTGGCAGGGTGCCCTGCGCGAAGACCCCTTGGTTGTCGGGTCCACCCGGGCCGTCGACTCGACCGGCCAATTGCGCCCGAGGACCCCGTGGCGATGGCTGCCGCCCCACCAAGGGGATCTTCGGGGCGCCGGCGGTGTCGAACCGGAGGAACGACCCGCCCTCGACACCCCTCCCGGCATGCTGCTCCCACCGCGCCACATCCTCGCCGACCACCCAACCCGCGGCGTCGGCACCGGCGTAGGCATTGTCGAAGACCGCCACCTGACCGATCGCCTGCCGTAACTGTGGATAATGCTGCGCGAGAGCATCGTTCACCCGCACCACGGCAACCGCGTGGGCGAGGCCACCGTGCACCTCCAGGGCGGCGGCGATCATGCTGGTTCGGTTGCTCGGATCCCGCACCTGGTTCACCAGCCAGGCCGCTCCCGCCGGTCCGGGCGGAATCGGGGCCGGATCCCAATCACAACCCAGACCCACAGCGAATCGGATACCTGATAACCCGTCCCGCACGATCCGGGGATCATCGGCATACTCCGGATGCATCGCCGCACCATGGACACCCGCGCCCAGCGTGATAACACCCTGCACCAGCGGGGCACATATCTTCGGCACTTTCCGCTTGCTGTCCGGATATCGGAAACTCGTCGAACTATCCGCTGTTTCGAATGCCGCCGCAGGTGCACCGAACCGGCCCGAAACCTTCGCCGGCGAAGGTGCGGCATACCCGGGTAGTCCCGAATCGGCTGCTGCGGCCGGGACGTACCAGTACCCGAGGGTTGCGGTCGCGGCGGTCACCGCGGCGCGCATCCGGGCGCTACCGCCACCGCTCAACACGACACTGACACCGCTCTGCCGGTATCCGGCGCTTTCGGCGACTTCGACCTGTCTGGGCTGGCGGGCGAAAGCGCCGCGGACGAATCCGTTGCGGGTGAAATGCCCGGGCGAGAACCGGGCGCGCTCGAATTCCGGGTCGATGATCGTCAGCTTTTTCCCCGGCACCGGGTAGCCGAGCCATCGAGCGGCGATGAGGATACGCTGCTCCTCCTCGGTGCCGTTCGGATCAGGCGATTCGAGTACGCTGCCGGCCTTGTGTTCCGGCACGCCCGCGAGCCTGGCCACGTCCAGGAGCGTCGCTGTGCGGGCCAACTCCGACTCGCTGAACCCGCGCAGCAGCGCGACCAATTCCGTAGCTGTTCTCGTACTCGCTGCGTCCGCGGCCACAGCGTCCACTTCATCCGCCGGCAGGTCGAACCAACCGGACAGCTGATGACGCAGGGCACGGAGCTGTTCGAAGGCTTCTGCGTGATCGGGGGCTGTCCGCGAGTCGGGCCGGTGGGGATACCAGTGGTTCAGCTCGGCCACTGCGCTCCACACTCGCTCGACAACCGCTGTGGAAGGCCCGGATCTGCCTCGCAATACCTGGCTGACCATGGATTGTGAGACGTTCGCTGCCAGCGCGACTGCGTCCTGGCTGGGCTGGCGGAAGAAGTATCCGGGAAGAAACCCGTCCTCGGTGTGCCGGCCGGGAGTGAACCGCTCGGCCGCGAACCCCTCATCGATGGCGTTCGCGAGTTCCTCGGGGACCTCCGCGAAGCCCAGCCATCGAGCGGCGATGAGGACCCGTTGCTCCGGTTCGGTCGAGGACGGCCGCGACCGGCCCAGTATCACCTTGGCATTCTCCGGGTGGACTCCGGCCAGTTGTGCAACATGGAAGATCCTGGGCGTCTGGCCGAGCTGTAGGTCACCGAATCCGAGGAAGCGCTGACCCACCAGTACGAGACGGGCCGACTCGTCGGCGCCTCCGCGGTCGGCTCCGGCGACCGCCGCCGCCACCGCGGCCCGATCGACCTGCTCCGGCTCGATCCCCAGCAACTCGGCCAACTCGAGACGCAACGCGCGAACCTGCTCGACGTAAACGCCTTCTGACGGATCGGGGCGTAACCAGTAACCCAGCTCATCCACCGCCGCCCATACCCGCGCTTCGACGGCTGCGGAAGGTCCCGGGTCACCGCGCAGTACCTGTCTGAACTCGTACGGCGATGTGCGCGCCAGCCGAACGACCTCCCGCACAGTGGGCTGGCGGCGGAATTGTCCTGGGAGGAACCCGTCCTCGGTATGCCGACCAGAGGTGAACCGCTCGGCCGCGAACTTCTCATCGATGGCATCGGCGAGCTCCGCGGGGACCCCCGAGAATCCCAGCCATCGAGCGGCGATGAGGACACGCTGCTCCGCCTCGGTGAAGGCCGGCTGCCGCCGGTTCAGTACCTGACGGACAGTCGTGAGGCTGACTCCGGCCAGTCTGGCGATATGGATGGGGGTGGGCTCCTGAGCGAGACGCCCGTCGTCGAATCCGAGGAAGCGCTGACCCGCCGACACGAGACGGGCCGGCTCGTCGGCGTCCCCGCGGTCGGCTCCGGCGACCGCCGCCGTCACCGCGGTCCGATCGACCTGCTCCGGCTCGATCCCCAGCAGCTCGGCCAACTCGAGACGTAACGCGCGAACCCGCTCCACCTCGACGCGGCGGTCCTGGAGCAACCGCAATCCCGGCTCGTCGAGCTCCGCCCGGGAATCGACGCGGTTCCCCCACGGCTCCGTACGGGCACCGGGTTCCAGCGCGCCGAGCCGTCCGGGCGGTCCACGCAGTACCTGCGCCTGGGCATCGAAATTCTCCAGCGCCCGGCCCGCGGCATCGAAGCCGGCTACATGGACTTCCGCGGATCCGGCCCAGCCGGAAGCAATCCAGTCGTTGATCGCGGCGCCGCGCAGCAGTCCCCCTGCGGCATTGTCGAAAACGACTACTTCGCCGGCCGCGACCCCGGCTTCACCGCGGAGCGCCGCCGGCAAAGCGTTCAATATCGCGGCGAATTCCTCGGTTACTCGGGCCACAGCGAAACTGTGGCCGAGCCCCATGGTTGTCTGGTTCACCCCGCCGACCAGGACGCCACCGACGCGGTGAACCTGCCGGACCATGGCGGCGAGACCGGCGGCACCGGCTCCGACCGGCCGCTCGGCCCAGCCTGTTCGCATTCCCGCGACGAGATCGACCTTGTGGATTCCGGCCAGCGCGATCAGCGGATCGTCCACCGCGACCGGAGTCATCACCGCCGCGGCGCGACCGCCGACAGCGTCACGAACGAACCACTGCACCAGCGGACCACAGTTGAACGGACCCCCCTCATCGGTATGTCCGTCGACGCCCGCCCACACCGCGGTGCCCTCATGGGCCGCCCGCACCGACGCAGCCCCGGTGGGCGAATCGGGCGGTGATTCCTGCCGCGCGGCAGGTTCGCCGGTCGCCGACGCCGGTGCGCCGGTCGAGCCGGAGGGACGAGCGTAGCCGGCACCGCCCTCTGGACGTCCCTCGGCGGTTGTGCCGCTGAAACCCCGAGTGGTGGGCGTCGGTGCCGCGACCTCCTCATCGAAATGCAACGCGAGGTTGCCGCTGCGGGTCGAAACGGTGACAGCGAGAGCGCGCGCGCCGCGCGCCCCGGAAAGCTCGGCGGTGAAGGTGCCGTCGGCCCCGATCAACCGCCTGGTACGGGAGCGGTTGGTTTCGGCGAACTGCTCGACGATACCGGCGAATATCCGGTCGATCTGCCGCTCGTCCCACCCGGTCAGCAGTTGGGGAACAAGCGTTTGCGCGAACAGGATGCGGTCCGGCCGGTCCTGCCGCAGGTGCAGCCGGACCGTCGCGGTGCCGTTGGCCATCCGGATGTCCAGCAGCGGATGACCGGCATCGTCGCGGACCTGGACGCGGTGCCCGACCGCCGCGGTTTCCAAGGGCCACAGCTGTGCATCCGGGCGCGCGGAGGCCCGCTCCAGGACAGCAGCGACCACGGCCCGGCTGTCGGCATCGAGGTCCGGCACCCCGGCCAGCAGTTCCCGGATCTGCGGAGCGGACTCCAGCAGCGGCACCGGATGTGCGAGCTCGTCGAGCCGGCGCGCTTCCGACTCCCGTTCGGCCAGCAGGTCGACCGCGCGGACGAGCGGGTCGGTGGCGAGGAACCGCCGGCACAGAGCGACGATCCGGTCGGCGAAGAGCAGCCTGCGGGGGTTGTCCGGGGAGAACGGATAATTCTGCTGGCGCTCCGCCTGGCCCAGCAGGTTGTACACCTGGCCGGCGATCACCTGCCGGGGTTCGAGATCGAGGAAATCCGCCAGTTCCCGGCGGGCCTCGTCCCGGTCGTGCCGCAGCTTCTCGATCAGAGCAGAACCTGGTTGTGCCTGTTCGGGATCGATCGAGTGTTCGAGGGCGATCAGCGTTGCCGCGGCGCGTTGCCGGCCGACTTCCTCATGAGCCGCGATGGCGCCGTTCAGCAGATCGATCTGGACATCCCAGTGGTTGAATTCGTCGATCCACCCGACCAGCATCCGGGTCTTCGCATCGGTGGCGCGGCGTAGTAACTCCAGCTCGGCCGATTCCGCGCTCGAGGCGGCCAATTCCTTCGCCGGTATCGCCAGCTCCGTCCGGGCGCGGGCCCGCCGGGTCTCGGCCTCGGTGCGTTCCCGAACCAGCTCGATCAGCCGTGCCCCGGCATCGGTTCGGCCTTCCGGCCGGGCCGCCGGTGCTGGACGGGTATCGGTCAGCGAACTGGGGGCACGGTCGCGGCCTTGCGCATCATCCCAGGCCCAACCGTAGAAATCCGCGTAGCTGCCCCCGGCCGGCCGAGGCCCGGTATGCCTCAGCTCGGCATGGATCGCGTCGCGACCGGCTTGCCGGGCTATCGCGGCGGGTGTCGCCGGCCGGCCGGGCACCTGCGCGACGGCCTTCCGATAAGCACCGGTATACGCGAGTTCCAGTGCATCCGGTGGCTCGGTATCGTACCCGATCTCGCGAAGCTGCCGCATGGCCTCGCAGCGCCACGCCTGCGCCCCGGCCTCCTCGTCGAGCCGTGAGTCGACATAGCCCTTGCGACTCGGGTTCAGCAGCTCTTCGACCTCACTGGCCCCGGCGTGGCGGCGCTGCGCCGCCCGCAGCGCGTGGTAGGCGCCGGCCAGCATTTCGGCGGCCAATCGGGCGTCGGAACATCCGGCGCCGAGCACGTGGGCTTGTCTGGCCGGATAGAAGCGGTTGTCGGCATGCGCTTCCAGCAGGAACCGGATCTCGTCGGTGCGCAGCAGGTGGTCGGCCCGGCTATCGATCTCGATTTCTCGCAGGAGGCGCCCGGCCCGGCGAATCCGCTGCTCCCCGGCCTGCTCGGCCAGGTTGAGCCAGGGGACCTCGGGCAGTGCCGGTTTCGCTTGTGGCTGCGGGTCGTCGACCCGTCCCAGCGACACGGTTCCGTTGACATCACTGGAAGCGGACCAGAATTCACAATCCGATTCGGCGAGACCCACCAGCTCCGGATGAGCGGCGATCGCGTTGCCGAGCAGCCGGCGGTGATCGCCGTCGCCGGCGACGACGATCAGGTGCGGCCGGTCACCGTCGACCATCGCGACATGGTCTGTCAGCAACAGTCCGCGCTCGTACTGCCGCAGCAAAACGGTCGACACGTCACGGGCGACAGCCGCCTCGACTGCGGCACGCGCCGCGGTGGCCTCCCGCGCGGCGGCCGCTCGCCACGCGACGAGGTCCCGGAACTGTAGCGCGGCGTGGTGGCGGCGGCGCTCATCGGCGGGAGATGCCGAATCGGACCGGAGTACTCGCGTCCGTTCGAATTCCGCACGGATCGCCCGATCCAGGATGGCGAGATCACGCTCCGCGGCAGTCCTGGCCAGCGCCAGCCGCCTGATTTCGCGTGCTCGCTCGGGTGTGCTGGGTGTATGCAGATTTCCTTGTGCGGCTGCCGTGCGGGCAACGAACCACTGTTTGCGGGCATCCCACACGTAGATCCCGGGTTCGCCGAGGTGATCGCCCGACGTGTTCTCCGCGGACTCGCCGGATCCCTCCAGCAGCTCTGCCAATCTTTCCGGTGACTCGAGCAGCATCGCCAACCTGGCGCGAGCCTGTCGCGGGTGATCGGCGGACACGTCGTAACCGATGAGTTCGTCCAGTTTTTCCGGCGCCTCGAGGAACGCCGCGAACTTCGCCGGTGAATCGAACAATTCGGTGAACTTGAGTGGGAAGGCGAGGAAGATCTCCACAGCGTGGACACCGGCCCGGAAGCCGATCGCGAGCTGTTGCGACTCGGTGAGGTTCGGGTCGGCCTGCAACGCATCGCGGACTGCCTTGTTGTGCGCCTCCTCGTAGACGGTGTGCCGGTCATCGGCCTCGACGTCGTAGCCGTATTCGCTCAGTACTTCCGCGAACAACGCCTGCTGCGCGAAAGCTCTCGCTTCGAAGTGCAGGATCGCGTGGACATATTCTCCGCGTGTCATAGCGACCGGGTCCGGCAGGGGGATCTCGTCGAAGTCCCGGGCGTGCGTCAGCTCGTGGACCAGGTAGACGCCACGGCTGAGCAGACTCGAGCCCGCGGTCCGCATTCGGATCATCAGATCGGACAGTGAATACAGACCGCCCATCCCCGGCGCCAGATTCCGCACATGCCGCACTTCGACATTCGAGGGAAGCATTTCCCGCCACTGCGGTCCGCCCTCGTCGAGCAGAGCCGACATCCGGTCACCGATCGTGTCGAGTGTCAGCCCGACGGCAAAATCGAGATCGGCGGCGGAAGCAGGTTCGCCGGGAAGAACGATGGGGTTTCCGGCCGCGTCGAAAACGACCACCCGAATACTTTCGAGATCTGCCAGGTCCGAGGGTACGAGCGTGTCCGCGAGCGGGCCGAATATCTCCTTACCCGGATCTTCCCGGTGCGTCGCACCGTCGCGGTACACCGCCCGGAACACATGCCCGGCAACACCGTGCCGGTCGGCCGTGCCCGCGCGGACGAACACCAGTGCCGACGCGCCTTCGCGCCGGCTCTCCGGCAGTGCCGCCAGCGTGTCGGCGACCGCCGCGAACGGACTGCCGCCCGGGTCCGTGGGGAGCCGTCGAACATGCCGGAGGCCGGCGCCGGCGATCTCCACGAGGCGCGTTACGTCGATACCCTGCGCACCGACCGAGACGGGTATCGCACTCTTGTCCACCCAGGGGAGCAGCTCCAGCACCAGCCGGCCGCAGAAGTTGACGGCATGACCGGCCTCGCGGGCGCCGGTCGAATCATGCGGCCGCTGGTAGTCGGCTTCGCCGGTGGACACCGCGGGCCCGGTCGCATCCGCGCCCGGCACCTCGATCGGTGGGACCTGTGTTTTCCCGGTGGGTTGGTCCGTGGCGGTCGGCGGTGCGGACGTGTTCCGCGGCTCTACCACAGTCGAATCCAGCCGATCCCTGCTGGTCATATGCGGCTCGGCTCCGAGCGAATCGGCCAGTTTCCGTAGCTCGGCATTTTTCCCAGGTGTGGCCGGACGGCCCGCGATGCCGACATCGTCGTAATCGATTCCGGCGATGGCCTGGGACCTGCCGTCGACGAGCGGGCGGCGCGGTGTGCCACCCTGCATGATCTCCCATCCGGATAGGCTGCGTATCCCCGTCTGCTCGGCGGCCCATTCCACGAACGCGCTGCGCTGACCGTTATCGATCACCACTACTCGGCCGGCATTCGGGTCCGGAACCCTCGTACCGTCCGCACGGATCTCGAATCCGCCATCCCAGAACGCCTGTACCGCATGTGAGCCGGGCCGGGCGGCATCGGTGAAACCTTGGAGTCCCAGCACCAGCAGCACTGCGTCACCGGTCTGCTCCACATGCCGGCGGACCTCGTCGAAATCGCGGTAACCGCCTTCTCGAGGGTCAGCGTCGAGCAGGCCGAATGATTCCCGTGCGAGGACTCCCGCGGACCCGGTCACGTGGCCGCGCAGTTCTACCGGAGCGGTACCGCCCGCGGCCTCGTACACGCCCAGTCCCGACTGCACGAAACAGTTACGTTCCGCGGGTTGCCACAGATGTTCGACGGTGCCGATCGCGGGTTCGGCGCTGTCCCCGGTTCGATCGGGCGCGGCCGTCGCCGCGAACACGACGTCTACCTCAGTGGCGAGCCCGCTCGACAGACCCTGATCGATTCGGTCGAGTTGCGCGGTGAGCAGCTCGAATTCGACCACATCGCCGATCAGTTGCTCCAGACGCCGGAATTCGGCAATCCGGTCCTGGAACTCCCCGTCGGTGAACAGGTCGGCGCGGGAGAGGGCGACCAGCGTCAGATGTTCGGCGGTCAGGTCCGCCGCGGTCATACCGTGCTCGTCCAACGATTCCGGGCCGATCATCGCGGCCAGCGCTGCCCGTTCGCCCGCCTGGTATCGGCGCAGCTGCGCACCGCGATCGGAATCGCCGACCGGCCAGCCGAACTCCAGCTCGGTCCGCGCCCCGATCCGCTCGTCCGCCGCCGTCCCTTCGTCCAGCACGCGAGCCCGCTCCGCCGCTACTGTGTCGAGCCGGTACCCGAGGTCCTGCAGGCGCCGGACTCGCCATTGCCACAGCTCCCGTTGCCCGGCCAGGCCGAGCAGCTCGTGTAATGCGGCACGAACCTGCAGGTACTCCTCGTGTTCGTATCGGCCTCCCCGCCATTGCTCGGCGCCGGCCAGCTGCTCACGTACCTGTTCGGCATCGACGAGACCGGCGCCGAGCCCGTACCCGTAACCATCGAGAAGTTCCCGGTGCGCGCTCTGCCGTGCGACGAGTCGGCGCTCCAGAACGGGCAGCTGTGCTTGTGCCTGGAACAGTGCCGCACGCAGGCGATCGATCCCACGCATCCGCGTGGTCACCGCTACCGCTTCGTCCAACTGCTCGATTTCGACATCCAGCTGCCGGCATTTCGCGGCGGCCCTGCTGCGCTCGTCCGCGACGCGTCGACGCTCCAGTGCCTCGGCGATCCTGCGGACCCGGGCCGGGTTGAGGAGCCGGGGTGCCATACCGATCGCCGACGCCAGTTCCTGCGCGAACTGGAGACGAAGCTTGCGGTGCGAATTCAAGTTTTCGCCGGCCCGGGCCGCCGATTCGGCGGCGCTGTCTCCCATGGCGGGCAGCTGGTGCAGCCGACGGCGCCGATCCGCATCCATATCGCCCAGCGCGTCCAGGTCATCGCCGATCAGCATCGGAGTCGCGGCGCTGTCGAGACCCCGGATCCGGGCGACATAGTTCAGCGCGCCGGCCAGCTCAGCGCCGAACGATTCCCCTATCGATTGGAAGAACGGGTCGGCCAGATTCTCGGCGACAGTGCCCTGACCGCCGTGCTCCCGGCTCCGCTTTATCTGGCTGTGATATTCCGCTGCAGCCGCCTGCGCGATCTTGTCCAGCTTCTCCTGCAGACGCTGTAGTTCTCCGTCTGCCAGTTCACCGTGCGCGGCGAGCGCATGGGCGTGGAAGAGAGCGGCTTCCAGCCGATCGATCTGATGGATTTTGTTTTCCAGGTAGGGGACGGCGTCGATGAGATCGATCGTGTCGAAGAACCAGGCGAATCTTTCCGCCGCCTCTCGGAGATCGTCGGGTGCTTCGTCTCGCTCCAGTACGTCGCCGGCGTGGATGCGTAGCCAATTGCCTACGTCGGAAGGCGAATACCCCTCGTGTTCCCGGACCTTGTCGATCAGGTGCTGTTGTGTGTACGCCAGCTCATCGACCAGTTCCGCTCTGCGCGCCGAGAGCTCCGCCGCCGTCATGTTCTGGTGATCCGCGCGCACCGCGAGCTGGTCCAGCACATCCGCGCGCAGCGCGCGTGCCAACCGTCGCGTCGTATTCAGCTCCCCCAGCCGGGGCTCGACCACCGCCACCGGGATCGCCACCGGCTCCGGCTCCGTACTTCTGGACATCCGGCGGCGGGCCTGCGTGGCCAGCGGCGTCGCCATCGCCCACTCTGCAAAGCGCCCCGCGGGTGTGAACAGCCGGCCCTGCGGAGCAGGCCTTCTGCGGGGTAGGTTCGTGAAAGCGTCCCGATGCGGCTTCACCTGCGGGTCGGTGGCGACAGACTGGATGAGGCCCGAACCCGGCTGGTCCGGGACGAGCCGTATCCTGCGCTTCGGGTCGGTGGCGTTCTCACGACGAGCAGCCAGTTCGGCGAGCACGGCAGCCAGCGACTGCGCCGTATCGCCCTGCCACAGCACGACAGCGACTGCCCGATCGTCGCCGTATCTCTCCGCGTACACCTCCACCGCCTCGCGCAGGCCCGTCCGCAGCGAACCCGGTGTGACCGCGGCCCGCACGAGTACCACCACCTCGTCCGCGGTGCGTGGGTCCGCACCGAGGACGAAATGCTGGGCGGGCGATACCGTACGAGTGACCAGCTCGGGCACACCGGGCAGGTCCGCGGCCCAGCCCTGTGCGCGGCGCACGATATCTTCGTCGGTTTCGCCCCGGGTCACCTGTGCCAGGTCCAGCCCGCTGCCGTGCAGGCGATCCGCCACCTCCTGCCATATCCGCGTGCCCCGGTTCGTATTGCTGCGGCACACCAGTTCGACCCGCGGCGGTTCGTCGTGGGGCGCCCAGACGTCCCGCGCCCCGTCTTCCGCGGCCAGCCATGCCGTGAGGTCGGCGCCGGCCCGCGCCTCGCGGGTGTTTCGCGATTCGGCGTCCCCGTAGGAGTGCAGTACGAGCGTGGTCACCGCACGGCTGGGCCGGTGCTCGAGCTCGGCGAAGTCCGCACCGTTGCGCACCACGTCGACCCATTCGCCCGGAACGCCGCTGCGGACGATCGGGTACCAGATCTCGTTCTGGGGTGCGGTTTCGTCACCATAGGCGAACAGGAGACTGCCCGCGGCCCCACCGAGTCCCGTCCGGCGCGGGAAAGACAGCAGGTGGAACGGTACGCCCATCTGCTTTGCCCGTTTCCTGCCCTCGTCGCGCAGCGCCCCGATCGTCTCCAGTTCCCGCAGCCGCTGGTAGTCGGCCTCGTCGAGAGTTCCCTCTCGAGCGCTCAGCTCATCGAACTCGCGTTGCCATTCGGATTCGTTCAACTCGGTGCGGACTGCGCGTGGAATACCCGCGGCCTCACCGAGGATCGCGGGATACTCCGCTGCCAGTACCGCGCGCAGCTCGTCGTTCGCCCAGTCCCACAGTCGGGCATTTCGCCGCCCCTGCGCTCGCGCGGCGGCAACCGCCGGCATTGCGCCGTCGCGATGCACCATCTGTTCGATTTCGCCGATCCCGGCGCGGGCCAATGCCAGTGCTACCTGCCGCGCGCGAGCTGCCGGGTCATCGGCTTCGGAGGTGGCGACGGCGATATCCTCGTCGCGTTCCACCGGTCGTGGTCCCGGCCCCTCCGGTGGCGCGACCGAGAAACCGTTCTCGTCCACCCACAGCGCGACCGTCTTCCGTTCGCCGGGTTCCTCGGCGGGCCGGAAGTTCTGCACGATGGTGTCGTAACCCGCGTCCCAGCAATCGATCCGAATCAGGCCGTCTTCTACGACCGACACCAGCTCGACCATATGCCCGAGCCTCTCGGTGCCTGCGGTCAGCACGAATATCGACTTGCCGTGGCCGGCGCCCGCCTGCCGGCTCTCCGCTGTGGATGCCCACGAGCGCAGTTCGTCGTGGGCCACGTGTATATCGCGGACCTGATGTGCTCGGACCGGCCGGCCCGGTCGAGCCGTACGCGCTTCGATATAGCTGGACAGTGTGCCCTTGCCCGGCACCGCGGGCTCGATATCCCCGGTATTCCGTCCGGTTCGTGCCGCGTTGGCGGCCAACGCCGCCCGCCCACATTGATCGTCGAGTCCCTGCAGCGCGTGGGGCCGCTCGTATCCCGCCATTCCTTCCGCGTCGGCGATCGCGATGGTGCGCTGGGCCGGGGGGAGGGTGTGCGCCACCCGGCCACCGTCGGTTATCCCGGCGGGCGCACTGGCCAGTGCGGCGCCGGTCCCGGTGGCGATCCGGGATGTTTCCGCGAATCCCGCGAGCAGTTGGTGTTCGAGTTCGCGGATCTTCTGGGTCCGGGCGCCGACCGCCGCGTCCTCGGATCGTCGATACTGCGCCGCTTCGCCGCGACCGGGTACGCCGACCGCTTGTCCCGCAGTGGCCCGTCGACCACCCGCGGAACCCGGTACCGGCCCTCGCGGTCCGGTCTCCCCGGACAACTCACCGTGCCGGGCGGTGTACTGGGCGAGCTCCTTCTTCGCGGCACGGTACTCTGCCGCCAACGTGTCGAGACCGGTTGCGTGCAGATCCAGTCGGCCGGACCGTTGCCGGCGCCGGGTATGGTCTGTACTCAGCGCAATCAGGTTCTGCAGACCAACGGCCGACCGCGGATCGGTTTCGCGCACCGCGACGAGCCGGTCGCGTAGTTGCTGCACCGCATCCGGTCCGGGCACCGGAAACCCGAGTTCACGGTTCGAGTCGGTGAACTTCACCTTCGCAGCCGACCGATATCTGTGGGCGGTCAGCAGGGCGGCTTCGAGGGCGTAGACACCGTCGATCAGCATTTCCGCTGTATCGAATTCGGCCTGCGAGGACCCGGGTCCTGCCTCGACCGCCTCGCACTCGAGAAGAAGCTGCCGCAGTTCGTGCCCGAGCTCGACTCGTGGGGTGGGTGGGTACCCCTGCGCAGGGTCCGGCAGCGTTTCCGGCGCGTCGATACCGTGCTGTCCCAGCATCTCACGGGGGCGATCCGCCCACCGCTGCGGCCGGGCCCGCGGCTGTTCGTCGCGCCGGGATCCGGATCGGCCGCCGCCACTCCACGGCGCGAACGTGGACGGTGCCGTGCCGAGAGCGGGGGCTTGCTGTCCCTGCTGCCCGCCGTGATGGACCGGGTTTCCGGCAAGCATGCGTGAAGGGTGCGGTGCGCGATGCTTTTGCGAATCGGCGGATATCGCCGACATGCCCGCCCGGGATACCGTAACGAGCCCGGTGTTCCACGGTGCTGTTCCGTCATGGTTCTTCGGGTTCGTATTCCCGGCCGGGCGCGTGGGTGCGGACTCTGCGGAGGTGGGCGCGGGGTTGCTGTTACGTTCGGCAACCGACGGTCGTGCCCGGCCGGTATCGGTGTCGTCGAGAAGGCCGCGTCGTTGCGCTTGCAGCGCCAGGTCCAGCTTGCTGTCGACATCGAATTTGCCCAGCAGTTCGGACATGAACCGTCGCGTCCGGCGCTGCCCCAGCCCCAGCGCGGCCCCGATGGCCTGGTTCGTCTCGCCGTCCGCCACCATCCGGACGGCGCCGGCCTCGGCCTCGGACAACTCGACCCGATCGGCCACGTCGGTACCACTGTTGAGCGCACCGGTACGGATCGCGGCCAGGACCGTCGGGATCAACCCTTCGGTGTGGAGTTCGACTTCTGCGTGAGCGATGTCATCGTGGACAGCAGTGGGCTCCAGGCCCAGCAATGCGGCGGCTTCGACGACGGAATGCCCCTGGACGAGAAGATTCAGCACCTCGATCTCGCGTTCGCCCAGCCGACCGCTCGGCTGGTCTGCGAGGTGAGTGCGGAAGGTCCGCAGGATATCCGGTGTCACGGCCGAGGTGTCGTCGGCGGTGGGGTCGGGTAGATCTGCGGTCAGCAGGCGAAGCATCTCGATCTGTCCGGTCGACAATCGGATATCTCCGGCCGACCCGGTCTGCTGTGCCGCCGGGGGCATCCGCACAGCGGTTGCCTCCCCGAGCTTCGAGTTCAGCCGCACGAGCAGCCGATTCACCCGGGCCGGTGCGAGCCCCAACACGGCGCCGAGCAAGCGCGCCGGTGTCGCGGCCGCCTCGGATACGAGACCGGCGACAAGGCGCACGATATGCACCTCGGCCTCGGACAGCTCGATACCGGGGAACGTCGCCGTCCTCGAAGGCGCCTTCTCGTCGGTATCGGGCGATGCGGTGGTCGGCGGGTCGATGCTCTGCACGGCAGCCGGTTCCCGCGTCGACCGCGTGGGCTTTCCATCGGATCGATTGCGCTGGGATCGGCCCGCCTCCGCGTTCCTTCCCTCGGCACTTCGGGGAAGGAACGCGTGCTGCGGTCCCGGCACGAATCCGTCGCCTGGTACAGAGGCTTCGGGACCGAATGCGTGAACTTCGGCCAGATCCGCCGGTCCTCGGTTCCGTCGCGGGCGCACTCCGTCGACAATCGCCGCCGCGTCCCGGGGGGAGACCGGAGCCGGGACCGGTGGCGCCGCGATACGGGTGGCCGCCGGTTCCTCGGCTTCGGTGCGACGGGACCGACGCTGCGCCACCGTCGCGAGTCGCTGGATCACGGCGACCTGGTCGTCGGCCAGGTCGCCGCCGCGGTGCAGCCCCTTCATCGCGGCCGCGGCCAGCCGGCGGTCGTCGCCGTCCACATGCACCAGGCAATCGAGCAGCGTGTCCTGGGCTACCGCGAACATCCAATCGGAGACCTCCAGCCCTTCTGTCACCGGCCAAAGGTTGTCATCGGCATAGGCCACCACCCGGAAATGGATTTCGTGTGCCAGGCGCGTGACCTGGGTGGGCGGCGTGCCGCGGGCCGGGTCCCACCCCAGCAGCGCAACAGTGCGCTGGATATTGTCCTGTCCGTATCGGCGAGTCAATGCCTGCGCGGCCGACCTGTCGCCCCCCTGGGCACGGCGCAGTGTCGAGTTGTCGACGACCCCCGCACCGAGCACAGCGGGATCGACCGGTGTCGGCTTACCACTGGATTCGGCCGCGGAGACAACCGAGGACGGTCGCGAACTCGGTTCACCCTCGATGGTGTCGCTGATGGTCTCGTCCCACTTCGACCACATCGCGCCGTCGGCCTCGAGAACCGCCTCCCGGATCCCGGCCGCCACCATTGCGGCGGGAACGAACGTGCCGAGTGTTCTGCCGATATCACCGAGGTGCTCGTGTACCGCGGCCTGCGGAAGGGACAGCACCGCCGCCACCGCCTCGGGTGTCAGGCCTTTCGCGGTGAGGGTCAGCACGGCGGTCGCTTGCTCGGACAAGCGCACCGCCGCAGTAGCTTGCGCAGCCGGGAAGGCAGTGATATCGAGATCGCCGCGCCGGGTCGCCTCGGCGACGGATGCGGCCCGATTGGCGACGTTCAGTTTCTGCGCAGCCTGCCGGACCAGGACGGCCATGGACCGTCGCGGCATATCGAGCCGCGCCGCGATCACCGCACGTGACAAACCCTGGGCCGTCATCTGCAGGACGGTGAGTTCGGCGGCAGTGAGTTCGGCGTCCGTTCCCGGTATTCCGTGTTCCGCGGCGACCGTTCGCGCGAGTCGGCGCAGCCCGCCGGCGACGATGGCCCGGACGGTCGCGGCCTGCCAGCGCATTCCGGTGGAGGTGCGCGCATTGTGCACGTAGGCGGTTTGCGCCTCCGACAAACCCTGCCGGAAACGCAACGCAAGGGCGGTCCGCTGGCTCTGATGCAGGTTGTCGACACACCGCCCGAACACCTCCGGCGGCGCCCCGGCGAGCGCGGCAACTACGGGATCGGCCGCCGTGACGCCCTCGAGGGCTTGGTAGGCGGTGACGATTCCCCGTTGCAGCGCCCGGAGGTCCCGCGCGGTATTCGGATCCGTTTTCGACGGTGCGGGCGTCGTCGGCTCAACCGGCGCCGTGACGGGTTCTGCTGGAAGGCGAGCATCGGCAGACCGGTCCGAAACAGCGGGATCGCCGGCGGTAGCGCGCGAACCGGACGCGATACCGGTGGGCGCAGCGGAATCGTTCGGCTCGGCCGAAGCGTCCGGCCGGGCGGTGGCCGCCGGTGCCGGCTGCGAGATATGCGCGCTCGGGCCCACGGATTCGGACGCAGCGTCGGAACGATACCGTGCGTGTACGGTCCGCGTGAGTTGTTCCAGCACGTCGATCTGTTCATCGGTGAGGCTCTGTCCGGGCACAGTCGCTTGTAGTGCGTTCGCAATATCGCGAGGCTTGACCGCATCGAGCTGCGCCAAGCTGTCGAGCAGTGCGTCGCGGGTTTTGTCGCGCAGCCAGTCGCCGAGGTCTGTATCCCCGGGTACCGACCATTGGTCGAGTTGTGCGGCCCGGAGTCCGGCGAAGGCCATCGCGTGTGCCAGTTGCTCCACGATCTCGGCCACCGGCCCGGTGGCGGAGTTCCTGCCGAGCGTGGTGTAGGCGTGCTGGAGGGTATCGGTCCAATACGTATCCACCAGCGATCTGGCGGCAGCCGGATCGCCGTGCTGGGCCGCCTGTAGTTCGGCCGGATGTCCGGTGGACACCGGGGCGGGCTCATATGTGCTGCCGGACGCGTCCCGCGGGTCGGCCGCTTGCGCGGCGGCCGCCGCGGTCACGTCGGATGTGCCCGCCGACAGTGTCGGCGTTGTCGGATCCGATGCATGCTGTGGTGGCCGATCGGTGTCCGGCTCTTCCTGGCTGGTCGCCGGCGCCGGGCGAAGAGGGCCGGCAGCGGGTCCATCACCGAGAGTACGGATCGGCGGCGGCTGGTGCGGCTGTTCCGAGTGATTCCAGGGAGCGGCGCGGGTGTCGGTGATGGGTGGTGAATTCGCCAGGTGAGCGGTAGCGGGGTCGTGCGTGTCGGCGGTGCGGACACCGACGGGCTGTAGTTTTTCGGTGAGTGCGCGGATATCGGCGACAGCCGCGGAGAAATTCATTTCGGTAACCGCTACCCGGTTGGTGGTCTGCCGTAGTTTTTCCCGGGTTTCCGGGGTGGGTCCGACAGCGTGTTCGGCCAGCGCTGCGCGGTGTTCGGACAGTGCCTCCTGGTGCTGTGTGTAACGGATTATCGAGATCTGGGCTTGGGGTGTTTGTGCGTAGAGCGCGTCGTCGGGTGCGGTGAAGTACTGGACGCTGCCGTTTCCGCCGCTACGGGCGGTGCGGTTTTCGGCTTGGATATCCACGGCGCGGGATTCCGCGGAACGGCCGGAGATCAGCACATGCAGGCCACCGTCGGCGTCGACATCCGGGGCTACGGGGATGTCGACGCCCCGGCCGCCCTGCCGGTTGATCACCAGAACTTTGCCGCGCTCCCCGGCTTCGTGAAAGATTTTCTGCAGTTCCGCCTCGGCGTGCACGCCATGGCGCAGGAAGAATTTCGCATCGACAGCGATATGTTCCACCCCGAGGTCGCCGAGCATGGTCGAAAGTCTGCCGACTTCGCTGTTGCGGTTGCAGATGGCCAGTTGCGGATTTCCACCGGGTTGGCGCTCGGCGATGCTATGTGCCATGGCGAGCATTTTTGCGTCCTGGTGGCTGATCACCCCTTCCTGACCGATCGCATGATAGTCGTCGGCGATCTTCAACTGGGATTCTTTGAAGCGGGGGATATCGATGACCTGTGTGACACCGTGGTTGTTCTGTAGTTGCTCGGCGACGCCGTCGGCTGTGCCGGAGAGTCCGAAAAGCTCATCGCTCTTCTCCGCCGAGAACATCTCCCCTGCGGTGATGCTGGCGGAACTGGCAGGGTCGTCACGGATTTGGATCCCGTGTTTCGCTTCGGCGGCTTGGGCCAACCCACCATTCCAGCGGCTTTCGGTAGAAGTTTCGGCATCGAACATGACCTTGTGCGAGGTCTGGTCGATGATATAGATCTTGTGAGCATCCGGATTGAGAACCGTTGTCCCCTCGGCGGTGGTAATGAATTCGGGGCCGAGTTCGGGGTGATGCCACACAACATAATGATCGTTCTCGAGATATTCCCATTCAGCGGTCGCGGCCATGGTCAGGCGGTGCGCTTCCTCGGCAGTGAGGTCGCGGCCTAGGATTTCGTTGATCTTAACGCGGCCTTCGTCGGTCAAAACGGTGCCGCCACCGAGCCGACCGGGCTCACGGCCGAAATCGAATTCGGTCAGCAAACCGGCTTCCCGCGCGGCGGTGAAAAAACTATGCGCGTCGGCGACCGCAGCGGTGACCTCGTCACCGGCCGGATCACCGGAGCCTTCGGACAGAATGAAAGTGGTATCGGCGTGCACCAGCGCCTCGTCGATCTCGTCGACACCATTGCGGCGCGCCGGCGCCACATTGCCACGAAGTTCACCGAACCCGGCATCGTTCATGGTGCCGATATAGATCGTGGGCCGCCCCTCGACCGGCGCGCCGTAGGGGCTGTCCGGATTCATACGCACGATATCGAACCCATAACCGGCCAGTATCGTCCTGTATTCACCGAACGCCTCGTTGGCCAGGACATCCCGAGTCGTGATGATCTTCACCGCGTCGCCCCGGGCCGATTTCAACGCCGCCGCCGCCAAAAACACCAAAGTCTTCCCCTCACCGGCCTGCATATTCCCCACACCCCCGTCCCGGGCAACCAGCACGGCCATAACCTGCGTCCACCGCAGCACCCGGTGCTTGGGATCACTGCGACGGATCATCTCGACCGTCGCCGTCGCCGCCTCCCGGTTGTCACCGTGGCGGACCATCCACTCCAGGCCCTCCGGCGACACCAGACTCCAGTCCGTCGCCGCATGCCGGGCGAGAACGGCGTCGGCCTCGGCCCGATACCGGGCCGCGAGCTCCGCCGCATCCGGATCCGCATCCGAGCCGAGTGAGGTGCTCTCGCTCCCCGGAACGTCCTGCGCACCGGTGGTGTCGCGCTCCGGTCCGTCAGGTGAATCCGCAGTCTCGGGTTCCCGTGGTTCCGGGACGACCGCGGCGGGATCGTCGACCGTGCCGGTCTTCGGCGTGCCGCCTTCCTCGGTAGGCCTTCCCGCCTCCTCGGCGGACGTGGCCGACGGTTTCGGCCCCGGCTCCTCGGATGCCTTCGCGGCAGTATCTACCACGCCGGCCGCCGTGCTCTCCGGGGCGGGTTTTCCGGCCGGCAGTTTCGGTGGGGTCCCGTGGTCCTTGATGGAGACGGGCTTTTCCGGATAGGCCGGTGGCCTACCGGGCAACTCCGTTGTCGGCCGCGCCTTCCCCTCCTCGGATGCTCTGACCGATACTGCGTCCGAGGGAATCCGGTTGACGGTCGGCGGTTCGGCCGATGATCTCGGGCTGGACGCCCTGGCCGGCACGTCGGCGGATTCCCGGACCACGGTGCCATCGGGCGGCCGTGGTGCTGCGTGCTCCCCGGGCCTGCCGGCGGCCGGGGCCTCGTCGGTTCCGTTCACTTCGCGCCTGGGACCGGTATCGGTCGACCTCAGTGCAGCGTCGATATCTTTGCTCGACACGGTGTTCAGGTCTGTCCCCGGCACACCGGTGGGTTTGTCCGGCTTGTCGACGGGGCCGGGTGCGTCCCTCTCGATGGACCCGGGTTGCGCTTCGGGCAGCGTCCTTTCCGAGGTATTGAACTCCGCGACCACCGGTCTCGTGGTCTTGCCGTTTTCGACGACCTCTGGTGGAGCGGGTGATTCGTCCGTCGCGAGCCGCTGAAGCAGCCGGGCATGTAGTTCCCCGGCCGGTTGTGCGGTGCGACCGCCCGTGCGACCGCCGGCGTCGTCGCCGGTAGGTGTGGAGGGAGAGCTGCTGTGGCTCGGCGCCGTGGAGTGCCCCGGCTCTTCTCCGGTGCGGATGTCGCGGCCGGCCGATACCGGCGGCGCGGGCTCGGCATGGGGTGCGACGGTGTCCGACTTCACGATGGCGACGTTCTCCGGCAGTACCAAGCCCGCGGGTCGCCAGTCGACCGAGTTGTACTGCGGCGTAGCGGAGTCCCGGAGCAGGCCGGTCAGGAGCGCATTGAGCTTCTGCTGGTATGTCTCGGGTTGTCCGGCCGGGACGGCGGTGCGAAGGTGCCTGCGTGCGTCGAGCGCTTCCGAAAGGGGGCGGGCGCTCTGGGGTGACTCACCCTGGGGATGGGGGGCGTCGATACCCGGGCCTTCGGCAGCTCTGGCACCGGGACCGGCCGGGGGTGGAGCCGCCGCCCGCAAACTGGCCAGGCTGTGTCCGGCGGCGCCGAGGAATCCCCCGGACACGGCGGGGACGAGCCCTTCGGTGAATGCGTCGAGGGTGAACTTCTCGTCCGACAGCTCGAGCGCTGCCGCGGCACCGAAGAGCCCGCCGACCAGACCGCCGATACCGCCGATGACCATCGCCCCGCCGAGCTGGAAGGCCACTCGTTCGGTGGTGCCGGTGGCGCGTTCCGCGCGCGCGAGGGTAGCCGGGATGATCCACCGGTCGCCGACCCACTTACCTGCGACCGCACCGGCCGCGCCCCCGACACCGCCGGCGGCCGTTGCGATCCAGAGGTCCTTACCGCGCACCCGGTCGCGCTGATCGTAGGCGACCTGCTTCAGTTGTGCCGCCAAAGTGATGCCGCCGCCCTGCAGGCCCCCGAAAAAGGCAGTCCTACCGGCCAGTGCCAGGGTGCTGCGTTGAGCGGCCGCCCGCGCGCTCAATCCGGCGAGGTATTCCAGGAGTTTGCGTTCGGCGATCGTCAACGCCGCCCTGGTCCGCGACTCGGCGAGATAGGCTTCGATCGGCCCGCCGGCGGCGAACATGAAGGCGGCGTGACACAGCGTCCACGCCAGAATCAGCGCGAACCCGATAACCGTCCACTTCTGGATCTCGAAGGCGTTCGCGGCCTCGAACAGCTGCTCGGCTTCGCTGTCGAGATGGTCGGCCTGATTTCGGAAGTTCGCAGCCGTCTCTCGATATTGTTGTTCGAGCTGGTCGCCTCTGCGGCCCCGGATGGCACGGTGGCGGTCGGCGGCTCTGCTGTCGAAGTACGCTGCCTTTCCGCGACACCGCTCGGCAGTGTCCGACAGATGACCGGCCCGGCGACGCATAGCGTCTTCTCTGGCCTCTGGGAAGTGGCCGACGACGATTTCGACCACGATGGCGGGAAGCCATGGGGGCAATAGCAGAGACAACGTTCAACCCCTGCCCCTCAACCCACGTCCGACAATAGAGTCCTGGTCAACTCGACGATTGATCCGATCCGGGCAATTATTTCATGATCACGAGTAGCCCCTCCGTTCTTGGGAAGGCAGCTCTGTGGTGTCAATGTCCTCCGGGCGGGTCGCCGCGGAGATAGGCGCGAATATCGCGCAGGCTGGGCGCTTCGGGCATGATGTCGGCCAAATCGCCCAGATCATGGGGCCCGGCGGTGGCCGGTGTGGCCACCGCCTGCTGTTCGCGGGCAGCGCGGGCTGCCTCCTGGACCGCGTCGACGATGACGCGGGCCAGCTCCTCCGGCGACTTCCGCAACGCGGAAACGGTCAGAGTCAACTCGGTGAGCACGCCGCCCGCATCGACGGTCACTTCCACAGCGCGATCCGGTGAGCGAGCTTGTACCCGCATTGCTTCCAATTGCCGGTATGCCTCGGCGAGCCGGCCCTGCTCCCGCTGGTAGGTATCCAGCAGATCCTCGATCTGGTTGCGCAGCCCGTTGTTCGCCGACAGCAGGCCTTCTCGTTTCCACCGGTCCATTGCGGCTTCCTTCCCGGATCGCCATCCATTACTTGCCGGGCTGTGCTGCCTGTGCCATCGACACCAAGAGCCGGTGCAATGCCTTCGCCGAGGCCGGCGCATCGGGTCCGTGTAGTTCGACGGCGGCGAAAGCCGCAGCCAGGGCCCGGCCTGGCGAGAACATACCGTTATCGAAGCAGTAGTCGCCGAGTTCGGCGCGCCAGGACTTGTAACCAGTGACGATCCGCCCTAGGCTTTCGTCCCCGGCGCCGCTGATACGCAGGTATTCGGCGATCAGCGTGCGCTGCGCTTCGCCCCTGGCACGCGACCCGCCGGTCAAGTCGAGAACCCGACCGAGTTCCAGCAGCATGGTGACATACATCGGCCGTTGCCGCAGTAGGGGATGCACGGAACCCGGTCGAACCCGGTCGCGTTCGATGATCACGCCGGGATCTGCGGCAGCGGCCCCACTCAGGACGATCCAGGGTTCGGGAGGCGGCGAAGTACCCGCTGCGGGAATCGCCGCGGCCTCGCTCCGATTCTCGACCAGAGAGGGCGGCCCGTCCTCGGCGACCTGTATTCCGCACAGGATGATCGGGTGGCCGGCGAGCACCGTGTCCACGGCCTCGGCGATCTCGTGCGCTGTCGGTTCGGCGATACCCGCCGTTTCGAATCCAGCGATCTCGAGATCGTGCCGGGCGGCCATCTCGCGCAGGATCGCCATGGCCTCGTCGCTGCTTTCTCTCCGGGCGCGTACGGCTTCCCGCTCCCGTGGCGGAGTCCGGCGCGGGTCCTCGACCGGTTTGGCACGGGCCGGCGGACGATCGGTGGTCCGCGGCGGTGACGCCTGCGGTGGCGCGGAATTGTCTTGGGGGACAGAACTTCCCGCCCCAAGCGGCCGGAACGGGCCCCCGGCGTTGCGACCCCACGGCGACGCGGGACCTGTACGGGCAGAATCGGTCCGGCCGGCCGGCTGTTTCGGATCCGCCGACGCAGTCGACGCGCTTGCCTCGGCGCCCCGTGGTGTGGTCAGCACAGGGGTCGAGATACTCGGAGCCGGGAACGTGGCCGGCTGCGCATCACGGCTCGGGTCGGCACCGGCGCCGCGGTCGGGGGCACTCGGATCAGCGGTGTCCGGCCGATCCGGTTCGAATGGTTGCCGTTGGGCCGGCTCCGGTGCGGGTTGCTGCTGCTGAACCGACGGTGACCGGTCGGTGGTGGTCTGCTGCGCGCTGCCGGAAGGCCGCGTCCCGCCGGCGTTTGCGGTCGAATCACCTCGTAGGCGGGTCGATCCGGTGGGTTGCTGGACGGGCTGGTCGATCCGCTCCGGATAGCGCCAGGTGGATTCGGGAGACCGATACGCCTGCGCGCTGGAATCCGCGCTCATCATGCCGGTCGGATCGAAGCTGCTCACCTGCGTTGCGCCCGCTGTGTCCACCTCGGCGAGGGCGGCGGTGGTGGCACGGATGCCGGCGCCGATTGCGCGGACGCCGTCCACCAGATTCTCCAGACCCGCCATGCCCTGTTCCGAGCTCGGCACATAGCTTTCGGCGAAGGTTTTGCCGGGTTTGTCATTCCCCCAACATTCTCCGTCGTGGGCCAGAGCTGCTTTCAACTCCGCCACCATCTGCGCGACTTCCTCGGCGACCGCGTCCAGTTCCGCCGCCGACGCGTGCATCTCACCCGGATCCAGCCACAGCGGGTCGGTCATGGCGTATTCCTTTTCCAGCGGAGGTCGCCACAGCGCCAACCAGTGCGCGGGCGATCGGCCCGCACGGTATCCCGCGGCCCGGCCGGTGTATCGGCTCGGCTGCCACCTGTGCGGCACCATGGCACCAGCGAGCCGGAACTGCTTCTCCTGATGGGGTTCGCCGAGCCGCTCAGCAGCAGGATACAGGCAGCCGAGGTCATCGTGTCCATAGTTTCATCTCCGGGCACAGCGATCAGTAGGCACCGTCGTACTCACGTCCGTGCCTTCCGGCGCTGCTGATAACGCTCTTGGAAGCTCTTCACGAAAGTGGTCGGTGCCACCGACGACGAAGAATGCTCCAATACCCCGTCATCGGCGATGTAGAAAATCGCTCGTCCTATCGCGATCTCACCGGCCGGAACCGGGACGTACACCATCCAGCCGACCCCGATCCGATCCGCCACAAGCTCGTCCAGCGGATACCCGGTGGTGTCCAGCTCCCGGCCGAGGATGTAATGCCGGACCCGGAAGATCGCTTCGTCGGCGGTCATCCGCTCGGGTACCCGCAGCACCACGCCCGCCAGCGACAGCTGGTACATGGCACCGTCGATATCGTAGCGGCCGTCATCGGCGAAGACATCGGTCACGGTTTCCCGGGTGACCAGACCGGCTTCGGCGGCCGACACCAGAGCCGCTGCGGCCGCGCGGTGCTCCGTGCCCGGGTAATCGGCCGCCACGCCCGCGACGATCCCGGCAACGGTCTCGGCGGTCCACACGCCGGGTACCGCGGTGGCACAGTGCTCCGCTGCGGGAGACTCGCCCCGGTACCAACGCCCGGATTCCCACCAGTAGCAGAACGACAGGAGGCCGGTGGAGGCGCGCGGATTCAACACCGGGTCGGCAACCCAGTCGGGTGCTCCGGCGTAGAAATCCGGCATTTCGGCACCACCGTTGTATGTCGCATCCAGATTCGGTGCCTCCCACACACCGCCGGACAGCACTGCTCGTCCGCCGGGTAGGACGTACAGGGTCGAACCGCCACGTCGGGAACTTTCGAACCAGCCCAGCGATGGCAGAACCCGCGGGCCCCACTCGGAGCCGGTGGCGACAAACGCCGCGGAAAGAACCGCCCACCTTGCCCACATCTGCGGGAAGTCCGGGAACTCGTTCTCTGCCAGTACCGGCCACACCTGCGCGGCCCGGTCGATGCGTGCCGACTCGGCAGCCTTCCGAGGAGCGCGCGACTGGCGGTTCCCATGGTCGATATGGGCCGCCAGCCATATCGGCAAATCGCCCCGCGGGTACTCTTCCAGGTCCGCTCGATAGACCTCGGGATCGAAAAGGTGCTCTTCCGGGAAGGGCTCGTCACCGAGGTCGTAGTCGATGTCGAAGTCACCGTCCGCACTCAACTGGACCTGCAGCCGCCACCACGGTTCGCCATCGCGTTCGGCCACCAGCGCCCGTTGCTCACGCACCAGTTCGAGCACGGCCGCCGGCGGCTCTGCCCGCACCGATCGATCACCGTCGGTGTAGACCACCTGGGCCACTCGGGCCGTGGTGGTCAGCGCGAACACCGCGTGCAACCGCTGCCATCCGGCCGGTCCCGCCGCGGCCAGCCCATCGGCTGCCTGCCGCGCCAGCATTTCCGCTTCGTCGTCCCCGTGAGCCCGGAGTCCGCCCTCCGCCTCGCGGGTTCCGGCTTCCGCATCGCCGCCGGGTGTAGCACCCGCAACGCCCGGCTTCTTGCCTCCTGGTTGGGCCGGGGCCCCGCCCACGGAGCGCGGCTCCGTCGAGGAAGCCATACGATTCGTATGGAGCCGGTCTTCCCGGCGGGTTTCTTCCTTGTCTCGCTCGCTCACTGCTCAGATCCTGCCCACACCTGTGCTGTCTTCACCTGAACGATCCGGAAGAGTGGACGAGCCCACCCTTCGCCCGGGTTTCGCGAACCGTGTCCTACGCCCGTATCCGTCCTCATACCGGCGTGCCCGGCGTGAGTGCCCATGCCCGGTCGGGATCGGCCCGAATCGGTTGAATCATCCGTTTCCCTTTGCTCCTGCTACTCCCTGGAAAGTTATCAATATCAATCATCTCCCCGGCGCCGACCGGGGTTCTCGGTCCTGAGAAGGCGATGTGCGCGAAGAAGAGCAATGCTGGTTCCCTCGCGAATGAGCTTCCACCGGTTCGATTCGCCGAAGCTACGCCGGAACTCCGCAGAAGCGCAGTACTCGATGACGAGTCCCGGACGGCAATGGGCGCATTTCCATTTTCCTCCCCGGCTCGTGCACCACCGGATACTGTTCGGCGACGATGCCCAGCGAGGCGTGCTTGTGCCCGATCCGCGCGAGCATCTCGCGGGGATGCGGTAGCGCAGGACCCACCGGGCGGGTGGCGAAGGTGGCTATCGACGCGGCCAGCGCCGCGTCCGCTGTTGTGCGCCCTGCGCCTGGTTGCCGCGGTTGAAGAGACCGGTGAGCAGATCGGGGTGGGCGGCGAACGGCTTCTTGTAGAACTCGAATGCCGCACTGCCACGCAATCGAAACAGGGAAAGGAAAGCGTTGATTATCAACGGGAATTCGAATACGCGCGCCGCTGCGGAATATGTAGCGCGTGTCACCGTGAATTCGTCGGCGCATTTCGTGGGCAATGCCCATCGCGGGCCGATATCGGTTTCGACGTCCGCCGTACCCTTAAATCGGCGGCGTCCGTATCGGCGCCACGGGGTGGACGTCGGGTACCAGGATCGTCGTGTGCCACCGGTCGTCCTCCCACATCTGTGTCGGGAGAACCGAGTCCGGCCGGCGTTCGAGCGGTGTGGCCAGGGCGATCACCAGGGTGGTCCGTTCGATCAGGCGGCGTCGTGCCCGCTTCATCGGGCCGGAGATCTCCAGCACTCCCGGGCCGGGACCCAGGGTGGCGGGGACATCCACCCGCAGCGGCGCCGGTTTCCACGTCGTGGGATCGTCGCCGCGCCGGGCGAGGTAGGTGCGCGGAGCGTCCGCGGTGCCGAACGAGAGCGCGGCCAGCGCCCGGTCGGCACGGGGGAGGCCGAAGAGCTCCCAGAATCCCGCGGACAGCCAGGTACGGACCGGCAGTGCGATCGTCCGGTCGTCCCGGACGATCGCTGGGGAATCGATATGGACAAGGGTGATTCCACTCGTGCGCACCTGCATCCTTGCGCTCGATCGAACGGCCCTCATGCTGAGTGAGAAGCGCTCGTCACAGTGTGCCCGTAGGGGACGGCCTCGAGCAGGGTGACCCGGAACTCGGTGCCGCTGGGTACGCGGTAGGTGCGCTGTTCGCCGCGCCGGGCTCCGGCGAGCGCGGCGCCGAGGGGCGAGTCGGGGGAGTAGACCTCCAGATCGTCGTGGTCGCCGGCGCGGCTGCCGAGCAGGAATGTTTCGGTATCGGCGGTGTCGTCGTAGCGGACGGTGAGCACCATCCCCGGTTCGGCGATACCGTCGTCCGGTGGGTCCTGCCCGAATACGGCGTTGTTCAGCAGGTCGCGGATGTGCGCGATACGAGCCAGGCGCTGGCGCCGAGCGGTGAGACGGTCTTCCGGGTCGGCGTTCTCGGGCTGCCCGGCGGCTTCGGCGGCGAGCAGTTCGGCCAGTTCGGACCGAAGTTGTTCGTGTGCGTGCGGTGTCAGCCATACAGGCGAGCTATTGGTCATATCCGTCCTACAGGGATTCGATCGGAAAGGAGTTCTGCCGTCGGGGCCGGGGGAGGAGAGGCCGCCCCGACGGCAGAACTCCGTGGAGCCGGGTACTCACGACACCGGCTCCACGGATGGGGAGATAGCCGAGGATTCAGCGGGGTATCGGGTTCTGCACCCGATACCGTGCTGGTCGTTCGCGGTCGAGCCGACTCGTTGCGCGCGCCATGCTCACCTCCACGTCGAACGATGCGCTGTAACAGCCATGATGGCCCGGGCGGCGGCGCGGCGCATGTCTGTACGGCACAGTTTCGCCCCCATGAGTTGTTCGTTTTCTACAACCGGTGCTCAATCATTCTCGAAAGCCGCGAGATCGATCGTCATGGCGAGCCGGGTGCGTGCGTCGTCCAGCTCGAGCACGGCCACCTCGCGCATTTTCCGCATCCGGTTGCGGACGGTGTTCGGGTGGACGCCGAGGCTGGCGGCGGCGACCACCGGATCGCCCTGGGCATCGAGCCACGCCCGCAGAGTCCCGACATAGTCCGTGGCGTGCGCGCTGTCGTACCGGCGTAACTCCGCGACCGGCCCACGCGCCGGTATCCGGCCGGTCCGTGCCGCCGCCCGCAACCGCTGGAGCAGGATCTCGCCCCACGATTCGTCGTAGGCCGGATACGCGATACCCGCCGACCCCTGTTCGTGCAGTGCAAGGCACTCGTCCGCCTCCTGGCGGGAGGCCGGCAGGTCGGCGGCCGTGGCGGGCCCGCCGATCCCGGCCGACAGTGTCACGCGGGCCGGGAGCGCCGTGCGCAGCGCGGTCACCCACTTCCGTGCCGTCTGCACCCGGTCGCTGGGCAGGATCGTGTAGACGGTGTTGTCCGACAGGGTGCTGCGGCCCGGCCGCGACCAGCCGAAACCGAACGTGGCCTGCTCGAATGCCAGCAGCAGCCCGGCATGCCGTTCCGCCGCGATCTGCGCGCGTACCGCCACGACACGTAAAGGGGCCGACGCCAACCCGAGCCGGCCGACCACGGTGGTGGCATCCGGGCTGCCCTCCAGCAGCCGGATCACCAGCTCGGATTCGACTTGGCGTTCGAGGTCCGCGCTGGCCCGCGACCGCAGCAGATGCAGGGCCACCGTCCGGGCCCCGTCGGCCAGTGCCGCCCGTCGGGCACCCGGCATCGGTTCGGTGCAGGCCACCCACACCGAACCCAGCAGTTCCCGGCCCACCCGCACCGCGACCACCATCCGCCCGTCGAGCCCGTGCCCGGGGTCCGGTTCGACGAAAACGGGTGCGTCGGAGCCCGCCAGATGCGCAGGGACACCACGTGATTCGAAAAGTTCGCGCAGGGCAGCGGGTTGCCGGCGTTGCAGCACAGTCTCCCGCAGGGCTCGGTCGGCGACCCGCCCCAGCGTGGAATGAGCCATCACGCGCGACAGCGGATCCTCGATCGTCACCGCGCCGTCCACCGCGGTCGCCAGGCTGTCCGCCAGCGCGAAAAGATCCGTAGGACCGCGCCCGGACGCAGTTTCCCGCCCCTCCAGTACCAGCCCGTAGACCACCCCGGCGAGCTGGCTCCACGACACCGCGGGATCGACCACCAGCACCGCGACCCCGTCCTCGGGTCCGATCGCGGCCGCTTCGCGGTCGGCGCCGGCGCCGCCGCGCACCAGCACCGCGACCGCTTTCGCCGCCCGCGCCCCGGCCACCGCCGCCCGGACGGAACCGGCGCCCACGGCGAGGAGGATATCGCCGGTCGCTTCTTCCGCCCCGGTCGCGTCGAACATCGCGACGCTGCGGATCACGGTCGACCGCGACACCGGGCAGCAGCGCAACCGCACTCCGTACCCGCCCAATACGTTCACGAGATGGTCCAACCGAACCATGAACGACTCCTGTCCACCCTGGTCTCGTTACCGTAGCCGCGCCGGCGGTGGGATCCGGATGCCGGGTTTGTGCCGACGGCGGGATCGGTCGCGGCCGATGGACCCGAACCAGCTCTCGCTGCGGCGCACTCTCATCGGGGCGTTGACCCGTGCGGCCGAACTGTACGCCCTGTCCTTCGACAAGGACGAAATCCGGCAAAAACGCATACCCCGCGCCGTCGCCGGCTGCTTCGCCGTCCTCTTGGCGCAGGTGGCGTACTCGCTGCCCTCGACGGCGCCTTTCGGCAGGGATCCCAGGCCACGGGCGCCGAACGGGCTCGCTTTTTTGGTGGCGGGGCTGTGGGCCGCCGGTGCTGCGGTGCTCATGCTGGTTGGGCTATTCGATGCGGCCTGGGGCCACGGCTCGGAGCCCGAGATCCGACGACAACCTGCCGACCGTTCCCCGGCTGCGGCGGGATCGGACGTCTCGGAGTCCGGAATGCGATGGCCGGGAACAGTGTCGGAGGGCCGGGATACCCTCGGCCGTCGCTACCGCCTTGGGGCGCGACGGATCGAAGGAGGACCCGATGAGTCCCGAGCGCACCGTGCGTGAGGTCGTGGATCTGATCGTCGAGCTCGGGCTCGTCGACCCGGAAACGCCCGCGCAGCAAACCTTCCTGGGCAGGCAGCTGGTGGAATCGTTCGACGAGCCGCTGAGCTATTACGGGCACACCGAGCAGAGCGCGGTGCTCGCGATCCTCGACGAGCTGGGAACCCGGTACACCTTCGACTACAAAACCTTCCGTCACATCGGTGAGAGCAGCCGTGACGAACGTCGGGAGTGGTACGAATCCGAACTGCAGTCGATCGCGGAGTGCAGCCGCGGGATGGTGACCATCACCGACGTGCGGCTGGTGGAGAACGACGAGAAATGGGAGCTCCTGTTCGACAGCAACGGAGTGACCGAGTCGTGGCCGGTGTACCCCGGTGACGACGAGGACCTGGAGGCCGCGCTCGTGTTCGCCACCTATGTCACCGGGATCCACACCGGCCTCGTCGAACAATTCTGTTCCGTGCAACCCCTCGACGAAGACGTCAGCGGTGAAGCGGTTTTCGGCGATCCCGAAGCACTCAACAGGCTGGGAGCGCAGTTCGGTCTCACCTTCGGACCCTAGGCGCGCGGCCGTTGCCGGTTGCCCGGCGTCCGGCCGGGGCATCGCCGCCGAACCGGCGGATGTGCCCGCCATGGCCGGGCGCAGTCATCCGGGATCGCCGGTCGTGGCGAAGCGGACCCAGGCCGTGTGCATCTCCGTGGCCAACCGTGCCGGAGCTGCGGCCGGGCCGAGTAAGGCGCCCGGCCCGTGCAACCCCGGAAGCCGGAGGCAGTCGAATACGAAGGGATCTCTGGGCGGCATTGCCCTTCTCGGTATTCGTGCCGATCAGCAGATCGACCGTGGACGACCAACGCTGCGCGGGCTGTGATTCCGCGACGAGGCCGAACGGGCTCAGCCCGAGCAGCGGGTCGAAGTCGGTGGAGGTGCGCAGATCCGGCCCGTGCAAGGCCGAGACGACGCCGACGAGATCCGCGTCGGGCACCGAGGCGAAGCCTGATGCCGTCGGTGCCGGCACCGTGCGCCGCTTTTCCGCCGTGTCCCGGTGCGGCTTCCAGGACTGGCTCGCGTCGGAGCGGTGCCCCTTCGTCGAGGGCTCCCGCGAGCGGGTGACCGGCGATCAGTGGCCGCCGAAGGCGGGTAGGAGATCACGCTGATTACCGAGCGGCAGAGCGGGTAGGCGCTGGGGAGGTGCAACGTGGCACCCGCCAGAAAATCGACACCGGAGGAACGATATTCGTATGACTTCGCGTGAAACCACCACTCTGCTGGCGCAGCTGCGTGCGATCCGTGAATTGACCGATACCGAGATCCAGATCGCGGAAACCCGTATCGGGCAGGCACGGACCGAGGCAGTGCGCCGCGAATTGTCCGAGAACGCCGAAAACGCCCGGGCCCGTGCCGAAGCCCTCGGCGCCGCCATTCGTGAACTCGGCGGCGTACCCGAGGTGATCGGCCCCTTCCTCGGCCGGGCCACCGCCGTGGTGAAGGCGCTCATCGAACAGGCGCAGCCGTTCGACGAGGCCCTGCTGGGCGATCTCACCCTGGAACACCAGCTCCTCGACCGCGCGCGGTACGTCGAGGCCCTGGCGACCAGCGCGGGGCGCAGCGATATCGCGGCGCTGGCGCAGCGACTGATCACGGCGCACTCCGCGACCGTGGACTGGCTGGCCACTGTCCTGGCCGAGGAGGCGCTCGGCGGTCCGGCCGCGCTGCGCCGCACGCCACTACAGGCGGCGGCCGGGACGGCCGTGAAGTTGGTCAATCTGCCCGTCACCTGGTCTGCGCGTGGTGTGGACCGCGCGCTGAACACCGTTCGGGCCACCCCGCCCGCGCTCGGTGAACTATTGGCCCGGGGTGCGCACGCCGGTGATATCGCCGCCCGGACGCTGACCGCTTCCCGCGATGCCGCGCTCGAGAGCGCCGAACAGGTGGCCCGCCGGGAAGGTGCGGGCACCGCCGCCGGTTCGCTGCATTCGGTCCGCGCGGCCACCGGTGTGCTCGAACCGGGGGAATTGCCCATCGCCGACTACGACCAGCTCAATGTCGGCCGGGCGGTCGCCGCGGTCAAGGAACTGACCGACCCGGCCGATATCCGGGCGATCGTCGCCTATGAGGAGGCGCACAAGAAGCGGCACGGTGTGGTCTCGGCGGCGCAGACCCGGCTCGCGGTCATCGCCCAGGAAGCGGCCGGTCTGAACTGACCGCCGTGGTCGCCGCGGCGCTCAGCCGGCGATCGACTCCATCCAGTCCCGCACCGCCGCCTGACGGGCGGCGGTGTTGCGGGCGAGATTCACCGAATGCCCGCTCCCGGGCAGCACGAAAGTGCGTAACCGCGCGGCCGGGGAGAAATGCGGTGCCTCGGCGGCCTGCAGAGTCGCCGTATCGGCACAGACCCGGGAGCACATCGTCGCTACCGTCGACCACGAGTACCGGAGTGGTGATCTGCGTGGACATCGGCGGCAGGGTGGAGGTCAGCTCGTCCGGATACTCCGTCGCGGCGAACGCATCCTCGGTGGCTTCGTCCACGGCGACGACCTGGGGGCCGGCGGTCGCGGGCGAATGGAACGGTTTCTCGCGTGTGCCCGGCTCGCCGGTGCGCACCGAGGACCGGTAACGGCCGGTTCCGCGCAGTCGGCCGGTGCCGGCGGGCCTATGTGCGACAACTGTGGTGGCCGGACCGAAGGTATTGCGGAAGCTCAAGAGCGGTAACACAATTGGGTGCGGTCCGTCGACGGGCCCGAATCGCTCGAGGAGCAGTCGTGAACCCTGCACAATCTCCGCCTCCGGTCGATGTCATCACCTCTCTGGACGATCTGCGCGGCGATCTGGCGCGCCGTCATCCGGCGACCACCACCACCGCGGACACGGTGGACCCGGCCACGGTCGCCGCTGATCTGTCCGCTCTCGAACGCGACGGCTACGTCGTCTGGGAGAACCTGCTCACCCTCGACGAATGCGAACAACTCCGTGGCGCGCTCACCCCGCTCCTCGAGCGGACCGGCCGCAACACCTTCGAGGGGCAGCGAACCCGGCGGGCCTACAACCTGCTCGAGAAGACTCGTGCCTGCGACGTGCTCGTCGAACATCCCCGGGTGCTGGCCCTGCTCGATCGGTTGTTCCTGCCGAATTATCTGCTCTCGCAATTGCAGGCCATCGATATCCACCCCGGTGAACACGCGCAGATGCTGCACCACGACGACGGTTTCTACCCGATCCCGCGACCCCGGCCACCGTTGAGCGCCGCGACAATGTGGGCGATCGATGCGTTCACCGACACCAACGGCGGCACGGTGGTGCTGCCCGGCAGTCATCGCTGGGGTTCCGGGCGCGGCCCCGCCGAAGCCGATGTCCGGACAGCGGTGCGGATGCCGGCCGGATCCTGCGCGTTCTATCTCGGTACGCTCTGGCACGGCGGCGGTGCGAATCGCAGTACCGGCGCCCGGCTGGGGGTGACCGTGCAGTACTGCGAACCCTGGTTGCGCCCGCAGGAGGCCTATACCCTGGCCACCAGCCGGGATACCGCGCGGACGGTATCGGAGAACATCCGGCGGATGCTGGGATACAGCATCCACCCGCCGTTCATGGGTGCCGTCGACGGAATGCACCCCAAACGGCTGCTCGACCGGCCGGTGTGACCGGTCTATTCGGACGACACCTCGGCATCACCCACTTTGCGCAGCGCGATTCGATACAGCACCAGGTGCTGCTCCTCGAACTGCCGGATGGATGCCTCCAGGTACCGTTCATAGGCCTCGGTGACCCGGGCCCCGGCCAGCTTCTCCGCCTCGGCGCGCCGGGCCCGGAGCCGCTGTAACCATTCGGCGCAGGTGGTCGCGTAGTCGTGGCGGTCGTTGACCACCGAACGGATTTCGAACAACTTCTCCGACGCGTGGGCGAGTTCGGCGAGCCGCGGTGGATCCGACTCCGGGAAGATCTCGTCGGCCAGGAACTGCACATCGGTGATCGAGTTCTGGTCGAGCGGACGGTTGCCTTTACCGATCGTCTGGACCACCAGACCGCCGCCGGGACGCACCATACTGTGGCAATAGGTGAAGAAGGCCCGATAGGTGGCGGTGCGTTCGCGGCGCGACAGCCCGAACCGCACGAAATGTTCGAGCGCTCCGATACAGAAGATGGTGTCGTAGGGGGTGCCGGGCCGATGATCCTGCCAATGTTCCAGGCGCACGTCGGTGCGCTCCGCGGAATGAGTGCGGACGTGGCGGTACTGGTCGCGGCTGAGCGTCAGTCCGGTGACCCGGGTCTGTGCGTGCCGGTCGGTGATCGCCCGCATCAGGCTGCCCCAGCCGCAGCCGATATCGAGAATCCGTTCGGTGCCGGTGAGCCGGGCCTGTTCGATCAGGTAGTCGAGCTTGCGCTGCTGCGCGCGGTCGAGGTCGTCGCCGTCGGCCCACAGGGCGCACGAGTAGGTCAGGCCCGAGTCGAGCCACAGCCGGTAGAAGTCGGTCCCGATATCGTAGTGATGTTCGACCGCGTCCGCCGAGGCGCCCTGGCGTGCGCCGATATCCGATGTCATCACAGACCTCCGAAGTCTCTTGGTGCGCCGGTGTCTTCCGGCAGGGGTTTCCGGTCCGGTACGGCCGGCCGATCGACGAGCTCGGTGGATCGCCGACCGAGGTCCGGGCCGCAGTGCCGGGGGGTACACGGCACGAAAGCCGGTCGGTCGGGTACGGGATTCTTTCCGGGGAGCCGGTGACCTCGGGGCGGGTGCGGGACCGTCGCGTGCGGTGTCCGTGCCTATCGAGGAGTAGTTCCGGAACGGGTGCTGCTCACCGGAGCTCCGAGGGGCGGTGGGGTGAGATTGCCGGTACGGCGGAGGATCTCTCAACCGGTCTCGCGGTATCTCCTGTTCGCGGGCGGGGGAGTGAGCGGATCGGGTCGGCGCCGTAGTCGATTCTACGTGCGCGCGGTGGGCCAGTCCAGCTGTTGCGCGCGCCAATTGTCTTGCGGGATAGTGGATATCGATTACGTCTTCGCTGCTGCGCGGACCGTCGGTTGCCCGGCGAGTGGACAGTTCGATGGCCGGCTTTTCGAAGGTCGACCGCCGATGCCCGGGCGGAGACCGGAACGGTCGGGTGATGACTTTTGTCATCTGCGGACCATGAGAAATGCACGAGTATCCCGTGACTGCGCTTACTACAGATACCGGTCCGGCTCGATGATCGTAGAAGTCATGAACAGCGCACATCCCGATCCACCGCAACTGCCGGGGCGGCCGGTACACGATATCGTCGTCGCGCGTGGTCTGCGCCGGACCTACGGCACCGGAGCGACCGCGTTCGAAGCCGTCCGCGGTATCGACCTACAGGTCGCCGAGGGTGAGGTGTTCGCCCTGCTGGGCACCAACGGCGCGGGCAAAACCTCGACGCTCGACATCTTGGAGGGACTGGCCGAACCCTCGGCCGGTTCGGTCGAGATCTTCGGCCTCGATCCACACCGTCACCGTGACCAGGTACGTGCGCAGGTCGGCATCATGCTGCAGTCCGGAGGCCTGCCCGCCGAACTCACCGTCCGCGAAACGCTCGAGATGTGGCGGGGGACCTGCAGTAATCCGGTGAGCAGCGCAACGGTTCTCGCTCAGGTCGGTCTGATCCCTCGCGCCCACGTCCGGGTCGGATCCCTCTCCGGCGGTGAACAGCGCCGGGTCGATCTGGCTTGTGCCCTGCTCGGGCAGCCGCGGTTGCTGTTCCTCGACGAACCGACCACCGGCCTCGATCCGGAAAGCCGGCGCGGGACGTGGCGACTATTGTCCGAGCTCAAGAGCGCGGGGGTGAGCATGGTGCTGACCACGCACTATCTGGACGAGGCGGAAGCGCTGGCCGATCGGATCGCGATCATGCACCGGGGCGAGATGGCGCGCACCGGGACCCTGCGCGAGATCGTCGACGGCCATCCGGCCCGGATCGCCTTCGATCATCCGGGGCTGCCGTTGCCGACCCTGTCCACCACCCGCATCGAGGCGGGAGCCCGGGTCACCGTCAGCACCCACGATCTGCAGGGTGATCTGTCGGTGTTGCTCGGCTGGGCGGACGAACAGGGCGTACGGCTGGGTGGGTTGGAGGCCCGCGCCGCGTCCCTGGAGACGGTTTTCCTCGATATTGCAGACCATACGGCCGCCGCGGCCGCCCCCGAACTGATCGGAGCTCGCCGATGACCACGACCGCCGCATCCGCCACCGGTTTCCGCCGTCGTCCGCTCGCCGCGCTCGCGAAGGCCGAGTACCTGCAGTTCCGGCGGAACAAAACGCTCGTCTACCTGGCGACGGTCTTCCCGATCGGGATACCGGTGGCCCTGTTCTTCATCGCCCGCCGTGGCGATACCGCCGCCGCGGATCTTGCGGTGCTCACCTTCGAAATGCTGGCGCTGGTGACCCTCTTGTTCGTGCAGTACTACTCGGTGTTGTCGATGGTCACCACCCGCCGCGGCGAAGGCGTCCTGAAACGACTGCGGACGGGTGAGGCCGCCGACTGGCAGATCCAGACCGCGCCGGCGATACCCGGGGCGCTGGTCACCCTCGGTGGCACCGCCGTGGTCGCGGCGGTCGTCTACGGTGTGGGCGCGCCCGCGCCGGTCAACCCCGTGGCGATTGCGCTCGCTCTGGTGGCCGGGATCGTCCTGTTCTCCCTCCTGGCGTTGGCGACCAGTACGTTCACCAAGAACGCCGAGGCCGCGCAGATCACCTCGCTGCCGGTGATGACGGTCGCCATGCTGGGTATGACATCGATCCGCGCGATGCTTCCGGATCGGCTCGCGGATCTGGCCGGCTGGACTCCGTTCGCGGCCGTCTCCGATCTGGTGTCGCTGGGTATCGCCGGGGAATCGGCTCTCGCCGATTCCGGTGCCGCGCGTGATTTCGCAGGTACCTTTGCCGAGATGGGACGTCCGTTTGCGACACTGGCGGTATGGACCGTCCTGGCGTTTGCGCTGATCCGCCGGAGTTTCCGCTGGGACGACCGCGGGTGAGCCGCTGGACCGCGCGGTGGCGCGCACTGCCGGCGGGGACGAAATTCCGGCTCTACACCGGTATCACCTTCCAGAGCGCGCTGGTCGCAATGGTCGCCGCCATGGCGGTCACCGCACGCTCGCCGTGGGCGGCCGCCGGAATCGTGCTCGCCGGTATCGCGGCGGTCTTCGCGGTGGAGGCCCGCGCCGAATTCGCCGTATCGTCGCAGTGGTCGTCGCGTGGGTGGGTCCTGCCGGTCGCCGTCGCGACGCTGGCAGGGGTATGGGTCGCCGCTGCCGTGGTCGCCCGGACGACGGACGACGAATCCGCGGTTGTTCCCGCACGGATGGCCGGCGTCTACATGGCGGTGCTGGCCGTGTTCGCCCTCGTATCGTTTCTCCGGCACCGATGGTGGATTCTGCCGGCGCTGAGTGTGGTGACCGGGTTGGTGTTCGGCTCGTCGCCGGCGACGGTGGTGAGTGGGATCGTGGTGACCTTCGTCGCCGGCGGGTTCGTCATCGCCACCGTCTGGCTCACGATGTGGGGGTTGCGGGTCGTCGACGAAGTGGAACACGCGAAGGTCGTCGAGGCCGAACTGCGGCTGGCGCAAGAGCGATTGCGATTCGCACGGGACCTGCACGATGTGGTCGGCCGCGGATTCTCGGCGATCGCCGTGAAAAGCGAACTCGCCGGGGTGCTGTCGCGATCCGGCGATACCGACCGGGCGGCGAATGAGATGGACGAGGTCAACACACTCGCCGTCGAATCGATGGGGCAGATGCGCGAACTGGTCCGGGGCTATCGCGGGATCGATCTGCTCGGTGAGGTGGCCGGTGCGCGCTCGCTGCTCGCGGCCGTGGGTTGTGAGCTCGGCGTCGAGGGCGACCCCGCGACCGTCCCCCCACGATTCCACGAGGTCGCGGCCTGGGTGGTACGTGAGGGTATAACCAATATCGTCGAGCATTCCGCGGCCACGTCGGCGACTCTCGCATTCGGCGGTGCCGGTATGTCGGTGCGCAACGACCGTCCGCGCGGCGCGCCGGGACAGCACTCGGGACTGCGTGGTCTCGCGGAACGGCTCGCGGCCGTCGGCGCGAGTCTCGCCGTCACCGCGACCGCCGACGAGTTCATCCTGGAAGTCCGCTGGGAGCAACAATGATCCCTGTCTTCCTCGCCGACGACGAAACGCTCATCCGCGCGGCGCTTGCGACGATGCTCGATCTCGAGGCCGATCTCGAGGTCGTGGACCATGTCGGCTCCGGGGAGGAACTCCTGGCCGTGTGGCGGCACCGCGCGGCGGGCGAGCCGGCCGCGGTGGCGGTCATCGATCTGCAGATGCCCGGTATCGACGGGATCGAGACCGCCACGCAGTTGCAGCGGCTCACGCCGGGCGCCGCCACATTGATCGTCACCAGCCATGGCCGGCCCGGCTACCTCAAACGGGCACTGGCCGCGGGTGTCCGGGGTTTTCTGCCCAAGACGACCTCGGCGGCGACGCTGGCCGAAGTGATCCGCACGGTGCACGGTGGCGGCCGATATGTCGATCCGGAACTGGCCGCGGAAGCCATCAGCGCCGGTGACACCGTGCTCACCGCCCGGGAGGCCGATGTTCTCGAATATGCCCTCGACGGTTCGCCGGTCGAGGACATCGCCCGGCGGGCGCACCTGTCGCCGGGTACCACCCGCAACTACCTCTCTGCGGCAATGGCCAAGCTCGGGGTCTCCAACCGGTACGAGGCGGCCCTCAGAGCGCGGGAGAAGGGCTGGATCTGACGAGCGTCAGCCGCGCCCCGGCCCGAGCGCCGTGCCGCTGTCCGCCGCGGTCGCGGTGCCGCCGGTCCACCGGCCCAACAGACGATCGGCTCCGTCGCACAGCGCGGCGATCACCGTACCGGCCGGGAGACTGTGGGTGAGGGCACCGACGCCCTCACCGGCGTCGACAGGGGCGCGTCGGGGGTCCCCGGTGGCGGCGGCCGCTGCCACCTCGTCGCGGGCCGCACCGTCCCCGGACAACGCGGCCTCCCGCTCCGCCCAGTGCCGGGTGGTCTCGTTGGCCAGTACGCGGGCGGGATAGCGGTCCGGCCAGGGGAGCCGCTGCCCCAGATCGAAGACCCGGGTGACCACCGTATCGGTGGCCCGGGCGCGCACCAGCGCGGCGCGAGCGGGTTCGGGAGTGAGCGCTTCCGGGCAGGCCGACAGGCAGGTGCCGAGCCAGGCGCCGGCCGCCCCCGCCGCGAGCACGGCCGCCAGACCCCGGGCGGTGGCGATACCACCGGCAGCGAGGACGGGAACGGTGACCGCGTCGAGTACCGCGTCCAGTACCGCGAGTGTGCCCAACCGGGTTTCGCCGTGGCCGCCGCCCTCGCTGCCACGCGCGACCAGGACATCCACCCCCGCCGCCACGGCCCGGCGGGCATGGTCCGCGTCGTAGACCTGGGTGACCGCCGCCGCCCCCGCCGCGTGGACCCGGTCGACCCAGGCCCATTCCTCGGTGAAACCGACCGAGACGAGCGCCGGCCGCGCGGCCAGGGCCGCATCCAAAAGGGCGGGCTCGCGCTCGAGCACCCAGCCGACCATGCCGATACCGAACACCGTGGGCGCCGGATCGAGTTGGGTGAGTTCGTATTCCAACGCCTCGGCCGAGCCGGTGCTGCCCATGCCGATCATTCCGAGCCCGCCGGCCGCGGAGACGGCGGCCGCGAGCCGTCCCCCGGCCACTCCACCCATCGGGGCGTTCACGATCGGGACCGATAAACCCATCCGGCGCGACCACGGTGTTCCCGGCACCCAGAGCCTCCTTCTCGTCCGGGCGCCCAGACGCCCCGCGTGGAGGCGACATTACGGGAGCCCACGCCCCGGCCGGCCGCGGTGCGCCGCCGTCTCGGTGGTGGCAGCGTTGTTCAGGGGGTGGCTCCGCCGGTGAACGCATCCACCACGGCCGCGCCGATCCGGCGTTGTACCGGGTCGGCCGCGGCTCCGAACAGGCGTTCGTCGACCTCGGTGACCACTTGCTGGGCGGTCCGGAGCAGACGAATTCCTTCGGCAGTGAGTTCGATCGCCGATGCCGACCCGGCGCGGGCCGTACGGTCGTGGACCAGTCCGGCGCCGACCAGGGCCTTCACCGCCGTATGCACGCTCTGCACACTGATTCCCGACATCCGCGCCAGCTCCGAGAACGACGCCCCCGGGACTCCGGAGATATGGCCGAGCAGACCCAGGCGGCCGACGGTCAGATCCAGCGCTGCCAAGGCGGCGTTGAGTTCGGTCTCCACTCGCCGCGCCAGTGTCAGCACGATGATCGAGGCGCTGGCCGGCGGGGGTGTCGGGCCGTTGTCGGTACTCACCGATCCAGTGTCGCGCACCGCCGCCGGTGCCCCGGCCGGCAGGCACGTTTGCCATGCCGGGTCAGCGGACAGCGACCGGTGCGGGCCCCGTGCTGGTGACGACACCGCACAACCGCGAGCAGCAACGCGCACCGGCGGTCGTCCGGCCGGCTCATATGCCGTCGCGACGAACCTTTGTCCGGCGGCCCGATCGACGAGGCACCGATCCGCCTGGTGGGCATCTCGTCGGAAGCGCGACGGCGGCCCGGCGAGGATCGGCACTCCTCGATAGAACTGCGGGTGATGACTTCGGTGAGCCGGGCCGTCCGCGTGCGGTGGTGATGTGATGTGATGCGATACGAGCCGGTTCGGCCGGGGCCGGCGTAGCGCAACGGATACCGGCCGCCGAACGAGGAGGCCGTATGTCCGGATCACCGTCACCCGAGGCCGACCCGGCCCATCGCCTCACCGTGCTGGAAGCGATCGAGGCGATCAAGGCGCTCAAACACCGCTACTTCCGCGCCTGCGATGCCAAGGACCCCGCACGTTTCCGGGCGTGTTTCATTACCGAGGGTGCCGTCCTCGACTACGGCGAGCTGGGGGTTTCGGACGCGGACGGAATGGCCGCGGTCTTCGAATCCATCGCCCTGCGGCGGGTCGACGAGAAACACGTGGTGCTCGATATGCACCACGGTATGCACCCCGATATCACCGTGCACGCCGACGGTACCGCCGCCGGGCAGTGGACCATGCAGTTCCGTCAAGTGAACCTGCTCGACCACACCGATACGCTGTCGACCGGCGAATACGAGGACTCCTATGTCCTCGAGGACGGCCGCTGGAAGATCGCGGCCTCCCGGTTCCGCCGCCTCTGGTCCATCACCCGGCCCGTCGACGACACGTGCCGGATCGGCTGGTACGCGGCCTCGTGACGCCCGGCTCGGCCGCGTCCGGTCCGGACGGCTCCGGAGTAGGAGACCGCTGTGCCCGATGATCCGCAACCGATTCACGGACCGTTTCTGCCCATGGATCCGGATGTCGATCTGCGGGATCCGCCTCAGCGCGCCGAACTCGCCGCGTCGCATGGCGCGATTCTCGCGGTTATTGCTGCCGGCGGGGCGCTGGGCGCGCTGGGCCGCTATGGTCTGACACTCCGCTGGCCCACACCGGCCGGAGGGTTTCCGTGGGCCGTGTTCGTCATCAACGCCGGCGGCAGTTTCCTGCTCGGTGCGCTGATGGTGGTGATCACCGAACTGCGGCCGGCGCATCCGCTGGCACGCCCGTTTCTCGGGGTCGGCGTACTGGGCGGGTTCACCACGTTCTCCACCTACGCCAACGATATCCGGGCTCTGCTCGAGCCGGGCTCCGCCGTGATCGGTGCCGTATATCTGGCGTCGACCCTGTTCGCGGCGGTAGCGGCCTGCGCGCTGGGTGTCGGCCTCACCCGGCGCGCCGGGCGGGGAGGGGCACGATGAACGTGCTGCTGGTGATCGCCGGGGCCGCGGTCGGCGCGCCGCTGCGCTACCTGCTGGACCGATTCGTCCAGGCGCGGCACGACGGCCGGTTCCCGTGGGGAACCTTCGTGGTCAACATATCCGGATCTCTCGTCCTGGGGTGTCTCACCGGCGCGGGGCTACCGGCCGCGTGGACGGTGCTCGCGGGCACCGGATTCTGCGGCGCCTTCACCACCTACAGCACTTTCGCCTACGAGACTGTGCGACTGACCGAACAGCGCGCCTACCGGCACGCGATCGGCTACGCCGCCTTCAGCGTCGCCATCGGGTTGATCGCGGCGACACTGGGCTACGCCGCCTGCCACGCGCTCTTCCGCTGAATCGTTGATCCGCCGCGCGGTGCGGGTCCGTTCCCGGCGGTGGTATCTGCTCGCCGGCGGCGGACCGTTCGACCGGGACAGCACCGCCGGACCGAACAAGAACCTGAAGGACATCGCGTGGGGGCCGGCCGGTCGTGGGTGGCGGTGCTGCGGTTCGACAAGGTCACCTACACCCAACCCGAGGCGGTTGCCGCGACGGCCGGTTTCACACCCACCGACGGATACGTCCCACACGCCGTGGCGGCGGTGGGGTATGCGCGACCTCCCGGATCTCGACGCCGATCGCGTCTTCGTGGTCGGCCATAGTGTGGGTGGCGAATTTGCCCCGCGGGTGGCGGCCGCCGACCCCGCGATGGCCGGTCTGGTCGTCCCGGCCGGGGACACGGTGCCGCTGCATGGTCGCTGGTGGGTGGTCGCCCGGTGAGCGCGCCGCTCAGCGAGCGAAACGGCCGGCGAACGCGCGCAGCGGGAGATCTGCGCTGGTGATGATGCCCGGACGCGCGGCGACAACGGATCGCAGGGAGTTGAGGGCCGGCAATCCGGTGACGGTCATCCCGATCGAGGCGAAATTCTCCGGATTCGACAGGTCGAAGCCTTTCCGGGGGAAGATCATATGTTTGCTGTAGATGCTGGGATCGCCGGTGATCTGGGTGATGTAGCAACCTTTGATATTCCACGCGGGGTCGGTGTGCGGGGTCATCTGCCATTCGAGATGGGTTTCCACCCGCGGCACCCCGTCGACCACACCCTGATATTTGATGTAGTTGGCGCCGAGTGAGCCCTTGGGCAGGAAATACCAGCCCAGATCGACATCCTTCGTGCAGGCGCCGAGCTCGTAGCGGAAGGTGACCTCGTCCAGTTCGAGGTCGAAGGCGTCGGCCATCAGGTAGACCGAATCGGCGAAGACCGCGGTGTACTTGTGCAACGAGTCCGGGATGGTCGGATCGTCGACCGGGCGGCCGTATCCGACTGCTTTCCAGGTGTCGACGGAATGGTGACAGGAGACGTCCACCGATTCGGTGACGGTGATGTTCTCGATCGCGGCGACGTCGGCGGTGTGCACGATCCCGAGGATCTGGGCCAGGCCCGGATTCATACCCGTGCCATAGAAGGTGGAATTCCCGCGCACGCACGCGGCCCCGATGATCTCGCTGACCTTGCGCCCCGACGGGTGGGAGTGGTTGGTGTCGCGGTGAAATCCGGTGATCCAGTCCGCGGTGGTCACCACATTGATGCCCGCCTCCAGCACCTTCTCGTAGAGATCCTCGTCGGGGAAGACGCCGTGAAAGGTGAGGACATCGGGCCGCGCGTCGAGGATCTGCTCGACCGTACCGGTCGCCGTCACCCCGATCGGCCCGATGCCGACGATCTCGCCGGCGTCCCGGCCGATCTTGTCCGGGGTGTAGCAGTGCAGCCCGACGAGTTCGAGATCCGGGTGGTCGCGGATGCGGCCGATCATCTCGGTGCCGAGGTTGCCGGTCGCGACCTGGAATACCCGGATCTTGCCGGAGGTGCTCATGGGTGGGCCTTTCTGTCTGCGGGTTGAGGCTGCTGGTTCGGGTCCGCGGTCATGCACCGGCCGCGGGCGCGTTCGGCGCGGGTTCGGTCGCGCCGGTGTCCGGGTAGAACTGCCGGGCCCATTCGCGCAGTGCCCGGAAGCCCGCGTATTCCTTACGCGACAGCGCGGGCGGGTCGGAGTAGCGCTGATGTGCCCAGATGTGGATATCGGCTTCGAACTGCTCGATCACGAAACCGGCCATCGCCGTGCCGTAGGCGGTGATCTCCGGCCTCTCGTCGCCGGGTTTGCGGCCGATCCACACGGTGAACCGGACGTCGGAGGTGCGCTCGTCGACCGGGGTGACCGCGGGCATGGTGCGGTTGTCGATCATGCCCCAGCTCTTGGTGATCGAACATCCGAGTCCGGCGTTGATCGATTCGACACCACTGTTGACCTGGTCTTCGGTCACGCCCTCGTCGAAGGCGATGGTGAAATCGACGTAGGAGACGGGGCCGGAGAAATCGTGGCGGGTGAACTCCGGCACGAACGGGGTCTTGTGCACATACTTGAAATGCGCGAAATCGACACCGTTTTCCATGACGTACTGCGGGTGCAGCTCGAGCCCGGGCCGGTACAGCGTGGCCGCGGGCACCGGCGGGTAGTAGTCCGCGGCGGTTTTGCCGTCGTCGAAGGCGGTGAAGATATCGGGAACCTCGAAATGCGGTGCCCGGCCTTCGATGTCATACCAGATCCAGACGCCTTCGTTGCGCTCCACCACCGGGTAGCTGCGGATGCGGCGGCCCTTGTTCGGGTGGCTCTCGTAGGGGATACACACATTGCGTCCCTCGCGATTCCACTCCCAGCCGTGGAACGGGCAGACGAGGTTCTCGCCCTCCACCCGGCCGCCGTAGCCGAGATGCGCGCCCAGATGCTCGCAATAGGCGTCGAATACGGTGACCTGCCCCGAAGCCGATCGCCAGGCCACCATTTCGCGGCCGAAGTACTTCATCCGGTGTACCGCGCCGACGCCGATCTCGCGGCACCAGGCCACCTGGAACCAGCCCGTCGGCTCCATCGGTAGTGGTGGTTTTGCCATCGCGATCCTCCAGGCATCGAGGGCTTCAGCGGGCGGCGGCCACGGCACCGTACGTGCGTCGGTATATGACGCCGGTCACGTGGCGTTCCGAGCATAGAATCCTCTTCGAAAGAATGCAAGAGGGTTGTGTGAAACTGGATCACCCTGCTCAGGGCGGGTAAAGTCGTCCATCGTGACGGAAGCGGCGGTGGGTGGGAGACGAGCGAACAGGCGCGGGATCCAATCCCGGGAGAGCATGCTCGAGGCGGCGATCGCCTCACTGGCCACCGGTGATCCCGCGGCGGTCTCCGGTAACCGGATCGCCCGCGATATCGGCGCCACCTGGGGAGTGATCAAGTACCAGTTCGGCGATATCGACGGCCTGTGGGCGGCGGTCCTGCGGTACACCGCGGACAAGCGCGGAGACCTGCCCGCCGGGATCAAACCGGGCGGCACCCTGCATGAGCGGGTGGCCGCCATGATCGACGCCATGGCCGGCGGGCTGCGCAGACCGGAATCGCTGGCCATCGAAACACTGCGCGCCGCCCTGCCGCGCGAGCACACCGAACTCGAGCGCGACTATCCGCGCACCGCCGCGGAACTGGCATCGTGGAAACCGAACTGGGACAAGGCCTGTCAGCGCGCATTCGCCGATATGGAGCTCGACCCGGACAAGGTGCGGCAGGTGGCCGCCCTCATCCCGGCGGCGATGCGCGGGATCACCTCCGAACGCACCCTGGGTACCTACGGCGATCTCGACGACGCACTGAAAGCACTGATCGGCGGCATAGTCGCCTACTTGGAGCGCCCCTGAACGCCGCCCGGCGCCACACCTTCGGGGCGGCCGGTTCGGGCCGCATCGACCGGCGTTTGCGGATCGAGGCGCGCGGCGGTGTCTCCGGTCGTCGTGAGACGGGGCGTGGGGAACCCGCGTGCCCGGCGGCCCGTCGGCAGCCAGGCGGGTGCGGTGCACGGGTCCGCCCACCGAACGACCGGCCGTGATCAGGCAAGCACGGCGGGAGCGAGAACCGCTGTGCATCACTCTGTACGAGGAGGCCCGAGGGCTGTTCACCACCATCCATTCCGCTGTCCGGCGGGTGCGGGAGGCCGACCGCGGGGTGGAGCGGTGGTGCCGCGGGGTTGCGCAGTCGTACTCGCGGCCCGACCGTGATCTACCGGCAGGTGATGGACGCCGAACCTCCGAGAACTACGTCGTGGTGCCGGATAACCGGTGGGCGCGGCGGGTGCGGCGGGTGCGGGAGTTCGCGCAGACCGCGGCCGCTGTCTTGCGGAAAGCCGGGGAGGAGAAAAATATTCCTTGACTTGAATATTCACTTTAGTGAATACTCGGGCTCATGGATCGGATCGCATCGGCATTGGGGGATGAGGCGCGGTGGCGTCTCATCGAGCTGCTGGCGGAGCGGCCGCGGTCGGTGGGGGAGCTCGCCGAGCTGACCGGTCTGCGGCAACCGCAGACCACCAAACATTTGCGGACCCTCGCCCAAGCCGGTCTGGTCGCGGTGTTCCCGCTCGGGCAGCGGCGCGTCTACGCGATCGAGACGCAGCCGTTGGAAGCTTTCGCGCGGCGCGTCGCGGATCTGGTCGTCACCGCCGGGGCGCAGGCGGGGGAGCGCGAGGTGATCGCGCGCTACCGCGCCGCAATCGATGCCGAAGCCGCGAGGGCGGATCAGGACCGGTGGGCCGACGGGCGCAGGTTCCGCTTCGAGCGGATGCTCCCGGTACCGCGCGACGTCGTCTGGCGGTACTGGGTAGAGCCGAACCTGCTCGGGTCCTGGTGGGCTCCGTCCCCCATGACGGTCACCGACTGCATTCTGGAACCGGCCCCGCGCGGCCGCGTCGTGCTCGACTATCGCGATGCCGAGGGACGGCGCTACCACTCAGCGGGTGAGGTCACCGCGGCAGCCGAGCCCGAACATCTGGAATTCCGGCTGTCGGTTCTCGACCCGGCGGACGCGGTCCTGTTCACCGGACATTACGACCTGACGCTCACCCGGGCCGCGGAAGGCACCCGCCTGCGACTCGGTCTGACACTCACCGAAACCCACACCGAAGCAGTGCCGTTCATCGCCGGAATCGAAACCGGCTGGCAGCAAGTGCTGGACAACCTCACCGCCGCCTGCGGCGGCGCCGATATCACTGTGCACGACAACGAAAAGGACGCGCGACAATGACCGATACCGGCAGACGTTCCGTCACCGCGAATATCAATCTCACCCTCGACGGGCGCTACAGCGGCCCGGGTGGGCCCGGCGATCTGGGCGCGATCGTCTCCTACGCCGCGACCGAGGTGGCGCGGCGCCATCTGAGTCGCATATGGGACGGGGCGACGACGGCTCTGCTCGGCCGCCGCAACGCCGAGGGGTTCCTCGGCTACTGGCCGGCGGTCGCCGCCGACGACAGTGCCGACCCACGCGACCGCGGATACGCGAAGTGGCTGGTCGACACGGAAAAGGTAGTTCTGTCCACCACCTTGGGCGCCGCGCCCTGGGAGCGCACCCGCGTCGTGAACGCCCCGGCTGCCGATGTGGTGCGTGAACTGAAGGACGCCGGCTCGGGCGATATCCTCGTCAACTGCAGTGCGAGCATCATCAAACCGCTCCTGGCCGCGGATCTGCTCGACCGGCTGTATCTCATGATCACCCCCGAAATCGCGGGTGGCGGGCAGCGGCTGTTCGACGACGGCCTGCCGGCTACGAAGTGGACGTTGACCCGGCACGAGGTGGGCGAGCTCGGCGAGATGGCGATGGTCTACGACCGCGCTCGATGACGCCGGCTCCCGATTACTCCGGGTGTGCCCTGGTGATGCCGGTGCCCGCCGGTCGACGGGGTCGGACGACGTGCAAGCGATTCGGCCGGATCCGGCAGAACACCAGGGCGGGAGGGGAGGGCGGTGGTGATCCCGGCTCGGGATCCGGCCGATCAGATGGACGGCCTCCGAGCGTGCGGGTGGCCGCCGCGGTCATCGCTGCTCACCCCTCGGATGATGCTCGGATCGTGGTGATTCCCCTGCCGCCGGGCACCAGCGTGGGTTGTGCCGCGGGCGTGTCCGCCGACCCCGCTTCGACCAGCCTTCGCCAGCGATTCGAGAAATTGGAGATACCCCAGCCCTGCAACCGGTCATAGGCCTCGGTCAGATCGGACCGGCACAGCAGGCCGGCTTCCCGGGCCGCGGCCACCGCTTCGATATACGCCGCTTCGGCGGATAGCAGCTCATCGACCACACGGGCCTGCTCGTCGAGCAGATTTTCGATACGGCAGGCGATCTCGTGCGGTGCCGTGCTCGTGTCCTGACCGGAAAATCGGTGCATACGCCATCCTCGGAACTGTGGGGTGGAACCTGCGGAAGAGCCGGCTGCCCGGCGGTGCACGTCGAATCCCGAACCGCCCGAACGCCGTGAAGCTGTGGGTTCACTACTACCCTGTGGCGGTTGGCGCTGCGCACCCGGTACCGGGTGCGCAGCGCCGGAAGGCGATACCGCGGCCGGGCGTCAGGCGGCCTGCGGCTTGTGCAGGGCCTTCGCGGTGGGGGAGTTGGGGATCGAGGCGGGATCGGGATAGGTGCCCAGGACCCGGTCCGCGGTTCCGGCGGTCGTGACGGCGAACCAGTAGTGCTCGTTCTTGAAATGGTGCAGACGGTGGTTGCGGCGCACCGCGCGCAGGATCGCGCTGTGCGGCTGGTAGTCGGTGTGCACCAGGAGGTGGGTCCATTCATAGACCAGTCCGAGGACGCCCACGGTGGTGAGGAAGGTCAGGCCCAGGCCCGGCCGGCCGAAGGCCAGTAGTGCGATGGCCACCAGGATGGGCAGCAGCCAGAGGAAGGTCTGCCACGGGATGAAGACCAGCTCCCGGATCCGCGGATCGGCATGATGTGCGCGGTGCTTACGTGCCAGCAGCGAGTCGATCCGCCAGCGGCCCAGAGTGCGCGGCCGCCAGTGCAGCACGCAGACATGGATGACCCATTCCACGAACGGGAACGCGGCCACCATGAACACCGGAACCAGGGCGTCGGTGAATTGCCAGTCGCCCACCAGGACGCGGGCCGTGGCGGCGGTGACCAGCAACGCGGCGATCACCCAGGGCGAAGGTGCGTGACGGAACGAGGCGAACACGTCCGCGAGCGACTCCGGTGCGCGGCGAGCGGCCTTCGCCTCGTCGGCGGCCGGGCGCCCCTCCGCAAGACGGTCGATCCCGGTGTTACGGTCGCGCCGGGCGCGTAGCGCATGCGAGAGGTTCATGGCGTCTGTTCCAATCGGTGCAGGAGGTCGTCGAATTCCGCGGTGGCCAGCGACAGCAGCGCGTCGGCACGGGTACGGGCCGAATCGCTGTCGCCGGCGAGGACGGCCGCCGCGAGCGCGCGGTAGCGCTCGGGCTGTCCCACCTCGGTGTCCATGACGCCGGCGAGGGCGGCCATGGCGGGTTCGTACACGGTGCGCAGCTGGTTGAACAGCAGGCGGTAGACGATCGAATCGGCGGCGTCGACCAGGTGGTCCCAGAAGGCGAGCGCGGCGAGCTGGCGCGCCAGCGGATCGTCTCGACCGGCGAGTGTGTCCACCGCGGCCGCGAGCGTTGGGCCGGCAGCCGGACCGTGGCGGCGGGCGGCCAGGCCGGCGACCTCGCAGCCCAGCGTCGCCCGGGTCTCCAGGATGCTCCGTACCACGGAGTGGTCGAGCCGGCCGCCGCGCAGGATCAACCGCGGTAACAATTCGAGGCCGCCGGAGCGGCGCGGATCGCGGACCGTGGTGCTGCCGCCCTGGCGGATCTCCACCAATCCCGCCCGCGCGAGCCGCTGGACCGCTTCACGGACGGTGGGCCGGGAGACACCCAGCGCTTCGGCCAGTTGACGTTCGGCGGGCAGGGCCGAGCCGGGCGCGAGCTCGCCGGTGAGGACGTCGTCGACGAGCTGCTCGTAGATCTCGTCGGGAACCGACCGGCGGGCGATCCGCTTCAGTGCCATTCCCCGGACGGTAGACCCCTATTGGTAAGAGGTCAAGTGGTCAGACCAATTCGGTCGACGGCTGCCAGCCGAGTTCCGGTGCGATGTACTCGACGGTGTCGTGCAGTATCTGCTCGTAGTCGCCGCGATGGAACTCGTACGGTAGTTCCAGCCGCAACTCCGTGGTCCCGGCGACGACCGGATCGGTGCGCAGCCGATCGAGGATCTGCTCGGCGGTGCCGACCAGATCCGGAGCGAACAGAATCCGCCGTTCGCCCTGCGGGGCGCGGGTGCGCTCGTATCGCCCGGCCGCGTAGCGGCGGTAGCGTTCGCGGGTGGCGCGGTCGGCGCTGTCGAACGGGACGATCACCCGGCCCACCGCGACCCGAGCCGGCCGGGCCGGGTCGACGCGGCGGCGATATTCCGCGATCAGGCCCTGCTGCGCGGTGGCGAAATCGTCGCTGTGCTCACCGAAAACGATATTGCCGGTGAGCAGGTTCAATCCGTGCGCACCGGCCCAGCGTATCGACCGGGTGCTCCCGCCGCCGTACCAGAGCCGATCGACCAACCCCGGATCGTGCGGTTGCAGCCGCGGCCGCTGCGTATTGCCGGGGGAATGGATCACCGTGTCCGGCTCGCCCAGGTAGTCGCCGCGCAGATTGTCGATCAACCGCTCGATCCGCCCGTAGGAGAGGTCGTAGCCGCGCCAGTCGCCGTCGAAGACGAGATCGCCGATCAGCTCGGCATGCGGCGGAGTGCCCGCGCTGAAGCCGGGTTGCAGTCGCCCGCCGGACAAGACGTCGGCCATCGCCAGATCCTCGGCCAACCGGAACGGGCTCTCGTAGCCGATCGGGATCACGGCGGTCCCCAGTTGGATACGGCGGGTCCGCTGTCCGGCCGCGGCCAGGAAAACCGCCGCCGACCCGACGCCGTGCTCGAGATGACGCTGCCGGATCCAGGCGCCGTCGAAACCGAGCCGTTCACCGAACTCGAACAGGCGCAGGGCGTCTTCGAGCCCGGCGGCGGGATCCTCGTCGGGGTAGTTGCCCGGAGTCAGGAACGACAGGTTCGCGATGGAGGGGGGCGCACTCATCGGGTCAGCTGCGCTCGTAAGGGATTTTCTCGCCCGCCTCGATCGCGACCGGGAGCCGGTTCTCCGCGGGGGGCAGCGGGCAGGTCGCCAGATCGGTGTAGGCGCAGGGCAGGTTGACGGCCCGGTTGAAGTCCAGGGTCACTGTCCCGTCGGCGTCCGGCGGCGGTAGTTGTAGCACGCGGTTGGCGGCGTAGGTGGTGACGCCGGAGGTCGCGTCGGTGAAAAGCACGGTGAGAGCGCCCGGGGTCTTCCCTGGAAAAGCGGTGAGTCCCAGTGTCTGCCCGTCCCACTCGAAGTCGATCCGGCCGGGGGCGTCGTAGACGTGTTCGAGACCTTCCACGGCCGCTCCGACCGTGGTGGGCCGCGGCTCGGCGAACGCGGTGTAGCGTCCGGCGACCACCCATTTCGGATCGGGTGCGTAGGCGGGCGTGCCACGGAACCCGGTGCGCAACGGGTTGCCCGGGTGCCGCGGGCGCACGATATCGTGCCCGCCGCGTTTGGCGACCTCGATCACCGCTTCGCCCCATACGGCCTCGACGCCCCCGCGTTCCGCGATGGCCCCGAACCGGTACGTGCCGCGTCGGACGGTTCGGTCGATCACCAGTTCCTCGTCCTCGTCGAGAATCACGGTGACGCCGTCGGTGCCGGTGGACCAGCTGCCCGGCGCGTCGGAGAACCGCTGCGGTGTCGCGGTGAGCCAGTGCAGGCCGGTCACCGCGAGAAATCCGTGCGGATCGGCCAGCCGTGCCTCCTGCTGCCGATGCCAGTCCTGCCAGTCGGCGAGGAACGTGTCGTTTCCGGTGGCCGCAGTCTGCGTTGCCATGTGGTGCTCCTCCGAGGTCTCTCCGTCGGGCCGCCCGCTCGCCGTTACCGGTGGGCCGGCGGCTGTCGCGCTCGCCGGCGACAACCGGTGGCGGCCGACCGGATACCGTCCGGAGAGAACGGCCGGCCGGCGCTCCCATGGCGACCCCGCGGTTGCTGCTCTCGATCCAAGCGCGCGCATTGCCGACCGGACAGGATTTCGATCAGCCGGAACGCAAAGCGCACACTCCGGGTCTGCGCGTGCCTGGGTCCAAGGTCGGTTGCTCCCGCGGCGGCCGGGCGGACGCCGCTCGCGCACGGCTACGAGTTCAGTGCCCGGCGCAGTCTCCCGGCGAGGTCGACGGCATCGCCGAGGGTCCACGCGAGCACGCCGTTCTCGGCCATGAGCGCGTGGAACTGCTGTTCGCGATAGGGCACGCCCGGTGGCAGGGGCGCGATATGCCAGTGCAGGTGGGAATTGCCCTGCTGGCTACCGAGGCTGGCCAGGTACATGCGCTCGGTCGGTACGACGGTCTCCACCGCGCGGGCGACCCGATGGACCATCTCGGTCAGGCGCCGGAACTTCGCGAGCTCGAGGTCGCGGACCACATGCTGGTGATGCTGTTTCGGCGCGACGAGGGTGTGGCCGATCAACGTCGGATAGCGACACAGGAACGCGATGTTCTCGTCGTCCTCGTCGATGATCTGTTCCAGTTCGGAGTCGTGGGTGCCGGCGACGATCGCGCAGATGAAGCACGGGCTCTCTCGCACCCGGCGTTCGTAGTCCGCGATATCGAAGGGGACACGGCGCGTCCCGGCGCCGTCCCCGGCGCCCAGGAATTCCAGGCGGTTGCCCGCCGGGTCGTCGGTGTGGAAGCGCCGGCGTCCCGGGATCTCGGCGGCGTCCGCCCAGCGGACCGCGTACCCGGCGGCGACGAGGCCGGCCGCGACCGCGTCCACATCGACGACAAACGCGGGGTGCGCGCGGCGGGCGGGCCGGAAGGGGTCCTCCGCCCCGATATGGAGTTCGGCGGCCGGGCCGTCCACTCCGGGCACCGCGAACCAGCAACCGCCACGAGCAGCGAGCAGCGGCGGCTTGGGGATTTCCGCCCAGCCGAGAACGCCGTGGTAGAACGCGCGCATAGACTCTTCGCCGCCCGGAGGGCAGGCGATCTGCACATGATGGAGCACGGTCGGCCTCCTCGGAAGAGATTGCAGGACAAGCGTACTGGAATTCTCCGCGCGACAGCCCCCGGCGAGGTCCCTTGCGGCGCCACCCCGGTGGAAAGTGACCGCGTGACCTTCTCGCAGGACGGGCGGTCCGGGCAAGCGATTCGCGCGGGCCGGGTCCTGCTACGTTCCGAAGAACGAAGTCAGGGACGGTGGATATGGACGTGCGGACGCTTACCGCGGCGGAAGTGGCCGGTGGCGCTCTCCCGGAATCGGTCCTGGACCCGGAGTCGCTGCTGGAGCCCGTGCTGATCGTCGATCTGGACGGCGCCGACGGTGTGACCGCGCGAACCGCTGCGGCCCGGATCGCCGCCTGGGGGAGCCTCGCGGTCGGGATCTGCTCCGGCGAGATCGCCCCGGACCTGGCGCCCCTGACCGCCGCGCTGGACCTGACCTACGCCACGGCCGAGACGGCGGATCGCTCGGTGGTGGGTGTGGCGGACCTCGATCGCGCGCGCACCGAATTCCTCGGCTGCGTGCGACGGTGTCCGCAGGCGTCCCGTATCGCCGGGCAGGTGTTGCGCGCCTCGGCGGAGCTGCCGGTGCCCGCGGCGATCGATGTGGAATCGCTGGCGTACTCGACGCTGCAGGGCGGCGCCGAGTTCGGTGCCTGGCTCGGCGAACGGCGGCGACTGGGCCGGCCGCTGCCGCCGCCACCCGATACCGCTCCGGTCCTGTTGTCGGCCGAGGGCGACACCCTCCGGATCACCCTCAACCGTCCGGAACGGCGCAATGCCTACGGGACGGCGTTACGGGACGGCCTGGTCGAGGCGCTGCGTACCGCGGTCGTCGCCGAAGCGTTCGGCCGGATTGTCCTGGACGGTGCGGGGTCGTCCTTCTGTTCCGGCGGAGATCTGGACGAGTTCGGCCACACACCGGATATCACGACCGCGCATCTGATCCGTACCCGCGGTGGTGCCGCGCGGTTGATGGCCCGGCTGGCCGATCGCATGGAGGTCCGGTTGCACGGGCACTGTGTCGGGGCCGGGATCGAGATCTCCGCGTTCGCCGGACGGGTGGTCGCCGCACCCGATACCGTGGTCCGCCTCCCCGAAGTGGCGATGGGTTTGATCCCCGGGGCCGGGGGGACGGTGAGCGTGCCGCGCCGGATAGGCCGCTGGCGTGCGCTGTACCTGTTCATAACCGGTGTGGCGCTCGGCGCCGAGCGGGCGCGGGCGTGGGGGCTGGTCGACGAGATCGTCGAGGGATAAGTGTCCCCGGCTCAGCGGTCGAACATGATCCGCCCGCGGATGATCGTCGTCCGCACCGCCTCCGCCGTCGGTTCCGCGAGTAGCCGCGTCAGCGACCGATCCAGCAGTATCAGATCGGCGGCCGCGCCCGGGGCGACGGCCCGGGCGCGGCCACCCGGATCGTGCAGCGGCGCGAGGTAGCGTCGCAGGGCCTCCGGCGGTCGCAGGGTTTCCCCCGCACCGACGACGCGACCGTCGGGAGCGCGCCGGGCCACGGCCGCGGCGATCACCTGCCAGGGGTCCAGTGGACCGTACGGGGCATCGCTGGACAGGGCCAGGCCCACGCCGGCCTCGACCATACTGCGGCACCGGTAGAGATCGGGCAGGTCGGCCGGATCCACCCGGCGTAGATAGTCGTCGCCGCGATCAGCGAGGAAGCCCGGTTGCGTCACCACGGAGACACCGAGACGCCGCAGCACATCGAGGGATTCGGCCGGTACGACGGCACCGTGTTCGATGCGATCGCCCGGAACCGTACCGACCTCATCGAACGCGGCGAGCAGCAGGAGCAGCGCTTCCCGGCTGACGCAGTGCACGGCGACGGGCCGGTCCAGCTCGTGCGCGCGCCGGACAGTGCTCGCGAGCGTATCGATATCGGGCAGACCCGAATCCGCGAGGACGATTTTGTAGGGCCCGGCGGTCACTCCGGCCGCGCCGGTCCGGCCGAGCGGTACCCCCAGCAGCGCGAGCCGCTGGGGCACTTCTCCCGAGGTCGCCGCGGCGATCAGAGCGGCGAGGGATTCGTCGGACAGATCCGGTGTGGCGTCGGTGATTCCGGTGATCCCGTATCGGGTCAGTCGCGCGCCGACGGCGGTGAGGTCGGGCGGGCCGGTATCCGGGAGTCGCGAACGCAACCAGGTGTCTGCGCGCCAGATACGGCCGGTCGCCCGACCGGCCGTATCGCGCTCCACACCCGGGTCGCTCGCGAAGTCGAGGCCGACCCGATGCGCGGCGGCCGAATTGAGTATCCACAGCGCGCCGCTGCGATGCTGGACGCGTACCGGCCGGACACTGTGCAGGGCGTCGAGTGCCGCGGAATCGAGCAGACCGGCAATGGTCTCGGCATAGCCGACTCCGCGGATCCAGCCGTCGCCCGGGGCGGCGGCGAGCGCGCGGGCCAGCTCGGCGGCCGTGTGTACCTGCGGTGGCCCACAGCGGACCGAGTTCGACTCCGCCGCGAGCGCGTGCAGGTGCAGGTGGTGGTCGTGCAAACCCGGCAGCAAGGCGCCACCCCCGGCGTCGAGTACCGGGATTCCGGCCGCGGGCAGGCCCCTACCCAGCGCGGCGACGACGCCGTCACGGAGCAGGACGTCGGTGCGCGGCCCGCCCGGCACTTCCGCGTCACGGATCAGCAGATCCGTCATCTCGGCCGCCCGCCCAGTTCGGCGAGCACCGTGGCGGTGTCGCGGCCGCTGTCCGGTGCGGTACCGGTTGCCGCGCGACGGTCCGGCGCGACGATGTGTGACTCGTCGATCGGCACCGTCGCGGCAGCTCCGGGATCGAGTGTCGCGGCCACCACCGCGGACATCGAAATATCCCAGAGCTGCCCGGACCCGTCGGCAGGAGCCGACATCGCCAGTACGGCCGCGGTCAGGCCGGTCAACGGGTCGGCGATCGCGTCGCCGACGAACAGGGGGGTGTCGTCGGGTGCCCGGGCCACCAGCCCCGCGGTCGCGGCGATATCGTCCCCGAAGCCGATTCGATTCGAGGCCCGGCCGTGCGCCGTGATCGAGACCCAGGTGCCGCCGGTATCGGCGAATGCCTGGGCGTCGAGCCCGAACCCGGCCAGCGCGCGCGGGCGGGACGCCTCGATCACGATATCGGCGGAGGCCACCAGTTCACCCAGTGCACGACGTTGCCCGGGGTCACCGGGGTCGAGGACGACGGATTCGTGATCGCCGTGCAGGAGCCGGTAGAAATCCGGTGCACCGCGGCGGGCGCCGTCGGGCCGGGTGGGAGTCTCCACCTTGATCACACGCGCGCCCGCGAGTCCGAGGAGGTGGGCGCACAGCGGGCCCGCCCACAGGGCGCTGAAATCGACCACGCGCAAGTTGTCCACCGGACGCGGGCGCAGCGGTTGTGGTGGTTTCGCCGATACGGGCGCGATCGGTCCGGCGGCCACGCCGAGCAGTTCCGCGCGCTCGGCGAGTTCGGCGCCGGGGTGGGTGCGCAGCCATTCCGCCACTTCGGGCCAGGGATCGTCGACCGCGTCCCGGCCGATGAGCGCGGCGAGCAGAAGGGGATCGTCGGGCCGCGCACAACTGACCGCTGCCCAGCCGTCGGCGGTGGGCAGCAGGCGGCAGGCCCGCCCGGCCGAGCGGGTGCCGCCGCGGGTGGACCCGGTGCAGGCTGCCCGCTCGGTGAGCAATCGGGCGCCGTCGAGCTGGACCCGTCCGCCGGTGAGCGCCGCGATCCGGGTGGTGTGCTCGCGGGCGACCGTGGCCGCGACGCCCGGTGGGATCAGCGCGGGTCCGCCCGGGAAACCGGTGAGTGCGGGCACCCCGCTCTCGGCCCAGTCGAGGATCCGCCGCGCCGTGGTGTCGGCGGCTTCCCCCGAGGTGTCGGACACGGCGACGATGGTACCTGCCGCCGATAATGACGTGCGTAGATTTCCGTCGGTCATCGATCAACTACTGTTGGCCGACCATGGCTGTGGACATGCACGGGTAAGGGACGGCCCGCGACTCGATGAGGATGTAACGCGTGATAGGGCGCTGCTGACGAGGTGCCTCAGTGGCGTTCGGGTGATGGCGCGATCGCGCCATCACCCGGGGGTGTACCGTTTCGCCGCCCCGTTCCCGGGTATCTGCTGAACGTTCCGTTCGCTCGAGGAGGCGTGGCAGCGAACAGGCGAGCGCGAGAAGCGGTTTCGGGTCGACGCCGATCCGGGGCCGGGCTCGCGTGGGACCGGTTCCGGTACTGCCCGGTCGCGCGCCTCCGGTACGAAGAGAGGCCAGATGACCCAGGTTTCCACATCCAGACCGGTTTCCGCGGCGCACCGTGTCACCGACAGTCGCGTGTTCGAGCGACTGGCCCGTGCCGGCTACGTGATGGCGGGGCTCGTACACCTGCTGATCGGCTACCTCGCCGTGCGCCTCGCCTTCGGTGGCGGCGGCACCACCGATCAATCCGGTGCCATGGCCGAGCTGGCCGCCAAACCCGGCGGCGTTCCCGCGCTGGTCGTCGGTATCGCCGCCTTCGTTTTCATGGCGCTGTGGCGGCTCACGGAGGCGGTACTCGGGTCGCGCACCCGTGGTGACGAGGACCGCAAATCCGATCTGTTCCACCGCGGCAAGGCGTTCGCCGTGGCCCTCGTCTACTTCGGCTATGCGATCACCGCGTTCGGTTTCGTCCAGGGCAGCGGGAGCTCGAGCGGTGGTAAGAACGCCGGGTTGTCCGCGCGAATGATGCAGAGCACCGGCGGCAAGATCGCCCTCGTGCTGGTCGGGGCGGTGATCATCGCGGTGGGTGCGTACCACATCTACAAGGGCGCCACCCGGAGGTTCCTGAAGGAACTGCGCACCGACCGAGCGCTGCTGCGCCGACTGGGAACCGTCGGGTACCTCAGTAAGGGCTCGGCCATCGCCGGGGTGGGTGTGCTCGTGATCGTGGCGGTGTTCCAGTCCGATCCCGGTAAGGCCAGTGGCCTGGACGCCGCGCTGAAAACGCTGGGCGCACAGCCGTTCGGCCCCGTTCTCCTGGTCGCCGCCGGACTCGGCATAGCCGCCTACGGTCTCTACGATTTCGCCTGCGCCCGCTACGCCCGGATGTGACCGGCGCGGACGCTCGTCTCGGATAGCTGTCGCGTCCCACCCTGCCGTCCGGCAGGGTGGGGCGCCGGGCTGTGGCGATCTCGTCTCCCGTCCCGGCGTGTGTCGCGCGGTGGCGAACCGCGGCGGATCCGTATCTTCGGTGACGTGAACCCCACCGAGCTGCCCCGTCTCGGGTCGGCCGGCGGCCGCTGGATCGTGCTGGCCACCGTGCTCGGCTCCTCGGTGGCCTCGCTGGACGCCACAGTCGTCAATATCGCGCTGCCCCGTATCGGCGCCGTACTCGATACCGATGTCGCCGGATTGCAGTGGACTCTCAACGGCTACACGCTGACCCTCGCCTCGTTCATCCTGCTCGGCGGTTCCTTCGGGGATCGTTTCGGCAGGCGCAAGGTCTTCGTCACCGGCGCTGTGGGTTTCGCTGTCGCATCGCTGCTGTGCGGAGCGGCCGTGAACATCGAGATGCTGGTGGCCGCCCGGGTACTGCAGGGCGTGGCCGGCGCCATGCTCACGCCGGGCAGCCTGGCCCTCATCTCCGCCTCCATCGACAATCGCGATCAGGGCGCGGCGATCGGGCTGTGGTCCGGGTTCAGCGGGGTGGCGGGGGCCCTCGGGCCGTTCCTCGGCGGCTGGCTGATCGAGGTCGCGGGCTGGCGGTCCATCTTCTTCCTCAACGTGCCGCTGGTGGCGGTCGTTGTCCTGGTCTCGCTGCGGCATGTGCCCGAGAGCCGCGATCCGAATGCGACCGCCAGGCTCGATCTCCCCGGTGCGCTGGTGGTGGCCGCGGCGCTCGGCGCGCTGACGCTGGGGTTGATCGACGAACTACCGGTGCTGGTGGGCGCCGGCGGGGTGTTGCTGGCGACCTTCGTCCTCATCGAGATGCGCAGTGACCACCCGCTGGTGCCGCCGGCACTGTTCGCCTCCCGGGTTTTCACGGTGGCCAACCTGGTGACTTTCGCGGTGTACGCCGCGCTCGGCGGAGTGTTCTTCCTGCTGGTGCTGGAACTGCAGGTAGTCGCTGGGTATTCGCCGTTGCTCGCGGGGCTGGCCACGCTACCGGTGACGCTGCTGATGCTGGCACTCTCGGCGCCGTCCGGCCGGTGGGCTCAGCGGCACGGGCCTCGCCTGCCGATGACATTCGGGCCGTTGCTCGCCGCGGGCGGGCTGATCCTGCTCCAGCGGGTAGGTCCCGGCGCCTCCTATCCGCTCGATGTGCTGCCCGGAGTGCTGGTCTTCGGTCTCGGGCTGTCGGTGCTGGTCGCCCCGCTCACCGGCGCGGTCCTCGGCGCCGTGCCGGCGAGCGAGGCCGGGATCGCTTCCGGAGTGAACAACGCGGTGGCGCGGACGGCGCAGTTGCTCGCGGTGGCGGCCTTGCCGGGGCTGGCCGGGATCTCCGGTGCGCTGGACGATCCCGCGGTGTTCGACTCCGGTTTCGGTGTCGCCATGTGGATCTGTGCGGGTCTGTTGCTCACCGGCGCCGCGCTGGCCGGGGTGCTGTTGCGGCCGCCGCGGCGGGCACCCGAACCGGCCCGGGTGGACTGTCTGCCGCAGTGCGGAGTCGGCGGCCCCGCGGTCGCTCCGGCGCGGGCCGCGCGGTGAACGGCGTACCGCGGACCGATCAGTCGGTACGGTTTTGCGTCGCGGTGCATGATCGGAAAGATCCGGGGTAGACGCCGTATATGCATTCGACACCCTTCGTCCGGGCGGCCGGCGTTTCCGCCGGTGCCGCCCTGTGGACCCGGAGCGTGCGCCGTGCGGCCCCACGGACGCCCGGGTTCCCCGGTGCGATCCGTGTGACTACGGCGTTCCGCGCAGATTGTCGTTGTCCACGCGCAGACGGTCGTTGTCGGCGTGCAGATCGGCATTGGCATCCTCGAGGTCGAGGATGCGGCCGATACCCGTGAGGTTCACGCCGGCGGCGACGAGTTCGGTGATCCGGCGCAGGCGAGCGAGGTCGTTACCGCTGTAGCGGCGGGTGCCGCCGTTACTGCGCGCGGGGGTGAGCAGGCCATGGCGTTCGTAGAGCCGGAGCGTCTGCACGCCGATGCCCGCGAGGCCTGCTGCGACCGAGATCCCGTATACCGCCTGATCGGGATCGGGCAGGTGTTGCCCCGGGTCGCGCTCGTGATCCATGCACTCCTCTTCCTCATCGTCGTACACGAGGTTTCCTACCTTATCAACTTGCACTAGCTAATTGGCAGTGCTATAAGAAATCTGTGTTTTAAGACAGAGATTATCTAAGTCCGATCCTTATAGGAGAGGTGTGGGGGAAGCGGCTACCGGTCGAGAAGCCGGGGGCTCCACCCCGGTCCCCCGCGCCCCCGCTCCGTCTCGCCCGCGGATATGCCGCGCCGCCGACGAACATCCTTTTGTCCACCCGATTCGCCAGTTTGGAGATGTATCCGGTCATGCCCGCTATCGAAATATCGACAGCATCGAGACGAGAACACACGGAGTCCCGCTCGGAGGCCCGGGTGGTCTGGCCGGAGCCCAGCCCGCTCGACGAGTGGTGGAACCGGGTCATGGGCGCCTCGAAAGCGGGCGTCCGGTGACCGCGCCCGCCTCTCCGCGACTGGAGAACGAATCCGGCGCCTCGCTACCCCGGCCGGCGGCCGAGCGATCCTCGGTCCGGTTTGGCCGGGTGATCTGGTACGACGCCCAGAAGGGCTTCGGCTATATCGATCCCGACGACGATATCGCCCCGGTCTTCGTGGAGTACCGGAGTATCGACGCCGACGGGTACCGGGTCCTCTTCGCCGACCAGCGCGTGGAATTCTCCACGGTCGTCCGCGCCGGCGGGGCGGAGGCCGTCGCGGTGCGTCTCTGTGGCTGAAGAGCTCAGGCGACGAACAGGATCGACCCCGACATGACGAACAAATCGCCGTGACCAGCGAAGACGGCCGAACGCGCAGCGAATGCTTGACTCATTCCAGAAAAGAGGCCAGACTTTCGGCTGTGCATGCGGCCGTGGATTTCCAGCAGATGCTGCGGGGAGTTTCGCTGCGCGTGACAGCTCCGCGAGTGGCGGTGCTGAGCGCGGTGTACGACCACCCGCATGCCGACACCGATTCGATCATCCGCGCCGTGCGGTCGCGCCTGTCGGCGGTCTCGCACCAGGCGGTCTACGACTCGTTGCACACGCTCACCGCGGCCGGACTCCTGCGTTGTATCCAGCCCTCCGGTTCGGTGGCCCGTTACGAGTCCCGCGTCGGTGACAATCACCATCACGTCGTATGCCGGACCTGCGGTTCGATCGCCGATGTCGATTGCGCAGTCGGCGCGGCCCCCTGTTTGACAGCCTCCGACGACCACGGCTACTCGATCGACGAAGCCGAGGTCATCTACTGGGGCCTGTGTCCCGGCTGTGCGGCATCGCACCGCACCTGACCGCAGCTCCTGCCACTTATTCAGGAAGGAAAGTCGTGACCTCCGATAGTCGTCCACCCGCTCCTGACACCGGAACTCGCAGCACGAGTGAGAGCGAGAACCCGGCGATCCCGTCGCCTACACCCCGTACCGACCACCGCCCCCGCACCATAACGGACTGGTGGCCGGAGCAGATCGACGTCTCGGTGCTGCACGCCCATTCGTCCAAAGCCAATCCGCTCGGCGAGGATTTCGACTACGCCGCGGAGTTCGCGAAGCTCGACGTCGAAGCGCTCAAAGCCGATGTCGCGGCGGTGCTCACCGACTCGCAGGACTGGTGGCCGGCCGACTACGGAAACTACGGCGGCCTGTTCATCCGAATGAGCTGGCACGCGGCGGGCACCTATCGGATCGCCGACGGCCGCGGTGGCGGCGGTCAGGGCGCCCAGCGGTTCGCGCCGCTCAACAGCTGGCCCGACAACGCCAGCCTGGACAAGGCCCGCCGCCTGCTGTGGCCGGTGAAGCAGAAGTACGGAAACAGCATCTCCTGGGCCGACCTGATCGTGTTCGCCGGTAATGTCGCGCTCGATTCGATGGGCTTCCAGACCTTCGGATTCGGCTTCGGGCGCCCCGATATCTGGGAACCTGAAGAGGTTTTCTGGGGTCCGGAGGACACCTGGCTCGGCGACGAGCGCTACAGCGGTGACCGGGAACTGGCGAACCCGCTGGCCAACGTCCAGATGGGTTTAATCTATGTCAATCCCGAAGGCCCCAACGGGCGGCCCGATCCGGTGGCCGCCGCCCGGGATATCCGGGAGACCTTCGGCCGGATGGCCATGAACGACGAGGAGACCGCCGCGCTCATCGTCGGCGGCCACAGTTTCGGCAAGACCCACGGTGCGGGCGACCCCGACCTGGTCGGCGCCGAACCCGAGGCCGCCCCGATCGAACAGCAGGGCCTGGGCTGGAAGAGCAGCTACGGTACCGGCAAGGGTAAGGATGCCATCACCAGTGGTCTCGAGGTCGTCTGGACCTCCACCCCGACCCAGTGGGGCAACGGCTTCCTGCAGAACCTGTACGGCTACGAATGGGAGCTCACCAAGAGTCCCGCCGGGGCGTATCAGTGGAAGCCGAAGGATGGCGCGGGCGAGGGCACCATCCCGGATCCCTTCGACGGCCCCGCGCGCACACCCACGATGCTGACCACGGACCTTGCGCTGCGGGAGGACCCCGTCTACCGGGAGATCACCAGCCGCTGGCTGGAACATCCCGAGGAGCTGTCCGAGGCGTTCGCCAAGGCGTGGTACAAGCTGCTGCACCGGGATATGGGGCCGCTCAGCCGCTATCTCGGCCCGTGGGTTCCCGAACCGCAGTTGTGGCAGGACCCGGTCCCGGCGGTCGACCACGAACTGATCGACGACGAGGACATCGCCGACCTCAAGGGCAAGATCCTCGGTTCCGGCCTGTCGGTGCCGCAATTGGTCAAGACCGCGTGGGCTTCGGCGGCGAGTTTCCGCAGCACCGATAAGCGCGGCGGTGCGAACGGTGCCCGGATCCGGCTGGAACCGCAGAGGAACTGGGAAGTCAACGAACCGTCCGAACTGGCGAAGGTACTGCCCGTCCTCGAGCGGATCCAGCAGGACTTCAACGGATCGGCGTCGGGCGGCAAGAAGGTGTCGCTGGCCGACCTGATCGTCCTCGCCGGTTCGGCGGCGGTGGAGAAGGCGGCCCGGGACGCGGGCCACGAGGTGACCGTGCCGTTCCGGCCCGGCCGCACCGACGCCACCCAGGAGAACACCGATGTGGAGTCGTTCGCGGTACTCGAACCGCGGGCCGACGGGTTCCGCAACTATGTGCGCAACGGCGAGAAGGCGCCGCTGGAACGCCTGCTGGTGGACCGGGCCTACCTGCTCGATCTCACGGCACCGGAACTGACGGTGCTGATCGGCGGTCTGCGCGCACTCGGCGCGAACCACGGCGGGACCAAGCACGGGGTGTTCACCGATCGGCCCGGTGTGCTGACCAACGACTTCTTCGTCAATCTCCTGAACCAGGACACGGAGTGGAAGGCGTCGGAGTCGGCGGAGAACGTCTACGAGGGCAGCGACCGCCGCAGCGGTGAGACCAAGTGGACGGCCACCGCCAACGACCTGGTCTTCGGGTCGCATTCGGTGCTGCGCGCCGTGGCCGAGGTGTACGCCCAGCGCGATGCCGGCCGTAAGTTCGTCGACGATTTCGTCGCCGCGTGGGTCAAGGTCGCCGAAAACGATCGCTACGATCTGCGCTGATCGGTGTCGCGGAGTCCGGGCCGTCCCGTACGGGGCGGCCCGGATCCATTTCCGGCGGGGCGGCCACGAGTTGGCGTCACCGCGGCGCCGGTCCTGGTCGCGGGCCGCTGGTGAGCCCCCCGCTCAGGGTTCGGGGATCTCGACTCCAAAGTTCTCGCGGGTGATATCGGCGGGCGCCGGGCCGCCGCGGACACCGGTGTCGAGCGCGTCGATGGCGTCGAGTTGGGCGGTGGTCAGGTCGAAATCGAAAACGGCGAAATTCTCCGCGATCCGCGCGGGCCGCACCGATTTCGGGATCACCTGGCGCCCCTGCTGCAGATGCCAGCGCAGCATCACCTGGGCGGGTGTCCGGCCGTGCGCCGCCGCGATCTCACCGATCACCGGGTCGTCGAGAGTGGAGCCGTGTGATCCGTCGCGATAGAAAGTGATGCCGCCGATCGGCGACCAGGCCTGGTTGAGAATGCCGTGCTCGGTATCGGCGGCGAGGAGCGCGGACTGCCGGAAGTACGGATGCACCTCGATCTGGTTCACCGCGGGCACGACCTCTGTCTCGGCGAACAGCCGGGTCAGGTGCTCGGGCATGAAGTTGGAGACACCGATCGCCCGGACCCGGCCGTCGGCGTAGAGCTTCTCCAGCGCCCGATAGGCCTGGACGGTCCGGTCGAATTCGCCGGGCAGCGCCTGGTGCAGGATCAGCAGATCGATCTGCTCGATGCCCAGTTTGCCGGCGCTCTTGTCGAAGGCGTGCAGGGTGGCCTCGTAGCCGAAATCGGTAATCCAGACCTTGGTCTCGACGAACACCTCGTCGCGGGAGAGTCCGGAGCGGCGGAGAGCCTCCCCGACGCCCCGTTCGTTGCCGTACACCGCCGCGGTATCGATATGCCGGTAGCCGGTGGCCAGTGCCGACTCCACGGCCGCGGTGGTCTCCTCCGGCGGGGTCTGGTAGACGCCGAAACCTAGCGCGGGTATCTCGACGCCGTTGTTCAGGGTGAAGTTCGGAACGGTCATGGTCTCGACACTAGGCGGCCGCGAGGGCGCGGCGGTGCTGCCGACCGCCGGCGGGCGGTGTCACCCGCATAACGATGCAGCGCGTTTGTGACCACGGGTTGGACGCCGAGCCGCTCGGCGGCCCGCGCGGGCACGAGAACCTGACGGCGCCGGCGGGGTACGCGGCCACGCCCGGTCAGCCGGCCCGGGAATTCTTCGCCGAGCACTACGCCCTCGCTGGAACCGTCCGGCCGGAGCTACACGGGTAGAACGGGTTTCAGCTCTGCGCGTTCGCCACCACCCAGGCCGCGATCTGGGCGCGTGAGCTGAACCCCAGCTTGGTCAGGATGTTCTCCACATGGCCCTGGGCGGTGCGCTGTGAGATCACCAGCTTGGTCGCGATCTGCTTGTTGCTGAGCCCCTGGGCGACCAATTCGGCGACCTGACGTTCGCGCCGGGTGAGATTTGCCGCACGGTCTGCCGGGCCGCCGGCGGAGGTGGCCGGTTCGCCGAGCGCGTAGGCCACGGCGGCGTCCATGCCCATGGTCAGTCCCTGCTGGTGGGCCGCATCGAATCGCCGGTCGCCCAGGGCTGCCCGGGCGTTGTGCTCGCATTCCGCGTGGAAGGCGGCCATATTGTGAAAGACGGTCATGACACGGGAACCCGACGGCCACAATCCCTGTGCGGCGCCCATGAGCACCGCGGCGCGTTCGGCTTCGGTGCGGGTATCGACGACCCAGGCCAGTCCCTCGAGGCAGAACATACTGATCACTGTGCTGCCGTTCAGGCTGCTGTTGACCCGCAACGCCTCCTGCAGCAGCTCTCGGGCCCGCGGCCGGTCGCCGTCCCGCCAGACCGCGATTCCCATACCGCGCAGGGCGGCCGCGCGATGAAGCAATTCACCGCGCGGCTCGGTGACGGTGAGGACCTGCCGGTAGTACTCGCTCGCCCGGCCGGTATCTCCGCTCAGCTCGTACGACCAGCCGGTCAGGGTGAGCGCGCCCATCCGCAGCGGGCCTGCCGGTTCGGCGCCGGTGAGTTCCACGGCGCGTCCGAAATGGGCCGGTGCGGCGTCGGGTTCACCGCGCGCCATGGCGAAAAGCCCCTCCAGATAGGCGATCTGCGCCCGGCACATCGGTTCGGTGCCGGGCCCGGCCAGATCCTGCGCTTCCGCCAGCGCGTCCACCACCGCAGGGAACTCACCCTGTGTAGTGGCCAATTTGCCCGCTGCGCACAGTGCTCGGATCCGAGCGGGGACCGAATGCCACCCGGGGCGGCCGAGCGTGCGCCGCAACCACGAACGCCCCTCACCGTAGAGACCGCGGAAGTTCCAAAACTCGAAGAGCCCAGCGGCGGTTCGCACACCGGCATCCACCGCCGCCTCCGTGTCCTCGGCCAGGCAGTATTCGAGCGCCTCGCGCAGGTTGGGTTGTTCGCGGGCGAGCCGGGCGATCCACCGGGGCTGCTCGGCGCTGATCCAGCCGGCTTCGACCTCCACGCACAACCGCTCGTACCACTCGTGGTGCCGTCGGCGCAGTTCTCCTTCCCTACCGGCCTCCCGTAAGCTCTCCCGGCCGTAGTCGCGCAGGGTCTGCAACATCCGGAAGCGTACGGCGCCGCCGGTTTCCGCTCGGATGAGAATCGATTTGTCCACCAGCGACGACAGCACGTCCAGTACGCTGTCCGGGCCGGGACCTATATCGCAGACACCTTCCACGGCATCCAGTTCGCAGCTTCCGGCGAATACCGAGAGCTGGGCCCACAACCGCTGTTCGGCCGGAGTGCACAGGTCGTAACTCGAGGCCATGCACAGGCGCAGGGTCTGCTGCCGGATCGGTGCGGTGCGGCTGGCCCGGGTGAGCACCGGGTTGCGGATATCGATGCGTTCCAGAATCTGCTGCGGTGTCATGGTGCGTAGCCGGGCGGCCGCCAATTCGATGGCCAGGGGCAACCCGTCCAACCGTGCACAGATCCGCGCCACGGCGTCCTTGTTGCTCTCGTCGAGTTCGAAACCCGGTACTGCGGCGGCGGCACGTTCGGCGAACAGGGTGACCGCGTCGAAGCGGGGCAGTCCGAGCAGAGTGGGCACCCGGCCCGGGTCGGGGACCATCAACGGCGCCACCCGTAGCACCGCCTCACCGGCGATGTTCAAGGGTTCGCGGCTGGTGGCGAGGATTCTCAGTCCCGCACAGCCCTTCAGCAGGACTTCGTCCAGTTCCGCGACCGCGCGTACCAACTGCTCACAGTTGTCCAGCACCAGCAGTGTTTCGCGCGGGCACAGGTACTCCACCAGCACATCGAGCAGTGACCGGCCCGTTTCTTCGCGCACCCCGACCGCGTCGGCCACCACATCGACCAGGATCGCCCGGTCGGAGACATCGGTGAGGTCGACCAGCCATACACCATCCGGGAAGTCCCGCCGCACTTGTGACGCCACCCGCAGCGCGAGTCTCGTCTTTCCCACGCCGCCGGCTCCGGTGAGGGTCACCAGCCGGTAGTTCGCCAGCAGGTTCTTCACCTCCACCACTTCGCCGCGCCGGTTCACGAGACTGGTCAGCTCCAGGGGGATGTTCCCGCTGTGGTCGGCGCCGATCGCTTTACGCTGTGCCGGTATCCGGGGCTTGTCCGCGGGCTCTTCGCGGGCGGGTTGCTCCTGCAGCGCCATCTCGTCCACGGGGTATCCGTGCCGCTCCTGCAGGCGGCGGAGGCACTGCCCGAGGGCCGTGGCCGACGGACGCTTCCGGCTGTCCCGGTTCATCGCCGATTCCACCAGGTCACTGATATCGGCGGCCACGCCGCTCTCCCTCAGATCCGGCAGCGGCTGGGCGGTGATCCGCAGGAACTGGGTCACCATCTTCTCGCCGCTGCGCCGCTCGAACGCCGCGTGCCCGGTGAGAGCGCAGAACATAGTGGCGCCGAGCCCGTAGACATCGGCGGCGGGGGTGGGCGGTTCGCCTTCGAGGACTTCGGGGGCGGTGAATGCCGGCGACCCGGTCACGGTACCCGCGGCGGTGCGGAAACCACCCGCGATGTGCGCGATACCGAAATCGGTCAGCGCGGGCTCCCCGTAGTCGGTGAGCAGGATATTGCCCGGTTTCACATCCCGGTGGACGACGCCGAGCCGGTGTGCGCTCTCCAACGCCCCGGCGATCTTCACGCCGATCTGCAGCACGTCCGCGGCGGCCAGTGGCCCGTGGTCGCGAATCCAGGTGTCGAGGGATCCCAGCGGATAGAACGGGGTCACCAGATAAGGCCGCCCGCGGGCGGTGACGCCTTCCTCCAGCACGGTGACGATATTGGGATGTCCGGTCAACCGGCCCATCGCGCGTTGCTCCCGGGCGAAGCGGGCCCGATTGTCCTCGTCGGATTCCGCGGTCATCAGTTTCACCGCGACCGTCCGCTCCAGCGGTTCCTGCTTGCACCGGTAGACCACACCGAATCCGCCGCGACCGACTTCCGCCGCATCCTCGAATCCCGCAGCGTCCAGTTCCGTCGCGACGGTCATCGCCGGCTCGCGGCGTGTGCGTACGGGGTCGTCGCCGTTCATGGGGTGGGCGCGATCCACCGAGTCTGGTTGTGGGCACCGGGTAACATACACGTCCCTCTCGCCACCTCAACTCTATCGCCGGGGCCCTCCGGCGGCGAGGCGTTGTCTCCGGGAAGGTCGTGGCAGGTCGCGGTGCGGACCGTTCATCCCGGCGGCGCGGGCTACGCCGGGGCGATCACTCCGCGGCGAGAGCCGGCTGCCCGCCGCTGATCACGAATACCGGGAAGCGGTCTCCGCGCGGTGGCGCCTGGAAGTGCACCCGGACCGGCCGGCGCCCGGCACTGGGCAGTTCACCGTGGATCGTCGTGTAGACCCACGGCCCCTCGTCGAGTTCCACGATCGCTATCGCGGACTCCACCGCTTCCGTGCGAGCATTCGGCGCACAGGTGATTTTCCGCCAGCACACGATGGAACCACTCCCGGTCGAGGGGACACGCTCGAAATCGTCGCACCGGCATGCCGAGCACCGGGTGACCGGCGGGGCGAACAGCCTGCTGCAGCTTCCGCACCGACGGATCATCAGTGCGGCCTCGGTGCATTCCGCGTACATATCACTGCAGCTCGGGACGTTGTCGGAATTCCACTGGTGCATTACTGCCCTCGATGTGATGGTTGCCGATTCGTTCGGCTTCCAGAGTGTGGTATCGGGCGCGGAAACGCGCCGGTCGAACGGCCCCGGGTATACCTGTTTTCGGATAATGCCCGGTCAGAGCGGTGCCAGGGCGCTCGCAGGGGCCGTTCAGTGGGAGTGACGGGGGTCATACCCGGTACCGCACCGGGTGGTGCCGGCGCGACGGACCGGTGTTCGGGTGCGTCCCATCGGGGACATGCACGCGCGCGCGCCCCGAATGTACTGCTCCGGAAAGGCCGTGCCGGTGAATCACCTACGCGGAGTCCGGCGCCCGGAACGCCTATGCGGCCCGTCACGGCGGTGCCGAATCGGTTGATCCGTCGGTGATCTTTGTATCGCCCGACAACGTGTGGTCGAGTACGGAGGATCCGGCACCGAATCGCGCACGAGCGGGTCTGTCGCCCGGTATGCGAAACAACTCTCGATCGTCCATATCGACGATCTTCGATAAATGGTTCCGTCACTATTCCTGGGGTGATATATGTGAAACTCACGCGAAATCCGGGCCGGAGTACGGCAACAGCCCGCCGGACGTGATCCGGCGGGCTGTTGTCACAGGATTCCCTGCTCATGCGCAGCGCATACTTACTCGGCAGAGAAGCTCGACAGGGTACCGATGCCACCGAAGATGTCACCGAAGGCGCCGAAGAAATCGCCGAGGGCGCTGAAGTCCATTGAACCCATGAAAATGCTCCTGTCGTATCCGTTGCTTCGGCGCCGCCGTCTGCGCCGCCGCACACCTTCGTACTGGTGTTATCCGAACGTTATAGGTATCGCGGGTTAAATCAAACTGAATTGTGATCCATCCGACACAATCGGATCGGCACGCCGATAATTACATAGATGTCAGTAAATACGAGCCGGAAGAGGGGACGGGATCGCGCTGCGGATAAATTGCGTGAATATCTCATATATTGCGGCGCGGGCGGGAAACGATGCATTTCGCACAGGTAATTATGTGTTCTTCTGGGGCTCTTGCGTTTCCGTCGTCGCGCCGTGGCCCGCCGGCTGCGGCTGTCCTCCTTCGGAGGTGCCCGCGATCGTCCGTTGGCTGTGATCGCCTCGGCCGCGCTCGAGCTCACCGTTCTCACCGCTGCCGATGGCGCGCACGCCGGCGAGTTGTACTGCTGGGTCGGCCGGGCCTGGGACCGTGACCGGTCTGTGGCTGATCTTCGGGGGAGGAGTTGTCGGCGCCCGGGAAGGCCGAGCAGCGATCCCGACCGGACGCCTCGCCGTGGGCGCCCGGCGGGTCAGGTCGCCAGGTAACCCAGCGAGGCCGAGATCCGGCCCGCGGCGCGGCGCACCACCGGCACCAGGCCGCGCATCCGCTCGTGGGGCATGTACGGGGTGGTCGCCGATACGCTGACCGCGCCCACGATCGCGCGGGACGCGTCGCGTATCGGCGCCGCGACACAGCGGATACCGGGCTCGTTGTCCTCGAGGTCCATGGCCGCGCCGGTACGGGCGTAGGTCTGCATACGGGTGAGGAAGTCCTCGGGATCGCCGGGCTTCGCCCCGGCCGGTAGTCGCGCTTCATCGGCGGCGTACTGCTCGGCCCAGCGATCGGCCGCGTCGAGCAGTAGCGCCTTACCGACGCCCGCGCGGGTCAGCGGCATGCGGTATCCGATTCGCGAGCGCATCTCCGCGCCCCGCGAGCCGGGGAGTTTGTCCAGATAGAGCACCGAACCGCCATCCTCGACGGCCAGGTGGACCGTATCGAGTACCGTGGCCGACAATTCCTCGAGCACCGGTCGCGCCACCAGCGGTAGCGGGTTGCCGTGCAATGCCTTGAAACCGAGTTCGATCAGGGTCGGACCCAGGGTGTAGCCCCGGCTGTCGTGGCGCAGGAAGCCCTGGGTGACCAGTAGTTGTGCGAGCCGGTGGGTGCTGCTGCGGCCGAGGCCGGTGCGTTCCACGATCTCGCGTAACCCGCGCGCACCGTCGCCGACCGCGCGGATCACGGCGAGGCCACGAGCGAGGGTCTGGGTGCCGGGCGGGACGGTGTCAGGAGAAGCGCTCACCGCTCCACAGTCCCATAAATAGGGACCACGTTGGAATTAACGGGACGCGCTGTTCATAGTGACCGTCATGACACCGGACCGACCAGGGCTCTCGAGGCCGCGCCTCATCGGACTCGACTGGGGCACGACGTCGATGCGGTGCTGGTTGCTCGGCGACAACGGCCGGATCCTGGGCACCCGGCGGTTCGCCGGCGGGCTGCTCGATATGGCCGCGGGCATCGATACCGCCGATCCGGTCGCGCGGGCCCGCGTGTACGAAGCGACCTTCCTGGATGTGTGCGGGGAGTGGCTGCGTGCCGGCCCGGATGTTCCGGCACTGGCCTGCGGCATGGTGGGCAGTGCACAGGGCTGGTACGAGGCCGGGTATCTCGATGTCCCGGCGCGGCTCGACAGCACCGGTTCGGCGCTGGCCCGGGTGCCGGTGGCCGCGGGCGTCCTGCATCTGGTGCCCGGTCTGCGCGTCCCCTCCGACCCGCGGCGTGATAGCGCCGGGGATGTCCTGCGCGGTGAGGAAACGCAGGTCATCGGTGCGCTCGAATCGATCGACCGACCGGATGCCGAACATGTTCTGGTGCTGCCGGGAACCCACACCAAATGGATCCGGATCGCCGACCGCAAGGTACTGTCCTTCACCACGGCCATGACCGGCGAGTTGTACGGACTGGTCACCCGGCACGGTCTGCTGAGCCATACCGGGGCCACCCCGCGCCGCGACGACGCGGCTTTCGCGCGCGGCCTGACGGCCGGCTTCTCGTCCCGGGAACGCGGGCTGGCCGCCGCGCTGTTCGGTGCGCGGGCGCTGGTTCTCGACGGCCTGCTCGAACCGGCCGCGCTGGCGGACTACCTCTCCGGCGTCGTCATCGCCGACGAAGTACGGCATCTGCTACTGCAGTACGGCGGCGCGGACCAGATCATCCTGTGTGGCGCCGCCGATCTGTGCCGCCGGTACGCCACCGCGCTGCGGGCGCGGGAGGTGCGCACGCAGGTGCTGGACGAGGATGCCGCCGCAGCGGGGCTGTGGTCGATCGCGGTCGGTGCCGGGCTGGTCACGGCGGGTGCGGACGCACGATGAATGGCCGGCAGGAAATGAACACTATCGAGGAGTTATTCATGGTGGGCACATCGGAGGCCACCCCATCCGGGTTGATCGCCATTCTCCGGGGCATCACCCCCGGCGAAGTCGTCGAGGTGGGCTCGGCTCTGGTCGAGGAGGGCTTCCACGCCCTCGAGGTGCCGCTGAACTCACCGGACCCGTATCGGTCCATCGAGTTGCTGGCGACGCGCTTCGGCACGGTCTGCCCGGTCGGCGCCGGTACCGTCCTGCGTCCGGAGGACGTGGAGCGCGCCCGCTCGGCCGGCGCCGACATCATCGTGTCGCCGGATACCAATATCGAGGTGATCGCGGCCACCCGCGGCCTCGGTATGCGCTCGTACCCGGGGGTTGCCACGCCTACCGAGGCGTTCGGTGCCGTGCGTGCCGGGGCGCGCAGCCTCAAACTGTTCCCGTCCGAAGCGCTGGGAATCTCCGGTATGCGGGCCGTGAGCGCCGTCCTGCCCCTCGACGTGGAGCTGATCCCGGTCGGCGGTGTGGACGAGACCAACCTCGCGGACTGGCGCGCCGCCGGAGCCGGCGGGGCCGGTATCGCCACCGCGGTCTACCGGCCCGGCGACAGCGCCCGCGAGGTACGCGCCCGGGCCCGCCGACTGTCGAAGATCTGGGCGTCCACCCTGTAGTACCCGCTCGTCACCGGACAACGCTGTCCGCTGCACAGGAGGAAATCAATGAAGATCGCGTCGATCGAGACGTTCACGCTGCCACCGCGCTGGCTGTTCGTGCGTATCGAAACCGATGACGGCACCGTCGGCTGGGGTGAGCCCGTACTGGAGGGGCGCGCGGCCTCGGTCGCCGCGACCGTCGAGGAACTCGCGGACTATTTGATCGGCCAGGACGCGGGCCGGATCGAGGATCTGTGGACCGTGCTGTACCGGGGCGGGTTCTATCGTGGCGGCGGCATCCATATGAGCGCACTGGCCGGTATCGATCAGGCGCTGTGGGATATCAAGGGCAAAGCGCTGGGTGTCCCGGTGTACGAACTGCTCGGCGGCCGGGTCCGCGACCGTATCAAGGTCTACTCCTGGATCGGCGGTGACCGGCCGGACGAGACCGCGAAGGCGGCCCGGGACGCGGTCGACCGTGGTTTCGCCGCGGTGAAGATGAACGGCACCGAGGAACTGCAGTATCTCGATACCTGGGACAAAATCGACCGCTGCGTCGCGAATGTGGCCGCGGTCCGGGATGCGGTCGGGCCGAATATCGGAATCGGTGTCGATTTCCACGGCCGGGTACACAAACCGATGATGAAAGTACTGCTGCGCGAACTGGAACCGTATCGGTTGATGTTCGTGGAGGAGCCGGTGCTCTCCGAACACGTCGACAGCGTGGTGGATGTGCTGCGACAGTCGCCGATTCCGATCGCGCTGGGAGAGCGGTTGTTCTCCCGCTGGGATTTCAAGTCGGTCATCGCCTCGGGGGCAGTGGATATCATCCAGCCCGACCCCTCCCACTGCGGTGGAATCACCGAAGCCCGCAAGATCGCGCATCTGGCCGAGGCCTACGATGTGGCGCTGGCGCTGCACTGCCCGCTCGGTCCGATCGCGCTCGCGTCCTGTCTGCAGATCGACGCGGGGTGCTACAACGCGACCATCCAGGAACAGAGCCTGGGCATTCACTACAACACGACCAACGAACTGCTCGACTACCTGGTCGATCCGGCGGTGTTCACCTATGCCGAAGGCCACGTCCGGATTCCGTCCGGCCCGGGCCTCGGGATCGAGATCAATGAGGAATATGTGGCGGAGCGGGCGGCTGTCGGACACCGGTGGCGCAACCCGATCTGGCGTCACAGTGACGGTTCGTTCGCGGAGTGGTGACCATGAAGACAATGCTCGATAAGCGGCCCGCGGCATCCGGCCTGGCCGCCAAGGCCAGTAAAGCGCGGATCCTGATCGCGGTCATGTTGTTCGTGACAGTGGTCATCAACTACATGGACCGTGCGAACCTATCGATCGCGGTACCCGCCATCGCCGACGAAATGGACCTGTCCGCGGCGCAACAGGGCCTGCTGCTGTCGGCCTTCGGCTGGACCTATGCGGCGCTGCAGATCCCGGGTGGGTGGTTCGTCGACCGTGTGCCGCCCCGCGTGCTGTATCCCGCCTGCCTGCTGCTGTGGTCGCTGGCGACCGTGTTCATGGGAATCATCGGCGGTTTCGTCGCGCTCATCGCACTGCGGCTGCTGGTGGGGGTTTTCGAGGCCCCGGCCTATCCGATCAACAACCGCGTGGCCACCGCCTGGTTCCCGGAGCGCGAACGCGCCTCCGTCATCGGGTTCTACACCTCGGGTCAGTTCATCGGCCTCGCGCTGCTGACCCCCGTGCTGTCGTGGCTGCAGTCGGTGCTGAGCTGGCACTGGGTCTTCATCTTCACCGGTGCGGTCGGTGTGGTGTGGGCGCTGGTCTGGTACCTCGTCTACCGCGAGCCGCGTGATTCGCGTGCCAACGAGGCCGAGATCGCCCATATCCGCGAGGGCGGCGGCCTGGTCGATCTGACCTCGTCGCGGCCGGAGCGTACCCGGGTCACCTGGACCGATATCGCCACGGTGCTGGGGCGGCGGAAACTGTGGGGCGTGTACCTGGGGCAGTTCTGCCTCACCTCCACCCTGTGGTTCTTCCTCACCTGGTTCCCGACCTATCTGGTGAAATACCGCGATATGGACTACATCAAGTCCGGGTTCCTGGCCTCGCTGCCGTTCATCGCCGCGGTGATCGGGGTGCTGTTCTCCGGGGTCTTCTCCGATTTCCTGCTGCGGCGCGGCGTTTCGCTCGGTATCGCGCGCAAGGGGCCGATCATCGCGGGTCTGCTGCTGAGCACCACCCTGATCGGTGCGAACTTCACCGATTCCACCGCATTGGTGATCGTGTTCCTGTCGGTCGCCTTCTTCGGTAACGGATTGGCCTCCATCACCTGGTCGCTGGTCTCGGCGCTGGCACCGGAACGGCTCATCGGAATGACCGGCGGAATGTTCAATTTCATCGGCAACCTCTCCGGTATCGCCACCCCGATCGTGATCGGATTCCTGGTCACCGATGCCAGTTTCGCGCCCGCGTTCGTCTACATGACCGTGGTCACGCTGCTGGGTGTCGCCTCCTACGTCCTGCTGGTCGGGCGGGTCGAGCGGGTGCGGGAATCGCGTTCGGTGCCGGAATCCGGCTAGGGGCCGGGCTGCGCGCCGACGAGGGGCGCGCAGCCTCCCGGCCGGGGGAATCGACCGTGTTGTGACGGTACGGGGGATCGGAAATGATCCTCATGTGTCAACCACAACGGATACGTCACTCAGCTCGGAACCACAGCGCGGCAAGGGGTTTCTGGACCTGGCCGGCAGCCGGCAGCTGGCGGTCGCCGTCCTCGCCACCATCACCGGCTTCTACTACCTGCTCGTCGCAATAACGAATTGCACCGATACCGAAACCAACCGCCGGGGTGTCGCCGCGGTGCTATCGATGGAACAGACCATCCACAGCGCCGGCACCGACTGGCGGGCGATCGGCAACGAGACCGTCGCGCTCGTCGCCTACATCCTCATCGTCGGCTGGGAATTCCTCATCGCGTTCGTCCTGCTCGCGGCGGCCGTCGTGTGGGTGCGCGCCCTGCGCGGACAGGTGGGAGCGACAGCTACCGCCGCGAAACTTTCCAGCCTGGGCTGGACGCTGGCCGTCCTGCTGTTCGCGGGCGGCTTCCTGACCATCGGTGGCGAATGGTTCCGGATGTGGGCCAACGAGGATGTGAACGCCTCGTCGGCCGCGCTGCAGAATTTCCTGATCGCCGGAGTCGGGCTGATTCTGGTGCACCTGCCGCGGTCCGCGGAGGCCGGCTGACGGTCGGCGGCAGAGGTCCGACACGACCGCCGCGTTGTCCGGGGGCGCCCGCGAGAGGTCGTAGTCTCAGCGGATACACCCACCACGAGAGGGAGTCGCCATGCTCTCCGATCGAACGAAGACACCGCCACGGTCGGTCGTTCGCGCGATGGAACGGGTCCGCGGCGGATTGGCCGGGATCCACCGGCGGCTGATTCCCCCGCATTTCGCCCTCCTGGAGATGGTCACCGCGGGCTGGCTGTCCCAGGCGATCTACGCGGCCGCCGCCCTGGATATAGCGGGTGCGCTCGTCGCCGGCCCGCGCTCGGGCACCGACCTCGCGCGGGCGGTCGGCGCGGACCCCGATGCGTTGCGGCGGTTGCTGCGCCTGCTGACCGCGCACGGTATCTTCGCCCGGCGCCGCGACGGTCGTTACACGCTCACCCCCCTGGCCCAGGCGTTGCGCACCGACGTGCCCGTCTCGCTGCGGGACGCGGTGCTGTTCTTCGGTAGCCCGACGCACCGCGACCACTGGAATCGGCTGGTAGACGTGGTGCGCACCGGTCGGCCGTCCGTCGCCGCCCGCGCCTTCTTCGATCTCGTCCGCGCCGACCGTGCGCTCGGCGATATGTTCGATCGCGCGATGTCCGATATGGATGGCCTCGGGCAGCGCGCGGTGCTGGCAGCGCACGACTTCACCCGCTACCGCACGGTCGTCGATATCGGTGGTGGTCGCGGCGCCCTGCTCGCGGAAATACTGCGCCGCGCGCCGGGTTGCACAGGCGTGCTATTCGATCTGCCCGAGGTGGTGACCGAGACGGCGGAACTGCTGGTCCGGGCCGGGACCGCCGACCGGTGTACCACGGTCGGCGGCTCGTTCTTCGACGCTGTCCCCGAGGGCGGCGACCTCTATGTGCTCAAGCACATCCTGCACGACTGGCCCGCCGAACAGGCCGGGCAGATCCTGCGAACGGTACACGCGGCGATGGCCCCCACGGCCCGGCTGCTGGTGATCGAACTCCTGCTCCCGCAGCGGAACCACCCGCATCCGGGCCACTACATCGATCTCGAGATGCTGGTCCATACCGGCGGGCGGGAACGCACCGAATCCGAATATCGCGCCCTGCTCGCCGGAGCCGGGTTCGCGCTGATCTCGTGCACACCCACACTGTCGCCGGAGAATGTACTCGAGGCCGTCCCGGTGCCGTGACACCCGCGGCACCGCACGGATCCTGCGGGGAGCGGGTCACCCCACCCGGCGGGCGGACCTGGCCCGGTGCCTTGCCACATTCACCCGGTTGGCGCACCGTTCGGAGCAGAAGCGGCGCCGTCCGTTGCGGGAGATGTCGACGAACACCCGCGGGCAGTCCTCCCGCCGGCACTGCCCGATCCGGCCGGGCGCCGCGCAGTACAGCTCGGCCAGGCCCGCGGCGGTATAGGCCTTCACGCGTTCCTCGATCGGCGCGTCCTCGGCGGCATAGTGCAGATGCGGGGCGCGTCCGTCGTGGGTCGAGATATAGGGGCGGCTCGTGGTCCCGGCCAGCAGTGCGTTGATCGGCTCGACTCCGGGTGCGCGGAACACCGCGTCGAGTCGGCGGGTCCAGCGGCGCAGTTCGGCCGCCTGCCGAGAACTCACCGTCCCGATCGGTTTGTAACCGGCCGCGGCCAGCAGGGCGGCCAGATCCTGATCCGGTGGCGCGTTCACCAGCCGGGCCGCCAGGTCGGCGGCGGCGCCTCCGTAAGGGTTGAAATGCACAGAACCATTACAGCAGACTCGGGTCATGACCATCACCTGCTCCGCGTGCTCCTGGCCCGAACCCGCCCTGATCTCCGAACACGGTGCGGTCCGCTACTGGCGCTGCGTATGCGGTCAGTGGCTGGTGAGCGAAGCGGATGCGGTCACCGCATCACCCGGCGGCAGCGACCTGGCGGTTGTGCAGGGCTGACGGCTCGCGCGCTGTCGGCAACCGATCGATTCACCGCGAGAGCAGGGCGCGACGGGATCGTGCCGCGCCCGGCCCGGGCGGGGGCGGACCGGCGCCTGGTGGGGCCGGTCCTTGCGGAGCGCGAGGACGGCCGAGCCCTACCCGGGATGAAGGCCCGACGCTCCGCGGCACCGGCGGGAGTGTGTGGGTGCGCGGGCCGCGGGGTGCCCTCTTCCTGCTCCACCGTCGGCGGTCAGTCCTCACCCGGATCGTGCGGTTGCAGGGGCCTGGTCGCCGGGCCTTCCAGGACCTTGCCGTCGATATCGAAGCGCGATCCGTGACACGGGCAGTCCCAGCTGGTTTCGGCATCGTTGAACGCCACGAGACAACCCAGATGGGTGCACACCGCCGATACGGAGTGCAGCCGCCCGTCGTGATCGCGGTAGACGGCGCTGCGGCGGCCGGACCGGCGCATCACCGCTCCGCTCCCCGGGGCGAGGTCCGCGGCGGAATCGACGAAGGTATGCGGGCGGAGCCGGTCGCCGACGAAATGGCGGCCCACATCCAGCCCGGACGTCAGCAGGCTGCCGGCCTCTACCCTCGGGTGCAGGCGGCGCGGATCGTAGATCTTCGCCCAGGGCGCCGGTTCGCCGGCGAGTTCGGCGGCCAGCAGCCGCCCGCCCATGATCCCGTGGGTCATTCCCCAGCCGCCGAACCCGGTGGATACGTACACGTGCCGGGCGCCGGGATGGAAGCGGCCGATATAGGGGATCCCGTCGGATGTGGTGTTGTCCTGGGCGCCCCAGTGGTAGGCGAGGGAGCTCACCGGGAAATGGTCGCGAGCCCACTGCGCCAGCAGGTCGAACCGGTCCGTGGTCGAGGCCGTGCCCGGCCGTAGGTGCTCGCCGGTGATGATGAGCAGTCGCCGGTCCGCGCCGTACGGGGCAGTGCGTACCGAGCGGGTGTTGTTCTCCGGCGTGATGTACATACCCTGCGGGTCGTGCTCGGCGGCGATCACGCCCGCGACGGCCAGCTCGCGCCGGGGCTGGAGCCTCGCGAACAGCAGTGCTCGGTCGAATACCGGGTAGTGGGTGGCGACCACGACATCCCGCGCACGCACCACGGCGCCGGACTCGGTGGTCAACCGGCAGGGGCTGCCCTCGTCCAGCGCGACGACCCGCGTGCGTTCGAAGATCCGGCCGCCACGCGCGATCAGGGCCTCGGCCAGGCCGAGCAGGTAGCGGCGCGGATGGAACTGGATCTGGTCCGCCACGCGGACGGCCGCCGCCACCGGAAAGGGCAGACCGGTCTGGGTGACCAGGGTGGCCGGCAGCCCCGCATGCCGCGCGGCGTCGACCTCGGCGCGGATCTGATCGATCCGTTTCTCCTCGGTGACATAGGTGTAGGAGGGCGCCCGCTCCAGTTCGCAGTCGATACCCAGTTCTGTGGCCGTGCGGTCGAGATGCTCGACCGCGTCCAGCTGCGAGCGGGCGTACAGGCCCGCGGTCTCCTCGTCGAACGAAGAACGCAGCTTGTCGTAGACCAGTGTGTGCTGGGCGCTCACCTTCGCCGTGGTGTAGCCGGTGGTTCCGCTGACTATCCGGTCGGCCTCGAGCATCACGACCGAACGCCCGATGGCCGCGATCTCCCAGGCGCTGCAGATCCCCGCGACGCCCGCGCCGACCACCGCGACATCTGCCTCGATATCGCCGGTCAGCGGCGGATACGAGGTCGGCCCGGTGGAATCCATCCAATACGACTCGGCTGTTCCGGTGGGTGAGTTCACGGCGCGCGGATACCCCGAACCCGGCCGGCCACACCCGGCACCGCGCGCCGAGTATCGACCGGTCGGCATTTCCGGCGCGACAGTGCGGTGCGCGCGGCTTCCGTACGGCGTAAAAGATGGATACGGTGGGGCGGATATCCGGGCAGTGGAAGGAACGAAGATGGCGGTCGGCACCACGGTGAACGCACACATCCAGGAACTCGGCGGCGGTTTCATGTTCTCCCGGGAGGCCCGGGAGTACGCCGTCGAAACCGGTGTGGACGAATTCTTCGGTCCCTATACCCGTGGCCGCGGGGGCGTGCTCGGTGAGGTGGACGCCGAGGTGGTGACCGCGGCGTTCGGCTTCTTTCCGGCCCATTCGATCCGCGTGGCATGGGAGTCGGTCCCGATGCCCGCCGCGAAGGCCGCCCACCGGTACGCGCTGGCCTGTCAGGACTTCGGCCGCCGGAAGCTCGCTTCCTTCGACGAGGCGCCGCGCCTGGCCGAACTGCTGGAAGCCGTTGTCGCGGCGGCGGACCCGGCCGGACTGTCGTTGTTCGCGGGGTGGCGCGCCGTACCCCTGCCCGGTGACGCGCCGGGCCGCGTCATGCAGCTCGCCCACGTCCTGCGCGAACTGCGCGGCGGACTGCACCTTCTCGCCGTGCGGGCCGCCGGTATCACCCCGCTGCAGGCCGTGCTGATCTCCGGGTCGCCCCTCAACGACGGTCCCGGCCAGGCCCGCTGGTACGGGTGGCCCGAACCGTTCGAGGAGATCTCCGACGAGATCCGGGCGGCCTGGCGGCGTGCGGAATCGATCACCGATGACCTCATCGCCCCCGCGTTCGCGGTGCTCGGCGACGATGCGGGAACCGACCTCACCCGCCTGGTAGCCGCTGCCCACACCGCGACCTTCGCCCGCTGAGGCCGGCCGGTCGCGGCGCCCGGTACCCGACGCCGCGGGACCGGCGCCGGCCCTCGGAGCCCTTCCCGGTGACGGTACCCACGCCCGTGGTGGAGCGCGTTGTCCCTGCACGTGGCGCCCGCGCCGAGACGTTCCGCGCGCCGCTGCCGGTGAAAACCGCGGCCGTCGCGGGCCTCTTCGGCCTCATCCGGCCGTGGACTCCCAGACGAAGCCGTCGGGATCGGTGAACGAACCAGCGGTGCCGGCGATCACGATACGGTGCGAACCGTCCCCGTCCGGGGAAACGCCGGCGTCCTTCGCCGCGGCGCGGCGTCCGTAGAGTGCCAGTTTCACCGGCGAGTCCGGGGTCGCGAATTCCACGTATTTGCCACCGAAGCTCTTGGCCACCGTCAGGCCGCGTTCGACATAGAACCGCTTGCCGGTCTTGACGTCGTCGACCCCGAGCAGCAGCACGACCTCGTCGATGTCGCGGGTGGCCGGCCCGGTGTCCTTCTTCTTCGAGGTCGTGATCTTCCAGATCGCGCCGTCGGGTGCCCGGAGGACGCCTCCATAGCCCCAGAAGCTCTTCGCGGCGGGCTTCAGGGTGGTGAAGCCGGCGCCGAGCGCGCTGTCGACCAGACTGTCGACGTTCCCGGGTTGCGACACCACCAGGGAAAGGATGTAGCCGCGGAATCCGTTCGTGGGGGCTTGTCCGGCGCGGAAGTCCAGCTCGGCGCCGAGGCCGAAGGCGGCGGCGTAGGTGGCTCGGGCGGCGTCGGAGTCGGGTACCTCGAGGTGGACGGTGAGGGCGGTGGTGGTGGTGTGTGTCGAAGCGTTCATGCTGCTCACGCTAATTCCGGGCCGGTCACCTGCGCTTCTCGATTCCTGATCAGTGCGCTCCGGTGGACTGTGACGGTTATTTCAGTTCATGGAACTCGTCGGGCCGCGCCCCGTCCGGGCCCGCCGGATGCGGGCCGTACACGAGTCTCCCGCCTGGGTGGCCGAGGTCGTCGATCCGCCACCACCTGGATCGACGAGCTGCACACCCACGTGCGGAGCAATGTGGTGCTGCCCGGTGTCCGGCGCAGGCGACGAGTCCCGACCGTGGTCGGGGCGAGTACCTCCCTGGAGGACGCTGTACTTGCCGATACCCCCGAGCAATCCTGCGACTCAGTCGGTTTCGAGAGTAATGACCACGGGGGTCACGCCGGTGGTGAGGTCCAGGACCGGGCAGTGTGCCTCGACCGCGGCCTGAAGTTCGGCGTAGCGCTCGGCGGTCTCCGGTCCGGTGATCCGCACCCGCACCCGCACGGCCTGGAACCCGGCGCGCACTCGGTCGTCGAGACCGAAGAAGCCGCGCACATCCAGGTCGCCTTCCGCCTCGACGGACAGGTCGTCGACCACGAGGCCCAGTCGCTGGGCCCAGAACCGGTAGGTGACGATATGGCAGGAGATCAACGCGCCGAGATAGACCTCGACCGGATTGGGGGCGGTGTCGTCGCCACCGAGCGCCGGTGGTTCGTCCACCGGGAAGCGGTGTGTGCCCGCGGTGATCGTGCTGCCCACCGCGCCCTGTGGGGCGCCCGCGGCCCGGAAGAGCACCGTGGCCGCGGCGGGGTTCTCCCGCACCGCCTTCGCGGTGGCATCGGTGATGTCGTTGAGCGCTGTCGTGCCGGTGGTCATGGTCGCCGACGGTAGATCCGGCGCGGGCGGTCGGCCAGGATTGTGCTCGCGCTGAGGCCAATCCGTGCCGGGCCGCGCCGGGCGCCGGGGCGCGCAGCAGAATGGCCGCTGCCATAGGGCAACGGCCGCGGAGGCTCGGAAGCACATCGGGTGCCCCGCCGCGAGAGCGGGGCACCCGATGCTCGGTGGAATGCCGTTCGAGGACGACCGGCCGGAAATCAGCCCGCCAGATGTGCCTCGATGGCCTCGATGATGCGCGGACGCAGTTCGGCGGCCCGGATGACGGCGTCGACCGAACCGACCTCTACCGCGCGGTGGATATCGTGCACGCGGTCGAACTCCGCGGCGACCTCACCGAGTTTCTCGGTGCGGACCGTGGACCGGAGCTCGTCGAGTTCGGCGGTGAGGGTGGCGCGGTCGGTGCCGGAGGCGTTCGCGGCGCGGGCTTCCAGATCGCGGACCCGCGGGTCCGACGCGGTGCGCTTGTCCACCTCACCGGCGAACACGACCGCGGCGGCAGGGGCGCCACCGAGGACCGAGGCGAACGAACCCTCCAGCGCGAGCACGGTCATATTCGGGTTCAGCGTCTTGGAGAACACGACGAACGCGCCACCGTGGTACCGCGAGATCACGGTGAACACGATGGGGCCCTGGAAGTTGACGATCGCGCGGCCGATTTCGGCGCCGTACTCGAGCTGCAGTTTGCGCATCGATTCCGGGGAACCGTCGAAGCCGGACAGGTTGGCCAGCACCACCAGCGGCCGGTTGCCGCTGGCCGCGTTGATCGCCCGCGCGGCTTTCTTCGACGACCGCGGGAACAGGGTGCCCGCGGTGTAGGTGTCCGGGCCGTCGGTGGCCGGGAAACCGCGCCGGGGTACACCCCGCGACTCGATACCCAGCAGGCACACCGGGATTCCGCCCAGATGCGCGTCCTGGACCACCGAGGTCTCGGCATCGGCCATCCCCGCCCACCGTTCCAGCACCTCGTGGTCCTGGTCGGCCACCGCCCGCATGACCGTGCGAATATCGAACGGCTTCTTGCGATCCGGGTTGGCGGCGGCGGAGAAGATCTGGCCGACCGTGGTGAAATCGCTGTCCGCCATGACATGCGGAAAACCGGAGATGTCCCGATCCACCGGGTCGGTGGTCGGCGCCCGGCGCGGCCCCTTCTCACCGGGGACGACATAGGTGTGATCGTAGTGCGACATCAGCACGGCCCGGGCGGCGTGCAGGTTCGGCGCCCAGTACTGGGCCTGCCCGTTGGGGCCCATGACCCGGTCGTAACCGCCGATCCCGAAGTTGTCCTCGGCCGAGACGCCGCCGGAGAAGTCCAGGGCCTGCTTACCGGTGAGGACCATGGCCGAATCCGGGGTCATCACCAGAATGCCCTTGGTGTGCATGAGCATGGTGGCCTCGGCGTTCCAGTACGGCTGGGCGCCGACATTGATCCCCGCGACCACGATATTGATCTCGCCGCCGTCCTGGGTGAACTCGACAATGCGCTTGAGCGCCGCCGCCACCCAGTCCATGTTCTCGGTGCCCGAGGTCATCGAGATCCGGGCGCCCGAGGACAGCGCGTACCACTCCAGCGGGACCTGCAACTTCTCGGCCAGATCCAGCGCGGCGATCACCCGGCGGCATTCCGGCTCCGACAGCGCGCCCAGCGATTTGGTGGGATCGCCGAGGAGCACCACCCGGGTGACACCTTCGGGGTGCCGCTCGGTCACGGTGGTCACCACACCCGCCACCATCGCCGCGGTGTTGCGGCCCTTGGGCCGGTCGACCGGCACCAGCGCGTGGTCGGCGTCGAGGTCGTACTCGGTGAATTCACCGAGCAGGCCGGTGAGCTCGTACGGGTACACCGTGTTGCGGCTGCTGGCGCGCAGCACCTTCTGCCGGTAGGCGTCCAGCGGCTCGACCGGATCGTCGGACCGCTCGCCGACGGTCAGTTGAGTCCCGCCGGTGGCGTCGAAGGAGATCCGCAGGGCCAGCTTCACCAGGTCACCGGTCCGGGCGTCGCGCTGGCGCGCGATGAGCAGGATCTCCTCCAGGCCCGCGCCCGTGGTCGTGGGACGCACCCGCTCGACGATCGACTCCAGTTCGCCGCGGGTGATATCGATCGGCGGCCAGACGTACATCACGATGCGGTTGGTCTGCAGCCGTTTGGACGACGGCCGCCCCGCCTGCGCGCGGCGGATCGAGTCGAGGCAGGTGGCGATGGTGCTCTCCGCCGTCGGCAGGGTGACCAGCCGGCCGTCGTGGTCACGCAGCGCGGTCAGGTCCCGGACCTGGGCGAACGCGACGAGACGCTCATCGGCCGGGTTCTCCTTGGCGACACACCGGAACAGGTACACCTCCTCGTTGTCCGAGGACGGCAGCTGGGTGAGGTCGAACTTGTGCAGCCGCTTCATCTGCATCCGCTGCGCGATATAGGGATGCAGACCGCGGATGAGACGTTCCTCGTCGAGGCCGGTCGCCGACGGGCGGAACGTGAAGTGATAGTGCATGACCGCGTTGTCGCTACCCGCGACGGTGGCGGTGATCCGGTGCACCTGGTTGGACACCGGCTGCGCGTTGAGCACCTCCTGCAGCTCCGCCGCCATGGCGTCGAAGTCCTCGGGCTGGTTCTCCCAGGACAGATAGATATCGGCCTCGATGGAGGCGGAACCGGTCGACAGTTCGGCCAGACCGGCCACCACCCGGGGCAGGGAGTCGAAGCTGACCGCGGCCGATACCAGGCTCACGCCCTTGCGTTCGGCGACGACGAAGGTGTAGTCGCCGGCGTCGCGAGTGCGGACGTCGGTGAGGTCCTTGTTGCCGTAGTAGCGGCGGGTCAGCACTTCCAGCATGACGGTGTTGTCCGCGGAGCCGCGCGAAAGCCGCTGGCCCAGGAGGCGCACCAGAGGTTCGGTGGCGCTCACCATCTCGGCGATCCGCGCGGTCCGGTCGGACGCCTGCGGATGCGCGTCCAGGTAGCTGAGGTGTTTGCGCGCGTCGGTGTAGACGCGGGCCCGGTTGCGGCGCAGCACCGGCTGCCCGTACCAGGCGAAGACCAGGCCGCGGGTGAGGTCCGCGATCACCGGGAACCGCACCTGGGTCGCGGCGACGAGCCGCTCCAGCGCCAGGCCGACGGGCTCGCGCAGTACCCGGTCCGGCATCGGCTCGTTCAGCCATTCGCGCAGTAGTGCCGAGACGACCTCGACCGTATCGGCGGGCCGCTGCTGGGCCAGGAAGATCCGGAACACCGCGGCCTCGAGGTCGGGCGTGCGGTCCAGTTCGGTGACGCCGTAGTGCCCGAGTGCCTGGGCGAGCTTCGTGCGGTAGGACTCCGGGAGGCCGGCCCGCTCGACGTCCAGGCTCTGCAGATAGGTGTGGAAGTACTCGCGGGCACTGTGGACGTGCCCCGGGGTCGGATCGTCCTCCCAGGACCGATTGTGGCTCAGTTCGGCCAGGTCGGCGAAGACCTGCACCAGGTCGAGTTCCTCGGCCAGCGGCCGGCGGTTGTCCGCCACGGCCGCGCGGCGGGCCGCGAGGTATTCGTCGAGCACCCGCCGGTCGTCGTGCGGGTCGACATCGAAGCCCAGCAGCAGACTGCGCAGATCCTGCTGACCGCGGATCATCCGCTGGTACGGCTGCGGGTCCGACTCGGCGGGCAGATCCAGTTCGACCGTGGCGGTCGCGGTGTCGGCCTCGGCCTCGTCACCCTCGTCGGCGAGCGGCTCCAGCCGCAGCAGCGGTGCGCCGGTCTCCACCTGGGTGCCGACCGAGACATTGGATTCCTTGAGCCGGGCCCGGAACGGCGCGCGCAGCACCGTTTCCATCTTCATGCTCTCCAGCACCAGTACCGGTGCCCCGGCCTCGACCTCGGCGCCGACCTCCAGCGGGGTGGCCACGACGAGCGCGGGCGCGGGGGAGCGGACGACGCCGCCCTCGTCCCGGCTGACCCGGTGGGTCACGCCGTCGACGTCGACGAGGTGCACCGGCCCGTGGGTGCCGGTGATCAGGCGGTACCGGACGCCGTTGACCACGAGCTGGCCGGTGTGCTGATCGAAACGTTCGAGATCGACGTCGGCGGTGCGGATATCGGTGCCCGCCTCGATACCGACCCGGAACCGGTGCGCGCCGATCCGGGCGACCCGCACCCGGTAGCTCGCACCGCGCAGCTTCAGGTCCAGCGGACGTCCGCTGTCGTGCTGTACCTGGGGACGGCCACCGGAGGCGGTGGACAGCAGCCGGTGCTGTTCGACCTGCTCCTCCTCCTCGTAGGCGTCGATGGCGGCGGCGGCCAGGGCGATGGCGGAGTGCCGGTGGGAGACGAGCCGGCCCTCACCGCGCACCCGGTCGATCCAGCCGGTGTCCGCGCTGCCGTCGATGACCTCCGGCTGATCCAGCAGGTCGAGCACGAAACTCTTGTTGGTCGCGCCGCCCTCGATGATCACCCGCGTCTCGATGACCGCCCGGCGCAACCGGCCCAGTGCCTCGTCGCGGTTGCGGCCGTAGGCGATGATCTTGGCGATCATCGAATCGAAATCGGCGGGGATGGTGTCGCCCTCGCTGACACCGGTATCCACGCGGATACCCGGGCCGGCCGGCAGGTCCAGATGCGCGATCCGGCCGGGGGAGGGGGCGAAGTCGCGGTCGGGGTCCTCGGCATTGAGCCGGGCTTCGATGGCGTGCCCGCGTTCGGCCGGGGGTTCGCCCTCGAGCCGGCCGCCGGAGGCCACGTGCAGCTGCGCGCGGACCAGGTCGAAACCGGTGGTGATCTCGGTGATCGGGTGCTCGACCTGCAGGCGGGTGTTGACCTCGAGGAAGGCGAACAGTTCGTCGCCCGGGTGGTAGAGGAATTCGACGGTCGCCGCGCCGCGGTAGCCGACCGCGACCGCCAGCCGCTCGGCCGACGTCTTGAGTTCGGCCGCCTGCTCGGGCCGCAGCACCGGCGAGGCCGATTCCTCGATGACCTTCTGGTTGCGCCGCTGCACCGAGCAGTCGCGCACACCGAGTGCCCAGGCGGTGCCCTGGCCGTCCGCGATCACCTGGACCTCGACGTGCCGGGCGCCGGTGACCAGCCGCTCCAGGAACACGATGCCGCTGCCGAAGGCGCGGGCCGCCTCCTGGCTGGTGCGTTCGTAGGCATCGACGAGCTCGGCCTCGTTGTTGATCACGCGGATACCGCGGCCGCCGCCACCCGCGGTCGCCTTCAGCATCAGCGGGTAGCCGATCTCGGCCGCCGCCGCCGCGGCGGCTTCCACCGTCTCGACCGCGCCGCGGCTCCAGGGCGCCACCGGCACGCCGACCTCTTCGGCGATCAGTTTCGCACCGATCTTGTCGCCGAGTTTGCGCATGGCGTCGGGGCTCGGACCGATGAAGGTGACGCCGATCTGCTCGCACAGTTCGGCGAACGCCGGATCTTCGGCGACGAAACCCCAGCCCACCCAGGCGGCGTCGGCGCCGGTCGCCACCAGTGCGCGCTCGAGGGCTTTGAGGTCGAGGTAGGGGCGGGCCGAGGCGGGGCCGAGGTCGTAGGCGATATCGGATTCCCGGACGAAGGTCGCGTTCCGGTCGACATCGGTGTGCAGCGCGATGGTCTGGATCGGCTGCCCGGTTTCGGCCGCCAGATCCCGGACGGCGTGGACAAGGCGCATCGCCGCCTCTCCCCGGTTCACGATGGCGATACGACTGAACACTATCCCTGGCTCCTTCGTCTGTGGGGCACGGTCACGGATGAGCCGTTTTCGGCTCGGCTCTGCGTAGTGTGCACCCGCGGGACCACTGTGTGCACAGCGTGCGGGTGCTACTCGCCCGTATTTTCGGCGGGCGGGTGGATCGGCCGGGTCGTAAGTGACCGAGTGATCCGGAGAACACTTACCCGAAAGACATGTCGCAATCCACCGACACGGCGCTACAGGCGCCGATCGTTGGATTGAGCGAAGGGTGTCCGTGGCCGGCCACGGTGGCGAGTTGGTGCAGGTGACGCGGCGCGTCCGGACCCCGCCCGCCGGTAATCCGGGTGGCCTTTCCCCCTTCCGGCGGCGGCCGCGGTACTGCCCGGCGAGGTGCACGGTCGGGTGCGGCGAGCGCATTCCGGGCATTGGGGGAGCCGGCCGGCCGCCGGAACCCCCGGCGGCGCGCCGCCGGGGGCCTTGCCGGCCACGGCCGGGTTCAGTGCAGCAGGGTGCCCAGGTGCCGGGCCGCGTCGCGGACCGCGACCGCCAGGGCCGGTTCGTCGTCGACCTCGAAGACGGAGATGCCGATGGTGGCTTCCGGTTCGCCCCGGCGGCGGGGTACGAGCGCGGAGATGCCGAACACGGTCGCGACGACCTCACCGCGGGTGAGGGCGTAGCCGCGGTCACGCGCCGTCTCGACCTCGGGGCGTTCACCGGGAACGGGCGGCGCCGCGGCCAGCATCGCCAGGCCCGCCGAGCCACGATCTATGGGATGGATCTGTCCCGGCCGGAAGGCCACATGGACCCGCGCGTTGCGCGGTTCGACCACCAGCAGCGCGCGCACTTCGGTGGCGTTCTCGCGCAGCACCAGGTGGACGGTGGCCCGGGTGCGTTCGGCGAGTTCCTCCATCACCGGCCGCGCGACCGTGCGCAGATCCTGTTCGACCGGCTCGGCCAGAGTGACCAGGCCCGCACCGAGGGTGACGCGTTTGGTGTCGTCGCGGCGGCACAGGCGGTGGGCCTCCAAGGTGCGGACCAGCCGGTGCGCGACGGTGCGGTGCACGCCGACGGACTCGGCGAGATCGGTGATCGACAGCCCGTGGGGATGGCGGGCCAGGGTCTCCAGGATGTCGAGTCCGTGGTGGAGCGTTTTCGACATTCCCGAGTCGAGCTCGACTCCGGTGGCGCGTGCACTCCCGGTGGCGGTGCTGTGGTTCATCACGTCCTTCTTGACTTTTGTGAGTGGCGACACCTAGCCTTCACTCATATCGCACAGTGCGTGCGATTATCGCACGATGAGCCGGTGGGGGCAAGCGGAGGCTCCGCGATCACGTCGAGGAGAATTCGATGACCACGGTTTCGATCGGCGACCTGCCCGATCCGGCGACGGTCGCCGCGGTCCACCAGCTGTACGGCTTCCAGAGCCACCACATCGACAACGGCCGGGCCGCCGACTGGGCGGCCACCTTCACACCGGCCGGTGAGTTCCACTCACCGAGCTACCCCGAGCCGGTCACCGGGACCGCTGCGCTCACCGACTTCGCGCGCGCGTTCCATACAGCGGCCCGGGCGGCGGACGAGGTACATCGGCACGTCGTCACGAATATCGCGGTCCGGCGACTGGACTGCTCGACCCTCGAGGTCGGCGCCTACCTGCAGATCGTGGCCACCCCGCGCGGCGGGTCCGCGCGCCTGGTGCGGATGACGACGCTCGCGGACCGCCTCGAACTCACCGGCGACCGCTGGTCGGTCGCCCACCGGCGCGTCTCCCGCGACGACGCGCCACAGCGGTAGGCCGCGGCGCGACCCCGCACGGATTTTCACACGATTTCGGAGGACAACAGATGAGCACCACCACCGAGCAGCTCAATCCCGGGCGCACGGACGCGGCACCGATGACCGCGCACTACCCGGAGATGGCCGGCAAGGTCGCCGTGGTCACCGGGGCGGCGCAGGGAATGGGCGCGGTGTTCGCGGCAGGCCTGGCCACCCGCGGGGTGTCGGTGGTCGCCGCCGATATCAACGAAGACCAGGTCGTCGCGACCGCGCAGGGGATCGGGTCCGAGCTCGCCGCGCAGTCGCTCGCGGCGGAACCGGGCCGCGTGGTCGGGATGCGTGCGGATGTGACCGTCCCCGCCGATCACGAGAAACTCGCCGAACGCGCCGTCGCGGAATTCGGGCGGATCGATTTCTGGATCAACAACGCCGGTATCTTCCCGTTCGCCTTCGCCGAGGACATCTCGCCGGAGCAGATCGGCGCCACCCTGAAGGTGAACGTCGAAGGCGTGCTCTACGGCGCCCAGGCCGCGGCCCGGCACATGGCGCCCGGCGGCGCCATCGTGAACATGTCCTCGGTCTCGGCGCTGCGGGTGCGCAAGGGGCGCGGCGCCTACTGCACGTCGAAGGCCGCGGTAGCGCATATGACCGAATCGCTCGCCGTCGAACTCGGTGACAAGGGAATCCGGGTCAACTCCATCGCACCCGGCTATATCGACACCGCGATGACCCGCTGGGTGCAGGACGATCCCGCGGCACTCGCGCACGCGCTCGAGGTCGTTCCGCTGCACCGGCTCGGTTCCCCCGAGGAAGTGTTCGGCCCGCTGCTGTTCCTGCTGTCCGACAGCGCCCGCTACGTCACCGGGCACAGCATCGCCGTCGATGGTGGGTCCCGCCATGTCTGACCGGCCGACCTATCCCGGCGTCGTCCTGGTCACCGGCGCCGCCGCGGGCATGGGCGCGGCCCACGCCCGGGCACTGGCCGCGCTCGGCACCCATGTGTGCCTGGCCGACGTCGCCGACACCGAAGAGCTGGCGGCGGAGATCGTCGCCGCCGGCGGATCCGCCGGCGCCCACCGCCTCGACGTCGCGGACCGAGAGGACTGGACCCGGGTCGTGGACGAAATCGGCTCCCGCCGCGGCGAGCTCGGCGGGCTGGTCAACAACGCGGGTATCTCGCGGCGGCTCGAGTTCATGGACACCCCGGACGAGATCTGGGACCGGACGCTACGGATCAACCTGTTCGGTCCCTTCTACGGAATGCAGGCCGTGGCACCGCTCATGCGTGATTCCGGCGGCGGTTCCATCGTCAACATCTCCTCCATCTCCGGGCAGATCGGCTACTTCTCGCCGGCCTATTCCGCCAGCAAATGGGGGCTGACCGGATTGTCGAAATCGGCGGCCGGTGGCCTGGCGAAATGGAACATCCGGGTCAATTCCGTCCATCCCGGTCTGGTGGGGACGGCGCTGGTGAGCGGCTCGGGCGGGTTCGTGGAGTCGTCGCTGCGGTCCATCCCGATGGGCCGGATGGGTGCGCCGCAGGAGATCACCGACGCGGTCCTGCACCTGCTGTCGGACCGGTCGAGCTATATGACCGGCAGCGAGGTCACCGTCGACGGCGGCCTGGTCTCCAACGGCCTGTACCACCGCATCGTCGCGGAGACCGAGGGGAGCCTGTAGTGGACGACGCATTCGATGTCATCGTGATCGGTGGCGGCGGGGCCGGGCTGGCCGCGGCGGTCTCGGCCGCCGCGGACGGCGCCTCGGTGCTGCTGTTCGAATCGGAACGGGAGCTGGGTGGTTCCACTCAGCTGTCCGCGGGCCTGTTCACCGCGGCCGGCACCAGTGTGCAGCGTGCGCTCGGTATCGAGGATTCGGCGGAGAAGTTCTTCCAGCACTACATGGATCTCAACCAGTGGGTGCTGCGTCCGGGCCTGATCCACACCTTCTGCGAGCAGGCCGCCCCGACGCTCGAATGGCTCATCGGCCTCGGTGCCGAGATTCCCGCGGTGGAATCCGGGAACGCCCATCAGCCCGGCCTCGCCCGGGCGGGCGTCGAGGACGTCTGGCGGGCGCACGTACCGAAGGACCAGGGCTACGGCCTGGTCCAGGTGCTGGACCGGGCACGTCGTGAGCACGGTGTCGAGGTGGTGCTCAACACCCGGGTGGAAGAACTCCTGGTCACCGACGGCCGGGTCACCGGGGTGGTGGCCGACGGTATCGAGGTGCGCGGCGGTGCGGTGGTCGTGGCCACCGGCGGATTCGCCCAGGACCCCGGCTTCGTGGACCGTTATTTCCCGGCGGCTCGTGCGGCGGGTGAGGCATTGTTCGTCGTCGCGGCGCCGGGCAGCCGGGGCGATCATCTGCGCTTCGGCGCCCGGGTCGGCGCCGCACTGACCGGGCACGAATGGGGTCTGCTCATGCCGACGGTGTACTTCCAGCGACATCACCACTGGCAGTCCGGCTTCCCGCCGCCGTCGCGGCTGTACGTCAACCGGAACGGACGGCGATTCATGGACGAGGACGCGCCGTATGCGGTATCCACCGGGATCCTCGACCAGCAGGGCGGCTCCGCCTGGATGATCTTCGACGAGAAGGCACGCGTGGGACTCCCGGCCGGTTACACCGATTGGACCCCCGAGCGGGTCGCCGAGGAGGCAGCCGCCGGGCGCACCGCCCGGGCCGATACCTGGGACGAACTCGCGGCGGCCATCGAGGTACCGGCCGTGACGCTGCAGGCCAGTGTCGACCGGTGGAACGCCCAGTTGCCGGCCGGCGCAGACGACGATTTCCGCCGCCACGTCTCGCTGGCCGCCAAGCACAGCGATACCCGGCTCGAACCGATCACCGAGGGACCGTTCTACGCGGCCGAGATCCTGCCCGCCGAACTCGTCTGCACCCATACGGGTCTCGAGATCAATTCCGATACTGCCGTCCTCGATGCCACCGGGCGTCCCGTTCCGGGACTCTTCGCGGCGGGCGAGGCCGGAGGCGGGGTCCTCGGACTCCGCTATGTGGGCGGCGGTAACGCCGTCGCCAACGCATTGACTATGGGGCGCATCGCCGGTCGCGCGGCCGCGGCCGAGTCGCACTCTCGCACGAAAGCACAAGGTAACTGACATGTTGGGACACGAGCTGATGCCCGAAGAAGCGCACCGCTCCGATTCGGCCGCCGGTGGCTCCGAAGGCCAGTCGTCGGTGAAGGTGGTCCGCGCGGCCATTGTGGGTACCGTCGTCGAGTACTACGACTTCGGTATCTACGGGTACATGGCGACCGTGGTCGCCACCCTGTTCTTCGTCTCGGAGAACGAAACGGCCGCGCTGCTGGGCACCTTCGCAGCGTTCGCCGTGGCGTTCTTCCTGCGGGTGCCCGGCGGGATCTTCTTCGGCCATATCGGTGACCGGTACGGCCGCAAGAGCGCGCTGTCGTGGACCATCCTGCTGATGGTGATCGCCACGGTGCTGATGGGGTTGATGCCGACCTACGTCACGCTGGGCGTCTGGGCCACCGCGGCGCTGGTGCTGGCCAGGTGCCTGCAAGGTTTCGCCGCCGGCGGCGAACTCGGCGGTGCCAACGCCTTCGTCTCCGAATCGGCGCCGCGGCGCTGGCGCGCGACCCAGACCTCGATGGTCAACTCGGGCACCTATCTCGGGTCCCTCGTCGCTTCACTGGTCGCGCTCGCCCTGACCTCGATCTTCTCCGAGGAGACAATTCTGTCGTGGGCGTGGCGTATTCCGTTCCTGCTCAGCGTGGTCATCGGTGTCGTCGGCATCTGGATCCGCAACCATATGGAGGACACCCCGCAGTTCGAGGAACTCGCCGAAAAGGGTGAGACGAAGAAACTGCCTGTGATGGAACTGCTGCGCACCTCCGGTGGTGCCGTGGTCAAGATCGTCTTCCTGGGTGCGCTCATCACCGGTGGTTACTACATCGCCTCGGTGTACGCGGCGACCTACCTGCAGACCGCGGGTGGTCATTCCTCCACGCTGGCATTCCTGTCCACCTCGCTGGCACTGGTGCTGGGCGTGATCACCCTGCCGATCGCGGGCTACCTCGCCGACACCTACGGGCGCAAACCGGTACTGCTGTGGGGCAGCGTCGCCGCGGCCGTGCTCGGCGTCCCGATGTTCGTGCTGATGGCCGGGGCGGGCGCCTGGCAGGCGGTGGTCGGCCAGTCGGTCCTGTTCATCTGCGTCTCGGTCGTCAACGGTGCCTCGTATGTGACCTACGTGGAGATGCTGAAGGCCTCGGTCCGCTACAGCGGTCTGGCGCTGGGCAACAACATCACCAACATGCTGCTCGGCGGCACCGCGCCGTTCATCGCGACCTGGCTCATCGACGTGACCGGCAATTCGCTGGCGCCCGCGGGCTACTTCGTGTTCTGCGCGCTGCTCACGCTGGGCACGGTCTTCTTCGTCGAGGAGACCAAGGGCATCGAACTGCGGGTGGACTGAGCGCGTCGCCGCCGCGGGCCGGCCGAGGTCACCCGCGGCGGCACCGTGCGCTCACCTTTCCCGATCCACATCCGTTTCCACGAGGAGGCAGGTCATGGCGTACTACCGCCAACTCGGCAACGTTCCGCCGAAACGCCACACCCAGCACCGCGACGACAGCGGCCGGCTCTACTACGAGGAGCTGATGGGGGAGGAGGGTTTCTCCTCGGATTCGTCGCTGCTCTATCACCGCGGGATCCCGTCGGCGATCTCCGGAGCCGACGTGTGGGAGGTCCCCGACCAGACCACCACGCCCAACCATCCGCTGACACCGCGGCACCTGACATTACCTACGCTGTTCCCGGCCGGAACCTGGGCGGATACCGATGTGGTCACCGGCCGCCGGCTGCTGCTCGGCAATTCCGATGTGCGGATCTCCTATGTGGTCGCGGCGAAGGAGTCGCCGCTGTACCGCAACGCCCTCGGCGACGAGATCGTCTATATCGAGTCGGGCGCGGCGCGGGTGGAGACGGTGTTCGGCGCCCTCGCGGCCCGGCAAGGCGATTATGTCGTGATCCCGACCTCCACCACCCACCGCTGGATTCCGCAGGGCGGCGAACCGCTGCGCGCGTACGCCATCGAGTCGAGCAGCCATATCGTGCCGCCCAAGCGTTATCTCTCGCGGTTCGGGCAGCTGCTGGAGAACGCGCCCTACTGCGAGCGCGACCTGCACGGCCCCCGCGAGGTGCTGCTCGCCGAGGGAGCCGAGGTGGAGGTACTGGTCAAACACCGCACCTCCCGCGGCATCGTCGGCACCCGCATGGTGTACCCGCGGCACCCGTTCGATGTGGTCGGCTGGGACGGCTGCCTGTACCCGTACACGTTCAATATCGACGATTTCGAGCCGATCACCGGCCGCGTCCATCAGCCGCCGCCGGTGCACCAGGTGTTCGAGGGCACGGGGTTCGTGGTGTGCAATTTCGTCCCGCGCAAGGTCGACTACCATCCGCTGGCCGTCCCGGTGCCGTACTACCACTCCAATGTCGACTCCGACGAGGTCATGTTCTACTGCGGCGGGGACTACGCGGCGCGCAAGGGTTCCGGTATCGGCCTCGGGTCGGTGTCGGTGCATCCGGGCGGGCACGCGCACGGCCCGCAGCCCGGCGGTATGGAACGTTCGCTCGGTCTCGAATCCGTAGAGGAGACCGCGGTCATGGTCGACACCTTCGCCCCGTTGGAACTGGGCGAGGGCGCGCTCGCATGCGAGGATCCCGACTACGCGTGGTCGTGGCTTGGGGAGGCGAGCGCGTGATCCCCGCTCTCCTGCGTGGGCTGTGTGACGACGCGGCCCTCTTCCCACCCGGCAACGCGCCCCTGCCCGCCGCGCTGGCCGCGCACGCACGCTATCGGGACAGCGAGTTCGCGGCACTCGTCGGACCGCTGATCTTCCCCGTCCCGCGGCTCGCCGAACTGGCGGATCGGTCACCCGGCTCGCTGACCGTGGTGTTCACGGCCCCGGCGGGTCCGGGGACTGTGGTTCCGGCTCTGGCGCAGGCAGCCGCGATCGACGGGCTGATCGTGACCGGCGTCGAGATTGCCGTCCCGGCACAGGTATCCGTGGTGGAGTTCTTCGCGACGCTGGAATCGATCACCGGCCGGACGTCGGGTCTCGAGGTGTATGTCGAGGTGCCGCGTGACGAGCGGCGAGCGGCCGTCCTGGAGCGGCTCGCCGGCTCGCCCTACGCGGCGAAGTTCCGCACCGGCGGAATGGTTGCCGCGGCGTATCCGGACGAGCGGGAACTCGCGGTGGCGTTGCGGTCGGCCGTCGCCGCCGGGGTCCCGTTCAAGGCGACCGCCGGGTTGCATCATGCCGTCCGCAATACAGATCCCACCACCGGGTTCGAACAGCACGGCTTCCTCAACCTGCTGCTCGCGACCCACCTGGCGCTCGCCGGTGCCGATACCGGTGCGCTCGAGGCAGTGTTGGCGACCCGGAACGGCGCCGGGGTCGCCGCCGAGCTGGCCGCGCTGTCGGAAGCCGAGGAGAAAGCCGTGCGGGGCGCCTTCCGCTCGTTCGGGACCTGCAGTATCAGCGACCCCCTCACCGAACTGGTGGATCTGAACCTGCTTCCGGCCGCCCTGCGGCCCGTCTCCGAAAGATCAGCGTCATGACCGTCATCGATATCCCCGCCGATTCCCCCTTCGGGATCGACAACCTGCCCTACGGCGTCTTCTCCACCCCCGGCACCGCGCCGCGCGTCGGTGTCCGGGTCGCGGACACGGTCGTCGATCTGGCCGTCGCGTTGGGGGACGAGGCGTTCGCGCGTCCGTCGCTCAACGATTTCATGGCTCTCGGACCCCGGCAGTGGGCTGCCGCCCGCACCCGAATCACCGAACTGGTCCGGGGTGAGGTGCCCGCCGACGCCGTGCTTCCGCTCGCCGATGTCACCATGCATCTGCCCATCGAAGTCGCCGACTACGTGGACTTCTACGCCTCCGAACAGCACGCCACCAATCTGGGCAGGCTGTTCCGGCCCGATTCGGCGCCCCTGATGCCGAACTGGAAACACCTCCCGGTCGGCTACCACGGCCGGTCGAGCACCGTGCTCGTATCCGGCACCGATATCGTCCGCCCCTGCGGGCAGCGCAAATCGCCCGCCGAGGCGGTACCGAGCTTCGGACCGTCCCGGCGCTTGGATATCGAGGCCGAACTGGGTTTCGTCGTCGGGGTGCCGTCCACGCCGGGCACCGTGATCACGCCGGACGAATTCGCCGAGCACGTCTTCGGCGCGGTGGTGGTCAACGACTGGTCCGCCCGCGATATCCAGGCCTGGGAGTACGTACCGCTCGGTCCGTTCCTCGGTAAGAGTTTCGCGACCTCGATCTCGCCGTGGGTGGTGCCGCTGGCCGCCCTGGAAGCGGCGCGGATCGACACCCCGGTCCAGGACCCCGAGCCGCTGCCGTACCTGCGCGGTGCGGAGAAATGGGGGCTGGATATCGACCTCACCGTCGAATGGAACGGACAACTGGTCTCCCGGCCGCCCTATGCCCAGATGTACTGGTCGCCCGCGCAGATGCTCGCCCACACCACGATCAACGGCGCCGCGGCGCGTACCGGTGACCTGTTCGCCTCCGGAACCATTTCCGGAGACCACAGAGATCAGCGCGGCGCCTTCATCGAACTCACTTGGGGCGGGGCCGAACCGGTCGAGGTCAACGGGGAGACCCGGACCTTCCTCGAAGACGGCGACGAGATCGCCATCGCGGCCACCGCCCCCGGGCCCGGGGGCGCCCGGATCGGTTTCGGTGAGGTGCGTGCCCGGATCCTGCCCGCCACGCAGGCGCACCGATGAGCGCGAAGGTGGCGGCGTCGGGATACCCGCGTTCTACACCCCGGCCGGAGTGGGGACGCCGATCAGCGAGGGCGGCCTGCCCTGGCGTTACCGGGCCGACGGCTCGGTGGCGGTGGCTTCCCCACCCAAAGAGGGAACCGGCGCGCCCGGTCGAATCGCATACTCGATCACCCCGGCTCGGCTCGGAGGCTGGTGATCGACCTCGCGTGAGTGCGACGATCGGGCCGGCCGCGGGGTGACCTCGGCGGGTGCGGCGGGAGTAGCATCCAGGTATCCCTCGACGAGTCGAGAGCATGATGCACGAACTCGCGATTGCGCAAAGTGTTGTCGACGCCGTGTGCGACCACGCGGCGGGGCGTGCGGTGTATCGCGTGACCGTCGAGGTGGGGGTGCTGACCGCCGTGGTACCCGACGCGCTGCGCTTCGCTTTCGATATCGCCGCCGAGGGCACCGTCGCGGACGGCGCGAGTCTGGATATCCGGTGCGTACCGGGTGCGGCACACTGCCGCGCCTGCGGTGCGGACTTCACCGTCACCGAGCTGCTCCTGCTCTGCCCGTGCGGAAGCGCGGATGTGGCGATAGGGGCGGGCCGGGAACTGCGGATCCGCTCGATGGAAGTGAGCCGAGAATGTGCGCAACCTGCGGATGTGGAAACGATACGGTAGGCGTGATCACGGTCGGACACGACGGCCCGGCCGATCCCGGACACGAACACGGCCGGGACGGGCCGCCGCATTCGCACGGTCCCGGCCACGAGCACACACACGACGGCGGGGCCCCGCACACCCACCCGCCGGCGACCGAGACGGTATCCCTCGAGCAGAAAGTCCTCGCGAAGAACGACCACCTCGCCCAGCACAATCGGGAGTGGTTGCGCGAGCGCGGCATCCTGGCGCTGAACATGACCAGCTCTCCGGGTGCGGGCAAGACCACGCTGCTCGAGCGGACGATCCGCGCGCTGCCCGGCACCCCGATCGCGGTGATCGAGGGGGACCAGGAGACGGTGCGCGATGCCGAGCGGATCGCCGCGACCGGAGCTCGGGCGGTCCAGGTCAATACGGGAGCCGGTTGTCATCTGGACGCCGAGATGACGCGCCGGGCACTGCACGCGCTGGATCCGGCCTCCGGCACCGTGCTCTTCATCGAGAATGTCGGCAATCTCGTCTGCCCGGCGCTGTTCGACCTCGGTGAGGCCGGGAAGGTCGTACTGATCTCGGTGACCGAGGGGAGCGACAAACCGCTGAAATATCCGCATATGTTCGCGGCGGCCGGTCTGGTGCTGGTGAACAAGATCGATCTGTTGCCGTATGTCGATTTCGACCTCGCCGCCTGTATCGAGTACGCGCATACGGTGAACCCCGGTCTCGAGATGCTTCCGGTCTCGGCCACCACCGGGGCGGGGCTCGACCGCTGGTACGAATGGCTGGCGGAGCAGCGCCGGGTGGCCGCGACGAGTCTTGAGGGTGCCGGTCACCCCGTCTAGACTGTTGTGATCAGAGTCACAATCCGTGGTCAATGAGCCGGAACGGCCAGTCCCCGCTTCGACTCCGGAAGGTGGCAGCGTATGCCAACTCAGGAAGCGGTCCGAGCCGAAGAGACCTTGATCCATGTGCTCTGGATCAATGCCGGTCTCAGTTGCGACGGCGATTCGGTGGCGTTGACCGCCGCCACCCAGCCCAGTGTCGAGGAAATCGCCCTCGGCGCCCTCCCCGGTCTCCCGAAAGTCGCGGTGCACTGGCCGCTCATCGATTTCGAATGCGGTCCCAATGGTGGCGCCGACGATTTCCTCGAATGGTTCTTCCGGGCAGACCGTGGCGAAATAGACCCGTTCGTGCTGGTCGTGGAGGGGTCGATACCGAACGAACAATTGCACGAGGAGGGGTACTGGTGCGGATTCGGCAACGATCCCGCCACCGGCCAGCCCCTGACGACCAGCGAATGGCTGGACCGCCTCGCCCCGAAGGCCACGGCCATCGTGGCGGCCGGCACCTGCGCGACCTACGGCGGTATCCACGCCATGGCCGGTAATCCGACCGGCGCCATGGGCGTGCCCGACTATCTCGGCTGGGATTGGAAGAGCAAGGCGGGAATTCCGATCGTCTGCGTGCCGGGCTGCCCCATCCAGCCGGACAATATGTCGGAGACGCTCACCTATCTGCTCTACATGGCCACCGGTCAAGCTCCGATGATCCCGCTCGACGACGCGCTGCGCCCCAAGTGGCTGTTCGGCGCGACCGTGCACGAGGGTTGCGACCGCGCGGGCTACTACGAGGAGGGCGATTTCGCCACCGAGTACGGCTCCCCGAAATGCATCGTGAAACTGGGGTGCTGGGGTCCGGTGGTCAAGTGCAACGTGCCGAAGCGCGGGTGGATCAACGGTGTGGGCGGCTGCCCGAATGTGGGCGGTATCTGCATCGGATGCACCATGCCCGGCTTCCCCGACAAATTCATGCCGTTCATGGACGAGCCGCCCGGCGGGAAGATCTCCTCCGCCGCCTCGGGCCTCTATGGATCGGTGGTCCGCAGCCTCCGCAACATTACCGGTCGTACCGTCGACAAAGAGCCACGCTGGCGGCACCGGGGCGAAAAGCTCGAGACCGGCGCGACCCGAACCTGGTAGGAGGGATCCGGCGATGACGCAGATCATCCCCGAGCCGTCACATCGGACGATCGAACCGGACAGCCTCGTCGAGATGGCGTGGGATCCGATCACCCGCATCGTCGGCAGTCTCGGTATCTACACCAAAATCGATTTCGACAACAGCGAAGTCGTGGAGTGCCACAGCACCTCCTCGATCTTCCGCGGCTACTCCGTGTTCATGCGCGGTAAAGACCCGCGCGACGCCCATTTCATCACCAGCCGTATCTGCGGTATCTGCGGCGACAACCACGCGACCTGCTCCTGCTACTGCCAGAACATGGCCTACGGCGTGCAGCCGCCACATCTGGGCGAGTGGATCGTGAACCTGGGTGAGGCGGCCGAGTACATGTTCGACCACAACATCTTCCAGGAGAACCTGGTCGGGGTGGACTTCTGCGAGAAGATGGTCGCCGAGACCAATCCCGGCGTGCTCGCGGTGGCCGAACGGACCGACGCCCCGCACGCGCAGGCACACGGCTACCGCACGATCGCCGACATCATGCGCGCGCTGAACCCGTTCACCGGGGAGTTCTACCGGGAAGCCCTGCAGGTGAGCAGGTACACCCGCGAGATGTTCTGCCTGATGGAGGGCCGGCATGTGCACCCGTCGACGCTGTACCCGGGCGGTCCGGGCACCGTGGCGACGGTCCAGCTGATGACCGACTACATGACCAGGCTGATGCGCTATGTCGAGTTCATGAAGAAGGTCGTGCCGATGCACGACGATCTGTTCGACTTCTTCTACGACGCGATACCCGGCTACGACAAGGTGGGCTTGCGGCGCACCCTGCTGGGCTGCTGGGGCTCGTTCCAGGATCCCGAGTTCTGCAACTTCTCCTATGCGGATATGGAGGACTGGGGTCGCAAGATGTTCGTCACCCCGGGCGTGGTGGTCGACGGCAAACTGCTCACGACCTCACTGGTCGATATCAATCTGGGCCTGCGGATCCTGCTGGGCAGTTCGTACTACGAGGACTGGACCGACCAGGAGACATTCGTGGCCACCGACCCGCTGGGAAATCCGGTGGACCGGCGGCACCCCTGGAACCAGCACACCAATCCCCGGCCGCAGAAACGCGACCTGGCGGACAAGTACAGCTGGGTCATGTCGCCGCGCTGGTTCGACGGCAGCGACCACTTGGCCCTGGACACCGGCGGCGGGCCGCTGGCCCGGCTGTGGGCGACGGCGCTGGCCGAGCTGGTCGATATCGGATACGTGAAGTCCACCGGCCACAGCGTGCAGATCAACCTGCCCAAGACCGCGCTCGCGGGCCCGGTCACGCTGGAATGGAAGATTCCCGCGCACGGCAGCAACACCATCGAACGCGACCGCGCCCGGACCTACTTCCAGGCCTACGCCGCGGCCTGCGCGCTGCACTTCGCGGAGAAGGCGCTCGCGGAGATACGGGCCGGGCACACCAAGACCTGGGAAGAGTTCGAGGTGCCCGAGGAGGGCATCGGTTGTGGTTTCACCGAGGCGGTGCGCGGTGTGCTGTCGCATCACATGGTGATCCGGGACGGGAAGATCGCGAACTACCACCCGTATCCGCCCACTCCGTGGAACGCCAGTCCGCGCGACAGCTACGGCACGCCGGGTCCGTACGAGGACGCGGTGCAGGGCCAGCCGATCTTCGAGGAGAACGACCGCGAGCACTTCAAGGGCATCGACATCATGCGCACCGTGCGCAGTTTCGATCCCTGCCTGCCGTGCGGTGTGCACATGTACCTCGGGAAGGGGCAGAGCCTGCGGAAACTGCATTCGCCGACGCAGACGGCCACACCGGAGTGAATTCGGTACCGGCGACGGGAGAGTGAGGTGGACGCATCCCCGCACGGACAGGACGACACAGCACCTGACGGGCAGCGCTGGCGCGCGGCGGGCGACCGGATAGACACGCTGCTGGAGGCCAGTTCGGCGGGCGGCACTGTCGCCCGGGAACGGGCCGAGGAGCTGGTGCGCGAGGTGGCCGGGTTGTACGGCGCGGGACTGGCCCGGGCGGTCGAGCTGCTGGACCCGGGGTCGGTCGAACTCCTGGCCCGCGACGATCTGGTCGCGAGCCTGCTGCTCGTGCACGGGTTGCACCCGCACGATGTGGAGGCCAGGGTGCGGAACGCACTCGACAGTGTGCGGCCGTATCTCGGCTCGCACGGCGGTGATGTCACCCTCGTCGGCATCGTCGACGGGGTGGTCCGCTTGGAGCTGACCGGCAGCTGCCGCAGCTGCCCGTCCTCGTCGGTGACCTTGGAACTGGCAGTGGAGGACGCGGTACGTACCGCCGCGCCGGAGATCGAGGCCGTCGAAGCCGTGGCTGCGCAGCCGGAACCGGCGGGGCTGATCTCCACCGATTCGCTGTTCTCCCGGGTGCGCGCCGACGGCCGTGCGGCGGGCAGCTGGGTGCCGGTCCCCGAACTGGCCGGACTCGTTCCCGGTGAAGTGGGCGGATTCGCGGTCGCCGGCCATACGGTGCTGGCCTGCCGGGTGGGTGAGCAACTGTTCGCCTACCGGGACCACTGCCCGGCCTGCGGGCATTCGCTCGCGGGGGCCGCGCTGCACCGGCGGGCCGGATACCCGGTCGGTGACGCGGTCCTGCGCTGTCCGACCTGTCGCGCCCATTTCGATATCGTGCGGGCCGGTGCGCGTCTCGACGGCGAGGGTCATCTCGAACCGCTCCCGGTCCTCGTGCGGTCCGGTGAACTGTCGGTGGCCGTGCCGGTGGGGGTGGCAGGGTGAACACGCCGTCGCGAGTGCTCCGGCGGATCACCACCGAACGCCCGCCCGCGCGGCGGGTGGGCGAGCGCTGCGAGATGTGCGCCGAGCCGATCGCCGCCGCACATCAGCACGTCGTGGATATCGAGGGCCGGCAGCTGATGTGCGTCTGCCGCGGGTGCTACCTGCTGTTCGTGGACCAGCAGGCCGCACTGCGGTACCGGGCGGTGCCCGCACGCTATCTCGCCTTTCCCCGGTTCTCGATCGGTCCGGCGGAGTGGGACGCGCTGGATATACCGGTGGGGCTGGCCTTCTTCTTCCACAACTCCACGGAAAATCGGACCGTGGCCTTCTATCCGGGCCCCGCGGGCGCGACCGAATCGGAACTGCCGCTGGACCGGTGGAACACGATCCTGCGGCGGCATCCGGAGCTGGATGTGCTCGCCGCCGATGTCGAGGCCCTGCTCATCCGCGTTCCCGACAACGATGTCGACCGGGCGAGCTGCCTGCTCCTGCCGATCGACGCGTGCTACGAATTCGTCGGCCGGATGCGCCTGCTGTGGCGCGGTTTCGACGGTGGTCAGGATGTGCGTGACTACCTGGACGAGTTCTTCGCGGCCGCCTCGGCCCGGGCCCGGGATGCGCTATGAGTCCCGTGCACTCGACGACGTTCGCGGTGCTGGAGATCGCGCCGCAGCCCTACTCCGCCGCGCCGATCCTGTCCGCCCGGGTCGGCATCGCCTCGCTCGCGGACGAACCCGTCCACGCGATCGCCCTGCGCGCGCAGGTACGGATCCAGCCGTCGCGCCGCCGCTACTCCGACGAAGAGGGAGCCGGGCTGACCGATCTGTTCGGCGCGCGCGATCGCTGGCGGGATACCCAGCGATCCTTCCTCTGGATGCACTGCGCCACCATGGTTCCCGGGTTCTCCGGCGGCGCCGAGGTGGATATGCCGATGCCGTGCACCTACGACTTCGAAGTGACCGGATCGAAATACCTGCACGCCCTGCGCGACGGCTCGGTGCCGCTGCTGTTCCTGTTCAGCGGCACGGTGTTCATCAAGGGCAGTGGTGGCTTCGCCATCCAGCAGATTCCGTGGGACCGCGAGGACACCTTCGATATGCCGGTGTCGGTGTGGCAGGAGCTGATGGCCGCGCATTTCCCCAACACCGGCTGGGTGCGCCTGCATCGGGACACCCTCGACGAGCTGGCCGCCTACAAATCCGGCCGCGGTCTGCTCGGTTTCGACGACGCCGTGACCCGGCTGCTGGCGCGCGCGAAGGAGCTGCCGTGACCACGGAACCGCTGGCCCGGGCCCGCGCCGTCGCCGACGCGGTGCTCTACGAGGGCTATCTGCTCTATCCCTACCGGGCGACCACGCGAAAGAATATGGCGCGCTGGCAGTTCGGGGTGCTGGGGCCGCCGGGGGCGGCCGCGGCGGGATTCGGCGAGGAGTCGTCACTATCGGCCGGGTTCCTGCTCGACCCGGCTACGGACCCGGTGCTGACATGGACTGTCCGGTTCCTCCAGCTCCAGCGGCGGCAGGTGATGGGCGACGACGGCCGGCCGCGCGCCGAACTGTCCGTCGGCGCGCGCTCGTGGCTTTCCTGGGACGAGGCCGTCACCCAGGAGATCGTCGTCGGCCCGATGGCCGCGGAATCCCTCGTGCGCCCGCTGACCGTCCCTCCGGGCGTCGATACCGAGGAGATCGCCGATGCCGCGGGCCGGGTGGCCGGGACCCTGGTGCGGTCCCGGCAACCGCTCGCGGGTGAATTCGCGCTCGCTGTCGAGCATGCCGGCGGCTTCCTGCGGCTCACCGCGGAGGTGCGCAATGTGGGCGCCCCCGCGACCGGCAGCCAGGACGCGCTCGCCCGTTCGCTGATCGGCGCGCACATCCTCGGGCAGCTCAGCGGCGGACAGTTCGTCTCGTCACTGGATCCACCGGCGGCGGCCGAGCCGGCGGTCGGACGCTGCGCGTCGCACCGGTGCTTCCCGGTGCTCGCCGGTCCGCCCGGTGATCACAGCCTGCTGCTGATCTCGCCGATCATCCTCTACGACCACCCCGAGATCGCCGCGCAGAGCGCGGGGGAGCTGTTCGATTCCACCGAGATCGACGAGATCCTCACCCTGCGGGTGATGACGATGACCGACGCGGAGAAGGCGCAGGCCCGGGCGACCGACCCGCGCGCGGCCGAGATCATCGACCGCTGTGAGGCCGTATCGCCGGAAGCGATGCGGCAGCTGCACGGTGTGTTGCGTGAACCGGGTCCGGACCGGCCCCGCCCGGTACCCGAGGTCCCGGAGGGGACCGATTGGTGGGACCCGGCGGCCGACGGCGCCGTCCGTCCCGACCGCGACGCGGTGCCGGTGGCGGGTGTGCTGGTGCGCCGGGGCAGCCGGGTCCGGCTACACCCGTCGCGGCGAGCCGACGCCCAGGATCTGTTCGTCGACGGTGCGCCCGCCCGGGTCGTCTCGGTGCACCAGGACGTGGACGGGGAATCGCATGTCGGGGTCGTACTGGACGACGACCCCGCAGCCGAACTGCACGAATGGTTCGGCAGGTACCTCTATTTCGCGCCCGACGAACTGGAGCCGCTCGACGAGCCCGAGAAGTGAAAGGAAGTACATGATGCAGACGGTGGGAGTTGTCTCGACAGCGGTGGTGGCGGTACTGGCGGCAGTGGGTGTCTACCTCGGTGTGCGCTCGGTACCGGACCTCCGGAGATATCTGAAGATCCGGCATATGTAGCGGCGGATCGGAAGGAGACACGATGCAGGACCCGAGAGAAGAACCACAGCAGGCACGCGGCGAGCCGGGCTCGCGCGATACCGGTGCGGACACCGTGGCCGGTGGACCCACCGAACGCGAGCCGGGCGATATCGGTCACGAGGAGACGACCTCCGCGCACGGCGCGGACGCCGAGCGGGAGACCGAGTTCACCTCGGAGCCGCCCTCCGGTAGCGAACCCGCCGTTCCGCCCTACGAGGAGCGCAAACCGACGGCGAACGAGCCGGAGGAGACAGCGACCGGGAAGGTCGACGACCAGGATGTCGGCGGTGCGACGACGCCGACCGACGGAAAGGGCTGAGCCGACGGATACCGTGCTGATCGCCGGGATCGGCAATATCTTCCGCGGCGACGACGGTTTCGGACCCGAGGTGGTGCGGCGCATGCCGGAGCACCCGGCAGCCGGTGCGCGGGTGGTGGACTACGGCATCCGCGGTATGCACCTGGCCTACGACCTGCTCGACCCCTGGGACGCGCTGGTGCTGGTCGACGCCGTGCCGGATCGCGGCACGCCGGGACGGATCGAGGTGATCCGGGCCGAACCCGGCCGCGCCGGGACCGCCGCGCTGGACGCCCACGCGATGGATCCGGCGGCGGTGTTTGCCGGTGTCCGGGCACTGGGCGGCACCGTGCCCCCGACCGTGGTCGTCGGATGCCAGGTCGAGTCGGTGGACGAGCGGCTCGGGCTGTCCGCCCCGGTCGGTGACGCGGTGAACGCGGCCGTGGCCACCGTGGGTCGCGTCGTCGCCGAACTGCTCCGCCCACATCAGGAGGTGTGACCATGTGCCTCGGTATCCCCGGCCGGGTCGTAACGGTCCCCGACGGCTACCACCGCCAGATCGCCCTGGTGGACGTATCCGGTGAACAGCGACAGGTGAACATCGGCCTGCTCGAGGACGACCCGGCGGGCCCCGGTGACTGGGTCGTCATCCATATGGGCTTCGCGGTCGAGAAGACCGACGCGGCGGGCGCGGCCGAGGCGATGGCGGGGTTGCGCCTACTCGGCCGGGGTGAGCAGCCGTGACGGCCGGCCGGGCGCGGCGCCGGTTCGTGGTGCGCGGCGTGGTGCAGGGCGTCGGGTTCCGGCCGTTCGTCTACACCACCGCGGCGGAGCTGTCGCTGAGCGGCCGGGTGTCCAACGACAGCAGCGGGGTGTTCATCGAAACCGAGGGGACCCCCGCCGACCTCGCGGAGTTCGAACGGCGTCTACGGACCGCCCCGCCGCCGCTGGCCGTGGTGGAATCGATCGAAAGCCGGGAGCTGCCGGTCCGCGGCGGTACCGGATTCCGGATCGCCGACACCACCGCGGGCGGCGGGCGTACGCTCGCCTCACCCGATATCGCGATCTGCGCGGACTGTGCCGCGGAACTGCGCGATCCCGCCGACCGGCGCTACCGGCACCCCTTCGTCAACTGCACGAACTGCGGTCCGCGATTCACCATCATCGCGTCCCTGCCCTACGACCGGGCGCGGACCTCGATGGCCGATTTCCCGATGTGCGAGCGCTGCGCCCGGGAGTACCACGATCCCGCCGATCGCCGTTTCCACGCCCAGCCCATCGCCTGCCCGGAGTGCGGCCCCCGCCTGTACTACGCCGGGCCGGGCGGTGGGGAACCGCTCGCCGCCGCCCGTGCGCTGCTGCGCTCGGGCGGCATCCTCGCGGTGAAGGGCGTCGGCGGTTATCACCTGGCCTGCGACGCGATGGATGAGACCGCGGTGGCCGAGTTGCGCCGCCGGAAACGCCGCGGCGGAAAACCTTTTGCCGTGATGGCGCCGGATCTCGCGGTCGCCCGTGGGATAGCCGGGCTCGACGATGTCGCCGCGGCACTGCTGACCGGGCCGCAGCGCCCCATCGTCCTGCTCCCGCGGGGTGCCCGGCAGATCGCCGGATCCGTCGCGCCGGGCAACCCGGATCTCGGTGTGCTGCTGGCCTACACCCCGCTGCACATCCTGCTCTTCGGGCTCCCGGGCGATCCGGCCGGTCCCGATGTGCTGGTGATGACCTCCGGCAACCGCAGCAGCGAACCGATCTGCTATCGCGACGCGGACGCCCGGGAGCGCCTCGCCGGGCTGGCCGACGGATGGTTGTGGCACGACCGCCGGATCCTGGTGCCCTGCGACGATTCGGTGGTGCGCGTCGTCGACGGTGCCGAGACACCGGTGCGCCGGTCGCGTGGATACGCACCGCTGCCCCTCGCGTTGCCCGTGCCGGTGGCACCGACGCTCGCCGTGGGCGCCGATCTGAAGAACGTCTGCGCGGTGGCCGACGGCCGGTACGCCTGGTTGAGCCAGCACGTCGGCGATATGGACGATCTGGCCACGCTGCGGGCCTTCGACGCCACCGAGCGGCATCTCCGGGAACTGACCGGTGTGCGCCCCACCCAGCTCGCCGCCGACACCCACCCGGGCTACCGCTCCACGGAGTGGGCGCGCCGCGCAGCCGGCGATCGCCCGGTACGCACCGTGCAGCACCATCACGCGCATATCGCCGCGGTGATGGGGGAGCACGGCCTCGGGCCGTCCGACACCGTGCTGGGAGTCGCGTTCGACGGCACCGGGTTCGGCCCCGACGGAGCGGTCTGGGGCGGGGAGTTCCTGGCCGCCGGGTACAAGGGCTACCGCCGGCTGGCGCATCTGAAATATGTGCCGCTGGCCGGCGGCGATACGAGCGTGCACCGGCCGTACCGGATGGCGCTGGCGCATCTGTGGGCGGCGGGTATCGACTGGCGGCCCGCGATCGCCGCGGTCCGCGCCTGCCCGGCGGCCGAACGCGCGGTGCTGGCCCACCAGTTCGAGACCGGCCTGGGATGTGTGCCGACCTCGAGTATGGGCCGGCTGTTCGACGCGGTGGCCTCGCTGGCCGGGGTCCGCCACACCGTGGACTACGAGGCGCAGGCCGCCATCGAACTCGAAGGTGTGTCCCGGCGCGGTGACACGGGCGGCATCGAGTACCGGTTCGCGATCGATACCGGCCGCGACCCGGTGTCGATCGATCCCGCCCCGATGCTCGCGGCGGTGGTCGCCGATACCGCGGACGCGGTGCCGGTCGCGGTGATCGGTGCCCGTTTCCACGCCGCGCTCGCGCGGCTGGTGCTGAAGATGGCCCTGGCCCACCCCGGACCGCCCACGACCGTCGCCCTCTCGGGCGGTGTGTTCCAGAACGCGCTGCTGTTGTCGGCCACCCGGCGGCTACTGCGGGCACACGGTTTCACCGTGCTCACCCACCACCGGCTGCCCCCCAACGACGGCGGTCTCGCGTTCGGTCAGGTGCTCGCGGTGGCCGCGGGCTGAGTGGAGAAGGAGGACGATCATGTGCCTGGCAGTTCCCGGAAAGGTACTCAGCCTCGAGGAGCGCGACGGCACTCTCATGTCGGTCGTCGATTTCGGCGGCGTGCACAAGGACGTATGCCTGCAGTACATCCCGGATGCCGCGATCGGCGACTACGTCGTCGTGCATGTGGGATTCGCCATCAACCGGCTGGACGAGGAATCGGCACTTCGGACCCTGGCCGAATTCGAACACCTCGGTGTGCTGAACGAGGAGTTCGCCGACGGTTTCGCCGTCGCGGCCGCGCAGGCGGGAGTGGAAAACCCGGAAGCGCCGCGGCAGCGCGACCCCGAGGAGGAACCGTGAAATATCTCGACGAATTCAGTGACCCGCACTTGGCGAAGAAACTTCTCGACCGGATCCGCGCCACCACCGACCGCCGGTGGGCGATCATGGAAGTATGTGGCGGCCAGACACATTCGATCATCCGGCACGGAATCGACCAGTTGCTGCCGGACCGGATCGAGATGATCCACGGCCCGGGCTGCCCGGTGTGCGTCACCCCACTGGAGGTCATCGACAAGGCCCTCGAGATCGCCGCCCGGCCCGGAGTGATCTTCTGCTCCTTCGGCGATATGTTGCGGGTTCCGGGCAGCGAGAAGGATCTATTCCACGTCAAGAGCGAAGGCGGGGACGTCCGGGTGGTCTACTCGCCGCTGGACGCGCTGGAGCTGGCCAGGGCGAACCCGGACCGGCAGGTGGTCTTCTTCGGGATCGGCTTCGAGACCACCGCCCCGGCCAACGCGATGACCGTCTACCAGGCCCAGCGCCTCGGTATCGAGAACTTCTCGCTGCTGGTGTCGCATGTGCTGGTGCCACCGGCGATCGCCGCCATCATGGAATCGCCGCAGTGCCGGGTACAGGCGTTCCTGCTGGCCGGGCACGTGTGCACGGTGATGGGTACCCAGGATTATCCACCGCTGGCCCAGCGCTACCGGGCCCCCATGGTGGTCACCGGATTCGAACCGCTGGATATCCTCGAGGGCATCCGTCGCACGGTGGCGCAGCTCGAGGCGGGCCGGCACGAGGTGGAGAACGCCTATCCGCGCGCGGTATCGGAGGCGGGGAATCCGGCGGCCAAGGCCATGCTCGACGATGTCTTCGAGGTCACCGACCGGGCCTGGCGGGGGATCGGCGTGATCCCGGGCAGTGGGTGGCGGTTGTCGCCGCGCTACCGCGACTACGACGCCGAACACCGGTTCGCGGTAGGCGAACTGCACGCGGCCGAATCGTCGATCTGCCGGTCCGGGGAGGTGCTGCAGGGCCTGATCAAACCCAACGAATGCGCCGCGTTCGGCACGCAGTGCACACCGCGCAACCCGCTGGGCGCCACCATGGTCTCGTCGGAGGGCGCGTGTGCGGCCTACTACCTGTACCGCCGGCTGGACCAGCCCGCGGAGGTGGCCCATGCGTGAGGATCCGATGGCCCCGGCGGTGACGATCGATGCCGAGGCGTGGGTCTGCCCGATGCCGCTGCGCGACGCACCGAATATCGTGATGGGGCACGGTGGTGGCGGGGCGATGTCGGGTGAGCTGATCGAGCACCTCTTCCTCCCGGCCTTCGGGGCCGCCGCCGACGCCGGCCTGGGGGATTCCGCGGTCGTCACGGTCGACGGCACCCGCCTGGCCTTCTCGACCGATTCCTTCGTCGTGAAACCGCTCGTGTTCCCGGGCGGTTCGATCGGCGAGCTCGCGGTGAACGGCACCGTCAACGATCTGGCCATGGCCGGTGCGCGGCCCCTGGTGCTGTCCACCGCGTTCATTCTCGAAGAGGGCACCGCGCTGTCCGAGATCGCCCACGTGGCCGAGGCACTCGGCACCGCGGCGTCGGCGGCCGGTGTCTCGCTGGTGACCGGCGACACCAAGGTCGTCGACGCCGGGCACGGCGACGGCATCTTCATCAACACCGCCGGCATCGGTGTCCTCGCCGACGGCGTCGATATCCGGCCCGAGCGCGCGGCCCCCGGCGATATCGTCGTGGTCAGCGGGGAGATCGGGGTGCACGGTATCGCGGTGATGAGTTGCCGCGAAGGCCTGGAGTTCGGGACGACGGTCCTCAGCGATACCGCGCCGCTGGGCGGCCTGGTGGCCGCCATGCTGGAGACGGGTGCCGATCTGCACGTCCTGCGCGACCCGACCCGCGGCGGGGTGGCCGCGACGCTGAACGAGATCGCCCGCGCCGCGGGGACGGGCATCGCGCTGGACGAGACGGCACTGCCGGTACCGGCGGCGGTCCGTGATGCCTGTGGGCTGCTCGGCCTGGACCCGATGTACGTCGCCAACGAGGGCAAACTGGTCGCTTTCGTACCGCCCGCGGACGGGGAGCGGGTACTGGCGGCGATGCGCGCCCATCCGCTCGGGGCGCATGCGGCGGTGATCGGCCGCTGTGTCGAGGAGCATCCGGGAATGGTGGTGGCGCGCACCGCGCTCGGCGGTACGCGGGTGGTCGATCTGCCCGCCGGTGAGCAGTTGCCGCGGATCTGTTGACACGGCGGGTCCGCGGGGACCACCGCCCGGAAGGAACGAGGTAGACCGACGGTGCGGAAATCGGTGGCGGCCCTGCGGGCGGGATGGTCGGATCTGGACCTCGCGCAGCGCCGCGGTGTGGCCGGGATGATTCTCACGATCGTCGCCTTACACCTCATCGGCTTCGCGACACTTCTGCTCCTGGTGGTCCCTGGCGGCTATCTCGTGGACGGCGCCGTTTTCGGCGCGGGTCTCGGAATCACCGCCTACACCCTGGGTATGCGGCACGCGTTCGACGCCGACCATATCGCCGCGATCGACAATACGACCCGCAAACTGGTGGCCGAGAATCAGAAGCCGCTGTCGGTCGGTTTCTGGTTCTCCCTCGGGCATTCCACCATCGTGTTCGTGCTGGTCGCCCTGCTGGCGGCCGGGGTGAAGGCGCTCGCGGTCAATCTGCAGGACGACAATTCGCGGTTGCAGCGGTGGACCGGCGTCTTCGGTACGGGTGTCTCGGGTACCTTCCTCATCCTGATCGGGTTGCTGAACCTGGTGTCGTTGATCGGGATCTGGCGCGTGTTCCGCGGTATGCGGGGCGGGGTGTACGACGAAGCCGAACTCGAACGCCGGCTGGACGACCGCGGCGCGCTGAACCGCGTCTTCGGTCCGCTGATGCGCGCGGTGCGCCGGCCCTGGCAGATGTATCCGGTCGGGTTGCTGTTCGGACTCGGCTTCGACACTGTCACCGAGGTGGGTCTGCTCGTGATCGCCGGTGGCGCGGCGGCCACCGATCTGCCCTGGTACGCGATTCTCGTACTGCCCGTCCTGTTCTCGGCGGGTATGTCGCTGTTCGACGCCCTGGACGGGACGTTCATGAACTTCGCCTACGGCTGGGCGTTCGCGGGCCCGGTCCGCAAGATCTACTACAACTTCGTGGTGACGGGCCTGTCGGTCGCGGTGGCCCTGTTGATCGGGGCGCAGGAGATCATCTCCATCCTGACCGAGAAGCTCGATCTGACCACCGGCCCGCTCGCCTGGATCGGTGCGCTCGATCTCGGTGCGATGGGGTTCATCATCGTCGGACTCTTCGTCCTGACCTGGACTGCCGCCGCGGCCGTCTGGCGGTTCGGCGACGTCGAGCAGCGGTGGCGGCGCGGGGTGCCGGTGGACCCATGAGCATGCCCGCCGAGGCCCGCAGTACCCGGGGAACGGAGATGTTCGCCCGGTATGCCTACGCGCCCAACCGGCTCGGCTACTGCGGCCCGGCCGAGATATCGGCCCTGCGCGGCGGTGCCGCGGACCGGGTGCGGGCCGCGGCGCGCCAATTCACCGGAGCATGGCCCTACCTGCGGGTGATGTCGCGCATGACCGGTATCGCCGATCCGCTCGATCTCCGGCTCGTCGAGTCGTACTGGATAGGCGGCGGCGTCGGCGCGGGACTGGATCCGGACGCATTCGTCACCGAGCTCCTCGCTGTGATCGGCCCGGCCGCGGGACACTATTGGCAGTACCTCGCCGAGGAGTCGCTGGCCGGCGAGGCGGCGGCCAACCACTGCTTCCACGTCTTCGGGATCTACCCCTGGAGCCGGCTGCTCGGTCGCGGCGGGGAGCAACCGATCCGGGTGCTCGACTGCTGCCGGATCAGCTGGGGCACAGTGACGGCCAGACACGACGACGAGCTGACGGTGCGGCGCCGCCGGCTGCGCTTCGACGAGGGACGGTTGCTGTTGAGCGAGCCGGCGGCGCTGTCGGTACCCGTGTGGGAGGACGGGTACTCCGCCGTGCCCGACGCGGCTCCGGGGCAGCTCGTCGCCCTGCACTGGGACCGGCTGTGCGGCCCCTTGACCCCGGTGCAACTACGCACACTCGCCGTGACGACCGCTCGGCAACTGCGGGTCACCAACCGGCGGCTGGCACATCAACCGACCGGCGTGGCCACCGCCGGTGATCGTCGTCGATGACGAAGGTGTGGGTGTGCCGGTAGCTGTTCGCGCCCACCGGTACCGCGTCGTGGAGATGCCCGGGATCGATCCGGCCGTCGTGGACGTGGCCGAGCGCGGCGGGATCGTGCCGGGGCCAGTACCGCACCGCCGCGACCAGCCCGGCGCCGGCGACGAGGCCCAGCACGATCCAGGTGGTGGCGAATCCCGTCGCGGTGGCGAGCCGCCCCGCGAGCGGATAGGTGAGCAACCAGCACAGATGCGATAGCGAGAACTGGGCCGCGAAGAGGGCCGGCCGGTCCTTCGCATGCGCCGAGCGCCGCAGTACCCGACCGGCGGGAGTGATCGCCAGCCCGGTGCCGGCGCCGATGACTGCCCAGACCGCGAGGGCGGCGGTCCGGCTCCCGGGCCCGCACAGCGCCATCGTTACGGCCGCCGCGATGCCGAGAACGAGGGTCCACGCCCCGGCGAGCACGATCGAGCGTTCACCGGCCCGGTCCAGTACCCGGGGCAGCGCCAGGGCCGCGAGCATCGTGCCGAAACCATTGGCCGCCAGCAGCACCGCGACATCGGAAGGCGAGCCGCCCAGCACATCGCGGACGTAGTTGACGGTATTGACCAGCACCACCGACCCCACCGCCGCCACTACGAGGTTCACCCCGAGCAGCCCCCGCAGCCGCGGAGTGGCGGCGAAGATCCGCATACCGGCGGCGGTCCGGTCCCATACTCCGGTCACCGCGCGGCGGACGGGATCCGGAATCGCCGTGCCCGCGACCAGTATCGCGGAGGCGAGGAAGCCGAGTGCGGTGCCGGCGAACAGCCGGTGGAAATCCAGTACGGTGAGCAACAGCGCCGCCAGCACCGGGCTGAGCAGGCTCTCCATCGTCGCGGCGAGTTGTGACGCGGACAGTGCCCGGGTGTAATCGTGTTCGTCGGGCAGGATATCGGGCAGTGCGGCCTGGAAGGCCGGGGTGAACACGGCCGAGGCGGTCTGCAGCACCGCGATCGACAGGTAGACCTGCCACACCTCGTGCACGAACGGCAGGGACAGCGCCGCCGCGACGCGCACCAGGTCCAGTGCCACCAGCAACCCGCGTCGCGGCAGCCGATCGGCGTAGGCCGCCGCCACGGGGGCGACAGTGACGTACACGGCCATCTTGATCGTCAGGGCGGTGCCGAGGACGAGTCCGGCGTCCTTCCCGGCCAGCTGATAGGCGAGCAGTCCCAGCGCCACGGTGGCCAGACCGGTGCCGCACAGGGCCGATACCTGCGCCGCGAACAGGCGCCGGTAGGCGCGGTGGGCGAACAGTGACAACCCTCGACTCCTCGATCCGTGCCGTGCAGGCAGAATATGTGCTCGTGTACGCACACGATTCTAGTAGCCATTGGTCCGAGCTTCCGGCCCCGGATCTCGTCGACGCGGCATCGACGGCACTGCGGATGCTGTCCGACCCCACCCGGCTGCGGCTGTTGTGGCTACTGAGCGGCGACGACGAACTGGACGTCGGTTCGCTGGCCGCACGGGTTTCGCTGGCCCGGCCGGCGGTCTCGCAACATCTGGCCAAGCTGGAACTGGCCGGGCTGGTGGTCCGGCGCCGGGCCGGCCGGCGCATGCTCTACCGAACCCGGGGTGGCCACGTGCGCCGTCTCCTGGTCGAGACGTTGAACGCCGCCGAGCATCGGGTGCGCGGAATACCGGACCACGACTGAGGTCCCGCGCCCACCGGCGGTGCCGGGCCGCCCGTTCCGGCCGGGCTCAGCCGGCCGCTTCGGGGCGGTCGGCGAGGCCCAGGCGGAGGTGTTCGCTGTGGTAGATCGCCTCGTCGAGCAGCTGGGCGACATGGCTGTCGTAGAGGCTGTAGACGATGCTGCGCCCGCTACGGGCGCCGGTGACCAGGCCGAGGTTGCGCAGGAGCCGTAGCTGGTGCGATACCGCCGACTGCTCCATCCCGACCGCCGTCGCGAGCTCGGTCACCGGGAGGGGCCCCTGACGTAGTTCGCTCAGGATGAGCAGCCGGCTCGGCGTGGCCAGTGCCTGCAGCGTGGTCGCGACGCGGGCCGCCGCGTCCCCGTCCAACCGCGCGATCGGGCGGTCCCGGCCTTCGACCCCGTGTCCCATAACACGACAGCATATCAACCAGCATAAATGAAGACGTCTTCATGTGTTCTGTTATGGTCGGTGAATCGTTCGTTCCCGCTGTGGAGGTGACCTGTGGCCGTTCCGACGCGTACGCCCGCCGATTCGACGCGCGTGCCCACCTCGGTGACCGTGCGCCGGACGAAACTGTTCGAGCTGCCCGAAACCCGTTGGGCGGCGACAGCGGTGATGCTCTTCGCGGCCGGAGTCGCGACGCAGCTGGCCGGTGGCCCGGCCTGGTCGTGGTGGACGCTGTACCTGGCCTGCTACGCCGCGGGCGGCTGGGAACCCGCCGTGGCCGGTCTGCGGGCGCTGCGGGAGCGGACGCTGGACGTGGATCTGCTGATGGTGGCCGCCGCGCTGGGCGCCGCGGCGATCGGGCAGGTCGGGGACGGCGCGCTGCTGATCGTCATCTTCGCCACCTCGGGCGCGCTGGAGGCCTTCGCGAGTGCGCGGACCGAGGATGCGGTGCGCGGGCTGCTGGATCTGGCGCCGGATACCGCGACCCGGGTCACCGCGAACGACGAGGAGACGGTCCCGGTCGCCGACCTGGAGATCGGCGATACGGTCGTGGTACGCCCCGGTGAACGGATCGCCGCCGACGCCACCGTGGTATCCGGCGGAAGCGAGGTCGATCAGGCCACCATCACCGGAGAGCCGCTGCCGGTGGACAGATCCGTCGGCGACGAGGTCTTCGCCGGCACCCTCAACGGCACCGGCGCCCTGTGGATCCGCGTCGACCGCCTGGCGCAGGATTCGGTTGTCGCCCGGATCGCGGCCCTGGTGGAGCAGGCGAGCCGGACCAAGGCCCGCACCCAGCTGTTCATCGAGAAGATCGAGCAGCGCTATTCGGTGGCGATGGTGGCCGCCACCCTGGCGATATTCGTGGTGCCACTGCTGTTCGGTGAGTCGCTGCAGCGGGCGCTGTTGCGTGCGATGACCTTCATGATCGTGGCCTCCCCGTGCGCGGTGGTGCTGGCGACCATGCCCCCGCTGCTGGCCGCCGTCGCGACCGCCGGGCGGCACGGGGTACTCGTCAAGTCCGCCGTCGTGATGGAGCGACTCGGGACCACCGACCTGCTCGCGTTCGACAAGACCGGAACCCTGACCCGCGGAGTTCCCGAATTGGTCGAGATACGGTGCACGACCGACTCGTTCGACGCCGAGGAGGTCCTGCGGCTCGCGGCGGCCGTGGAACGGCCCAGCGAACACCCGCTCGCCGCCTCCATCGTCCGGGCCGCTCGCGCGCGCGGGCTCGAGGTGCCCGCGGTCGGCGAATTCGCCGCCGAACCGGGGCGCGGAGTGAGCGCACGCGTCGGCGATCACCGCGTCGGGGTCGGATCACCGGCGGCGCTGGTCGCGGCGGCCGCGCCCTGCGCGGATACCGAGACGGCCACGGCCGCCGCGGCGGCCGTGCAGGCGCGTGGGTACACCGCGGTCGTGGTGACCTGCGACCACCGGCCGATCGGCGTCCTCGCCCTCGCCGACGAGATGCGCCCGGAAGCCGCTGCCGCGGTCGCGGCGGCGCGGCGGCTGACCGGGGCGAACCCGGTGCTGCTGACCGGCGACAATCGGGTGGCCGCCGAGCGGTTGGCCGCCCGGGTCGGCATCACTGACTTCCGGGCCGAGTTGCTGCCCGCGGACAAGGTCGCCGCCGTCCGGCAGTTGCGGGCCGGCGGCGCCGCGGTGACGGTGGTGGGCGACGGGGTCAACGACGCGCCCGCCCTCGCGGCCGCGCACGCCGGTATCGCCATGGGCGGCGCGGGTTCGGATCTGACGTTGCGGACCGCCGATGCCGTGGTGGTCCGCGACGATCTCACCGCCCTCCCCGCGGTGCTCGCGCTGGCCCGGCGGGCCCGCCGCATCGTGGTCGCGAACCTGGTGATCGCCGCGTCCTTCATCGCGGTGCTGGTGGTGTGGGACCTGGTGGGAACCCTGCCGCTGCCGCTCGGCGTGGCGGGACACGAGGGCTCCACGATCATCGTGGGTCTCAACGGCCTGCGGCTGCTGCGTGAGGCCGCGTGGCGCCGTGCGATGGGAGCCGGCTCGGCCACCTGACGGGTGGCCGGGAACGCGCTGCCGGCGGATCACCGTCCCGCGGCGGTTCGCCGATAAGGGCACATCCTCCGATTCGGGAGCACGGGCCCGGCCGGACTCAGCCCGGAAGCGGTGCGCGGAAATGGCTGGGCTCGGCATCGGCCGGTAGATCGGCGGCGGTGGCGAACGGTTCGACCTCGGCGCGCAGGTCCACGAGGTGACGGGCGTGGGCCGCCAGGGACCGGTCCTCGTCGGAGACCGGTGTCCACTGCTGGATGGGTCGCGCCTTGCCGGCGGCGTCCACCGCCACGACCACGGCCAGACCGTGCGCGGCGAGGGCCGGTTCGTCGGAATACGGGTCGGTCGCGGTGACGTGCACGCTGATGTGCATACTGCGCGGGCCGGTATGGATCAGCCGTGCGGTGACCTCCACGATATGGCCGATGACGATCGGCCGGTAGAAGCGGATCCCACCGAAATAGGAGGTGATCACATGCTGGCCGGCCCAGTCGGCGCCACAGACGTAGGCGGCTTCATCGATCCACCCCATCGTGCGGCCGCCGTGCACCTTGCCGCCCCAGTTGATGTCCGAGGGCGCCGCCAGGAATCGCAGCGTCGCGCTCGGGGCGGTGGAGGCGGCGGTGTAGCGCTGCGTGGCCATGGCCTCCTCGATGCGCTTGCGGACCGAGAGCCGGGCGCGGGCCTGCCGATGGCGCTGCAACTCGAGAATCGTGGCCGGTTCCCATTGGGGCACCGCGACCGTCCGCCGCGCCTCGTCGACGGCGACGAAGATGGTGAGGCACTGCGCCGTCTGGACCGGTTTCTGCCGGGTGGGGTCCGTCGAGTAGACGCTGACCAGAATGTGCATGCTCGTCCGGCCGGTATGGACGAGGTTCGCGTGCAACTCGACCAATTCGCCGACCGCGATCGGCCGGTCGAGGTGGATATTGCCCACATAGGCGGTGACGCAGTAGCGGCCGCTCCACTGGGCCGCCGCGGCATAGGCGACCTTGTCGATCCATTCGAGGAGCTTGCCGCCGTCCACCGCGCCCGCGATACCCGCGTCGGCAGGTTTGACGAGGAAGCGGTGGATCGCCTCGGACCGTCTACCGGACGCGGCCGGGGTCGGGAGGGGGTCGATGGTTGTGGCGTTCACGGGCCTGCCGATCTGCTCGGGTGGTGCGGAGGTACGGTTCCCGACTCCGTTGTCGTCGGAGCAGAATAGGCAGGTGCGGCGCTACGGGCGAGTAGGACACCGCCCGCGGCCGGGAACCCCGGCGATTCGCCCGGCGTACCAGGTCCCCGCCGGATACACGGGCGGCGCGGTGTCCGGGGAAAGGGCGCGGGCGGGTGTTTGAGGGGGCGCGCGGTGGTTATTCGCCCGACGATCGGCCAGACCGCCGGCCGGTCGCACCCGACGAGAGGGGACAGGCGATGAGTGCGAAGGACAAGCTCGACAACAAAGCCGAAGATCTCGCCGGCCAGGCCAAGGAAAAGCTCGGAAAGGCCACCGGCGACGAGGAGACGAAGAACGAAGGCAAGGCCGATCAGACCAAGTCCAACCTGAAGGACGCGGGCGAGAAGGTGAAGGACGCCTTCCGCGACTGATCGGGCCTGCGCACGGGCGACGCCGGGACACCGGCGTCGCCCGTGCGGTGTCCGGCCCGGAGTCGCGGATCCGGCTCAGCGGCCCCGGGGGCGGATCCCCCGAAGTCACGGGCCGAAGGGGACCGGTCCGTCCGCGCTCCCGGCGGGCCCGGGAATCGCCTCCGCGTCCGGCGATCGCCGGGGCGACGGGGTGTCGAATCCGGGTAACCGGCCGGCGACCAGCGGGATCATGAGCTGGATGAGCGGTCCGATGGCCACCGCGTAGACCACGGTGCCGAGACCGACGCTGCCGCCGAGCAGCCAGCCGGTGCTCAGGACCGACACCTCGAGGATCGTCCGGACGCGGCGGATGGACCATCCGGTCCGGCGGGCGAGCCCCGTCATCAGACCGTCGCGCGGACCCGGTCCGAGTCCCGCGCCGATGTACAGCACACTGGCCAGTGCGTTGAGTACGACCGCGAGCACCATCGCCCCCACTCGGACCGGCATCGACTCCCAGTGCGGGAGGAGCCAGAGTCCCGCGTCGACCGATACACCGACCAGCACCACATTGCTCACTGTTCCCACACCGGGCCACTGCCGCAGCGGAATCCAGGCCAGTAGTACCACCGCGCCGGTCAGCACGGTCACCGTGCCGAAGCTCATCGGCACCTGCCGGGTGACCCCCTGGTGGAAGACGTCCCACGGGTCCAAACCGACTGCGGCGCGGATCATCACGGCCATCGAGAAGCCGTACAGCCAGAGCCCGGCGAACAGTGCGGTGAGACGTCCGATCACGCCACGAGCTTTCCCGTATCTGGTCACTTCGTACAGAGCCACCTGTGTACAACTGGATACTCCTCTGGCCTCCGCCGCAGCCACTTCCCCTGTGGTCTGGGCCGAACCATGTCCCACGCAGGCCGCACCGGGCCCGCGTGTCGGGTGGTCGGCGCGTCGATGGGCAAAACGCCGGACCCGGTTGCACGGTGCCCGGGCGATGTGCATAAATTGTCCGGCGCACGATCTGATAGCTGTTTGCTCTTAAAGGTGTTCGCGTGGCAGGGGCGTGGACACCGCTTCGTCACGACGAAGTCGTACCCAGGCTCCGAGCGCGGCAGGGGGCGTTTTCTGCTGTGCTCCGGTGCCTCCGAGTCTGAGCGGAAGGTCGGAAGATGAATTCGAGATCGGCCATGGCTGTCGACCACGAACTGGATCTCATCCCGTTGTCGCGGGCGCAATACAGCATGTGGCTGGCCGACCATCTTCCGGGCAGGCCGAACGTCAATATCGCACATTACGTCGATATCCAGGGCGAGATCGATATCGACCTGCTCACCGAGGCAGTCAATATCGTCGGGCGGGAAACCGAATCACTCGTCGTACGAGTAGTCGAATACGACGGCCGCCCTTATCAATTCGTGGATCGAAGTATCATCTATGCCGACGCCCTGCTGGATCTGTCCGACGCCGACGACCCCTACGCCGCGGCCATGGAGTGGATGCGCCGCGACTACAGCACCAAGGCCGTCGACCTCGGCCGTGATCGGCTGGCCGTCGGAAAACTCATCAAGATCGGCGAACAGCGGTACCTGTGGTACGGCCGCGCACATCATCTGATCATCGACGGATACGGCGCGTTCAATTACATCGGCCGGGTCACCGAGCACTACAACGCGATCATCGAGGGTAGACAGACCCCGCCGCTGGTGGCGGCGGATCTGCGGGATATCGCCGAGGCCGACCGGGCGTACCACGCGAGTCCGCGCTTCGAATCCGACCGGGCGTACTGGCGCGAGAAGACATCCGGTCTCCCGACACCGGTGAGTCTTTCGGGGCGGGCCGCGCGCTGCAGCGACAACGATCGGGTGGCCGGCCGGCAACTGCCGGACCGGCTGTCCGAATTGCTGGAGCGGTTCGCGGAGAACCGGCGGGCCTCGCCCGCGCAGGTGGTCATCGCGGCGTTCTCCGCCTTCCTGGCCAGGATGACGGGTTCCGATGACGTGGTGCTGTCGCTGCCGGTGAGCGGCCGGGTGACCCGCCGCCTGCGGCACGCCGCCGCCATGCTGGCGAATATGGTGCCCATCCGGTTCGCGCTCACACCGCAGACCACGGTCGCGGAGTTGGTCGGTGCGGCGGTATCCGAACTCGTTTCGGCGATCCGGCACCAGCTCTACCGATTCGAGGATATGCGCCGCGAGACGAATATCGCCGATACGGTAACCAATTCGTTCGGCCCGGTCGTCAACATCCTGTTCTTCGACAGCGAGATCCGACTCGGCTCCGCTGTCGGGCGTTATCGTGCTCTCACGTCCGGCGCCCTCGACGATCTGCAGCTGAACCTTTACCGTCCCGGCGCCGACGGGCCCCTGTTGCTCGAACTGCACGGTAATCCGAATCTGTACAGCCAGGACGAACTCGAACTGCACACCACGCGGTTCGTCGAATTCCTGGGGCGCCTGCTGGAATCGCCCCCGGACACCCCCGTGGTCGATATTCCCCTCACCGATTCAGCGGAAGAGCAGCGCGTTGTCGGCGAACTCGCGGGCCGCGACGGTGCGGTCGCGGACACGACATTGGTCGGCCTGCTGGCCGGCCGGGCCGCGGCGACGCCCGACGCGGTCGCCGTGACCTGCGGCTCGACCGCCCTGACCTATCGGGAACTGGACGAGCGGTCCAATCGGTTCGCCCGCACCCTCATCGCGCGCGGCGCGGGGCCGGAAGCCCTGGTGGCCATCGCGATGCCGCGGGACGCGGATCTGATCGTCGCCACCCTGGCCGTGCTGAAATCGGGGGCCGGCTATCTGCCCCTGGATATCGCCCACCCCGCCGACCGCCTCGACTACGTGCTCGCCGATGCCGCGCCGGTGCTGGTGGTCACCAAGCCCGCCCTGCGCGAAAATATCCCGGGCGACCCCGACCGGCTCGTCGTATTCGACGACCGCACCGGATTCGACGGCGACAGTACGCCGGTCACCGATGCCGAACGGTCCCGCCCGCTGCGGCCGGACAATATCGCCTACGTCATCTACACCTCCGGCTCGACCGGTCGCCCGAAAGGCGTGCCGATCGGCCACCGCGCGGTGGCGTCATACCTGATCAATGCCTGCGCCGAGATCGAGGTCCGGGCCGGCGATGTGTGGACGCTGTTCCACTCCTTCGCGTTCGACTATTCGGTGTGGGAGATCTTCGGGCCGCTGGTCTCCGGGGGCCGGGTGGTCGTGGTGGACACCGCGACCACCCGGTCGCCCGACGATGTCGTACGCCTGGTGGCCCGCGAGAAGGTCACCGTTTTCAACCAGACACCTTCGGCCTTCCAGCAGTTCGCGGCCGCACGGGACCGCTACGCGGCCGACGGGGAGACCGCGGGGCCGCTGGCACTGCGGTCGGTGATCCTGTCGGGCGAGCGCCTGGATCCGGCGGGACTGGCCGCCTGGTACGAACACGATCCGCGGGTGCCGGTCGTGGCCAACAGCTACGGGATCACCGAGACCACCGTTTTCGTCACCTATCTGCCGCTGACTCCGGATATCGCGGTGCCCGGCGCCCCGAGCGCGATCGGCACGGCCCTGCCGGGATTGCGCACCTACATACTGGACGAGCGGTTGCGGCCGGCACCGCTGGGCGCCTGGGGTGAGATCTATGTTTCGGGAGCACAGCTCTCGCGCGGATACCTCGGGCGGCCCGCGCTGAGTGCTGCCCGCTTCGTCGCCGACCCGTTCGGCGCACCGGGGGCACGCCTCTATCGCAGCGGGGATATCGCCCGCTGGAACGATCGGGGCGAACTGGAGTATCGCGGCCGGGCCGATCAGCAGGTCCAGTTGCGCGGATTCCGGATCGAACTCGACGAGATCCGCAATGTGCTGCTGGCCGACAGCGCGGTGGCGACGGCGGCCGTGGTCGTCCATCGGCCCGGCACGGAGGCGGCCCGGCTGGTCGCCTATGTGGTGCCGGCCGGCGATCCGGGCGCCGACACAGCGGACACCCTGCGCGAGCGGGTGGCCGCGGTCCTGCCGGAGTACATGGTGCCGGCAAGTGTCGTGGTGTTGCCGGAACTGCCCTTGACCGTCAACGGCAAGATCGATCACCGGGCCCTGCCCGAGCCGGTATTCGATTCGGCCGCGGCCTATGTCGCACCGAGCACAGTGGTCGAGGAGACGATCGCCGATGTGTTCGCCGATGTCCTCGGCGTCGAACGGGTCGGCGTTCTGGACGACTTCTTCGCGCTGGGCGGCAATTCGCTCACCGCGACCGGCGCCGCCGTCCGGATCGGCGAACTGACCCGCTGCGAGGTCTCGGTGCGCGATCTGTTCGGCGCACCGACCGTCGCCGGGCTCGCGGCGTGTATCGCGGCCGCGCACCGCCCGGCCCGCCCCACCCTGCGCGTCCGGCCGCGGGTGGACCCACTTCCGCCGGCCCCCGCCCAGAACCGGATGTGGCTGATCAACCAGGTCGACCCGGATTCGGCGGCGTACAACATCCCGCTGGTGGTGCAGCTGACCGGCCACCTCGATGTGGCGGCGCTGCGGACCGCCCTCACCGATGTACTCGAGCGCCACGAGGCGCTGCGCACCGTGTTCCCGGCCGTCGAGGGTGCGGGGTCCCAGGTCGTCCGGCCGGCCGAGGAGGTGGTCGCCGGTCTGGACCTGATTCCCGAGACCGCGGACGGAGCGGATATCGCGCACCGGATCCGGGAACTCGCGGCGCAAGGCTTCGATGTCGGTTTACGGCCGCCGCTGCGCAGCGCCCTGTTCGCTTCGGCCGACCGGCGCCGGCACGTCCTGGCCGTCGTCCTGCACCACATCTGCTGTGACGGGTCGTCGCTGCGGCCGCTGTCGGCCGATCTCGCGATCGCCTACGAGGCCCGGGTGCAGGGCAAGACCCCGGACTGGCAGCCGTTACGGGTGCAGTACGCCGATTACAGCCTCTGGCATCGCGAACTGCTCGGGGACGAAGCCGATCCGGATTCGCCGGCAGCCCGCCAGCTGGATTACTGGACAGGGCAATTGGCCGGTAAGCCGCCGGTGCTGGAACTGCCCGCCGACCGGGCCCGGCCGGCCCAGCGGTCGCTGCGCGGTGACCGCACCGAGACCGCGATCCCGGCCGAGGTCTTCCGCGGGATCGAAGGGCTGGCCCGGTCGGCGAACGTCACCACCTTCATGGTCGTGCACGCCGCGCTCGCCGTCCTGCTCGCCCGGCTGTCGGGCTCCGACGACATCACCGTCGGCACCGCCGTGGCCGGCCGTGGCGAGCCCGCGCTGGAACCACTCGTCGGAATGTTCGTCAATACCGTGCCGTTGCGCACCGAGGTCCGCCCGGGCGAATCGTTCACCGACTTCCTGGCACGGGTGCGCACCGTCGATGTGGACGGCTTCGCCCACAGCGATCTGCCCTACGAGCGGGTCGTGGAGGAGGTCGACCCCCGGCGATCGGCCGCGTACGCCCCGCTGTGCCAGGTGTATCTGGCCTTCGAGAACATGGACCGGCCCGTGCTGGAACTGCCCGGTCTCACCGTGGAGATCCTGGACCCGGGAACCGGAACGGCGAAGGTGGACCTCGTGGTGACCGTGGCGGAGAACGCCTCCGCCGGTGGCGATGTCGCCCTGCGCGTCGACTACGCGACCGATCTGTTCGACCGGCGCACGGTCGCGGAATTCGCGGCCCGGCTGAACCGGATACTCGACGCGGTCGTGACGGATCCCGGTATCCGGATCGGTGCCGTGGATGTGCTCTCCGGAGCCGAACGGGCCGGGCTGGTCCCGGCCGCGGGCGCCCCGGCGGCGGCGCCCCGACTCCTGGCCGAGGTGCTGGCGGTAACCGACAGCGACGCGGTGGCGGTGATCGCGGGGGACCGGACGGTCACCTATGGGGAACTGGACGCATGGTCGAACCGGCTGGCCCGCGAACTCATCGCACGGGGTGTGGGCCCGGGTGACCACGTCGCGCTCGTGCTGGGGCGTTCGGTCGAATTCGTGGCCGGTATCCGGGCGGTAGCGGTGACCGGCGCGGCCTTCGTCCCGGTGGATCCGCGGAATCCGGCCGAACGCATCGCGCTGATGCTCGGCGACGCCGCGGTCCGGATCGCGGTGACGGTCGAATCCACGCGGGCACTGCTGCCCGAGTCGATCACGCAGCTGGTACTCGATGATCCGGACACCGCGGCCGCGCTCGACGCCGGATCGGCGGCGCCGGTGACCGACCGGGAACGGATACGGCCCGGTCATATCCTCGATACGGCGTACGTGCTGTACACCTCGGGCTCGACCGGTACGCCCAAGGGAGTCGCGGTAACGCACGAGGGTCTGGCGAACTTCGCCGCCGAACAGCGCGAGCGCTACCGGGTGGCGCCGTCCGCGCGGGTACTGCAGCTGGCGGCGCCCGGATTCGACGCGGTCGTCCTGGAACTGCTGATGGCGCATGCGAACGGCGCCACGCTCGTCGTCTCGCCGCCGGATGTCTTCGCCGGCGCGGAACTGGCGGAGCTCATCCGCGCCCAGCGGGTCTCGCACGCGTTCGTGACACCGAGTGTGCTGGCGACGATGTCACCGGCGGGCCTGGACTCGCTGCGGGTGCTGGTGGCCGGCGGCGAGGCGGTCCCGGCCGAGACGGTGGCGACGTGGGCGCCCGGTCGCGAATTGTTCAACGGATACGGGCCGACCGAGACCACCATCATGGTCGCGATCAGCGATCCCTTGTCGGTGGGCGACCGGGTGACGATCGGCGGACCGATCCGCGGGATCGACGTCGTGGTCCTCGATGCGGGATTGCGGCCGGTTCCGGTAGGGGTGACGGGTCAGCTCTTCGTCTCCGGTGTCCAACTGGCCCGCGGATACCTGCGGCGGCCCGCGGCCACGGCGGCCGCGTTCGTGGCCGCGCCCTTCGGTCCGCCCGGCACCCGGATGTACCACACCGGCGACCTGGCGCGCTGGACCGCCGACGGGACGCTGGAATACGCCGGCCGCACCGATTTCCAGGTCAAGATTCGCGGTCAGCGCATCGAGCTCGGCGAGATCGAGGCCGCGCTCGCCGCGCACCCGGCGGTGTCGGTCGCGCATGTGATGGGTGTCGGCGGCGAGCACGGTGCCCGGCTGGCCGCCTACGTGGTGCCCGCAGGCGCCGGGGTGGACACGTCGGAGCTACTGGCGTACACCGCGCAGCGCCTGCCGGCGCATATGGTCCCGGAGGCCGTGCTGGTCCTCGACCGGCTGCCGCTCTCGCCGGTCGGCAAGATCGATCGTGCCGCGCTGCCCGAGCCGGTGTTCGGTGCGGCCACCACGGAATTCGTCGCGCCACGCGACAGCGTGGAACAGACCGTGGCGCGGGTGTGCGCGGAGGTGCTCGGTCTCGAGCGAGTGGGCGCCTTCGACAGTTTCTTCGACCTCGGCGGCAACTCGCTGTCGGCGACCCGGGTGGCGGGTCGGTTGAGCGTCGATTTCGGTGTGGATATCGCACTGCGCACGGTGTTCGACGCGCCGACCGTCGCGGCCCTGGCCGATCGGCTGCGCACGAGCGCCCCCGCCGGCCGGCAACCACTGGTTCCGCAGCACCGTCCGGAGCGGATCCCGCTGTCGCCGGCACAGACGCGGATGTGGTTCCTCAACCGGTTCGACACGGCATCGCCGCTGTACAACATTCCGCTGGTGCTGCGCCTGTCGGGCGACCTCGATGTGGCGGCCGTGCAGGCCGCGGTCGCCGATGTGCTCGGCCGGCACGAAGCGCTGCGCACCCGCTACCCGGACAGCGACAGCGGACCACACCAGGTGATCGTGCCGGTGGCGGACGCCTGCGCGCCGCCGGAGCCGGTGACTGTCGCGGCCGATACGGTCGAGGCGCGGATCGCGGCGGCGACCGCGGCCGGTTTCGACGTCACCCGTGAGGTCCCGTTCCGGATCACGCTGCTGCGCAGTGCGCCCGACGACCACACCCTGGTCCTGGTCGTCCATCACATCAGCTTCGACGGCTCGTCGCTCGCCCCGCTCGCCGCGGATCTGATGACTGCCTACGGGGCCCGGCACCGGGGCCACGAGCCGCAGTGGGCGCCGCTGCCGGTGCAGTACGCCGATTACACGCTGTGGCAACGGGAACTGCTCGGCACCGAGGACGATCCGCACAGCCCTACGGTCGCGCAGACCGAGTACTGGCGCTCGGCCCTCGCCGAACTGCCCGAGGTACTCGACCTGCCCACCGACCGGCCCCGTCCGGCCCAGCAGAGCTTCCGGGGCGCCACCTACTCCACAACGCTGCCCGCGGACCTCCATCGCGAGGTGATCGCGCTGGCCCGCCGCCACGACACGACCGTGTTCATGGTGATGCACGCCGTCTACGCCGCGCTGCTGGCCCGTCTGTCCGGGGCCGGTGATATCGCCGTCGGGACACCGATCGCCGGCCGCGGCGAACCCGGCCTCGACGGCCTGGTCGGTATGTTCGTCAATACGCTGGTGCTGCGGACCCGGGTCGCGCCCGGCGCGTCGTTCGCCGCGGTTCTCGATCAGGTCCGCGCCGCGGATCTGGCCGCGTTCGAGAATGCCGATATCCCGTTCGAACGGCTGGTCGAAGTGCTCAATCCGCCCCGGTCGACGGCGCACGCGCCGCTGACCCAGGTGGGGTTCTCGTTCCAGAACATCGAGATCCCGGTCGTGCGCATCGACGGCCTGACGGTCACGGCCCGGATGATCGATCCGGCCGTGGCCAAATACGATCTGCACCTGAACCTGGTCGACACCTTGTCCGTCGACGGTGGCACCGGCGGCATGGCGGTCGAATTCGGGTATGCCACCGACCTGTTCGACGAGTCGTCGATCCGCTCGATATTCGATCGTTACCAGCTGCTGTTGCGCGCGGTCCTCGCCGATCCCACCGCGCCCGTCGGCGATATCGATCTGCTGACCGAGGCCGAACGGCAAGCCCTGGCCGAGCGGTCGGCCGGCGCGCGCACCGTCGCCGAGCCGGCGACGGTGGCGGATCTGTTCGCGGCACAGGTCGCGGCCACCCCGCGGAATACGGCTGTCATCGACGCCGCGACCGGCGAACGATTGGACTACGGGGACTTCGCGCAGCGAGTGAACCGGTTGGCCCGCGCCCTCATCGACCGGGGGGTGGGGCCGGGGACGGTGGTGGCGGTCGCCATGCACCGCTGCGCCGACCTGCTCACCGGCCTGTACGCGATCCACGCCGCCGGTGCCGCCTACCTGCCCCTGGATCCGGAACACCCGGCCGACCGGATCCGCTCGGTCTGCGCGACCGCCCGGCCGATCGCCGTGCTGACCCGGGGTGACGACGCGGATCTGCCCCTCGAGGTGCCGCGGTGGCCGATCACCGAATTGTCGGTGTCGCAGTCCGATCCGGCACCGGTCACCGACGCGGACCGGCTCCGGCCACTGCGTCCGGACGATCTGGCCTACGTCATCTACACCTCCGGCTCGACCGGCGTGCCCAAGGGCGTGGCCGTCCCGCACCGCGCGGTGGTGAACCAGCTGTGCTGGCTGCGCGACCACTACGGCCTCGACGGTTCCGATGTGCTGATCTGGCGTACACCGATGACCTTCGACCTGTCGGTGTGGGAACTGTTCGCCGCGGCCGTATGTGGCGCGGCATTGGTGGTCGCGGACGCCGACGCCCACCGCGACCCCAGGGTGCTGGCCCGGCTGCTGGCCGAACACCGGGTGACGACGGTCGATTTCGTACCGTCGCTGCTCGCCGCGTTCCTGGCCACCGCGCAGGGGCTCGAACTTCCGGACCTGCGGCGTGTCCTGTGCATCGGCGAAGCCCTGCCGGCCGAGACGGTCCGGCGTTTCACCGAGTTCGGCGCCGCGCGGATCGACAATCTGTACGGGCCGACCGAGGCCGCGGTCAGCGTCACCTCCCACCGTGTCGAGGAGGTCTCCGGCACCGCCGTGCCGATCGGGGTACCCGAGGCGAATGTGGTGGTCCGGGTGCTGGACGCCCGGCTGAATCCGGTCCCGGACGGTGTCACGGGCGAGCTGTACCTGGGTGGAGTGCAGCTGGCCCGCGGGTATCACGAACGTCCGGCCCTGACCTCGGCCACCTTCGTCGCCGACCCCTCGGGCACCGGCGCCCGGTTGTACCGCACCGGCGACCTGGTGCGCTGGGACACCACCGGCAGCCTGTGCTTTATGGGCCGAGCCGATTCCCAGGTGAAGCTGCGCGGTCTGCGGATCGAACCGGGCGATATCGAGGCCGCGCTGGTGGCCCACGCCGCCGTGGACGCCGCGGTGGTACAGGTACGCACCGATCACGGCGAACAGCGCCTGGTCGCCCATGTGGTCGCGCCATCGTCGTGCGACACCCAGGAGATCCGCGCGTCGCTGCGGGAACGGCTGCCCGCCTATATGGTTCCGGCCACGGTGATCCGGATCGATACGATCCCGCTCACCGCGAACGGCAAGGTCGATCATCGTGCGCTGCCGGCACCGGACCCGGCCCTGCGCACGGCCGAGTTCCGGGAGCCGCGGGGCCTGGTCGAGCAGACGGTGGCGGGTGTCTTCGGCGAGTTGCTCGCCCTGCCGGAGATCGGCGCCCAGGACGATTTCTTCGAACTGGGCGGTAATTCGCTGCTGGCGACGCGAGCGCTGAGCCGGATCGGCGATATCCTCGAGGTCACCGTCGCGGTGCGGGTGATCTTCGAAGCGCCCACGGTCGTCGACCTCGCCGAGCGCATCACCCGGTTGCGGGAGGTACCGAGCCTGCCGGCGCCCGCGCCCCGTCCGCGCCCGGATCGGGTACCGCTCTCGGCGGCGCAGACCCGGATGTGGTTCCTCAACCAGTTCGATCCGGCGGCCGCCGGGTATATCGTTCCGCTGGCGATCCGGCTCGACGGTGAACTCGATCTCGCGGCGCTCACCGCGGCCGTCGGCGATGTGGTCGAGCGGCACGAGAGTCTGCGTACCGTCTATCCGGCCGTGGACGGTGTTCCGGCCCAGGTGGTGCTCCCGGTCGAGGAGGTCGCCGCGCAGGGCGATCTCGTCCCGGAACCGATCGCCGAGTGCGAACTGCCGCGGCGGCTGGCGGAGTTCTTCGGCCGCACCTTCGATGTGGCCGAGGGCGTGCCTCTGCGGGTCGGGCTCTTCCAGCTCTCCGAATCGGTGTGGGTACTCGCGCTGTCCGCGCATCACATCAGCTGTGACGGTTTCTCGGTGGCACCGCTGGCCGCCGATCTGATGACCGCCTACCGGGCGCGTGCCCTGGGCGGCCCGCCGGAGTGGGCGCCGCTGCCGGTTCAGTTCGCCGATTTCGCGCTCTGGCAGCGTGAGGTGCTCGGGGCCCCGGACGATCCACGGTCGCGCGGTGCGCGCGAGATCGCCTATTGGCGTACCCGTCTCGCGGGCATCCCCGATGTCCTGGATCTGCCGACCGATCGGCCGCGGCCGCCGCGGCGGACCCAGCGCGGCGCGTTCGTACAGGTCACGATTCCCGGTGACCTGCACCGGCGGGTGCAGACGCTGGCGCGCCGCGGCGGCGCCACGACATTCATGGTGGCCCATACGGCGCTGGCTGTCCTGCTGGCGCGGCTCTCCGGGGGCGACGACATCACCGTCGGTGTGCCGCACGCGGGCCGCGGCCACCGCTCGCTCGACGGTCTGGTGGGTATGTTCGTCAATACCCTGGTGATGCGGACCCGGGTCGCGCCGGACCGGAGTTTCCGGGAGCTTCTGGAAGAGGTACGGCGGGCCGATATCGACGCCTACGACCACGCCACCGTTCCGTTCGAACAGCTGGTGGAAGCATTGAACCCGGTGCGTTCGGCCGCGCATACGCCGCTGTTCCAAGTGATGCTCGCCTATCAGAACATGGACCGCGCCCACGTCGAGCTGCCGGATCTCGCCGTGGACGATATCGATCCCGGCGACGATGCCGCGATCTACGATCTGCTGCTGATGATGTCGGAGGGCCACGGCGCTCACCACGAACCGGCCGGTATGACGCTGCGCCTCACCTACGCCACCGACCTGTTCGACGAGGACACCGCCGCGCGGTTCGCCGCGCAATTCGTCCGCGTACTCGACGCCGCGGCGGCCGATCCGGAAGCGGTCGTCGGCGATATCGACCTGCTCGACGAGTCCGATCGGACCGTGCTGCTGCACCAGTGGAACGCCACCGGTGGCCCCGTCGTCACCGGCCGGACCCTGGTCGACCTCTTCGACGACCAGGTGGCCCGCACCCCGGCCGCGCCGGCCCTGCGCGATCCGGCCGGCGCCGTGCTGACCTACCGGGATTTCGACAACCGGGTGAACCGGCTCGCCCGCCGGCTGATCGATCGCGGCGCCGCGCCGGAAACCATTGTGGCTGTCGCGATCCGGCGTTCGATCGACCTCGTCACCGCGCTGTACGCGGTGGTCAAGACCGGGGCCGCGTTCCTCCCGGTCGATCCGGACCATCCGGTCGCGCGGATCGGCCGTGTGTTCGCGGCGGCCCGGCCCGTACTGGTACTGACCACCTCCGCGGACGGAGGGGAACTGCCGGCGGAGTACGCCACCGAGTCGATCGACCTGGCGGACCTGAGCGGCTACGGCGACGACCCGGTCACCGATGCGGATCGCCGGGCGCCGCTGCGCCCGGACAACGCGGCCTATGTGCTGTTCACCTCCGGTTCCACCGGCCTCCCGAAGGGGGTCGCCCTGACCCACGCCGCGACCGCGGCGCAGCTGGCCTGGGCGCAACGGCAGTGGCCGCACGACGGGTCCGATGTGGTCCTGTACAAAACCCCCGTCACCTTCGATATCGCGGTGTGGGAACTGTTCTGGCCGTTGCAGACCGGCGCGCAGCTCGTGGTCGCCGCTCCGGACGGTCATCGCGACCCGGCCTACCTGGCGAAGACCATCGCCGAACACGGGATCAGCACAGCGCATTTCGTCCCGTCGATGCTCGATGTCCTGCTCGACACCACCGCGGCGTCGTTGCCGTCGGTCCGCCGGGTGTTCGTCGCCGGTGAGGCGCTGGCCCAGCGCACCGTCGACGAGTCGGCGCGGGTCTTCGGCAATGCCGAGGTCGTGAACTGGTACGGACCGGCCGAGGCCGAGGTCGTCACCAGCCACCCGAGCCTGCCCGGGGAGAGCCATCGCGCGACCGTGCCGATCGGGCGGCCGGTCGCCGGTATGCGCGTGTATGTCCTGGACTCCCGGCTGCGCCCCGTGCCGTTCGGCGCGACCGGCGAACTCTACGTCTCGGGCGTGCAGACGGCCCGCGGTTACCACGGCCGCCCCGACCTCACCTGCGCCACGTTCGTCGCGCACCCCTTCGGCGCGCCGGGGGAGCGGCTGTACCGCACCGGCGATCTGGTCCGCTGGATGCGGTCCGGCGATCTGGAGTTCGCGGGGCGCGGCGATTTCCAGGTGAAGGTGCGCGGGCAGCGGGTGGAGCCGGGCGAGATCGAAGCCGCGTTGTGCGCGCTGCCGGAGGTCGCCCGTTCCGTCGTCGTCGCGACGACCGAACGGATCGCGGGCTACGTGACGCTCGTCCCCGGCGCCGAGGCCACGGGCCGCGAGCTGCGCGACCGGATCGCGCGTACGCTCCCGGCCTATCTCGTGCCGGCCGCCGTACAGGTCCTGGCGACGATCCCGCTCACCGCCAACGGCAAAGTGGACCGTGCGGCGCTGCCCCGGCCGGTGTTCGAGGACCGGGCCGAATACGTGGCCCCGCGCACCGAGCGGGAAACCGTGCTGGCGCGCATCGTCGCCGGTCTGATCGGAACCGAGCAGGTGAGCGTGACGGCCGATCTGTTCGAGATCGGTGTCGACTCGCTGTCGGCCGCGCGGATCGCCGCCCGCGCCGAGGCGGCGCTGGATGTCGAAGTCGGTATCCGCGATATTTTCGACGAGCCGACGATCGCCGGCCTGGCGCAACGGGTCGCCACCCGCACCCGCGGCGCTGCCCTCCCCCTCACGGCGCGCGAGCGCCCGGCCGCCGTCCCGCCGGCCGCGGCGCAGCGCCGGATGTGGTTCCTCAACCAGTACGACACCGGATCCGCCGCGTACAACATCTGTTTCGCGGCCCGGCTCGGCGGTGCGCTGGATCTCGCGGCGCTGCGGGCCGCTTTGCGGGACGTGATCATCCGGCACGAGCCGTTGCGGACGATCTACCCCATGGTGGACGGCGAACCGTGCCAGGTCGTCCTGGACGCCCCGCACGCCGGGTCCGATCTGCTGCCGGAGGCCGAACCGGTCGCCGACGAGACCGAACTGGCCGACCGGATCCGGCGGGTCGCCGAAACCGGCTTCGATGTCGCGGTTTCGATACCCGTCCGGGCCGGGCTGTACCGCACCGCGGCCGGAGAGCACGCACTGGTCCTGGTGGCGCACCATATCGCCGCCGACGGCGCCTCGATGCCGGTGCTGGCCCGTGATGTGTTCACCGCCTATACGGCCCGGACGCGCCGGCAGCCGCCGCAATGGAAACCGATGGCGGTCCAGTACGGCGACTACGCGCTGTGGCAGCAGGAGCGCCTGGGCGCCGAAGACGATCCCGAATCGCTGATCTCGCGGCAGATCGCCTACTGGACCGAAGCGCTCGGCGACAGCCCGGAACTGCTGGATCTGCCGACCGACCACCCGCGCCCGGCCACCGTCACCACGGCCGGTGGCAGCGTGCGCTTCGATATCCCGCCGCGGCTGCACGACGCGATCGTGCGGCTGGCGCAGAACGAGGGCGTGACGACCTTCGTGGTACTGCACGCGGCGCTGGCGATCCTGCTCGCCCGGACGGCGCACACCGACGATGTCTCGGTCGGTACCCCGGTCGCGGGCCGGGGCCACGAGGCGCTCGATGATCTGGTCGGGATGTTCGTGAACACCGTCGTGTTGCGCACCCGGATCGCCGAGGACCGGTCCTTCCGCGCACTGCTCGCGGAGGTGCGCGATATCGACGTGGCCGCCCTCGCGCACGCCGATATCGCCTATGAACGGCTCGTCGATGTGCTCGATCGTCCGCGGTCGACCGCGTACACGCCGCTGTACCAGGTGATGTTCGGACTGCAGAACACCGGGCCGGCGCGGTTCGACCTGCCCGATGTGGATGTCACACTGCTCGATCCCGGGATCGCGCAGGCCAAAACCGATCTCACCGTGCTGCTGAACGAGCGGGCCGACGGTGATCGGCCCGGGGGTATCGACGGGGAGATCGTGTACGCCACCGATCTTTTCGCGGACCGGACCGCACAGGCGCTCGCCGAACGGTTCGTGCGTATCCTCGAGTCGGTCACCACCGACCCGGCCCGGGCGGTCGGGGGTATAGATCTGCTCACCGCGACGGAAGCCGAAGAGCTGGTACCGGCGGTCGGTGCCGGGGCCGAAACCCCGTGCCTGCTGCCGGATCTGCTGGCCGCGGCGGTTGCCGCGCACCCCGCGCAGGTGGCGTTGATCGGGGAGACCGAAACCCTGACCTACGCCGAGCTCTACCGGCGCGCCGACCTGCTGGCCGGCTATCTGGTGGCGCGCGGCGCGGGCCCCGGCGTTCATATCGCGCTGGCGGTGCCCCGCTCGGTGGACTACCAGATCGCCATGTGGGCGATCTCCCGGACCGGCGCCGCCTTCGTCCCGGTGGATCTGCGGTACCCGCGGGAGCGGGTGGCCCATATGATCGCCGACGCCGGCGTCGCCTTGGGTCTCACGGTCGCGGCCGCGGTGGCCGCGCTGCCGGACGGGGTCGAGTGGTCGGTACTCGACGATCCGGCCACGGCCACCGAAATCGCGGGGCGGCCGGGCCTTTCCGCGAGCGCGTCGGCGCCGCGGCGTGCCCGGACCGGGGACACGGCGTACCTGATCTACACCTCCGGTTCCACCGGCACGCCGAAGGGGGTGGTGGTCACCCATGAGGGGCTCGCGAACTTCGCCACCGCCCAGCGGGCGCGTTATCGGGTAGACCGGACCGCACGGGTGCTGCATGTGGCGGCACCGGCCTTCGACGCGGTACTGCTCGAGGCATTGATGGCCTGTGCGGCGGGCGCCGCGCTGGTGATCTCGCCGCCGGATGTCTTCGGTGGCGCGGACCTGGCCCGGCTCATCCGCAACCACCGGGTATCGCATGCCTTCCTGACGCCGAGTGTGCTGGCGACGGTATCGCCCGTCGATTTCGGATCGGTACAGATGCTGGCGGTCGGCGGTGAGATGGTGCCGGCCGAGCTGGTCGCCACCTGGGCTCCCGGACGTCGGTTGCACAATATCTACGGTCCGACCGAGACGACCATCGTCATCACGATGAGTGCGCCGGTGCGTGCCGGTGGCCCGATCGATATCGGTGGCCCGATCCACGGCGCGCAGGCCGTGGTCCTGGACGCCCGGTTGCGGCCGGTACCGGTCGGTGTGCCGGGTGAGTTGTATCTGGCGGGTCCCGGGCTGGCGCGGGGATATCTGAATCGACCGGCGCTGACCGCGAACGCGTTCGTGGCGAATCCGTACGGCGGCGCGGGAACGCGGATGTATCGGACCGGCGATATCGTGCGCTGGACTGCCGGCCATACGCTGGAATATGTCGGCCGCAGCGATTTCCAGATCAAGATTCGCGGTCAGCGCATCGAACTCGGCGAGATCGATGCCGCGCTGGTCGCGCAGCCCGGTGTCGCGTCGGCGGCCACGGTCGCCCGGCCCGGCCCGGACGGCCGGTCGCTGCTCGCGGCGTATCTCGTGGGTGAGCCCGGCGCGGAGCTCGCCGCGACCGCGGTGCTGGACCGGCTCGCGAGCGTGCTGCCGGCCCATATGCTGCCCGCGACAATCACCGTCTTGGACCGGATGCCGCTCGCCTCGACCGGCAAGGTGGACCGTAAAGCGCTGCCCGAACCCGTATTCGAGGGGCGCGAGAAGGACGCGGTCGCACCGGCCACCGACCTGGAACGCACCGTCGCGGCCGCGTTCGCGGAAGTGCTCGGGGTGCCGTCGGTGGGGGCGACCACGTCGTTCTTCGCGCTGGGCGGCGATTCCATCATGTCGATCCAGCTCGCCGCGCGGTTGCAGGCCGCCGGGTTGGTCGTCCGGGCCCGCGATATCTTCGAACGCCGCACCGTCCGGGCCCTCGCGCAGGTCGCCGCGACCACGAGTCGGGCGACGCTCACGGAACTGCCCGGCGGCGGCGTGGGGGATATCCCGAGCACGCCGATCGTGACCTGGTTCGGTGCACGCCTCGGCGCGGCCCGGGGATTCGCCCAGTCGATGCTGGTGCGGCTGCCGGGGGACGCCGCCATCGCCGAGGTCGGTGCGACGGTGCAGGCCCTGCTGGACCGGCACGATATGCTCCGCTCCCAGCTGCGCGACGGCTGCCTGCGGGTGCTGCCGGCCGGTTCGGTCGATGCGGCCGAAACCCTGCTCGTGCAGACCTTCCGGGCCGAGGACGCGCCGGGCGGTGACGGATTCACCGCGGTGGCCGAGGCCGCGCTGGCCGCGGCCACCGCCCGCCTCGATCCGGCCGCCGGCCGGGTCGTCCAGGTCGTCTGCCTGTTGCCCGCGGCGGGAGTCGACGCGGAGGGCCGGGCCCTCGTGGTGATCCACCATCTGGCCGTGGACGGCGTCTCGTGGCGCATCCTGCTGCCCGATCTCGCGACCGCCTGGCAGCAGATCGACGAAGGCCGGGCGGTGGACCTGCCCGCCCCGGGCACCTCCATGCGCCGCTGGGCGCACGCCCTGACCGAAGCAGTGACGGCTCGGACCAGCGAACTCGATCTGTGGCAGCGGATGAGCGCGGCCCCCGACCCGCTGCTGGGGCGGGCGGCACTCGACCCGTCCGTGGACACCCAGGCAACGGTCCGGCAGTTGCAGGTGTCCCTCCCGGCCGAGGTGACGCGGGTGCTGCTGGAGGTGGTGCCCGAAGCCGCCCGTGCCACGGTGGACGACGCACTGCTCGCGGGACTGACGGTCGCCCTGGGGCGCTGGCGCGCGCGCCGCGGAAGCACCCATCGGGGCGCGAAGATCCTGCTCGAGGGCCACGGCCGCGAGGAGCAGCTCGTCCCGGGCGCGGACCTCTCCCGTACCGTGGGCTGGTTCACCAGCGCCTACCCTGTCGCGCTCGACCCGTCCGGGGTGGACTCCGGTGATCCGCGTGCCGTGGTGAACGCGGTCAAGGAACAGTTGCGGGCGATACCGGACAAGGGGATCGGTTACGGCCTCTTGCGCTACCTCGATCCCGCCGCCGGAGAGCGGCTGGCGGGCGCACCGGAGCCACAGATCGCCTTCAATAATCTCGGCCGGGCCGGTGTCGATCTCGCCGCGCTGTCGGGACTGGCCTGGGTGCCGACCGGGGAGGAGTTCGACCAGCGCGGCGCGTTCGACCCGGATATGCCCGCGGCGGCGGCGATCACGATCGATGTGCACACTGCCGAGACCGCGGCGGGCCCCGTGCTGTCGGCGCAGATCGGCTACGCCACGCGGTTGCTGGACCGCGCGGAGGTCGCCGAACTGGCCGGCGACTGGATCGATGCGGTCCGCGAGATCGCCGCGGCGGCAGGTACCGACGAAGACTGGGGCCTGTGCCCCGCCGATGTTCCGCTCGTCGCGGTGACCCAGCCCGATCTGGATGTCTTCACCGGCCGCTACGGGCCGCTCACCGATGTGTGGCCGCTGGCGCCGCTGCAGGCGGGCCTGCTCTTCCACGCCGAATTCGCCGCGGGTGAACTGGACGTCTACACCGCCCAATCGGTGCTGACCCTGGCGGGCACGGTCGACGAGGGCCGGCTCGAACGAGCAGCGCGAGCGCTGCTCGACCGGTATCCGAACCTGCGCGCGGCCTTCACCCGGACGGCCGACGGCGTGGCCGCGCAGGTCGTTCCCGCCGCCGCGGCACTGCGCTGGTACCGCGCCGAGACCGGCGGGGACACCGCCGAACTCGATCGGTTGATCGAAGCCGAACGGGCCGTGGTCTTCGATCCCGCCGATCCGCCGCTGCTGCGTTTCCTCGCGGTCACGGTGGGACCGGGAGACTTCCGGCTGGTACTGACGGCGCACCATCTGCTGCTCGACGGCTGGTCGCTGCCGCTGCTGTGCCGGGAGCTGATCGGTCTCTACGCGGTGGACGAACGGACCGATCTGCTGCCGGCCGCGCCGTCCTACCGCGACTATCTGGAATGGCTGGGCCGGCGCGATCACGCGGCCGGTGTACAGGTGTGGCGCGCGGCCCTCGGCGAGTCGGTCGAACCCACCCTGATCACCGACCCGCATACAGCGACCGTCGCCGATATCCCGGTCGATCTGCCGGTCGTCATCGGACGCCTCACCACCGAGCGGCTGACCGAGTACGCCCGGGAGCACGCGGTCACGATGGCCACCATCGTCCAGTTCTCCTGGGCGGTGGTGCTGGGCAATCTGCTGGGCACCGAACGCGTGGTCTTCGGTAGCACCGTCTCCGGGCGGCCCGCCGATCTGCCCGGTGTGGAGTCGATGATCGGGCTGTTCATCAATACGATCCCGGTGGCGGCCGAGGTGACCCGCACCGGGACCGTCGCCGAACTGCTGGCTCGTCTGCAGGCCGACAGCACCCGGCTGCTCGACCACCACTATCTCGAACTGTCCGAGATCACCGCGGCCGCGGACAACCCGCACCTGTTCGACACCCTGGTGGTGTTCGAGTCCTATCCGGTCGACAGCAGCGGTCTGGGCGAGACCGATATCGACGGAATGCGGGTGCTCTCGGCCGAGGGCCGCGACGCCGCGCACTATCCGCTGCTGGTCCAGGCACACCAGACCGACGAGCTGCACATCCGGGTCCGCTACCAGCGCGCCCGGGTCGATGATCGGACGGCGGCCGATCTCGCGGATCGGCTGGCCCGCGTATTGCACGCGATCGCCGGCAATGCGGATAGACCGCTCGGGTCGATCGATCTGCTGTCGGCCGACGAACGGGCGGAACTGGTACCGGCGTCGGGTGGCACCGCCGAGGCACCGTGTTCGCTGCCGGAACTGCTCGCGGCGGGGGTGGCCCGCGACCCCGGGGCCCCGGCCCTGATCTCGGACGGGCCAACGGTCTCCTACGCCGAACTCGATGCCCGGTCCGATCGGCTGGCGCGGAAGTTGATCGACTGGGGCGTCGGCCCGGGCGACCGGGTGGCGCTGGCGCTGCCCCGGTCGGTGGAGTTCGTGGTGGGCCTGTGGGCGGTGACCAAAACGGGTGCCGCACTCGTGCCCGTCGATTCTCGCAACCCCGCCGAACGGGTCGCGCTCATGGTCGAACATGCCGATATCCGGGTCGCGCTGACGAGCGGATCCGCGGGCGGGTCGCTGCCGGACTCGGTGCGGCCGATGGTTCTCGACGACCCGGATACCCGGGCTTCCATCGCGGAATACCCGTCGGGTCCGATACTCGACGCGGACCGTGTGCGTACACCGCATCTCCGGGATACGGCCTATGTGCTGTACACCTCGGGCTCGACCGGGGTGCCCAAGGGCGTGGCGGTGACGCACGAGGGCCTGGCGAATTTCGCTGCCGAGCAACGGAGACGTTTCGCCGCCGACTCCGGGTCGCGGGTGCTGCAGGGTTCCGCGCCCGGGTTCGACGTCCTGATCCTCGAAGTACTGCTGGCGCACAGCAACGGTGCGGTGCTGGTGTTGCCGCCGCCGGGGGTGTACGCGGGCGCCGAACTGGCCGAACTGATCCGCGCGCAGCGGGTATCGCATGCCTTCCTGACCCCCAGTGTGCTGGCGACGCTGTCGCCGGAGGGCCTGGATTCGCTGCGTGTGCTGGTGGCGGGCGGTGAGGCGGTGACGCCGGAGACGGTGGCCGTCTGGGCGCCGGGCCGGTGCCTGCTGAACGGGTACGGACCCACCGAGACCACGATTCTTGCCTGTATGAGCGGACCGCTGCGACCCGGTGCCGCGGTGCCGATCGGCGAGCCGCTGCGCGGGATGGAAGCGGTAGTGCTGGACGCCTGGCTGCGGCCGGTACCACCCGGGGTGGTGGGAGAGCTGTATCTCGCGGGTGTACAACTGGCGCGCGGCTACCTGAGCCGGCCGGTGACCACGGCGGAAGCGTTCGTGGCGAACCCGTTCGGCGCGGCGGGAACGCGCATGTACCGCACCGGTGACCTCGTGCGCTGGACCCACGAACGCACGCTGGAGTACCTCGGCCGCCGGGATTTCCAGGTCAAGGTCCGCGGTCAGCGCATCGAACTCGGTGAGATCGAAAGCGTTCTCACCGGCTGTCCCGGTGTCGATCAGGCCGTCGTCGTCCTACGGCCCGACGAGCGGGGTCGCAAGCGGCTCGCCGGGTATCTCGCCGGTGCCGCCTCGGTGGACCTCGCGGCGGTGCGGTCGGCCGTCCGCGACCGGTTGCCGGCGCATATGGTGCCCGAGGCGCTGACCCTGCTGCCCGAGTTGCCGCTCACCACGAGCGGCAAACTCGACCGCCTGGCTCTCCCGGCACCCGAATTCGGCGCCCGCCGGGCGTGGGTCGCGCCGGATACCGACGTCGAGCGGGCGGTGGCGGAGGTCTTCGCACGCGTCTTGGACCTCGATGAGGTGGGCGCCGCGGACAGCTTCTTCGAGCTGGGTGGTAACTCGCTGTCGGCGACCCGGGTGGCGGCGCAGGTGAGCGCCGCGACCGGGGCCCGGGTCGGTGTCCGTGAGCTGTTCGAGGCGCCGACGGTGGCCGAGCTGGCCGCGCGGCTGACCGGTCTCGACCACGAGCACCGCGCACCCCTGGTGGCGCGGACCCGCCCCGCGCGGGTACCGCTGTCCCCGGCCCAGCAGCGGATGTGGTTCCTCAACCAGTTCGACACCTCGGTGGGCGCCTACAACATTCCCTTGGTGATCAGGCTGACCGGCGAGCTCGATATCGACGCGCTGCGCCGGGCCTGCGCCCTGGTGGTCGAACGCCACGAATCACTGCGCACTGCGTTCCCCATGGCCGAGGGTGTCCCGTATCAACGGGTGGTACCGGCCGCCGAGGTCGTGCCCGAGTTGCGGCCGGTCCCGGTGGCGGAGGATCAGCTGATGCGGCGAGCCGTCGCCGCGGTCGGCACCGGTTTCGATGTGACCCAGGCACCGCCGCTGCGGATCGAACTGTTCGAACTGGGCGAGCGTGACCACGTGCTGATGGTCACCGTGCACCACATCTGCGCGGACGGTCAGTCGATGCTGCCGCTCGCCCGCGATGTGGCGGTGGCGTACGAGGCGAGTAGGCAGGGCGGCGCCCCGCCGTGGCCGGAGCTGCCGGTCCAGTACGCCGACTACGCGCTGTGGCAGCACGAGATCCTCGGTGACGAGCACGATCCGGACTCCCTGGCCTCGCGGCAACTGCGATTCTGGAAACAGACACTCGGCGGGCTCCCCGAACTGCTCGAATTGCCGACCGATCTGCCCCGGCCGCCGGTGGCGTCGCTGCGCGGGCGCGCAGTCGAGTTCGAAATCTCCGCCGAACTGCACGCCCGGATCGGCGCGGCGGCCCGCGCCGGGAACGCGACGGTTTTCATGGTGCTGCACGCCGCGCTGTCGGTCCTGCTGGCACGGCTGTCCGGAGTCGGCGATATCGCGATCGGTACCCCGGTGGCCGGTCGCGGGGTGCGGGAACTCGACGATCTGATCGGTATGTTCGTCAATACGCTGGTGCTGCGGTCCCGGGTGGTGTCGCGGCAGACGTTCGCCGAACTGCTCGCCGGTATCCGGGAAACCGATCTGGCCGCGCTGGCGCACGCGGACGTACCGTTCGAACAGGTCGTGGAGGCGCTGAACCCGCCGCGATCGACCGCGCATCTGCCGCTCTACCAGGTGACGCTGGACGTCCAGAACCTGAGCCGGGCCGCGGTCCGGCTGCCCGGTCTCACCGTCGAACCGGTTGAGGACGGTTTCGAACAGGCACAGGCGGATCTGAGTGTGAAGCTCGCCGAGCGGTTCGACGAGGCCGGCCGTCCGGGCGGTCTCATAGGCCGGCTGACCTTCGCCACGGACCTGTTCGTCGCAGCGACGATGCACAGGTTCGCGCGGGCCTTCGTGCGGATCCTCGAAGAGGTGACGGCGGATCCGGAGGTAGTCGTCGGCGATATCGACCTCGTCGACGCCGCGCAGCGGCGTGCGCTGCTGGACGCGGCCGGGCCCACCGGTGCCGCGGTCCTCGAGACGACCCTCGCGCATCTGTTCGCCGCGCGGGTCGCGGAGCGGCCCGACGCCGTCGCGGTGACCGACGGCCGCTCGGCGCTGACCTACGCGGAGCTGGATCGGCGCGCCGGTCTGATCGCCGCCCGGTTGGCCGAGTGCGGGGCGGGTCCGGAAACGCTGGTGGCCGTGGCCCTGTCCCGTTCGGCGGACCTGGTCGCCGCACTGCTGGCCGTGGTGCGCACCGGCGCCGGATATCTGCCGCTGGATGTGGCCTACCCGGAACAGCGGTTGCGGTTCGTGCTCGACGACGCGCGCCCGGTGGCGGTGCTCGCCTCGGCGCAGACGATGTCGGCGGTACCCGAGTTCCCGGTTCCGGTGCTACTCGTGGAGGACTGCGCGACAGCGGCAGTGGATCCGGCTCCGGTGCTGCCGCTCGCCCGGCCGGACAACACGGCCTACGTGATCTACACGTCGGGTTCCACGGGCCGCCCCAAGGGCGTGACGGTGAGCCATCGCGAAGCGGTCACCCTGTTCACCGAAATCCTCGGGTGTTTCGAGTTCGGCCCGGATGATGTGTGGACCATGTTCCACTCCTACGCATTCGATTTCGCGGTCTGGGAGATGTGGGGCGCGCTGCTGACCGGTGGCCGGCTGGTCGTGGTCGACTATGAGGTGTCCCGGGCGCCGGAGGCCTTCGCAGAGCTGGTCGCCCGCGAGGGAGTGACGGTCCTGAGTCAGACACCGTCGGCGTTCTATGGATTCGCCGAGGCGGACCGGGAGCGCCGGGCCGCCGGTCGTGGCGGACCCGACCTCGCGCTGCGGTATGTCGTCTTCGGCGGTGAGGCACTGGACCCCGCGCGGTTGGCCGGATGGTTCACGGCCCACGAGCCCGGAATCCCCCGGCTGATCAATATGTACGGGATCACCGAGACCACGGTGCACGTGACCTTCGGCGAGGTCACCGGACCCGATATCGCCGGGATCGGTACGCCGCTGCCGGGTATGCGGGTCTTCGTACTCGACGAGCGCCTGCGCCCGGTGCCCATCGGGGTGCCCGGTGAGATCTATGTGGCCGGTGGGCAGCTCGCGCGGGGTTACCTGGGTGCCCCCGTGACGACAGCGGGCCGGTTCGTGGCGAACCCGTACGGGCCGGCCGGGTCCAGGCTCTACCGGTCCGGCGATATCGGCAGGTGGCAGGACGGCGAGCACGGACTCGAGCTTCGCTATCGCGGTCGCGCCGATGCCCAGATCCAGCTGCGCGGCTACCGCATCGAATTGGGCGAGGTCGAATCGGCGCTGCTCCGGCATCCCGGTGTCGTGCGCGCCGCCGCCGCGGTGCACCGGCCCGGCCACGGGATCGACCAGCTGATCGGCTACGTGGTGGCCGCCGAGGGCGGGCAGCTCGACCCGGCCGCGGTCCGGGCGACCGCCGCCGAGGCGCTGACCGGCTATATGGTTCCGGCGGCGATCACGGTACTGCCCGATCTGCCGTTGACGGTCAACGGCAAACTCGACCGCGCGGCCCTGCCCGCACCGGATCCCGCCACCGCCACGAGTGAGTTCGTCGCCCCCCGGACGGGGACGGAGAAAGCGATCGGCGAGGTGTACGCCGAGGTGCTGGGTGTCGAGCGGGTCGGGGTCTCGGACGGATTCTTCGATCTGGGCGGCAACTCGCTGCTGGCCACCATGGTGGTACGCGAACTGAAGGCCCGCGGGGTGACGATCGCGCTGCCGTGGATGTTCGACGACGCCACACCGGAGGCATTGGCGCGCCGGGCCGACGAGGCCGAGGGCGGGTCGGGTCTGCAGGTGCTGCTGCCCCTGCGGGCGAGCGGATCCGAGCCGCCGCTGTTCTGTGTGCATCCGGCGGGTGGGCTGGCCTGGTTCTACGGGGGTCTTGTGGAACACGTGCACGCGGACCGTCCTGTCTACGGCCTGCAGGATCCGCATGTGGTGGCCGGTGAGCCTCCGGCGGAATCGGTGGACGAGCTGGCCGAACGCTATGCGCGCGAGATCCGCCGGGTACAGCCGGACGGTCCGTACCACCTGCTCGGCTGGTCGCTCGGTGGGCAGATCGCGCATGCCGTGGCGGTCCGGCTCCGGCGCGCGGGCGCGGAAGTCGGGTTGCTGGCACTGCTGGACAGTGCGGTGGAGCTGTCCGGTGACGTCGCCGCGCCGGAGACGGCCGGCGATCGGCTGCCGGGCCGGTTGATGGCGGATCTGCTCGGCGGCTGGCGTGAGCTGTTCGACCTCGGCGACGACGTCCGTGCCGATACCCATGAGCAGGCCTGGGCGGTCGTCCGGGAACAGGTACTCGGTACCGCGATGTTCACCGCCGAACAGGTGGACCGGGTGATGACGAGTTTCGAGACCGCCGCGGCGATCGCCGACCGGTACCGGCCGGCGATCTTCGACGGTGACCTGTACTTCTTCACGGCCGGAAAGGACCACACCGACCACGAGGCACTGGCCCGCTCGTGGCGACCCTATGTGACCGGGGAGATCCACAACCGGGTGGTCGATGTCCGGCACCTCGAGCTGAGCCATCCCGAGGCACTGACCGTTGTCGGTGCGGTAATAGAAAGGGCCGTAGCACAATGCTGAACACGCAACAGACGCTGAAACTCGACGACGGCAGAGTGGTCGACTGCCCTAGCCCGGCGGAGGCGAGGTTTCTCTGGGGTGAGATCACCTCGGCGACCGGTTTCTACCGGCAGGCCGCCGCCCGGCTACGGCCGGGGGACCTCGTCCTCGATATCGGCGCGAACATCGGGCTGGCCGCGATGCTGTTCGCCGATATCTGTCCCGGCGCCCGGGTGCTCGCGGCCGAGCCCGTGCCGGCGACTTTCCGCTGCTTGCAGAGCAATCTGAACGCTCATGTCCCGCACGCCGTACCCGTGCGGACCGCTGTCGGCGCCGAACCCGGTGTCCTCCCGCTCACCTGGTATCCGCAGGCGCCGGCCAACTCGGGTCTGTACGCCGATCGGGCCGAGGACGACGAGGCCACCCGGGTTTTCCTGCGCAACAGCGGCCTCGATGACGAGGCGATCGACCTCATCACCGCCGGCCTGCACCAGGGTGAACAGATCGATGTCGAAGTGACGACGGTGTCGGCGATCCTGGACGAACACGGGCCGGATGCCGAGATCGGTGTGCTGAAGGTGGATGTGGAACGAGCGGAACTCGATGTGCTGCGGGGTGTGGCCGCGCGGGATTGGCCGCGGATACGCACGGTGGTGGCGGAGGTGCACGACACCGCAGGGCGCCTGGGACAGTTCCGCGAGCTGCTGAGCATCCACGGCCTGACCACCCGGATCCGGCAGGACCCGAGTCTGCGCGGCACCGACCTGTACGAGGTCTACGCGAGCCGAGCCGCGTGACCCCCGGCCCACTCGACGGCCGGCACACAACAACGACGACTTGGGAGAGATGATATGAGCGCGAACCCGTTCGACGACGCGGACGGCCGCTTCTTCGTACTGGTCAACGACGAGAACCAGCATTCCCTGTGGCCGGCCTTCGCCGAGGTGCCGCACGGGTGGCGGATCGTCTTCGGTGACGCCGGCCGGGCCGCCTGTGTCGACTACGTCGAGCGGAACTGGACGGATATGCGGCCCAGCGGTGTGCGCGAGGCGGTCACCGCCGATCAGGGGCCGGCCACCGTTCGATGAAGCGGCACGGTCCGGCGGCCCGCGGGGCGGCGATCACCTGGTCGTAGAGCTGGGTCGCCACCCCCGTGGATTCCCGCCGGTCGATCGACAGGGACGCGGTTTCCGGCCGATACCCGTGGGCGGTCCGGCGGAAACCGCGTCCGGTGAACAGGCCCCGGCCCACCGGGCCGGGGCAGGGACAGAGTTCAGCAGTTCGACGGTGCCGGGCCGCCGCGGAAACGGCCTTCGAGCCACGCCATTACGGCGGGCAGGCCGAGGACCGCCGCGGACAGATGTTCCGGCGATACGGTGAGTTCGGCTTGCAGCGGTACACCGGCCGCGCAGTAACGCTGGTTCGTGCGGACGATGGAATCCACCGGAATCAGCGGATCGGCGGCCGAATGCCATTCGAAAACGGGTATATCCGGTACGCCGTCGAATAATTCGAGGCTGTTCTCCTCGAGTACTGCGCGGGCGTCCGGACTGTCCACCAACGACATACTGCCGGCGAATTCGGCCACACTGCGTCCGGCCCCGGTGGCCAGAATTTCGTCGACGCATCCGTTCGCGAGCGTGTTACGGGTCAGCAGCCCCCGTGTGTTCATCGACTCGCTGATCGGAAAACGGTTCGGATATTCACGTTCGAGACCGATTCCGGCCGCCATCACGAGGCCGAAGGCCGGATGCGGTTCGGTGTTCACGGCTTCGATCATGCGCACCAGATTCATCGGCACACCGCCGATCGCGGCACCCGCGATATCCAGTTCGGGCGCATAGTCCGGGGCGAGCGCGGCCGCCCAGCCGGTGGCCATGCCGCCGCCGGAGTAACCGGCCATGGCGACGCGGCTGTCGCGCAGGCCCAGACCGGCCGCGCGGACCGCGCGGATGCCGTCCAAGGTGATCTGACCGCCCAGCCTGGCCGCACCGTAGGCGGATGTCGGACCGAGATGGTCGGGCAGCGCCACACTCCAGCCGCGGACCAGGACCGCGTTCAATGCCGTGGCCTCGCGGGCCTGCAGAGCGGGGTCGGGACTGTAGAGCACCCGGGAGACCGCACAGCGGGTGCCGAGCCCGTTGATGATGTGTTGATAGGACAGCAACGGTCCGCCGGGAGCACGCCGCTGCGGCGTGAGCACGGTGGTGGTCGCCGCGATCGGTCGGCCCGTCGAATCGGCCGAGCGGAATTTCACCAGGGTCACCGTGGACCCCGGGAACATCGGCAGCGGGGCCATCTTCCGGGTTTCCAGCACCTCCCCGGGCGATTTACCGGAGATATCGTCTGGCGCGGCATAAAACGGATCGGGATCGGGTAGGGGGTAGATGGGCGCGGCCACGGCAGGGCTCACGCCGATCACGGATGCCCCGGCGATACTGCCGAGGAGTACGGCGCCGAAGGCGCGCACCAATAGATTTCGATCGGATCTCGGAATCTGCACGCGACAAGTATCAGGGATCGCCGCGCAAATTCGTGAACGCACACGTTCCAGTCTTGTTGTGTCGCGTGTTCTTCCGGAACAGCGCGGTGTTGGTCGCCGAAATATCGGCGGCCGGCGCAGGCCCGGCGACTCCGCTTACCAGGTGACGTTGATGGGGCCGGGACTCTACAGCCCGGAATGTACTTCCCGGGTGACGCTCGGCGCGGCCGGGCGGGCCGAGGTGTCCACGGGCGTCAGCCGCTGCAACTGCCCCCAATCGTGACTCCAGTCGTCCTTCAGATAGGTGGCCAAAGTCTGGGAGCGCAGCAATTGGCGACTCCAGCCCAGCGGCCCACCACCGTCGTGGCGTTGCCAGAGGTTGGTGGTGTTCGCGGCGGGACGGTCGGGCAGGATGCGCCAGCCGGGCGCCTGGGCGATGCCGTCCTTGTGATCGAACGGGCGCTGGCACGGGAACTGCAGGCCTACCGCCCAGTCGAGCAGCACCGGCTGGTCGGAACCGATCAACTCGTCGAGCGTGCGCGTCTGCGGAATCCGTGGCGGGGTCAGGGCGATCCACTGCTCGGGATCGAGTGTTCTGTCCTCGACGACGATCCGGACCACATCGGCCCGGTCCGGAATCTCGTCGAGTGGAACACGCAGATTGCGCCACGACGGCGTCGGGCCGATATCGATGGGGATCACCTGCCCGAGCGAACGGGCCCCGGACGCCGGATCCATGACACCGTACTCGATATCGACGGGTTGTCCCGGCATGACCTCGCCGTCCTGGGTGATCGCCCGGAACCGGCCCGCCGCGGTGATGGCCATGATCCCGGCGCGGTCGGCCGGGTCGGGCAGCCGGTACCAGCCGGTGCTCAGTTCGGCCGATTCCTGCTGACCGGCGGTACCGAGGACAGGGGTGGTGTTCGACAGCCCGAACGGCAGTGGCGCGCCGTCGGTCTGGGTGACCGAGGTGCCGTCGGAGGTATCGCTCAGGGCATCGGCGAGGCTGTTGTCGTCCGCGGGCTGATCGTCGTCGGACGTGACATCGGCGACCCCGCCCGGGACGAAGCCATCGGCGTCCGCCGCGAACGTCGTGGCGGCGTCACCGGTCAGCGGCGGGAGCATCGAGGTATTCGGGTCGGATTCGACCAGGACATCGTTGGCCAGTCCGCACGGCTTCCCCAGTACGGCATCGACATTCGAGCGGGCCAGGGAGAACGCCGGATACTGGGTGGCCGCGGCGGTAGCGAAGGAACCCACCTGGAAGATCACGATCACGGCCGCCGCCACCGTCAACGGCGGAATCTTCACCAGCCGCCAGGCGCGCGGCGAAACCCGGTGCGGGGTACCCGGTTCCGGTGCCCGCAGATGCCACCATCCGGCGAGCGCCAGGCACAGCACGGCGACGGTCAGGAATATCTCGCTCATCCCGACGCCGCCGATCGCCGGAGCCGTATCCCACCACGGAATACCGTGGCCGGACGCGTAGAACCATTTGTTGACGCCGGTGAAGATCTGCGCCAGCGCCACCGCCACGATGGCGGCGAACAGCGCGCGGTACCGCGGCGCCCGCATCACCGTCGGACCCACCGCCACCGCGGTGACCACGGCGACGGCGCCGGCCAGCCCGGCGAAGACACCGTTGTGGTGGGTGAACTTCGTGGGCACGGTCGCCATCAGCAGCATCGCCCCGAAGGTGATTCCGAGCAGGCGTTTCGCCGGGCCCGAGGTGACGAAGGGGATGCGCCCGCCCTTGCGCAACAGTACGAAGGCGCACACCAGCAGCCCGAGCCACATCGCGACGACCCCGAAACGGCGTCCGATGGAACCGTCGGCGGTAGCGGTGAACAGCCGCTGATAGGCCTGGTAGTCGTCGAACCAGGGCACCGACGGGCCGACCGCGTTATGCACCCGGGTCATCTCGAGCATCGCCGACAGCGGTTGGACGCCGAAGGCGAAGACCAGCACCAGGGTTGCGGCCGCGGTCGGCGGGGCCAGTAATGCTCCGTAGACGGAAATCCGTGTGGGCCATCCGATATCCGCGCCACGTCGTGCGGTGGCGGCTGCCATAGCGCGGGCCCGCCGGATGCCGAACCGCACCACCGAGCGCGCACCGGCCGCCAGCGGCGCGAAACAGATCACCCCCGACGGCGCCGCGGTCAGACTGAATGACGCGATCAGGATCGCGATGGCATACGGCAGCAGGCGTCTGCTCGCAATGGCGTGCTCGACGAAGACCCAGGTGAGCAGGACGGCGACCGCGATCACCGGTTCCGGTCGCAGCCCGTTGTTGTAGGGCAGCCAGATGGCCAGGAAGCCCAGCGCGCCGGTGCCGACCACAACGCGGTCACGCGCAGCCCGGCGCCGAGCCGCGGGATCACCTCACGGCTCAGGGTGAGCCAGTAGGGTGGGCAGGCGCACCCACGGACTGGCGATACTGATCTCGGTCAGCTGCGCGATCACGTCGTAGGGCGGCGTACCGACCGGGTTCTCCGGCACCCCGAAGAACCGGAAGTAGTTGGCCATATAACCGGAGACCAGCGAGGTGCGGGCCATACCGAATTGGTAGCCGTCGTCGGAGGTGGTGGAGCCGATGAAATGCCACAGCAGCAGGGTCGCGAGGACCCCCGCGTCGATACCGGTGAAGGTGCGCCAGCGTTGTGGGACGAGACGCCGGATCCGGCGTCCGTCGGACCGGTCGAGCCGTAGCAGTGCGATCAGGGCGAACGCCGCCAGCACCACCGCCAGCACGGTCGCGGCGCGTTTGGTGAACGTCGGGGCGACCGTGAACCGGCTGTCGACTTCCACCTCGACACTGGCGCCGGCCGAGGTGGTCAGATCGCTGAACACCCCGACCACCTGCGGCCGGAAGTCCCCGGCCAGGAAGAGCGGTTCGGTCTCGGCACCGGTGAGCTCGGCTGTTGTCGCGGCGCTGTCGGAACGGACCGTGAGCGTGGCCGCACGCCCCGGAACTGCCACGGGCACTGTCCAATGCGATGCCCGTCGATCTGGTGGAACCGCTCGACGTCTCCCATGCCATCGCCCGGCTGGTCTCCGACGAGGCCCGCTATGTCACCGGTACGGTCGTGCCCGTCGACGCGGGCCGGCTGAACAAGCGGTAGGTGCCGGGCGCGTACCCGGCGGTCACCGCCCGTTCGGCCGTCCCCCGGCCGGGATCGGTGTCCCGGCGTCGGTGAGCCCGTGCAGCGCCGCCGGCAGCGGCTGCCGGTGCAGGACACCGAGCCGCTGGGTGGCCCGGGTGAGGGCCACGTACAGTTCGGCCGCGCCCCGCGGTCCGTCGGCGAGGATCCGTTCCGGCTCCACGACCAGGACGGCGTCGAACTCGAGGCCCTTGGTCTCCGACGCCGCGACCGCGCCCGGTACATCCGGTGGGCCGATCACCACGCTGGTGCCTTCGCGGCCCGCTTCCGCCTCGACGAACTCGGCCACGGCGTCCGGCAACTCCTCCTCGGTCACCTGCCTGGACCACGGCCGGCTACCGCAGGCGCGCACCGACTCCGGTGGCTCGATCCCGGGTGCGAACTCGGCCAGTACCGCGGCGGCGACGGTCATGATCTCCGCCGGGGTGCGGTAGTTCACGGTCAGCGACCGGTACACCCACCGGCCCGGTACATACGGCCGCAATACCGCGTCCCACGACCGCGCGCCCGCCGCCGACCGGCGTTGCGCGAGATCGCCGACGATGGTGAAGGACCGGCCCGGGCAGCGTCGCATCAGCACACGCCAATCCATCTCGGACAGTTCCTGGGCCTCGTCGACCACCACGTGCCGGTAGGTCCAGTTCCGGTCGGCGGCAGCGCGTTCGACGAGTTCGCGGGTATCGCGTTCGAGGAAGCGATCCGCCAGGTCCTCGGCGTAGAGGAGGTCCTGCGCGAACAGGTGGTCCTCGTCGTCCATCATGTCGGTGCGGTCGATCATGATGTCCAGTACGCCCGCGGCGTACTGGGCCTCGGCCGCGCGTGCACGGTCGGCGGCTCGCTCATCCGGATCGCCTCCACCCAGCAGGTCGGCCAGCTCGTCGAGCAGCGGCACGTCCGAGACGGTCCAGGCCGTGCCCGCGGTGCGGAACAGGGCCGGGTCGGCGCCCGCCGCGCGCAACCGCTCGGGGGACGAGTACAGCGACGCCAGCAGGTCCGGCGGGGTGAGGACCGGCCAGAGCAGGTCCAGCGCCCCGGTGAACGCGGAGTTGTCCGCGAGTTCGGCGATCAGATCCTTGCGCATGTCCTCCCATGCCGCTGTGTCGTCACGGGTCAGCCATCCCCGGCCGATCCGGCCGATTGCCCGTTCGGTGAGCACATAGGTGACGATCTCGCGGAACACCGCCCGAGCCTCGTTGTGCGGTAGTTCGCTGGCCCGCGCCTCCTCCCGGGCCCATTCGGCGGTCCCGGCATCGATGCGCACGGTCACGTCCGCCAGTTCGATGGGCAGCGATTGGTCCGGTAGCCGCTGCCGATCCGCGATCGCCGCGGCGAGTACATCCAGGATCCGCAGCGACCCTTTGACCCGCGCCGCCTCCGGCGCGTCTTCGGCCGTGACCCGCAGGCCCGGCACGAAGTCACCGGTGGTCATGAAGACCACATCGGATTCGCCGAGCGAGGGCAGCACCCGGCCGATGTGGTGCAGGAAGGCCGGGTTGGGTCCGACGACCAGCACACCGTGACGCTCGATGCGCTCCCGCTGTGTATAGAGGAGGTACGCGACACGGTGCAGCGCGACCACGGTTTTCCCGGTACCGGGACCGCCCTCGATCACCAGCACACCGGGATGGTCCAGCCGGATGATCTCGTCCTGTTCGGCCTGGATCGTGGCGACGATATCGCGCATTCCCTCGCCACGCGGCGCGGCGACCGCCGCAAGCAGGGCGGCATCACCGCGCAGGTCGCCCCCGGGGCGCCCCAGCACCTCGTCGGTGAACTCGGCCAGCCGGCGCCCGCGGGAATGGAACTGGCGGCGGCGCCGCATGTTCTCCGGGCTGGCGGCGGTCGCGACGTAGAACGGGCGCGCGGCCGGCGCCCGCCAATCCAAGAGCAGGGGTTCGTATTCGTTCGCTTCGTCGTAGAGGCCGATCCGCCCGATATAGGAGACCTCGCCCGCCACCGAGTCCAACCGGCCGAAACACAGTGTGTTGTCCGCCACGTCCAGTCGCTTCACCTCTTTGGCCAGCGCCCGGACCTCGGCATCACGTTCCAGCAGGGTGGTGCCGTTCCCGCGCAGGGCCGCGTGGTATCTCCCGTTCGCCCGGGCGCGTTCGGCATCGAGCCGGGCGTAGAGCTCGTCCACGTAGGCCCGTTCGGATTGCAGCTCGTCTTCGTATCCCCGGTCCGTCATATGCCCTCACTTCGTTCGACGATCGCTGCGTTGTCGCGGCGGCCGGGTGCGCTTCCCGGCTTCCGACCGGACGATTCTGCGGCATCACCCGGGCCTTGCCGCAAGGCCCCGGGTGCGCTATAGATTGATGGTGGAAAGGGGTCTGGAATCGCCTCTTCCACTGTCGATCTCATCTGCCGCAGTCGTTCCGGTGGCCGCCCACCCGAATTCGATCCTCTCGATCCACCCGTGCGATGTCGTCCCGTGCCCGGCCGAGGGCATCGTGGGTTCACGGCGCAGCCCCGGGGAGCGAGCCGTCCGGCGAATGTCGAACCTGCCGCATCGGAACGTGCCGCCGGTATCGCACACCTCGCCGGGCGGCGTGACCGGCGGCCTCGCCGCGCCGTCCGGGTGCGCTCGCCCCGCGGTCTACTGCCCGGCGGCCCGTGGTGGCACCAGGCGCAGCGTCTGACCGGAGACGGGAGCGCGGGCCACGAGCCAGACCACCACGCTCTGCTCTTGGCCGCTCTCCAGCGTCTCGAACGGGACGTCGACCGCACCCAGCTGCGGGTGGTCGAAACGCAGGGCCGGCGCGACCGGGTGACCCGGGCCCTGCGGACGCCAGCGTGCCGCGAACTCCGGAATCCGGTGCAGGGTGTCGATGGTCTCCCGCAGGCCGGCGTCGCCGGGCCAGCGCAGACTCGCGCGGCGCAGGGTCTCGGCGAAGGTATCGGCGGCCTCGGCCCAGTTCCGCAGCGTTTTCCGGGCCATCGGATGCCCGTAGACGTAACGGGCGAGATTCACCGTGTCCCGGTCGTCCAACAGACCCAGCGGTGTGACGAAATCCTCCCAGGCCGCGTTCCAGCTCAGCACATTCAGGCGCCTGCCCAGGACGAATGCCGCGGTGGGCGCCAGGGCTCGCAGCACTGCCTCGATCGTCTCGGGCACCTGGTCCTGCTCATCGGTGGGCTCCGGGCAGCGCGACTCGTTACTGCTGGTCAATGCGAGCCAGCCGAAGGTGCTGCGCTCCCGCTCGTCGAGCAGCAGGGCGGTGGCCAGCGCTTCCACCACCGCTATCGAGGGATTGGTGTCCCGGCCCTGTTCGAGCCGGGCCAGATAATCGGCACTGACGCCCGCCCGGACGGCCACCTCCTCGCGCCGCAGCCCCGGGGTGCGCCGGCGCCTGCCCGCGGGCAGTCCGATATCGCTGGGTCGCAGTTCGGCGCGGCGTCTGACCAGGAACTCCGCGAATGCGCTTCGGGTCATAGGACCATCGTGCCCTGTTCCGGGCCGCGCAGCCGCGCCTTGCCAGGTCCAGGATAACGGGGGTCTGGTTACCGGACCCCGGTCCGGCGATGGTCGATGACATGACCACACCACCGGAAACCACCGATACCACCCTGCGTCCCGGCGCCTGGGCACTCGACAGCGCGCACTCCTCGATCGCCTTCACCGTGCGGCATCTCGGTATCGCCAAGGTGCGCGGCGGCTTCACCCGCTTCGAGACCGAGTTCGTCGTGGACGGGTCCGGCGCAGCGACCCTCGGCGCGACCGTTCATCTCGACTCGTTCGACACCGGCAACCCCGACCGGGACGCCCATATACGCACCGCCGATTTCCTCGATGTCGCCAACCGCCCGACCCTTACCTTCCGGGCCGTCGAACCGGTCCGTATCGCCGAATCGTTCACCGTGCCGGGTGAGGCCACGCTGGGCGAGGTCACCCGGCCGATCACCCTGGACGTCGAATGGGGCGGTATCGGCGACTTCGGTCCCAGCGGCGAACGGCACGCCGGTTTCTCCGCGACCGGCACCATCAAACGCACGGAGTTCGGTGTCGGGGGAGCGTTGCCCGGGATGCTGAGCGACGCGGTCAAGATCGAACTGGAGATCCAGCTCATCGAGCCGAAGTAGGCAGGACCGCCGCACTGCCGCCGGGGCCGGACGTAGCGGGCGCCCGGCTCCCGCGCGCCGCCTGCGCTCGCTTTCCCGCCTCTGTGGGACGCTCGACACCGGACCGGATCGATGAGGTCCGCGGGCGTCGGTGGCGAGCGAGAGGAAGATTCCAGTGCCGAACGACGGCGAGCAGGAGCGCTGGCTGCGCGAACTGAAGCCGGGCCGCACCGGATATCCCGCCTTGGTCTGCTTCCCGCCCGGCGGCGGTTCGGCCACGAGCTACCGGGGCCTCGCGGCGAGCTTCGGGCCCGGCCCGTCGGTCTACGCGGTGCAGTATCCGGGGCGCCAGAACCGGATCGGGGAGGAGTTCGTGTCCTCGATCACCGATCTCGCCGACCATATCGTCGCGGCCACCGACTCCCGGGTTTACGGGAGTCCGGTGCTGTTCGGGCACAGTATGGGGGCCACTGTCGCGTTCGAAACGGCCCGGCGGCTCGAGGCGCGCGGGCGGACGGTTGCCGCGCTGTTCGTCTCCGGGCGCCCGGATCCGGCGTTCACCGACCAGGGCACGCTGCACCGCGGGGCCGACGCCGATCTGATCGGCGAACTCGAGCGACTCGCGAACGACCCGGCCACGGTCACGATTCTGCGCGACGAGCCCGCACTCGCCGACATGGTGCTGCCCGCGGTACGCAACGACTATCGAGCGGTCGAGACGTATCGGTATCAGGAAGGCGAGCGGCTGCGCTGCGATATCGTCGCCCTGCTCGGGCGCTCCGATCCGACGACGACCCCGGAGCAACTGGCGCGGTGGCGTGAGTACACGAGCGGTGACTTCGCGGTCCGGCTGTTCCCGGGCGGTCATTTCTACCTCGACGAGCACACCCGCGAGATAGCGGATCTCCTCACCCCGGTCCTCGCTTCCGGCGGCCCCCCGGCGACATGAGGTTCGGCGTCACCCGAGCACGGTCCGCTTCCGGCGCAACACGGCCCGGGCCAATTCGGCGGGAGTCCCCGCGGTGGTGTCCACCACCGTGTCGTAGGGGTGACCGTGCGCGTGGACGGTCGCCAGGTGGCCCCGCGCCAACCCGGCCGGGTGGCCGCGAGCCAGTTCCCGCCGGTCGGCGACAGCCGGTGGGCAGGTGACCCGGACCAGTTGGACCTCGAGACCGGACAGAGCGTCCAGCCACATCGGTAGCAGGTCCGGGGTCAGCAGCATCTCGTCGACGACGAGATGATCGCCGCCGTGGGCGAACGCGGCGGCCGCGGCACACGCCGAGCGCAACATTCGGCGTCCGACGCCGCCATAGCGGATGACCACCGTCGGCCGGCCCTCCGTGTCGTGGCCCGTCCGGTCGTACCAGAAGCCGTCGCGGCTGCGCGGGCCGTCCCGGCCGCCACCCCAGTTCGGCGGAACCAGCTCGAACAAAGTGTCGATTCCCCAGTAGACGAACGGAATATCGCTCTCGTCCTGGATGGCCCGGGCCAGTGTCGTCTTACCGGAGCTCGATGTTCCGTTGAGGAAGATGACCCGGCAGGGGAGTTCGGGACTGTGCACCGGATCACGGTAGCCGTGCAACCTCGACGAGGGCGGCCATCCGGCCGAGGAGCGGTCCGATATGCCGCGGCCGGTCCTGAGTGTGCGGCAGATGATTTGCGCGCCCTGCTCGGGAGTCCGCGCCGCCGTGTCGTGCATTGGGTGCGATCATCGGGGTGCGCACCCGCGGCATGTACACCGAGCTGAAATCACTGTGCGCCGCCACCCCACCTACGCGGGGAAGACGGGCGGTCGCGGGCGTGGTCCGACGGTGTTCCGGGGCCGTAGGAGAATAATGGGCCCGTGGCTTCCGAACCGAATGCTCCCGATATGAAACCGCGCAGCCGCGATGTCACCGACGGGCTGGAGAAGACCGCGGCCCGCGGCATGCTGCGCGCGGTCGGTATGGGCGACGACGACTGGGGTAAGGCCCAGATCGGCGTGGCCTCCTCGTGGAATGAGATCACGCCGTGCAATCTGTCGCTCGACCGGCTCGCCGGCGGATGTAAGGACGGCGTATTCGCCGCCGGTGGTTTTCCGATGCAGTTCGGCACCATCTCGGTCTCCGACGGTATCTCGATGGGGCACGAGGGAATGCACTTCTCGCTGGTCTCGCGCGAGGTGATCGCCGACAGCGTGGAGACCGTGATGCAGGCCGAACGGCTCGACGGGTCGGTGCTGCTCGCGGGCTGCGACAAATCGCTGCCCGGCATGCTCATGGCCGCGGCCCGGCTGAACCTGGCGAGCGTATTCCTCTACGCCGGTTCCATCCTGCCCGGTATCGCGAAATTGTCCGACGGCAGCGAACGTGAGGTGACCATCATCGACGCCTTCGAGGCGGTGGGCGCCTGTTCGCGCGGCCTCATGAGCAGGGCCGATGTGGACGCGATCGAGCGGGCCATCTGCCCCGGTGAGGGCGCCTGCGGTGGAATGTACACGGCGAATACGATGGCCAGCGCGGCCGAAGCGCTGGGGATGTCGCTGCCCGGCAGCGCGGCGCCGCCGGCCACCGACCGCCGGCGCGACGGCTATGCCCGGCGCAGCGGGCAGGCCGTGATCGAACTGATCCGGCGCGGGATCACCACGTCCGACATCCTGACCCATGAGGCGTTCGAGAACGCCATCGCGGTGGTGATGGCATTCGGCGGATCCACCAATGCCGTACTCCATCTGCTGGCGATCGCGCACGAGGCCGGCGTGGCGCTGAGCCTCGACGATTTCGCCCGGGTCGGCCGGCGCGTCCCGCATCTGGCCGATGTGAAACCGTTCGGCCGGCACGTGATGACCGATATCGACCGGGTGGGCGGTGTGCCCGTGCTGATGAAAGCGCTACTGGATGCCGGACTTCTGCACGGTGACTGCCTCACCGTCACGGGCCGGACGGTGGCCGAGAACCTGGCCGATATCGCGCCGCCCGATCCGGACGGCAAGGTGGTGCGCGCGCTGTCGGCGCCTATCCACCCGACCGGCGGTATCACCATCCTGCGCGGTTCGCTCGCGCCCGGTGGCGCCGTGGTCAAATCGGCCGGTTTCGAATCCGATGTCTTCGAGGGCACCGCACGGGTTTTCGACCGGGAGCGGGCCGCGATGGACGCCCTCGAAGACGGGACCATCTCGGCAGGCGATGTGGTGGTCATCCGCTACGAGGGGCCCAAGGGTGGCCCCGGGATGCGGGAGATGCTGGCCATCACGGCGGCGATCAAAGGCGCCGGACTCGGCAAGGATGTCCTGCTGCTGACCGACGGACGGTTCTCCGGCGGTACGACCGGTCTGTGTGTCGGCCATGTGGCCCCGGAGGCGGTCGACGGTGGCCCGATCGCATTCGTCCGGGACGGTGACCGTATCCGCCTCGACGTCGGCGCGGGCACTCTGGACCTGCTCGTGGATCCGGCGACGCTCACCGGCCGCGGTGAAGGCTGGGCGCCGCTGCCGCCCCGCTATACCCGCGGGGTGCTCGCCAAGTATTCGCGACTGGTGGGTTCTGCCTCGAACGGTGCCGTATGCGATTGAGCCCGTGGCGGATTCGGCCGTGGACGGAGTGTGGGAAGGCGGCATTGTTACGGGACAACCCCGAGCCGGCCGGTACGGCGACCGAGGAGCTGCTGCGTTACGACTCCCCGGTGTAGCTGCTCACCTCCCGCACCGCGCCGGAGGAACTGTACAGCGGTGGTCTGACGCTGCCCGCCGGACAGCGCGTCGTCCTGCTGCCGGGCGCGGCCGATCGGGATCCCGAGGTCTTCGCCGAGCCGGACGTACTGCGCCTGGACCGGGCGGGCGAACCGCCGCTGTCGTTCGGCGGCGGCGTGCACTACTGCCTGGGCGCGCCGCCGGCCCGGCTGGAAGCCCAGCTCGCTTTCCCCGCGCTGCTGCGTGCGTTCCCGGGGCTGACGCAGGCGGGGCCGGCGGTGGCGCGGAAGGGACTGGTGCTGCACGGCCTGACCGCCCTGCCCGTCACCGCCGGACCACGGTCCCGCTGAATACCGCCCCGAGCCGGAAAGTAGCCGTTCGTGCGGGTCGCCGGCTATCCGGACCGCTCGGGTCCGGCCGCCCGGCCGACGGTGTGCAGGTGTCCGAGGGCCCGGGCGTAGGAGTCGAACAGGCCCGTCTCGCAGTAGGGCACGCCGATTTCCGCGCAGTATTTCGCGACGATCGGCTGGGCCCGCCGGAGGTTCGGCCGGGGCATGGAGGGGAACAGATGGTGTTCGATCTGGTAGTTGAGGCCACCGAAGGCGGTATCGATCACGACTCCGCCGCGGACGTTGCGGGAGGTGAGGACCTGGCGGCGCAGGTAGTCCGTCGTATCGCCGGCCGGGAGTACCGCCATACCTTTGTGGTTGGGCGCGAACGTGGTTCCCATGTAGAGCCCGAACAGACCCTGCTGTACGGCGATGAAGCCGAGGGCGTGCAGTGGCGGGAGCACCAGGAAGACGATGCCGAGGTACCCCACGGCGTGCGCGGCCAGTAGCGCGGCCTCCAGGCCGCGCCGGGGGATATCGCGCCGCACGATTGCCCGGACACTCGAGAAGTGCAGGCTGAAGCCCTCCAGGAGCAGCATCGGGAAGAAGAGCCAACCCTGGTAACGGAAGATCACCCGGCGTAGGCCGCGCGCGGCGCGTGCCCGGACACTCGAATGCGCCAGCACGCCCATGATGTCGGGATCGGCGTCCTCGGTATTGGGATGCGCGTGGTGACGGTTGTGGTTGCTCGTCCACCAGCCGATGCTCACGCCGATGGCGAGATTGCCGAAAATCGCGCCGAGCAGGTAGTCCGCCCGCCGGCTGCCGGCGATCTGCCGGTGCCCCGCGTCGTGGCCGAGAAAGGCGAACTGAGCGAAGAGCGCGGCGAGGAAGACGGCCGTGGCCAGCTGCCACCACGAGTCGCCGATCAGGACGAACGCGGTCCATCCGGCGGCCAGTGCCAGCAGTGCGGCCCCGCCCTTCCAGAGGTAGTACCGGGGGCGCCGGTCCAGCAGGCCCGCGTCGCGCACCTGCCGCAGCAGCACCGCGTAGTCGCTGTGGCGTGCGGCACGGGCCGGGGCCTCGGGAGACGCGGAGACCTCGGTCCGGTCGACAGGAACAACGTGTGTGGCGGCGTTTGCCGTCATTTCCTCACCGATCTGTGCACGGGTGTCGCTTCACCGGCCGACGGGTCGGCATCACGCGCGCCCGCCGTCCTTGCCGACTTTCGCGTTCACCCTACCCGCGTCGCGGGCGCCCGGCCGCCCGGCCGGCCCAACCGGGCGAGCGTGCGCGCGGCCCGGGGGAGGAGGCATCTAACGCCGGCCGCGGCCCGGGCCCGGACAAAACTAGAACCTGTTCTTGCTAAGCGGGCGCGGTTGCCCGATGCTGGGGCGATGGATATCGGGATCGCACTACCCACCATGTGCCGCGGCTACCACCGGGCGGCCACCGTCGATTGGTGCCGGCTCGCCGAGCAGGGGCCCGTCGCCAGTATTTCGTGCGGCGAGCGGATGACCTTCCACAATCAGGAGATGTGGACTACCCTCGCCGCGGCCGCCGCGGTCACCGAACGGGTGCGGATCTTCGCGAACCTGTCGGTGCTGCCGGCCCATCCGGTGGCGTTGGTTGCCAAACAGGCCGCGACGATCGATGTGCTGTCCGCGGGACGCTTCGCTCTCGGTGTGGGCGTCGGAGGTCGTGGCGACGACTATCGCAGTCTCGGTGCGGGATTCGAGCGCCGCCACGATCGGCTGGATCGCGCGGTCGCCGAGTTGCGCGCGCTGTGGGCGGGGGAACCGGCCGTCGCCGGAGGTGATCCGCTCGGGCCGCCGTGTGTGCAGCCCGGCGGCCCGCCCGTGCTCGCCGGCGCCCTCGGCCCGAAATCGCTCGCGCGCGCCGCCCGGTGGGCCGACGGAGTCGTGGCGTTCAGCGTGGGCGGGGTGCCCGCCGAGATCCGCTGGTCCGCCGAGGCCGCCCGCCGCGCCTGGGCCGAGGCGGGCCGGGACGCGCCGCGACTGGTGAGCGGGTGTTTCTACGCGCTCGGTGTGCCCGAGCCCGAGGAGGTTCTGCGCGATTTCACCGCGGAGTACCTGGGCTTCCTCGGCGGCGAGGCGGCTGCGGGAGCGGCTTCCTCGATGAAGACCTACGACGCCGCGGCGCTGCACCGCACGCTCGACGCCGCCGAGGAAGCCGGGCTGGACGAGTTCATCCTGGTCCCGAGTGCGGTCCCGCTCACCGTCCTGGAGGAGACGCTGGAACTCATCGCGTCCCGCTGACGGGGGTAGGTCAGCCCTCGGGATAGAAAACGAACAGCACACAACCCGTCACGGTCTGCGGTATGTGCCAGGATCCGGCCGGTGCGTGAATGAACGAGCCGGCCGGGTAATCGCGGACGCCGTCGTTGAAGGTGCCGGACACCACGAACACTTCTTCCGGCCCGGGCCGGTGCACATCGACGCCCTCCCACCGGCTGCCGGGTGTCATCTCCAGAACATGGGCCGAGGCACCGCCCGGGCCGGACCACAGCGAGCGCAGGCGGATACCGGGAAACAGCTCCCGGACGGGCGCGTCGGCCAGGGCCGACCAGGCGTAACCGGGCATGGCCGGGCCGTTTTCGAAGTGCGGGGTGACGGTCATACGGCCAGCATGCCGAGCCGGCGGCGAGGGGTGCCAGTGTCAGGAAGGTCATCCTCGAGTACTTTCCTGTCATGACTGATCGGTGGGCCGGCCCGGCCGGACGGCATCGCGTCGCCGCCCTGGTGACACCGCCGCAGGCCCCGTTCGAACTCGGTTGTGTGGCGGAAGTCTTCGGTACACCGCGCGAAGGGCTGCCCGGCCGTTACGACTTCCTGGTCTGTACCGAACACCCGGGCGAGGTCACGACCACCGCCGGGTACACGATGCGGGTGTCGGCGGGCCTCGAGGCCATGGCGACCGCGGATACGGTCGTGATCCCCGGCTGGCTGCCGTTCACCGCGGAGGTGTCACCCGCCGTGCTGGAGGCGTTGCGCGCGGCCGCCGCGCGGGGAGCGCGCCTGGTCTCGATCTGCACCGGCGCGTTCGCGCTGGCACAGACCGGGCTGCTCGACGGACGGACCGCGACGACCCACTGGGCCCGCACCGATGAACTGCGAATCCACTTCCCTCGGGTCCAGGTGGAACCCGGTGTGCTGTACGTGGACCACGGAGACATCGCCACCAGCGCGGGGGCGGGCGCCGGTATCGATCTGTGCCTGCACCTGGTGCGCAGCGATCAAGGCGCGTCGTATGCGTCCGAACTCGCCCGGCACATGGTCATGCCACCGCACCGGGAAGGCGGGCAGGCCCAGTTCGTGCCCGCGCCGGTCACCCCGCACACCACCGGTGAATCCGTCGCTGCTCTGCTGCACTGGAGCATCGCCCACCTCGATCGGCCCATCACACTGTCCGATCTGGCCGGCCGGGCGGGGGTCTCGTCGCGAACTCTGGCCCGCCGATTCGACGATCAACTCGGTACCAGCCCGGGGCGCTGGCTGCTGACCCAGCGGGTCACCGCGGCGCGCCGGCTGCTCGAGGAGACCGATCTGCCCGTCGAGGCGATCGCCGCCCGGGTCGGGCTCACCTCCGCCACCAATCTGCGGCGGCGGTTCCACACACTGCTCGGCACCACCCCCGCGGCCTACCGGCGCGCGTTCCGCGGCTGACGTCCCGCGCGGCAGGCCGACCGGCCGCTCCCACAGGCGGGAGGGCGGGTCGGGGCGGCGGCTGGGCTAGGCTCGGGCGCGCGCCCGGCAGGGGCGGCTCACCCGAAACACCGCTGGCCCGGATCCAGCGCATTAGCCGGATTTCACGGCTCAATCGTCCGCCGCCGAATGAAAGCGAAGCAGGGTATGTCAAGCCAGCGTCCGGTGCGGTCGAGATACCTCGTCGTCGTTCTCACGGCGGTGTTCCTGGCCAATATGGCGGCCCTGGGCGGTGCGGTGCGCGCCGCGGCATCCGAGCTGGATACCGCCTGTGGCACACCGCTGTCGGCCGCGGAACTCGCCGAGATCGTCGAACTGTCCGATACGTCCACGAGTGACGACGCGGGCGGCGGTTCGTCGCTGGACCGGCTGGAACGGGCGGTCGAACGGCATCGGCGGATCACCGAGATCCTGGTGGCGCACCGGGATCGGCGTGGCCTGCTCGCTCTGGGACTCGACGCGGTCGAACAGGCCGCGGTGATGCCGCTGCAACGCGATCCGGCCGCGTTCGACGACCCGGAATGGGCGCATCGCATCAGTCTCGATCTGCTGCTTCGGTTCCTGCGCACTGTGCACGCGGAATTCACCGGCGCGCCCGGCGAACCCCAGTGGAACCACTATTTCCGGCTCGCCCACCGCTGCGAGCTGTCACCGGCCCGAGTCGCGATGGCGGGCTACAACGCCCACCTCACCGTCGACCTGTCCAATGCCGTCGCCGCCACCCGTGCCACGCCCGCCAATGCGCCCGACCACTTCCGGATCGTCGACGCGATCGCGAGTCACGGGTCACTCATCGTCGATCTCACCCGCGAGCTCTACGGCGGCGATCTCGGCCCGCTGTGGCGGTTCTACTTCCTGGGGGAGGGGCTCGATGCCGTCCTGGGAGCGGGCGTGGCCACCGGCCCGCTGTTGCGGCTGGCCGATCTGGGCGCCAATGTGGTGATCTTCGGCAACGGTCTGGCGCTGCAGGATCCGCGGGCCGAACCCGCGGTGCGCGCGGAGCTGGATGTATTGTGGCGCAGCGCCGACACCGCGTTCGAGGTGCTCGCCGCGAACGGCGCCTTGTGAACGACCGTGCCGCGCACACCATCGGTGCGCGCGGCACGGAGCAGGGCGGCAGTTGCGGGTAGGTCAGGCGCCGACTTCGTCGAGCCGTCCGGTGGCGACGTCGAAGACGAAACCGCGCAGCGACGAGGTCTTGGTGATGAACGGGCTGGTTTCGATTCGCCGGAGCGACTGCCGCACATCCTCGTTCAGATCGGAGAAGGCCTCGGCCGACCAGGTGGGTTTGATACCCGTCTCATCCTGGATGCCGCGTTTGAAAACGTCGTCGGTGAAGGTGAGCATTCCGCAATCGGTGTGGTGGATCAGGATGATCTCGGTGGTGCCCAGCAGCCGCTGGCTGATCGCCAGCGAGCGGATCTCGTCATCGGTCACCACGCCGCCCGCGTTCCGGATGACATGCGCCTCGCCCTCCCGCAGACCCAGGATCCGGTAGACGTCCAGCCGGGCGTCCATGCAGGCGACCACCGCGACGTGCTTGCTGGGCGGCAGGGGGAGCGGACCGCTGAACTGTTCCGCGTAGCGTGCGTTGTTGGCCAGGTAGTCATCGGTCACCGTCATAGGTACCGACCTCCGTTCTTCGACGTCTCGATATGCGAATGTCCGCATTCACATTCCCAACCTGTCGTTCGCGATCACGACCGATAGAACCGGGCAGAGTCCAACTCTGGCGTGTCGCCAACTGTCCGCGTCGCGCCGAGCGCGGTGGGTTTTCACGGTACGTGGTCACCGGCGCCCGATCCGGTCACCGCGCCGCGTGCCCGTGGGGACGGGGCGCGGTGAACGCCATCGCGAATCGGGACGCCCGGCGGCCGTGCGACGCCACGCCCGACCTCGGGGCACGGAGCACGGACTCGGGCCCCGCTGCCGCCGGCGGGTGGTCGCGGTTCGCGGGTCAGTCACCTGCCGTGGATCCGCCGCCGGGCATCGGTTCGACCCGGAAAACCGGGCAGCGCGGTGCCGCGGCGGCGAAAGCGTCGGGGTCGGCGGATTCGACGGCGCCGGCGGTGATCATGAAACGCACGCCGTGCGGCACCTGGCGCGGGAAAGTGCGCAATACCGGCTCACGCTCGGCCACCGGCAGTTCCACCAGCGCGACCCGGCGTCCGCGCCGTCCCTCGGCCAGCACGCCCCACCCCGCGGCGCGTGCGTTGCGCACCCAATCGGCGTTGTCGAACCCACCCACCACATACATCACCCCGTCGACGGTCAGCGGTGAGACGGGGGTGGTGCGTAGTGTCCCGGTTCGGCGCCCGGGCACCGAGAGGACGCGCATGGTGCCCACCGCGAGGCCCAGTCGCTGGAAGGTCACCACCACCCGATTGAGGGGTTTGAGGCGTCGCCGCATGCGGTCGTTGTTCACAGTCGCTCCGTGTCGTCGTTCCGTCCGGCTCCTGCGTCCGGCCACGGCATACCGTGGTCGATCTCGCTCGCGGTGCGTTCCAGCCACTCGATTTCGGCGGCGCGCAGATGGGCGAGGTATTCGGATTCCAGTAGGACTGCCCGGGGGAGGTCCGCGGACTGTTCCCGTTGCCGGGCGGCGCCGGCCGTCTGCTCGCGCAGGGATGCGGCCCGGCGGCGCAGGAGCCGTGCCGCGACCGGCGGCGCCAGCGCGGGGAGATGCGCCAGCGCGGCGACGAACCGCGGGTATTCGTTCACCGGCTCGGCGACGAACCGCTCCAGCAGAGTGTCCAGCAGTTCGCGGCCGGATTGGGTGATCCGGTAGACGGTGCGTTCCGGCCGGGCTCCGGCGCGCGCGGTACCGGTGCGGCACACCAGTTCGGCCTTTTCGAGGCGGCCGATCGCGTCGTAGAGGGATCCGCCGCGCAGTTTCACCACCTCGGCCACCTGCCTTTCCCGGAGGGTGGTCTTCATGTTGTAGGGATGCCGGGGCCGTTCGGCGAGCAGGGTGAGCACGGCCAGCGTCAACGGTGTTTCGATGGCGCGGAGTTCCCGGGTCACGGTCACCTCTCGAGGCAGGTCAATTAGTCGAGTTCGACTATATGCACGATACGTGCCGTCGCCGTGGTGAGCAAGCGTGGTAGTTCACGGGAGTGTGCGCCTCGGTGCCGGGTGCAGGTGGTAACGCCGCCCGGTCGGGGGGCCTCGATCCGTTCCTGTTGGAGTGTCGCGCGTCGAGGGCGCGGCTCTACTCGGCCGTGCGGCGGAGGTCACCCTCGGTCTCGCGCAGCAGATCCTCGGCCGCCGATCCGACGGCCAACCTCACCACGGTGAGTCTGGACGCGGTCTACCGGTCACGCGCCCACCCGAGGCCCGCGGTGAACCGGCCGTCGCCGAGCCGATCCAGGGAGCTGATCTGCCCGGCCACCACGAACGGGTTCCCCTGGTAGCCGATGTTCAGCACGGTGCTCACCAAGCTCGGCGGTGGTGGTGTGCACGGCGGCAGCCGCCAGTGTCACCAGTGGGTCGAGGCTGTCGTAAACGAGCCGATCGGTGGCTCCGAGTGCGGCGAACCTCGCGCGTTCACCGTGCGGGCCCAGGCCTCGATCGCGTCCGGGGTCGCCCCGGGGACCGCTGAGGGCAGGCCGATTCCGATCCGCGCCGTTGTCTCCTCCGAACATCCACACGCTCGTAAGAACATGTCTCGCAAGCTATCTGGGTCTCACCGGGTTGCCCACGCCAACACGCGGCCGCCGCCGCGTCCGGGGTATGCGACCGCGCGGGGGGGGACCCCACGCAGGACCCACCACCCGCCCGGTAGGTGAGACCCGCG